>CABHOY010000039.1 GCA_902168105.1 uncultured Flavihumibacter sp.
ATACAGGTATCTCTTTTTATAACAAATACGGGCCTACAGAGGCCACGATCACAGCCACGATCTACCGTTATGAAGGGGATGAGCTTACAGGCTCTGATCTTCCTATCGGGCGTCCGGTAAGTAATACCCATGTCTATATAGTCAGTGAAGGTCAGTTATGCCCGGTGGGTATTCCTGGTGAGATCTGTATAGGTGGAGCAGGTGTAACCCGTGGTTACCTGAACCAGGAAGCACTAACAGCAGAGAAGTTTATCGGCGATCCATTCAGTGGCATCTCTGGCAGCCGTTTGTACCGTACGGGAGATATCGGCTACTGGGGCGAAGATGGAACGATCATGTATGTAGGGCGTCGTGATCAGCAGGTGAAGGTACGTGGTTACCGCATTGAGCTGGGTGAGATAGAAAGTGTGTTACAGCAATACGAAGCTATCAGTCAGTGTGCAGTACTAGCCACCGGAGATGATACCCAGTTGGTAGCCTATGTAGTGGCAACGGGGACCTTTGACAAGGACGGGTTGCAGACCTGGTTGCGTAGCCATTTACCTGCTTATATGGTGCCAGGCATAATCATTCCTTTAGAGCGTTTGCCATTAACAAAAAATGGAAAACTGGACCGTCGGGCTTTACCACCGGCATCAGGATTGATCACTTCAGCGCGTGCATATGTCGCACCACGTAATGACACCGAACAAGCCCTGGTCACTATCTGGCAGGAGTTGCTGGGAGTAGAACAAGTGGGTGTTTATGATAACTTCTTTGAACTGGGAGGTCATTCACTGATGATCATGAAGTTTATATCGAAGATCAAATTAGAATTCGGCATAAGCATGCCGGTTAAGTATTTATACGAGTTAACAGATATAGCCGGGATTGCAGAGCTGATAGATATGCAGCTTGTAAACAGGCACGATAATATTTCAGAGGAATATCACGAAATAACCATTTAAACCCCCGGACTGGTTTATGTATAGTGCCAACACCAGATCATTCATCAGAGAGCTGAGAGATAAAAATATCCTGATAACGCTTTCCGGAGCAGAGTTAAAGATCAGGACAAAGTCAGCCGGTAACATCAGCAAAGATTTGCTTGAGCGTATTCGTGAACGTAAACAGGAGTTGATAGAATATCTGAAGTATTATAATCTCGATCTGCAGGATAAAGAACACGCTATAACAATAAAGCGTGAAGAACGTCCAGCGCATATACCATTGTCTTATTCTCAGGAACGTTTATGGTTCATCGATCAGCTGGAAGGTAGTAATCATTATCATATCCCTGCCGTGCTTCGTGTGCATGGACGATTGGATGCAGTACAGCTGGAACGTGCGTTCCGGCAGGTGTTATTCCGTCATGAAGTATTACGCAGTGTGATGCTAGAGATAGAAGGGACAGCTTATCAGCAGGTATTGTCAGAGAGTGGTTGGTCGCTAAACTACCGTCGTATTGAAGAAGCTTGTCAGGGAAGCAGTTATGTGGCTGTACAGGAGTTATTGGATCGTCCGTTTAATCTGTCCTCAGATTATATGCTGCGTGCAGAACTGCAGGAGTATGCGAATGAAGAACAATTGCTGGTGGTCGTATTGCACCATATAGCAGCAGATGGTTGGTCCATGCCACTGCTTGTACAAGAACTGGTGCAGCTGTATAAAAATATAGAAGGTAGTCTTCCCGAGTTAAGCGTTCAATATGCAGATTATGCTTTATGGGAACGCCGTCATCTTAACGGTCCCTTATTGGAAGAAGGGCTTGCCTACTGGCAATCGCAGTTATCAGGTGCCGGTGTATTGGAGCTTCCTTCTGATCGTGCCCGTAGTGCCTCCACAGGGCATGCGGGTAGCCGTTGTTACACTGTGCTGGATGGAACACTACTGTCTGGATTAGAGCAACTGAGCAGTCAGGAAGGAGTAACATTGTACATGACCTTATTGAGTGCCTTCAAGGTGCTCTTGTACCGTTACAGTGGTCAGACCGATATCAGTGTAGGGAGTCCGGTAGCCAATCGTAGTCATCATGAGATAGAAAAGCTGATCGGCTTTTTTGTAAATACCGTCGTATTACGCACGGAGTTATCAGGAGAGGAATCTTTCCATAATCTGCTGAATCGTGTCCGTCAGCTTACGGTGGATGCTTATCATTACCAACATATACCATTTGAGAAGGTGGTAGTTCAGCAGGGCTTATCCGCAGATGGTATCCGTAACCCTTTATTCCAGGTGATGTTCGTCTTACAGCACGAGTCAGCGCAGCAGCAACTGGTATTATCAGACGATGCGGTATTGTCTTATGAAGCGGTTGTATCCGAGACATCTAAATTTGATCTGACGCTGGAAGTCCGTGTAACTGATACTGGTCTGAAGCTTGGTATGGAATATAATACAGGCTTGTTTGATGCAGCGCGGATAGAACGTATGCTGTGCCACTATCAGGAATTGTTAAAGTCTATAGTGGCAGACAGGAATTCTAGCATATCGTCGTTAGGCTTATTAACATCCGCAGAAGAGCAGGCCATATTACATGGCTTTAACCAGATACCATTTGAATATCCACGTAATACGATAGTAGACCTGTTTTCAAAACAGTCGCAATTGCAGGGAGAGAAAACAGCCGTGATCTTTGGTGATTATGAGCTTAGCTACAACATGCTGGACGTGCGGTCGTCGGTTGTAAGCCGTATGTTGCAGGATACGGGAGCTGGTCCGGGAAGTGTTGTGCCAGTATGTATGGAGCGTAGCCCTGAACTGGTGATCGCATTGCTGGGCATCCTGAAAGCCGGATGTGCATATGTACCCATCGATCCATCTTATCCTTCCCACCGGATCAATCATATCCTTGAAGATACAGGCGCGAAGATGTTGATCAGTGATGAGGCATGTTATGGTATAGCTGCATCTACTGGAAAACCGGTACTGAATATCAGCCGAGAAGACAACAGTCAGTTACCGCAGGCGATTACTGCTGCATCAGTATCCGCAGATAGCCTGGCGTACATAATGTATACCTCTGGCTCAACGGGTCATCCTAAAGGTGTAATGGTAACGCATGCTAATGTAGTCAGGCTTGTCAGGTCACCGAATTATCTTTCATTCAATAGTGAGCATATTCTGTTGGCAACAGCAGCTATTGCCTTTGATGCAACAATATTTGAATACTGGGGAATATTGTTAAATGGAGGTACACTTGTTTTTTGTAATCAGCATGAGTTATTAAATACACAGCTGCTTGGTAATGCCATGCGGCAATACAATGTCAATCTCGTATGGTTTACAGCAAGCTGGTTACATCAATTGATAGATGAGGATATTGCTATATTCAGTCAGTTGAAAACACTGGTGGCCGGAGGCGATAAGCTATCCGCTGTTCACATCCAGCGTTTGCTGAAGCACTGTCCGCAATTGGAGGTAATTAATGGGTACGGGCCAACAGAAAATACAACTTTCTCCCTGTGCCATAAAGTACCTGCCGACAGAATAGAAAGCATTGATGATATACCTATCGGGAAACCGATAAGTAATTCTACTGCCTATATCCTACATGATGGGAAGACTTTGTGCCCGGTTGGAGTGCCGGGAGAGATCTGCGTGGGAGGAGCTGGTGTGGCCCGTGGATATTTGAACCATGAAGCACTGACAGCAGAGAAGTTTATAATTGATCCATTCAGCGGGATCTCCGGTAGTCGTTTATATCGTACGGGAGATATCGGCTATTGGCGTGAAGATGGAACGATCATGTATGTAGGTCGTCGAGATCAGCAGGTGAAAGTACGTGGTTACCGCATTGAGTTGGGTGAGATAGAAAGTGTATTGCAACAATACGAAAGTATCAGCCAGTGTGCGGTACTAGCCACCGGAGATGATACCGGTAGTCATCAGTTGGTAGCCTATGTAGTGGCAACAGGGACCTTTGATAAGGAAGGGGCGCAAACCTGGCTGCGTAGCCATTTACCGGCTTATATGGTGCCAGGTATATTTATTCCTTTAGATCGTTTGCCATTAACCACAAATGGAAAGCTGGACCGTCGTGCCTTACCACCGGTATCAGGTTTGATCACATCAGCGCGTGAATATGTAGCGCCGCGTAACGATACCGAGCATGCCATCGCCACTATCTGGGAGGAGTTGCTGGGGATAGATAAAGTAAGTACTAACGATAACTTTTTTGAGTTTGGCGGTCATTCGCTATTGGCAGCCCGGGTAATGTCGCGGCTGCGTAGTGCGCTGGACATAGCGGTAAGCATCCGTGATATCTTCAGTTATCCGGTCCTTGCGGAGCTGTCAGCTTATATAATAAAAGCGGGAGCAGGGGGGCAGTTGCCTGCTATTGTGCGAGAAGAACGTCCAGCGCATATACCATTGTCTTATTCACAGGAGCGTTTATGGTTCATCGATCAGCTGGAAGGCAGTATTCATTATCATATCCCTGCTGTGCTTCGTGTGCATGGAAGATTAGATGTATTGCTGCTGGAACGTGCGTTCCGGCAGGTGTTATCCCGTCATGAAGTATTACGTAGTGTGATGTTGGAAGTAGAAGGGACAGCCTACCAGCAGGTATTATCAGACAGTGGTTGGTCGCTAGGCTACCGCCGTCTGGAAGGCGCTTGCCAGGGAAGTAACCATGTAGCTGTACAGGAGTTATTGGATCGTCCATTCAACCTGTCCTCAGATTATATGCTGCGTGCAGAGTTACAGGAGTATGAGAATGAAGAACAGCTGCTAGTGGTGGTACTGCACCACATAGCAGCAGATGGCTGGTCCATGCCACTGCTGGTGCAAGAACTGGTGCAGCTGTATAAAAATATAGAAGACAGTCCTCCCGGGTTAAGCGTTCAATATGCAGACTATGCTTTATGGGAACGCCGTCAACTTAATGGGCCTTTGTTAGAAGAAGGGCTTGCCTACTGGCAGTCGCAGTTATCCGGTGCGGGTGTATTGGAGCTTCCATCAGATCGTACCCGTAGTGCTTCCACAGGGCATGCGGGTAGTCGTTGTTACAGTGTGCTGGATGGAGCATTACTGTCTGGATTAGAGCAACTGAGCAGCCAGGAGGGAGTAACTCTGTACATGACCTTACTGAGTACCTTTAAGGTGCTCTTATACCGTTACAGTGGTCAGACCGATATCAGTGTAGGAAGTCCGGTAGCCAATCGTAGTCATCATGAGATAGAAAAGCTGATCGGCTTTTTTGTAAATACTGTTGTGTTACGCA
>CABHOY010000040.1 GCA_902168105.1 uncultured Flavihumibacter sp.
GACACTGCCTAAAAAAGTGTGTAAGCGTCTAAGCAACTGCGTAAAGGGATTATATTTTGCACCGCTCTCCGAAGATGTTGATAAATTGATTCACCACCAAACTCCAGTTGCGTACGGGCAGCGTCCATCTTCTGGTTATTTCTCGTAGGGCCAGGTAAACTGATTTCAGTACCGAAGCATCATCGGGGAAGGACATCTTTGTTTTAGTATACTTCCTGATTTTGCCATTGAGGTTTTCAATGATGTTGGTGGTATAGATCATCGTTCTGATCTCCAATGGAAAATCGAAGAAGTGCGATAGCTCCTGCCAGTTGGCTTTCCAGGATCGAATGGCATGCGGATATTTCTTGCCCCAGGTATCTTCCAATTTCTCTAAAGCAGTCCACGCAAGATCTTTGTTGGCAGCAGTATATATAGGCTTCAGGTCAGCAGCAAATTGTTTTTTGTCTTTCCATACTACATAACGCGATGCGTTTCGGATTTGATGGACTACGCATATCTGTGTTATGGATTGAGGAAAGATACTGACGATAGCTTCTGTGAAGCCCTTTAAATTGTCGGTGCTGGTGATAAGTATATCTTCGACTCCCCGAGACTTTAAATCAGTCAACACACTCATCCAGAAGGATGCACTCTCACTTTCTCCCAACCACATACCGAGTACATCTTTATGACCTTCAGCGTTGAGGCCAACAGCCAGGTAAATGGTTTTATTAATCACCTTTCCGTTCTGCCTTACTTTGAAAACCATACCATCCATCCAAACCACAAAATATACCGAGGCTAACGGACGACTCTGCCATTCGGTAATGTGAGATTGTACTTTAGCGGTTATGTTAGATATCGTAGCATCTGAAATGGTATAGCCATAGAGGTCACGAATCTGAAGCTCTATATCTCGTACACTCATACCCCGTGCGTAGAGGGAGATAACAATTTCTTCAATACCTTCTACCGTACGGCTTCGCTTGGGAACAAGAACAGGCTCAAAAGTGCTATTACGATCGCGGGGGATCTCCAACTCGACTTCACCAAGTGTGGTTTTGACTTTCTTGTTGCTCTTGCCATTACGGGAGTTGCCAGTGTTGATACCTTCTGGAGAATGTTTGGTATAGCCTAGATGACTATCCAGTTCTCCTTCTATCATTTGTTCCATAGCACGAGCATATAGATTTTCCATGAAGGAATTAAGCTCTCCAGAGTCTTTGAACTGTTTGAGAAATTCAGGGGTAAGAACCTGATTGACGATGGGATTTTCTTCTCTTTTCTTTTTCATTGTAACTGTGTATTTAAAGGTAATGTTTTAAAACCATCGATTGACCTGGCTCTATAGCTTTTCAACTATAGACCACCTGTGGTCAATCGTACCTTTACACAGTTACTTAGACGCTACC
>CABHOY010000041.1 GCA_902168105.1 uncultured Flavihumibacter sp.
TATAAAAACTCTTGGTTGCCAATCAATGCATGAGGGTGTATGTGGCTTATTTATAAGACCACTCTTTTGAGTTTGCATGTGGCATCCTATAGAAAATAATACAAGAAATTGCAGCTTGCATGACAATATCTGCTTAGAGAAGATTGTTTTTATAGGAAAAAATAAAGGCCGGTCCCATTAGACCAGCCCTTAAAGTTCTTTTTTTAACTTTTTTTATCCCGGGGCTTGTTTTTCAACATAGAAGACACCCTCTTGTTTACATTTCTTAGCAGTAAAAAATCAGCCGAAAATCTTAAAATAAAGCAGTACCAATGCAATGATGATAGGTCCGGCAAAAGCAAGCCATCCAAGCTTGCGCCGTGGCATTGCATTCAATGCAGGCAACAATTCACTGTTTACCTCATAAAGTTTATTATCGGTCCTGCGTACGCACCATTGTGATCCCATAGGGAACATTGGGATCCAGTACAGATGTCCATATTGTTGTCTTAATTCAAACTGCACCACGCCCGGCACTTCGGAGTGGATACCAAGTTCTGACAGCTGTACAGTCTTCACTTTAAAACTGTTGCGTCCATAAAAGAAAATCATAGGTTTTGGGTTTATAGGTTTATCAGGAGTAAATGCTGATTAGATATAACAAATATAAATAATTTAAATAAGAAACAAAAGGCCCGCCGGGAAGCGGGCCAGTGATAGGTATAGGTTACAGGATAGGTCTCAGTATTATTTCCACGGAAGATCTACCGTTGCGCCAAAACGCAGGGTATTGGACAGCGGGCTCCGGGTAGTTCCACTGCCGGAAGGCACTATATAGGCGATATTGATCATTGCGGAGCCATATTTGTATCCAACACCGGTGGTCAGATAATTACGGTCGCCATGATATTTATCTTCGTAGAAATAGCCTGCGCGCGCAAAAAACTCGTCATTATAGCTATACTCGCATCCCAGGGATACCTGGAAGGATTTTAATCCTCCATTCGCACTGCTGAATGATTTAAACCAGCTTTTCACCACACTGTAATCGTAATAGGAAGCAATACCTGTGGAATCACCAGGAACAACAGGTGTTAGCATCTTATTGAGTTCCAGACCGAAAGAGAATTTATGCCCTTCCTGTACCGGCAGCGTATAGGCAACACCGGCGCCAAAATTCGAGGGCAGATATTCCTTGGCCGCGCTGTTGTTGCTATAGTTTACACGGGAGCCCAGATTTGTAATGGTAGCTCCTGTAGTCAGTCCCTTACCGTCTTCATCCAGCGCATTGTAAGTCATTGAGATATCTACGCCAAAAGCGTTGCCGGCTTTATAATTGACGCCAGAGTTATTGGCATTGCCGCTCGCCAGTTTCGAATAGATATAGCGGGCAGCCAATGCAAGGCTTAGCCGGTCTCCTAATTTACGGGCGTATCCTGCTTCGAGAGAGAATTCCCGCGGACTGGAGCTACCCAATGGATTACCTGAAACATCTGCGAATTGAATATTACCCAGATTAAAATACCTGAGGGCACCACTTACAGCCTGGTTATCATCCAGCTTATGATATCCGCTGACCGTGGCCAGGTAAATCTTATTACTGATCTCTCTCAACCAGGGAGTATAAGAGACCGCCACGCCGTCCGGTGATTCTGCAAAGACAATCTTAGACAAATTATAGAACGGTGCGTTGGCATCTGCTTTTGTAGCGATACCCATTTCACCCATACCACCTGCACGGGCATCCGGTGATATCCGCAGGAATGGCGCTGCAGACGTGGCCACATTAATAGTCTTATCCTGTGCATGAGAAATAACAGGCAGACCTGTTGTTATCAAAAAAGCCAATACTGCAGAATGAAAACAAAAACGTATCATCTCAAATGTTTTGTATAGTCCTGGCAACTGCGGTTACCAGGACTATAAGTTGTTATCTTGCTATTACGACCGTCGTGTTAAAGGTGCCCTCTTTCATCCTGATGTACAGTACATAGGTACCTGAAGGGACACGCTGTGTATTGATCTTCAGTATTCCATTCTTCACAATACTTGCCTGTTGCAGCAGTACCTGTCCTGCCATGCTCGTCATAGTTATATTGGCATCGCCGTCCCTTATTTCTATGAAACGTACATTCACCTCGTCACTTGCCGGCATCGGGAAGACGATATCTATACCTGAACCGAATTTCACACGAAGGGTAATTGTTGTGGAAGCTATATTTCCATTACCTGCCATGTCCGTAGCTACGTTCTCAGCAACGCTTACGGTTAATTCACCGTTTCCATCCGGAGCAAGGACCACTTCATAGGTGTCAGGCGATAGTTGTTTGAATTCCTTCACCGTACCATTTTTCACGGTGATGTCAGCTGATGAGAAGCCGATAACATCCTCAGTAAACCTAAACGTAAAGGTGACAGGTCCGCTCAGTGGTTCTTCTCTCAATGTTAACATAGACACCTGTGGTCTGGTGAGATCTACTGTCAGTATAACCTCATTGCTATGACCGCTTTCATTACCCTGTTTATCGGATGCAGTCACAGTAATGTTGAGTGCACCTTCCACCAGTGCAGGATCGTATGTATAAGACCAGTCGCCATTGGCATCTACAATAGCAGTGCCGACAGCCTTGTCATCCGTGTAAACGGTGATCGTTGTTCCTGGTTCTCCTTTACCTGTAATTGTAGGCGTACCTGTATTTACAAGACCAGGGCTGTTTATTCCCGGTAATACCGGAACTCCCGGAACATCAGGCGCCACAGCATCGATCGAGAATGTAAGCGGACCACCAGGGGCGCTTGTATTGCCGGCAGCGTCAGTAGCTGTGGCAGTGATACTGTGTGCGCCCTGCGACAATGCAGGATTGAAAGTATATGTGTAATGCCCGTTCGCGTCGGCGGTAGTAGTACCTGCAATCACACCATCTACGTAGATAGTTACTGTGCTGTTAGGTTCAGCCGCTCCGGAGATGGTTGGTTTAGTGGTAGTAATTACTCCGTTGCTGATCGGTGTTTCGAGTACAACTGTAGGTGCAGCAGGCGCCTGGGTATCGACAGCGAGACTCAGCGGAGGCGTTTGCTGGCTTGTATTGCCGGCAGCATCTGTTGCGGTGGTTGTCACGTTGTGATTACCATCTGGTAATGCAGGATTAAAAGTATAACTGTAGTTACCATTACCGTCTGCGGTTGTTGTACCGGCAGGTTTACCATCTATAATAATAGTTACGGTGCTGTTCGGCTCTGCTTTACCCGTCACTGTTGGTGTATTATCATTTGTAGGTGATTTGTCGGTCGTAACTGTTGGTACAGCCGGTGCCTGCGTATCGACAACGATTGCCAGCGCCGGGCTTTGTCCGCTGGTGTTACCGGTAGCATCTGTCGCGGTCACTGTGATGTTGTGAGGTCCGTCAGTCAAATCCGGATCAAACGTATAGGTATAGTGACCGTTTGCATCTGCTTTAGTGGTGCCGGCAGGTTTACCATCCACGTACACTGTTACTGTACTGTTGGCTTCTGCGTCACCTTTGATAGATGGCGTGGCATCATTAATGATGCCATTGTTGCCACCGATCAGTTGAGGCGCAGCTGGCGTTTCAGGAGCCGCTGCATCAATGGTGATATTTAAGGCCGGGCTGTGTGCACTGGTATTACCGGTAGCATCTGTTGCTGTCGCGGTAATAGCGTAGCTACCATCAGCCAGGGCTGGATTAAAGGTATATGTGTAGTTACCGTTTGCATCGGCCTTTGCAGTACCAACATTATTGCCTCCCACATAGATCGTCACCGTGCTGTTAGCTTCGGCGGTACCGGTCACTGTTGGCGTATTATCGCTGGTAGGTGTTTTCTCCGTTGTAATGGTCGGCACTCCCGGCGCCTGGGTATCAATAGCGATATTCAGTGTTGCACTTGGAGCGCTGACATTACCGGCAATGTCTGTAGCAGTAGCAGCAAATGTATGTATACCATCAGCTAATAATGTTGGTGTTGTGAAGGTATAGTTACCACTGGCATTTGCTGTGGCTGTACCTGCAGGATTACCATCTATAATGATAGTGACGGTACTGTTAGCTTCCGCTGTACCAGTTACAGTTGGCGTATTATCGGCTGTTGGATTTTGAGCGGTGGTGATGGTCGGTACGACTGGTGCTTGTGTATCGATGACGATATTCAAAGTAGCACTTGTTGCACTGGTATTACCCACTGCATCTGTTGCCCTAGCAGTAAATGCATGGGTTCCGTCAGCCAACGGTGTTGGTGCCGTGAAGGTATAGTTACCACTGGCATTTGCAGTAGCTGTACCAGCCGGATTACCATCTATAATGATAGTGACAGTACTGTTAGGTTCAGCTGTACCTGTTACAGTTGGCGTATTATCAGCTGTCGGATTTTGAGCGGTGGTGATGGTCGGTATAACTGGTGCTTGTGTATCGATAACGATATTCAAGGTTGCACTTGTCGCACTAGTATTACCTACTGCATCTGTTGCCGTAGCCGTAAATGCGTGTGTACCATCAGTTAATGGTGTCGGTGCCGTGAAGGTATAGTTACCACTGGCATTTGCTGTAGCTGTACCAGCAACATTACCATCGATAATGATAGTAACAGTACAGTTAGCTTCTGCTGTACCAGTTACTGTTGGCGTATTGTCAGCAGTTGGATTCTGAGCGGTGGTGATGGTCGGTACAACTGGTGCTTGTGTGTCGATAACGATATTCAAGCTTGCACTTGAACCACTTGTATTACCTACTCCATCAGTAGATGTTGCAGTGAATGCATGGGTACCATCAGCTAATGGCGTTGGTGCCGTGAAGGTATAGTTACCACTGGCATTTGCAGTAGCTGTACCTGCAAGATTACCATCTATAATGATAGTTACGGTACTGTTGGCTTCTGCTGTACCAGTTACAGTTGGCGTATTGTCAGCTGTTGGATTTTGAGCGGTAGTGATGGTCGGTACAACTGGTGCTTGTGTATCGATAACGATATTCAAAGTAGCACTTGTTGAACTGGTATTACCTACTGCATCTGTTGCCGTAGCAGTAAATGCATGGGTACCATCAGCCAGCGGTGTCGGAGCCGTGAAGGTATAGTTACCACTGGCATTAGCAGTAGTTGTACCAGCAACGTTACCATCGATAATGATAGTTACGGTACTGTTGGCTTCTGCTGTACCAGTTACAGTTGGCGTATTATCAGCTGTTGGATTTTGAGCGGTGGTAATGGTCGGTACAACTGGTGCCTGCGTATCGATAACGATATCCAAAGTAGCACTTGTTGCGCTGGTGTTACCTACTCCATCAGTAGATGTAGCAGTGAATGCATGGGTACCATCAGCTAATGGCGTTGGTGCCGTGAAAGTATAGTTACCACTTGCATTAGCTGTAGCTGTACCTGCAGGATTACCATCTATGATAATAGTTACGGTGCTGTTAGCTTCAGCTGTACCAGTTACAGTTGGCGTATTATCAGCAGTTGGATTCTGAGCGGTGGTGATAGTCGGTACAACTGGTGCCTGTGTATCGATAACGATATTCAAAATAGCACTTGTTGAACTAGTATTACCTACTGCATCTGTTGCCGTAGCAGTGAATGCATGGGTACCATCAGCCAGCGGTGTCGGAGCCGTGAAGGTATAGTTACCACTGGCATTTGCTGTAGCTGTACCTGCAGGATTTCCATCTATAATGATAGTGACAGTACTGTTGGCTTCTGCTGTACCAGTTACAGTTGGCGTGTTATCAGCTGTCGGATTTTGAACGGTGGTGATGGTCGGTACAACTGGTGCTTGTGTATCGATAACGATATTCAAAGTAGCACTTGTTGAACTAGTATTACCCACTACATCTGTTGCCGTAGCAGTGAATGCATGGGTACCATCAGCTAACGGTGTTGGTGCCGTGAAGGTATAGTTACCACTGCCATTTGCTGTAGCTGTACCTGCCGGATTTCCATCTATAATAATAATGACAGTACTGTTAGCTTCAGCTGTACCGGTAACAGTTGGCGTATTGTCAGCAGTTGGATTCTGAGCAGTGGTGATGGTCGGTACAACTGGTGCCTGAGTATCGATAGTAAGATTCAACGTCATGCTTGGGGCACTGGTGTTGCCCACAACATCTTTAGATGTGGCAGTCAATCCATGTGTTCCGTCAGCCAGCGGCGTAGTAAAGGTATAAGTGTAGTTACCACCCGCATTAGCTGATACTGTAGCTACAATAGTTCCGCCATTATAAATGGTTACGCTGCTATTAGCTTCCGCTGTACCAGTTACAGTTGGTGTATTGTCAGCTGTTGGATTTTGAGCAGTGGTAATGGTCGGTACAACTGGTGCCTGTGTATCGATGACGATATTCAAAGTAGCACTTGTTGAACTGGTATTGCCCACGCCATCAGTAGCTGTTGCAGTAAATGCATGGGTACCATCAGCCAACGGTGTCGGAACTGTGAAGGTATAGTTACCACTTGCATTAGCAGTTGCTGTACCTACAGGATTACCATCTATAATGATAGTAACAGTACTGTTAGGTTCCGCTGTACCAGTTACAGTTGGTGTATTATCAGCGGTTGGATTCTGAGCTGTCGTAATAGTTGGTACTGCCGGCACCTGTGTATCGATAACGATATTCAAGCTTGCACTTGAACCACTTGTATTACCTACTCCATCAGTAGATGTTGCTGTAAACGCATGGGTACCATCAGACAACGGTATTGCAGCCGTGAAGGTATAGTTACCACTGGCATTTGCAGTAGCTGTACCTGCCGGATTACCATCTATAATGATAGTGACAGTACTATTAGCTTCCGCTGTACCAGTTACAGTTGGCGTATTATCAGCAGTTGGATTTTGAGCAGTGATGATTGTCGGTACAGCAGGTGCCTGCGTATCGATAACGATATTCAAAGTAGCACTTGAACCACTTGTATTACCTACTCCATCAGTAGATGTTGCAGTAAACGCATGGGTACCATCAGCCAGCGGCGTCGGAGTCGTGAAGGTATAGTTACCGCTTGCATTTGCAGTAGCTGTACCTGCAGGATTACCATCTATGATGATAGTGACAGTACTATTAGCTTCCGCTGTACCAGTTACAGTTGGCGTATTATCAGCGGTTGGATTCTGAGCGGTGGTGATAGTCGGTACAACTGGCGCCTGCGTATCGATAACGATACTCAAAGTAGCACTTGACGCACTTGTATTACCGGCACCGTCAGTAGATCTGGCGGTCAGGCTGTGTGTACCGTCAGACAAAGGTGTAGTAAAAGTATATGTATAATTGCCAGATGCATCCGCGGAAGCGGTACCTGCAATATTACCATCAGCATAAACCGTTACCGTACTGTTAGGCTCTGCGGTCCCGGTAACTGTTGGTGTATTATCAGCAGTTGGATTCTGAGCTGTCGTAATAGTTGGTACTGCCGGCACCTGTGTATCGATAACGATATTCAGCGCTGCGCTAAACGGGCCGGTATTAGTAGCTGCATCCGTAGCAGTGGCGGTAATACCACGCAGCCCGTCAGGCAGCGACGAAGTAAATGTGTAAGTATAATTACCACTGGCATCAGCAGAAGTTGTACCTGCAAGTGCACCGTCACGATAGATGGTTACCAGGCTATTAGGTTCCGCAGTACCGGTAACGGTAGGTGTATTGTCATTTGCCGGCGTGATCACAGCAGATACAACAGGTGCAGGCGGCGCCTGAGTATCAACGGTGATGTTCAGTACAGCGCTATGAGGGCCTGTGTTATTTGCCGCATCTGTAGCTGTGGCACTTAATGCATATACATTGTCCACCAGGGGAGTATTGAATGTATAAGAATAATTTCCACTGGCACTCGCGGTAGTCGTAGCAATAGGAATTACCCCTCTGTAAATGGTAACCGTGCTGTTAGGTTCAGCTGTACCGGTTACAGTCGGCATATTATTATTTGTGATCGTATTGTTAGTAGTGATAGTTGGTGCACCCGGTGCAGTCGCATCTACTGTAATATTCAGCGGAGCGCTTTGTGCACTGGTATTACCGATGGCGTCCGTGGCTGTCGCCGTGATTGCATAAGTAGCATCCGGTAATGCGGGACTGAATGTGTAAGTATAATTACCACTGCCATTCGCAGTTGTAGTACCCACCGCTACGCCATCTTTATAGATAGTTACCGTGCTGTTAGCATCTGTTGTACCGGTTACAGTTGGCGTATTGTCGTTAGTCAGGGTATTAGCAGTAGTGACAGTTGGTACCGCCGGCGCCTGTGTATCGACTGTAAAGTTAAGGGCCGGACTTTGCGCACTGGTATTACCTGCGGCGTCGGTAGCCGTCACTTTAATGGTCTTTACACCGTCTGTCAGTACAGGGAATGTAAAGATATAATCACCGTTGTTATCCGCCAGGGCAGTACCGGCGGCGGTACCTCCATTATAGATGGTCACAGTACTATTCGGCTCTGCTTTACCTATAATAGTAGGAGTATTATCATTTGTTACACCGGCAACACCGCCTACTAATGTTGGTGCGACAGGCGTATTTGGTGCAGTAAGATCGATGGTTAGCGCGAATGGATCACTGCTTACACTTACGTTACCGGCAACGTCTGTTGCGGTCACAGTTACATTGTGCAATGAAACGCTCATAGAAGGCGCAGTCAACGTCCATTGACCAGAAGCATTCGTAGTGGCCGTACCGATCTCTGTAGCACCGTCATATATTTTCACCAGAGAACCCGGTTCGGCCGAACCGGTCAGGTCGGGCGTTACATCGTTTGATGCATTTCCGCTTCCGGAAGCCAGGGCTGGCTGGCCGGGTTTGACAGGCGCCGTCCTGTCTACCGTTATTGTATACACCGCGCTGGCAGCACTGGTATTACTACCGGTGGTTGCAGTAGCTGTGAAGGCATAAGTACCATCAGCCAAGGTAGTACCGGTATAATTAAATGTCCACTTACCAGAGCCATTTGCACTGGTAGTACCTACAGATCCCACATCTGCTCTATACACTGTGATAGTGGCGGAAGATTGTCCATTACCACTGATAGACAGTGTGGCATCATTGGTTATATTATCTGTAGTACTCAATCCATTATCATCTGCAAAAGAGGTTATAACAGGTGCTGGTGGCGCATTTACCATTACCCGGGTATAATCAATATTCAATACCGGATCGGAAGCATATCCTCCATATTCCACTACATAACCCAGATTGTTGCCATTATTAAGGTCATTCCATCTACCTTGATTCGTAGAGTACAATTGCATGTACTGCTCATCGGTGTTCTGGTAGTTATTCGGTTCGCCACCATTCCATTTTATATATGCACCATTCACCGCAACCGGATTATTCAATCCTGTGGAGATAGGCGTTCCTTTTTCAGGCCCGGTTACCCAGTAATAATTACCGTACGCCTGATTCTGGTCATTATAAACGGTACTGCCTACGGTGCTATTGATCAGCTGATAGTTACAGGTACCGCCCACCCATCCATCACTGGAGAGCTTAGATGTTATAAAATCATTTTCAATTTGTGCAGTGACAGTAGCCAGGTATCCCTGAAGACCATATAATGTACGCGCTTCCGCAGCGGCTTTCGCGGCGGTCCAGCTCATCGTCGTAGTAATATATTCGTAATAGTGTGGTTTACTACCGACGGTGTAACTCACTACGTTGCCGAGTACAAAACGAATAGTCCTGTTGCCCGTCGTACCACTGGTAGTATTGAATTTCATCGTACGGTAAAAGGTCTGCCAGTCAGTCGACGAAGCAGTACCTGTAAAGCTGGCAATACCTGTGGTGGCATTATATGCAGCGGTTACACCGGTAGGCAGTGTTCCCCAGGAGATCACATCCCCCGCAACAAACCCTGCGTCTATATATACACGTCCATCTGTAATACTTGAACTACCTTTTACAAGGATCTGATCATCTATGATTGACGCTGTTGTAAATAAAGATTTCTGCTGAACGCCCTCGTTTGTGGAAGTGATTTCAGAAGCGGTACTGGTAGCTGCCCTGGTGGCTAACGTGAAGTAATCGCCCTTCGTGAGGCTCGCACCGGAGATACAAACTCTGTTAACCAGTGTGGTTATGCCGGTGCTGACAACAGTTGCGTTACTGAAATCGCCGTCCTTATCTATGAGCAGGGCGAAGTTACCCGAGTTGGAAACGTCTATACCCAAGCCGGTCAATTCGAAGCAGACATCAACTGTACCGATATTACCGTTCAGATCTGCTCTCCATACCTGTTGCAGCCTGGAGGTATAAGTAGAAGGTGTTTGAGAAGACGCGCCATATCCGCCGCGGTCATTACCGAAGCTTAACACTACGCCTGTATTGGTCGCAGAAGGATTTGTAACTGACAGGATCCCACTGAAGGAAGCACTTATATTATAAGTACCACCACAAGCGGAAGTACGTATACCCACACCATTGATATCATTATTAAAAGGGATACCAAGTGTGTAATTAGATGCCATATCAGTAAAGTCTGTAGCATATTTATTTGCCAGGTAGATATTGACCTTCTCTATTTCGCATGCAGTAAGTTTACGATTATAGACGATCAGCTCACTGACATCTCCATTATAATAATTATTATCGCCATCCAGACCTATCTTAAATGTAGAAAGACCAGTAGCATTGGCTGTCTGGTCTGTAAATGCGGAGATCAGCTTACCGTTCAGATAAGCTGCAGATGCGTTGGTGCCACTACTGTAAACGGCCGTAACCAGCCTTGTTTCGCCGGCCTTTGCGCCCCCCGGTATGACGACGGCCGTGCCACCTGTCGCCAGACTGGCATCTATCGTGCCGGTCGCCGCTTTATTATTAAAGTAGCGTTGCTGACTACCATTATCATTTCCCCATATCGCCTGGGCATTGCCGTCGTTCGTTCCTGGACGGTATACAGCAAAAATGGTGACATCCGCAGATGTCACCTTCCTAATATCCAGCCCGGCTACGGTCATACCTGAACCTACTGAGGCTGAGGTCCGGCTAAAATTGACTACCGGGCGGTCGTTTGGTCCCCCGCTGTTATATTTTACTGTGTTAGTTCCCGAGCTTACCGCGTTATGTCCGCCACCCGACTTATCAAACCAGGTGGACAACGTTGTGCCGTAAGCAGGAGCTGTTCCCCCCGCCAGTACATCTGAGGCATCCAGCCATAACACAGCCCCGTTATTTACACCGGCCGGTCCTGTCTGGGCAAGCAAAGAACTACTGAACAGGCAACATAGAAGCATGTAGCCCAGGCACTTACAAAGAAATGATCTCATTCTGAAAATAATTGTTGTATTGGTATTGGGACGGAAAACACCAGGGCGTTTTCCGAATCATTCATAGGTATAATTTGTTTAATGTCACATGATGGTTTTCATATGCAACAAATTTATATACTTGTTTGATTTAATTATTTAGAATAACTTGTATTAATATGTAGTAGTTTTACTACAAAACATTGTAGTACGTCTTCCATTCATTGTTTATTTAAATGTCGTAACGTACTTTTACACAATAAGTTGCTATGCCTAATATCTTAGTTGTAGATGATCAGGAGGTGGTCCGGTATGGAACTACACTCATTTTACAAAAGTCTATCGAGGACGCACATGTGAGCGAAGCATCCAGTTTCGAGGACACCCTGAAAATATTATCCACCAAGAAATTTGACCTTGTAATACTGGATATTGACATGCCGGGAGGGAATAACCACCAGATGCTGGATGTTATCCGTCTAAGGCATCCCGATATCAAGATCCTTATATTCTCCAGTTACGATGAACAGATATTCGGATGGAGATACCTCGAAGCAGGAGCTGATGGTTTCCTGTCCAAAAAGACGGGTATAGAAGAAATTAAGAACGCTGCAAAGACCCTCCTCAGGGACGAAAAATACCTCAGTCCAGCACTGAAACAAACCTTACTGAATAATTTTACTAATAAAAAAGCTGCCACGAATCCAATTCAACGTTTATCCAGCCGTGAAAATAATATCATGCAGCTGTTGATAAAAGGTTCTAGTGTAGCCGAGATCGCTGATAAACTCAGTTTGCAGATCTCTACCGTCAGCACTTACAAAAAGCGCATTTTCGAAAAATTGCAGGTGTCTAACGTCATAGAAATGATAGAGAAAGTACAGCTCTACTCATAGCCCCTTGTTCTCCAATTATTAAATAATTATTATATTGATACCCCAAATCAACTAAAATCATTTAACGTAAGCATTAATTCATTATTCCGACTACAACCCTATGAAAAAGCTAATAACTATTGTTACAGGCATTCTTGTAACCTCTTGTTCCATGGCCCAGGAAAAACACGGCCCCTTTCAGCTAAACGGTACTATTACAGGCAAGGACAACGGGTACGTATATCTCCGTTATGGCAACGGCTTCTATATTGAAGACAGCTGCGCCGTTAAGAATGGTGCATTCTCCTTCAAAGGGATGCTTAGCGAACCTGTATTGGCAACTATCAGTTCAAATGGTGAAAGTGGAATCGACTTCTATCTCGATCCCGCTACCATAACCGTTGACGTAAAGTCGCCCTCCTTCCAGGAGGCCACGATAACGGGGTCGGGCACACAGGATGAATACCGTGAATTATTACAGGAAAGGGCCAGTGCACAGCAGGAGATGACGCCGCTGTCCCGCGCCTTCGACGACGCCAACAAACAATACCTGAATGCTATCCAGACCAGGAAGTCCGAGGCGGAACTCGCCACACTGAAAGCTAAAGCAGATGCTGCCAAAGAAAAACTGCTTCCTCTTCAGGAAAAGGTCAGAGAGGTGAGCTATGGCTTTTTCCGCTCACACCCTGACTCTTATGTAACGGCTGCAGAGTTACGCTACTTTACCAGCTATATGAAACCGGAAACGCTGAAATCTTATATTGGCAAACTTTCACCCTGGCTGCAAACAAGCATCTATGGCAGAGAGCTAAGCGATATCCTGGAAAAGATACAAAACGGCTCACCCGGTAGCCGTGCCCAACTGTTTAGTCAGCCGGATATGAATGGTCAACCAGTCAGCCTGATGACCTTCAAAGGCAAATACCTGCTATTGGATTTCTGGGGCAGCTGGTGCCTTCCCTGCCGGAAAAATAACGCACACCTGAAAGACCTGTACACCTTATATAAAGATAAGGGGCTGGCCATACTGGGCATCGCCGACAATGATAATAAACCAGAGGAGTGGAAGAAAGCGATCGCAAAGGACGGTGTTGGGATCTGGAGCCATGTTCTCCGCGGACTTGATACCAACAAGTTTAAAGAGGATGGTAAACCACAGCCGGGGGACATCTATAGTATGTATGGTGTCCATGCCGTACCTACCCAGATCCTGATCAATCCGGAAGGAGTGATCGTAGCCCGGTTTGGAAGTGGTGGAGAAAGCTATGAGCAACTGGATACCAAACTCGCTGAAATATTTTAAAGGACAGATTGCCCGGACAGGTTATCTGCAGATAATTTGTCCGGGCAATCTGATCAGCATCGAAAATTTCACATGCTTATATGCAGGCATCCGGGCTGAAAATGATAAATTTGTCTTTCGAAATTGTTAACGGCCTAAAAGAAGTATGTGTTATGGAAACGACCTTTTATATTTTGTTACACCTGAAGACTATAGATGGACATGAAAATTTCGGCAAATTCAGCATGGGTAACCATAAGGAAACTGCTGACAATATCTTCCGCCAGTTAAAGGGAAACCCGGATGTAACGGATCAGTGTGGCCTCCATCTTGAATTCATTGAGATGCACGATAATCTTCCTTATAATATCAAAATGCTGAGTTGTAGCCTGGATCAACTTGCTGAAAACGTCAAGATCATTACCAAAGAAACCTTTAAGCGGTTTGCTGTATAGCAATCCATTCATTAATCATATCTGGTTTCATTTTTTTCTGTTTTCCTTTATGGAAAAGTAAGCGTCCTGCATCTATGGGTATAGCAACCGTCTAAAACGCCCGTTATGTTAGGTAACTATTTCCGTGTGTCTTTCCGTCACCTCTGGAAAAACAGCACATCTACTGTTATTAATGTACTTGGACTTACCGTAGGATTATCCTGTGGTATACTTATTTTCCTCCTGGTTAGTTACCTGTTCAGCTTTGACCGCTATCATCACAAAGCAGACAGAACATACTGGATCGTAACAGACATTCACCGGGAAAATACGTTGTCGGTAGACGCAACTCCCCGGCCACTTGGAGCAATACTCCGGCAGGACTATCCTTTTGTGGAAAGTGCGGTAAGACTGGAGAATCTTTTTGGACAAGTGATCTCCATTCCCGGCACCTCTCTGAAATTTGAAGAGTCACGTAATATCTGTTTTACCGAGACGCAGTTCTTCGATGTATTTGATGTACAATGGCTGCGTGGCAGTAGAGCTTCTGCGCTGTCTTCTCCCAATACGGTTGTACTCTCCGAACGATATGCCCAAAAGTATTTTGGTAGTACTGATGTTATTGGCCGTGTACTAAGATTTGATAATCAACAGGACCTGACGATAACAGGAGTGGTCGGAAATCCCCCTTCCAATACCAAACTCGGATACGATGTAATGGTTTCTTACCCGGTCATAAAACAGCCAGACTGGGGTAATACGCCAGCAATGTGTTTTGTGGCCCTGCGTGAAGGCGCTTCTCCCCGACAACTTACACAGGCGCTGGCACAGGTACACGCGAAATATTTATCGCCCGATGAGGCCAGGCTGCTTGATTTTAACGCACTGCCTTTAAGCGACCTTAATCATAATACACAGTATGGCGGCGCTGTTCCCCGTCCGCTTTTATATATACTCATTGCCATAGGGGTATTGCTGGTACTTGCCGCATGTATCAATTTTATCAATATGGCTACAGCGCAAGCCATCAGCCGGGCTAAAGAAACCGGGATCAGGAAGGCGATAGGTAGTACCAGGACTCAGTTGATCCTGCAGTTCCTGACCGAGACCTCCATCGTAACACTTTCTGCGGTGGTAATATCGATCGTCGTTGTTCAATTGAATCTTCCGCTGCTGAATAATGCGTTGTCAGTTATCAGAGCTGATATGAGTGTGTTATGGTTATTCCGTCCCTCTTCGCTTGCATGGTTTGTTGGACTGATCATCGGTGTTATTCTGCTGGCAGGTCTATATCCCTCATTTGTCCTTACACGCTTCTCTCCCATTGCGGTGATACATGGCCGGATAACGGCAGCTAAAACCAGGGGTGTCACATTAAGAAAGGTGCTTGTGGTCTCACAGTTTTTCATTACTCAGTTTTTTATTATAGCGGTTATCGTAATGACCGCACAGGTCAGATATATTCAACGGACAGACCTGGGTTTTCATAAAGAGGCTATTCTGACGGCAGCCATTCCCGTCAGCACAGCTATCAAACAACAAACGCTGCGACAGCAACTATCGCAGGTGCCGGGTGTGGAACAGGTGTCTCTCGGACAGGAGACGCCTGCCTCCCGCCGGAATGATCCTAATCCCTTTACCTATGAAAATAATGCTGCCGGTTTCCCCGCGAATGTTAAGATAGGCGATACACAGTATGCGTCACTGTTCGGGTTACGTTTTCTTGCAGGCAGGAATTTTATCAGTAATGACACATTGAATGCGGAAGCTATTGTGACGACGATGCTAGTGAAGCAACTGGGACTGGCTTCTCCGGATGATATTCTTGGCAAACGGATCAATATCTGGGGACAGGATAAAACAGTCGTCGGCGTAATCGCCGATTTTCACTCGGAGGACCTGCACCATGCAGTTAAACCAGTTATTCTGCTGAACTATCCTTCAGAAAACAGAATAGCGGCTATAAAAATACGCCCGGGAGCAAGTATAGCAGCTATTGAACAGGCATGGAACACTGTTTATCCGGAACAGGTATTTCACATGACCTTTGTCGATGATGTAATTGCACAGTTCTACCTGGTGGAAAGTATATTGTTAAGTTTGATACAGGTATTTTCGTTTGTGGCAATACTGATCGGCAGTCTTGGGCTCTACGGGCTTGTACTGTTCATGGCCGCAGCCAGGAACAAGGAAATTGGCATACGTAAAGTGTTCGGTGCATCCATTACAAGCCTGACAACATTATTGATGCGCGACTTCGTGCGACTTGTTGGTATTGGCATCCTGATTGCCACGCCGCTGGCTTATATGACCATGAATAAGTGGCTGCAGGGCTTTGCTTACAGAGTAGACATCAGTTGGTGGATGCCTGGGCTGGCCGGCGTTCTCATTGTTGGTATTGCGATGCTGACAGTCGGCTGGGAGTCATTGAAGGCAGCAGCAAAAGATCCGGTAAAGGTGTTGAAGGCAGATTGAATTTTGCGTAAATTGAGGAAAAGAACTGTATGGCCTCAAAGCAAATTGTCTGGAGCGGTATTTACTACGACACCATTGAATATCTTCATCTTCAGTCAGATGCTGCTCATCATATACAAGGGTATATTACAGGGCTGGTGAACGAGCAACCGCTACATGTTGATTACCGGATCACCGCTAACCTCAACTGGGAAACTACCTCAGTGGTAATTAAGACACATGATCATATACAAAAAGAGCTGCTGTTCACCAGGGAAAATGACAAATGGCATGATAAGCAGGGAACGGCTCATGAGATCTTTGATCCTTGTGTTGATATTGATATTTCGCTTACACCCTTCACGAATACACTGGCCATGAACAGGTTGTCGCTAGCCATAGGTGAATGGCAGGAAATCACAGTTTTATACTTTGATCTGCCCGCGATGGATGTCAAGCCGGTGAAGCAACGGTATACCAGACTGGCGGAACGATTATACCGGTATGAGAGTTTATACTCCGGTTTCAAAGCGGAGCTTGAGGTTGATGAAGATGGGCTGGTATTGGATTATCCGGAGATATGGTCACGGGAATGGCCGAAGTAATAGGGGCGCCTCCTTTTGACACCCGTCTTGCCTTGTAAACCAAAACACCAGCACCCGTCATAATATCCTTTATTACCAAACTATCCTTTGCCAGATAGTGAATAGGAAAGCTGTATTTCCTCCGGGTCTGGCATTACAGGCTAAACTTAGAAAAGCTATTATTATTAAACCCTTAATGTCGATCATTTATTTCATTTAAAACTTACTCAAAATCCCTTCCAATAATTTTTTTTCTTCCTTCTCAACATCGGGATTCTTCAGCATTTCCGGTATCAGCCCCTTTAACACGGAGTCTTTCCTGTCCACGAGATAGCGAAACTCCATCATATCACTTATGGCGTTATATTCACGAGCATCTGAAACAACCACGCTACGCGCATCCGAAAGGAACTTTTGTCTGTTATTCCTGATCTGTTTCATGCGCACACTATAGTCACTTCTCTTCTGAAACAAACTATCTACCAGTGGCTGTAACTTATCGTATTCCAGGTCCCATCTGATATAGCTTTCTTTCTCAAGATCATATTCATAATTGTAACACTCCTTAAACACAAAAATAGCCAGTGCAGTGTCCGGATCACCTACCCGCATATACAAAGCTGTATCTACGATACCGCTTTCCGGTTGATCCTTCAATGAATCTACCTTTGTACTTTTTTCGATATTATCGCTAACAGTTGTACTCTTCTCGCTATTATTGCCGACACAGGAAACCAGCAACATTAAAACTGCTAAAGCCGGAATATTTAATTTCATATATATCATTGATAATCTCTTCTGGTTAAATCTCCTTTACCTGACTACTGCAGATCAGGAGAACCAACAAATATTTTATACTCATTATATGCCGTCGTGGGCTTGAATTCACTCCCCTCTTTATAAAAGAATTTCGTGTTATCGAACTGATTAGCGTCCGGCGAAAGCTGTTTGTAATTATTATAATAACTCTGTACAATCGCATACTCTCCATACTCTGCCGGTACTTCCGCATTTGCGCCTCCGGTTGACTCCATCAGCATGGTAGTTTTGAGAATATATCTCATTGACAGCAAATAACCGGAAGACTTCTCAAAATCCATCTGCAATTCCTTGTAAGGACCGCCTTCCTTAAATCCGACTGTAATAGTCTTCACTTTGCCCTTTTCTGCAACAGCACACCTGGTCACGCCGGCCGTTTTCATCGAAACCCTCATCTGTTCCAGTGGGTCAGCAGTATTTTGAGACATGGATTTGGATAAATACATGATCTTGTCCTCCTTAAAGAGAGTAATGACATATTTCTCATTAGCTGTCATTTCAGTATTTGCCAGCTGATAGTAATATCTATTGCCAGCTATCTCCATGTGCCCGCTCAAAGAATCTAAAACCGCTTCGGGATGTAATTCGCTGGCATATGTATACCTGACATCGAACGACAACGGTTGCTTGTATACCCCTTGCAGGGCTTTCATTTCTATGAACAGTTTTGCCGTATCATTAACTTCCTGGGCAGATGCTTTATGTAGTACAACAAGACTACACAAAGCTATAAAACCGGTTCTCAACACATTCATTTCCTTTGATTTAATCTTTAGTACGCGTAATGCCGCCTTAAAGTTACTATTTCGTATATACAAATTTCATCTGCCAATATTCTTCCCTGGAATTCTTCACCCGTAACAGATAGCTTTTTCCTTCTTCCAGATTGAATTTTCTTTTTATTTCAAATGCCATCATATTATCACCTGGTTTTACATTCAGATCACCAGCGGCGATCACAGTATTGCCTGTCTCCAGTCCTACCAGCTCGTATCTGACACTCTTATCATTCACCTCATTGGTATAAGTGAAATGAACATTTCCTGTTACTGCTGCCACGGCGCCATCCAGTTCTTTTCTCAGCTGAATATGCGAATTTTCTGCTACTTCCTGTTTTACCAACGTAGGCTTCAACCTGAATGTCCATACATCTGTTTGTGCGGCAAAAGCAGATCCGTTTTTCGCAATGATGGTCCATGCATATTGTTTGCCGGTATCCAGTGACAATGCTGAAGATGGATAGTTCGCGAAGAGATTGTTCGTTGAGGGGAGTCTGTACACAGGCAGGTTCTGTTGTACCGCTTCCACGGCAGATTGCCCATTCCTTACTTCTGTTAACAGTAACTCATAGTTCAGATTACTGAAGATGCTTGCAGGAGATGGTGGCAGCCAGGTGAACTGCGGATTGAATGTTTCCAGTACGCTCTGATCTGCAGGGGTATTCAATAACGGCGGTCCCACGGGAGCAACAGCAAACGGGATACAATCTTCAGAAACGAGATCCCCGTTAGAAACACCCTGTACATAAAGACTGTAACATGCCTGGTAGTTACCTACCGGTAACAGGCCGTTGGGACTTCTGTCAGCCACATTCGATAAATATTCATACTGAACAGGTGATACATCGCCTACCTGCAATTGCTTTGCTCCTTTTGCAAGCGTAATGTTACGGGAAATACCAGTCAATACCGGCTGATTGGTCCTGACATCTACCAGTCTCATGACCACTTTAACTGTGGCCGGAGCATCTGATACAGATACCAATACTATATTCCATAATTGCGCTTTCGCCAATACGCCTTCAGGCGGTACTTGCGCAGTCATACTAACCTGTGCTTTGGTTTGCATGCCAAAGAACAAAACAAGTAGTAGCAGCTGGCATTTTTTCATTTTGATCATGTTTAAAATGTCTTTGTATAGGTTAATCTTCCGTTATTACTGGATACCAGACGTTTTTCCATACCTGGTATAAATGCTTTTTCTGCCATGAGTGCTATCTCACCTAACTTAGGGATGCTTACCCTTGCATTGCCGGAATAGCCGATCTGTGTGAGGCGGTACGCTGTTTGATAATTATATTTAATACCCCCTCCTATTTCCAGCCATGTCCTCATCTTATATTGCACATTTCCATCTGCTCCGTATAGGTTATATTCAGGATTGGTTGCAAAAGACCCACCACCATTGATGGTGAATTTCCCGATAAAAACGGTCTGATTTAACAGCAGATTCTTGCTGTTGAAATAGAGGAAATTGCTATCAGTCTGTTTATTATAAAACTGCGTGTACGATAATACGGTACTCATCATAATTCCTCTCACGCTGTAGAAATGGCTCGCGGTTCCCACAAGGTTATAGAACAGGTTCTCCGTATAACTGTCATCGCTCAGCTTTGTGATCTGGGAGCTCGGGAAATAACCAACTGTCAATACCGGCCACTTCTTCATCCGCAGGGTTGCCTGTATGCTCTTGAAAACAGTATTGCTCTGGTAGTTCGTCTGCTGATAATTTGTCGTAAAATCATTCTTTTTGATACTTCCGCTAATGGTCAGCTGTTGTTTGAAGAACGGCTGATCTACGCGAATGGACCATCCTGTTTGCGAAGACCCGGTAGTGAAAAGACTGAACGATTGGAAATTAGCGCCCATCATCTTATACATACCATTGATCTTTGTGCCCGTTTGCGGCCAGAATGAACTGAGCTTTACTGAATACGCCTCATTGGAATGATCATCCAGCTTTAACGCAGTAGCCAATGTGCTGCTATGGTCCTCTGCAGGTCTGGCATAAGTAGGTAATGACGATTTAGCCGCCTCACCGATGATATAATTGTGCTGGTCCAGCTGCCAGCGGCCTTCCAGTGAAAAGCCCATGATCCGCTGTTCCAGGTTGTCTGTATTGGGAGTCGTATTGAAATTATACACCTGCTTCTTGCCGGTATAGTATGTCATAATAATATTGTTGCCATCCCGCATTCCCAGTCCGAAGCGGACAAGGTTCAGATATTGCCTCGCCCTGTTCGCGTTAGTGAAAAAATCACGGAAACGATAATCTACACGGCCTGTGGCAAACGCTACATAGTAAGAAGGATTATATTCTGCCTGTAGACCCAGTATACTGATGTTTTTGGCAGTAAGCTCCGAGTAGTCGACCAACGTACGGCCAATGCCCACCGAGCGGATTGCCAGCAGGTGTTTATACCCTTTCGGTAACATGGTATCCGGCAAATTTGCTTCTCTGAGATTCTCTGCCAGTTCCTTATTGTTCTTACTACGTATCAGCACATCTGCCAATGCACCTTTTCTCATGTTATAGAGCTCTTCCTGCTTCTTATACAGCGCCTGTAATTTCATCAGTTCCACCTGCAGGGAATCCAGCTTCCTGTCTGCATTTTCGTACCGGGTCGTTAGTTTCTGCAAGGCCGAATCTGCGTCTTCTTTTTTCCCCCTCGCCCTTTCCGGCAGATCAAGTTTACCAAGTCCTCTTTTACCTATATGCAGATCAGGCATTTCCATTTCCGGGTTGCCAAGGGCGTCCAGTGAATCGCGGATCTTTCCGTAATAAGCCCGTTCTCTGGCCTCCACTAAACGCTGCAGGAAAGCAGGGTCGGTTTTCCAGCCTTTCAGCTTATTGATCTCCAGTTGTTTGGTTTCCAGTTTCGCTCTCAGTTTCTCCAATTCCTCCAACTGCGCATATTTTCCGGCATCCCAACCTTTTGCGCGCTGTAACATGGCATTTTTAAAATCCCGGCTGGTAAACTGTAAATTAAAATCCGTCAGATTTCTGAAGAGAGAGGAATTCCCCATCCTTGTCGTAAAGTTCAGGCGTATAGGATAACGGTCCTTGTACGTCAGCTCCAGACTGGTTTGCAGGGTATGCTGATAAACATCTTTTTGTACAAAAGGGGTATCGACGTTGGATTGATAGAAGAGGTCATACATGACATTTCCATGTACCGTCAGAAGAGGCGTTCGCCTGGGCGCTATCACCCGAGGTGGCATATTCTTCTTACGCTCATAGTAACCTATCACCGTGTCATTACCGGTGGGTTTAAACGGTACAACAAGAATAACCGGGGATTTATTATCTCCATTCACAAAGTAGTACAAACTATCGCCGAACTGAGGATGTTGTTGCTCCTTCGGAAGTTTTATCTTCCACTTCCTATAATAATCAGACATCTGCATATTTAGTGCAGATTGACTATGTACATGGCATACAGTGAGTAATAAAGTGACTAAAAGGGATAATAAATATTTCACGGTATAACAGATCAAACCACCTTCGGGCTAATAATTTCCTTATAGACAAGAGAAAAAGTAATTTGTCTTGACAGTAGATTATTAATCAGGAAAGCAAACAATTAACTTAATAGCCATTGTGAAAAGTGAGTAAACAGAACAAGCATCATCAATTGTGTCTTTGGTTCTAACAAAAATGGGGATAGAGGGATTTTCACTACATTATCTAACACGAAACTATCCAAAGTTTTGTCCTAATAGCTGTATCGCAAACATAGGCATTTTTTAAAACATTTAATCTTAAACTGATACTTTTTTATTCAAATAATTACCTGAAGATCGCTGGTTTAGCAACAGGGCAGTAATACTCCGGTAGGTAAAAATCCCTACCTTTGCGCCCATAATTTTACACTATGGACGGTCAGTACAGAAAAGATATATACCCGGGATTGGCAGTGGCGATCATTCTTAAAAAAGACCAGCGCAGCGGTACGCTCACGTATGGTATTGTTAAAAGTATCCTCACTTCCGCCCCTTACCATTCCCGGGGTATTAAAGTAAAACTGGAAGACGGCCAGATCGGCCGTGTAACAGCCTTCGTTGATGACGAAGACCTGCTTTAGAACTTCAATTGCTGCAGAATGGCAGGGTCCTGGATATCCTTATCCCGGGCCAGTAGCAACACTTTGGAGATCAGTTCGGCAGATTTCGGATCGTCATCCGCAAACGGCAGGAACAACCTTCCCCGCTGCTGTGAATGTACCGGCAGAATAGACAGGTACCTGCCCGGCATCTGATGTATCACCGCACTACCCAGATGCACGCTGTATTCGCCAAGATGTCCTGCGATCTTTGCATGTGTACCACTCACCGTCACATTCTCCAGCTTGAATAATCTGGCGGTTTCCCGAAGCAATGCCGTACGCATTTCAATGCTGGAATGACTGGTTTCAGGGTCCACACCGCCAACATGCGCGACACTCACAACCAGGTCAATATCCCTCATAACCTCACTGAAAATACGTGGGTCTATATCTTCAAAAGCTACATTCTTATACGTTTTCAGATCATGGAAGATCACCTCTTCCAGCACCGGCGTTTCAACCTCTGCCGGTGTGAACCAGTTAGCCTGGGCATACATTTTAGCAACAAATCCCTCCTTATGGAACACCTTCTGTAATCCTT
This sequence comes from uncultured Flavihumibacter sp., assembly GCA_902168105.1. Taxonomy (GTDB): domain Bacteria; phylum Bacteroidota; class Bacteroidia; order Chitinophagales; family Chitinophagaceae; genus Chitinophaga. Next base: position 23,087 of record CABHOY010000041.1, read on the forward strand.
CCTCATAATCCACTTTCCAGCCCCTGGATTTCAATAAAGCTACCGTCTGCGAAGGTTGTACCTGATGACCGGCATAACGGCGTGAAACAGCCTTTTCCTGCAGCTCTTCTGCTAATGGCAGGTACAACTCCCTGAACACCTGTTTAAAGGGCTGTTGCAGTTGTTTCTCAAAAGCATAACGCTGGTAGTCACTCCACTCTCCGCTGGCATACAGATCGGTACAGTGGGCGATCCTGATCGCTTCTTCAGCCGCAGGTGTTGTTACATTTCCCTTTGCCGATGTCAGCTGACCATTACCATAGAACCCATGCCCTTCGTTGCTTATGAAGACAAGTTTATGCAGGTGTTTTGAAATGACCGGATGAGCAAACAGGTTAGTCAGTTCCTCCAACTGGAAACCATCACCCTTTACCATCGCATCTTCCAACGCCTTGCGGGACCGGCGCAGCTGTTCCCTGAGTATCTTTTTGAACTCACTCAGTTCCAGTACCTTCTTGTCCTTTTTATACTTCGCCGGAACGCTCGCCAGTTTTTTGTCATTACGAAAAGCCACAACACCAGCCTCACCATCTTCGTCTATTACAAGACCGATCAATACATCGTCATATTGTACCTGTGTCTCTTTCGACAGGATATCCTGCACCTGCTTTGTTTCCATTGCCCAGGTCAGCCTGACAGGGTCAGCGTATCCGGCATTCCTCGCCAGGTTTTCCATAGCAATACGAATAGCCAGGGCCTCACTCGTCTGTTTCTGTGCGCCGAACTGTTTGCTTTCTTTTTTGAACTGTTGAATATACTCGTATCGGGACAACACATCCTTCTCCACATTAGATCTGTTGAGCGGGACGAGCCCATAGACACGCAGATAATCCTGATCACGTTTTTCTTTTACCTTCTGCGTCACTTCTTTTATTTTCAGATCTCCGGTCATCACATCGGCGTACAGTCTGGCTCTCCTGTGACCATTACCATCACTGACATATTTTGCCGCATCGTATACCTTTTGCCAGTGTTCCTGTCCAAGTTCCTTATACGCCGTTTCGAACCAGTCCTTATCAACAGCTCCGTTCCTGAAGTCCTGAATATCAACCGAAGAATACCTCGCTATTTCACTTTCTGCTTCGGCATTATCTTCACCGTAGCCCGATGTTTTCGTATGTGCATGCATCCACCAGATGCCTGAATCCAGCCCTTTCCAGTCAAGGTGTCTGCTGATGTACTTCTGCCATTGCGGTGCATATACCGCAGCCTCAAGAAGTTGCGTATCAGATATTTTGAGTTTGCTTATGCTTTCTTCAAACACTTCCTGGGTATCTGTTTCCAGTGGATGACAACGTTTCAGCAAAGCACTGAACATTTGTTGTTTGCTATACTCATTCGAAGAATAAACATATCCTCTGTGTAAGGCCGTCTTTCCAAGTCCTGCCATAATACTGACAAAACGTTGCACCCCGCCCAGCCACTGCAACTCCTGCACAAATCGCGTTACAGGTGTTGCAGAATCGCCTCTTTTCAGTTCTATGTCCAGCAGGTGCTCACGCAAACGGTCGAACATAGGCGTCAAAAAAGGATAAAGATCAAAGTAGTTTTCGCTATTGCCGGACTTCTTCACAAACGACAAGGTTCGTATATTATCGCCAGACAGCATGCCCCTGTACATCTCACTTTCAGAGATCACTCCCAGCTTAAATGCCCGGCAGAAGATACTCAATGATGGAAGGTGATGCACGATATTCTCCTCAAGGCCGGTAAATTGCCGCCAGTGATATAACTGCCAGCATTTCTCCACCAGGTGGTCGGGAAGCGTATGGATATCGATCTTGTCAATGAACAGGTCAAGCAGGTTATTGCCCTGCCAGCCATTCTGCCAGCGGTAATAACGATCGTCATCCTCGTCGTCATCTTCATCATTATGATATAAAACATCTTCAGGTAAAGCAGCGAAAATACGGGTAGTAGCTCCTATCAGAAATTCGCTCTGCTCCTCAAAAGGATGAATAAATGATAAAGCCCCCGTGATCCTCGTAAGCGGATTATACCATCTGTATTGAAGATTGTCATCCTGCATGCTTTCCGGTACTAACTCATCCAATACCGGAATATAAGGCACTGCAAATGAGCTTTCTTTGTCATTCGAAATTGAATCACGCTGAACCGCAATCGTATTTAAAAGGAACAGGTCTCTCGGCGTTAAACCCGACGACAGATACCACTCTTCCCACACTTCCGGTAATGGATGATCTTCGTACTCTTCGCGGAAGGATGCATATTTATGGTGAAATCCTTTCTTTGGCAGGAACATGCTCCCCAATAATATGGTCGATCTTGTATTATCATAATTCATCGTCTCGTATTCATAGTCCTTATTGGCTATGAATAAGTCATATAGATCTTGCAGTGCCGTTTTGATCACTTCCTTCTGAACTGAAAAACCATATTCTCCTTCTGCCAGGTATTTTCCGTACAGATCATTTGTATCTACCACAGGCGCTACAATGGGCGATAACTGTTGCGGATCGTACAGCCCATATCCATTTTCTGCGGTAAAATTGTTTGTTACACCACCACCGGAAAGTTGCGCTAGCAATATCTCTTCCTTCTGGGAAATATTCTTTCTTGCTTTGAACGTTTCCAGTAATTCAGGTAATGCCGACAATTCTCTTTTCTGCTGTTGCATTTGCAGGGCGATGTCCAGACCAGCCAATCGCTGTTCACTATCTCCCTGCAACAGGGAACGTGTAATATCGCTTAATAAACTATCAGATTGTTTGAGCAACAAAGCGATGACTTTAGCCCTTATTGTACCACTTTTGCGCTTCAGCAATTCTTTGAATACACCCGATTCTTCTACGGTCAACGTTGTTGTTGCCAATCCTTTGAATGCAGCGTCCAGCAGGAACTCCCCTCTTTCCTTCAATATGCGGAAACAGAAATTACGTTGATAGTCATTCAGAGGTTTTATCTCTTTCTTTTCAGACCAGTAATAGCTGGTATGATCAGGCAGGATCACTCTTGTCAATTGTTCTTTCACACCTAATTCCATCTCGTCAAAATACGACGACATCAGGTCTAGCCGGTCCTGCCTATCCAGCAAAAGCGCCAGCATCACCTCAAATACGGAGCTCCTGTTATAAGTAATATTCATCCAGGAAAAAGCGATACTGTTAAATGCTTTTTCCTTTACTGCAGAACGCTGTAATATAGCTTGTAACTTACCAAACAGATCGGGGTAATGCGCATCGTAAAATGCAGGATTCTCAGGCACGCGGAACTCCAGGATGTTCACTGCAATACCGTTAACGGCCAGGTGCTCGTCATCCAGGGCAGGGAATAACACCGGCATATCCAACTCAAAATGTTTCGCCTCCATTACAAATTTCAGCGCTACGCAACGCTTCTCAGGAGAGGGGTCTTCCACCAATTGCAACAGATAAGGTAATGTCTGTGCTACATCGAATACGCCCTGGGCCCATAGCGCCATATAAACATCCGTATTGTTCTGGCTCTTTATTCCTTCCGGTATTTGTGAAGGTACGGACAGGTACTCATGTGCCTTTTGCAGGAATGCATTCACTGCGGATGCTTTCTCCGTTTCCCAGCTTACACCCGCCCACACGTCGACCGCTCTGACTACGGAAGAGAATCTGGTCATCTTATTATCTACCAACACTTTGATCATATAGATCAATGCACCTCTACTGGTTTCATCCAGTGCTTCCAATATGGTTTGCCGTAGTCCCTCCTGTCGCTGTGCAGCCAGCAGCAACTTCTCCACCAGCTGCCAGGCAGTCTCCTGTTCACTTAACAGCAGCGCCTTTATAACACCCCTGCTTACCTTACCGATGATTTCTTTATTGAAAATAATATCTTCCAGTAAAGAGAAGACTCCTTTATCGTCGAGATCTATTGCAGCTGCCCACAGATAAAACAGAGAGCTTGTCGGAAGCTGATGGTCCCATATGATCTGTTCTTTAATATCCAGATCGTAGCATACATACTCGTACCCATCAATATATTGCAACTTAGAGGCTTGTGTAATTGTATTGCCCAGGAAATTCCACTGGTTGGGAAGATATAATTCCCGCCTCCCGGGCGATCGGAATGATCGGCGGTCATACCCTATCTGGTACATTAGTTCCGGGAACTTGGTCCAGGCGTGTTTTACATATATTGCTTTTTCCTCTCCGAAAAGAAAGATCAACAGATTATAGGCTTCCTGGTCGTTCCATTCATTCTCAGGCAGCAATTCCGCCAGTCGAATATATCGCTTGTCGCCATACGCGACATTCTGATAGCCATAAAAGTATCCATCCTCGCTCTGATAAGGGGGAAGTTTGGTCATCAGTACCAATACTATTTCAGCAGTTCTTTTTGTCAGCAGTGCATGACTGGATGTACCATCGTAAATAGATTTCAGAGTGGTTTCCAGTTCGTTTACGTAGTTAGGGATAATCCTTGTATCAAGGAATTGTTGTACGTTCATAACTAAAAAGGATATAAATAAACTATATAGGGTTTTGTTCCATTATCTGTAGCCTCCGGCAAGGAATGTCAATCTTATGAATGTGATCACCGTATCCGGAGAAAGGCTTGTTTGTCCCGACAAGAGCTTCAGCTCCTCATCATCAGCAAAAACAGCATACATCCCGTCCTCAAAGGCCTGCAAAGCAGTTTCCTGCGCTTTCACCACATCAGCTTTCTGTTCGTTATAGATACTGCCGAAACTGATCTTACCGGATGATGTCTGATCTGCTATTTGTTCATCGGTTAGAAAGGGTAACAGGTTTCTCTCAAAGGGTTTACTATTATAAGTAATCACCTGTTGTTTAACAACTGCGGTGATCAGTTCCTGAAGGCTGGGTTGGTTGCCTATGTCATCTATCTCTATTACCTGTTTTTCGAATAATGCCTGCTTTCGTCCCGCTTGTTTAACATTGATTATCAATTCCATCAGGGTTTCTATTTACAATGACAGCTCCAAGATAAAAAAATTCACTTAAATACCCTTTACGGTTATCTTTGTCGCATGAAATATGCCGACAAAGAGATCCAGGAGATGGAGGAATTTTTTAAAACAGCTGATCTACCTAAAACAATTGAACTGAGCGCCGGCAGTGTTATTACGAATGTTCCGGCCTTTGTATTCAGTCACCTTCAGATCATTAAGTTAAGAAAAGGGGTGGGAATTTTTGAGGTTTTCTATGACCGCCTTGTATTGGTAAAAGAAAAATTATCTGCTGCAGGGCAGGGAGTAGCTTAGTTACTCCCCCTGCTCTAAACCAGTTTCGCCGACCGGGGCGTCATACCCGTCTGCTTCTTGAAAAAGTTATTGAAATACGCCGGATAGTCAAACCCCAAGCTGTAAGCAATATCTGCAATACTCCAGTCTGTATTTCTCAGTAATAATTTTGCTTCTGCAATGATACGTTCCCTTATATGCACTGTGGTCGCTTTTCCTGTTACCTCTCTGACTGCATGGTTCAGATGGTTGACATGTACCGTCAGATGTTTGGCATAGTCGCCCGCTGTTTTCAATGAGAGCGCCTGTGAAGGAGAATGTACCGGGAACTGTTTTTCCAGCAGTTCCATAAACGACATAGTGATGCGTACTGCAGCACTGCTTGACCTGTTAATAGTAGCAGCCGGTTGCATCCGCAATGCTTCATGAATGATCAGGTTAACATAGTTCCCGATCACATCATACTTATGTACATAATCTGATGCTTCTTCCGCTATCATTTTCCTGAAAAGATTTTCTGCAGTAGCATACTGTTCCTCACTCAGAAAACATACAGGGTTACCTCCTATTTTGAACAAAGGTGAATCCTGCAGGGAGAAATGTGCACGGTCCCGCGCATTGATAAACTCTTCAGTAAACTGACAATAATACCCCGACCACCTTTCAGAAACAGGTTCCCAGCTATAAGGCACCAACGGATTTGAAAAAGTCAGGGCAGGTCTGTCCACCAGAATACCCTGGTCGGCATAATGCAGCCTGCTGATCCCTCTGAATAAAGTTATTTTATAAAAATCCCTGCGGATATAAGGTGTGGCTGTTTTATGTTGTTCACTTACCGCGTGCACTTTAAAAGGCCCATTCTCAAGTCTTACACTATCACATCCATATGCGAAAGAGTCTCTGTTAACGTTGGCTTCCATATTATCAAATTTGAGATAAGACTATTCTAACAATAAATCTACGTTAAAATAGTCTTACTCAAATTTTTATCTCCGAAATCAGTATCATTTAATACATAAAAACCTCAACTATTTAATTGAATAGTTTTTCTTAACGTAAGCCATATGTTAAGGTCAGATAATACATGCCTCCGATAGACGGACCTCCCAGAAAGGAGTAGTAATACTTGTTCAACAGGTTGCTGGCACCGAGTTTCGCCCGGCAGTTGATTTTATCAAACGTATATGTCACTTGCGCATCAAGCGTATTATAAGCATTTACATCGCCATTTACGAGAAAGGACTGCCAGTAATAACCACTCTGCCATTTCCAGGAAATACCGGCCCCTGCATGCTTAAATATGCGTTCTTTTGCTACGGATACATTCACTGTCCAGGCCGGGGTATTAAACCCGTCTTCCAGCCCGTCTTCCTTATCAGACTTCTTCAGTTTTGCGTAGGTCACATTTCCATTGGTTACATAGTTATTTTCCGTATAGGTCAGACCAACGCTTCCTCCATAATTGTTCACTTCCGTCTGCGAGTTCGTCCACATGCGGTAAGGACTTTGTTTGCTCTTGCTATACAGGGCGAAAGGAATAGAGTCTGCCACCTGCGTATTGGGCACATTCATATTTGTCTGCGCGATAAAGTTACTATACTTGTTTAGGTAAGCTTCCGCGTCTATAAAGAACCTGCCGTCACCGAAAATGCCTTTATATCCGATCTCCATTGACTTCACATGTTCTGCTTTGATATAAGTGTAGGGGTTCTTCTTCAGAATGCCCTGGTTCTTTGTTATAGCTTCCGTCTGGGTTAGTCCGCCGGTATTGATATCGTTCAGCACTGCCTGCTGAAAACTGGTAATAGAAGATGCCAACCATGCATTTTCGAAAATACCATGCGACATTGCAGGCAGTCCACCCACACGCTTTACCCCGCCGCTATTCACATTGGAATATGCTTCAAAGATGCTCGGGTAGCGGTAGCCGCTCTGATAAGACGCCCGGAAGTGCTGAGTATTTACTGGCGAATACACAGCAGTAAAACGTGGTGTGATCATGAGATCGAAATAATCATTTTTGTCTCCACGTATAATAGCACCGAGTTTCAGGTCACCATCCAGCAACGTCTTCGTAACAGATACAAATCCGCCTGTCTTGGCATAATGAATATTTGTATATTCCTTGCCTTGCTTTGGATTGATAAAATAGTTCCCATCCGGCTCAATGATATAGGAACGATGATCACCTCCTACAAGGATCTGGACACCTACTTTCTGTTTTACATCTTTCAGCAGATTCGCTGTCAGATCTACCTGCCCTTCAGCATGTATAAAACTCGCCTTTACCTTTAACGCTGCGCCGAGGTCCCAGTTATTGATCTGAGCCAGCTTGTTCAGCGTGTTATTAAACCCCTCCGTACCTGGCAGATATCTGCCGGCATCAGCTGCAGTTCGCGCCTGCCGATGCGCATCGGCGACAGCAGCTCCTCCACCGTTTGCGTTATTGAAAGCAGTGGTATAGTCAGCATACCACTTGTCGTCTGGTTTGTAGTTACGGTCGATGTTCTCAGCCATAGACCTGAGATTGTACGAGTTACCAGTGTTCTCACGATTCAGATACAGCCTCAGCTCCACACTGTTTGACTGGAACTGCAAACCATGCTGCTGTACCAGGTAGTCCTGCAAACGGAAACGGTTTGACCGCTGATATACGTTATCCAGCAGTGCCATATGATACAGGTAGGTCAGCGTCATACCAGGCTTCAACTGATAATAAATACCTGCATCCGCCTTGATATTCTGTAAATCATAATCCACTACATCCTTCTCATCATAACCGGTCCGCGCTACAACATAATTACGGCCGCCCAGTGTGATCGTTTTTCTGTTGGATGATTCGTTCCCGTAACTGCTTAATGGATCTTGCGCCGGATTATCTGCACCCAGTAAACTGGTACTCGCATTGGCTTTTGCGTTCAGTTCCTGATGATCATCCGCGATCCAGTCATATCCCTTGTTGAATGTACCATTGATCTTAAATGCCAGCTTGGGGCTGATCACTTTCGCCCAACGCAGGCTTGTTTCCGTATAGGCCTTCACTGGACTGTTTGCATCGCCCAGGTGTGTCAGTGCTGTTTTCTGCTGCATGCTCACACCTTCGGAGGTAAACGGATTTTTGGTAGAGATGTTAGCCAATCCGTTAACGGTATTCATTCCGTATAATGCAGACGCTACACCCGGCAGGATCTCCACATTACTTACATCCAGATCAGAAGGCCCCAGCGCGTTGGCAATGGGACCACCTATATGTGGCGATTGAACATCCATGCCATCCACCAGCTGTGCAAAACGCACATTTGTAGTGTTGGCAAAACCACGTGCGTTCAGCACCTTAAAACCAAGACTTGGAGTGATCAACTGTACGCCCTGTAAATGTTCCAGTGCATCATAAAAAGAAGGGGCTGCAGACATCCTGAAATATTGCTCCACTGCCTTCTGAATACTTACCGGCGACTGCAACAGGCTTTCTCTTGTACGGGATGCTGATACGGTTACCTCCGATAATATTTTCACGACTGTGTCCCTCTGCAAATAAGCAGTATCCTGCCCGTACGCCACTGTACTTAAGAAAATAAAAACAATGATTAGATGTTTGGTCATAATAGCTATTTGCTTCGTTGTATATTTCAGAATATAACGAATAGGTAAAAAAAGCACATTCAAAATGATGTGCATGTGAGGTTTTTTATTTCAGACGTTGTGTCTCTTCTTCCAGGAATTTGCTGAACCGTATTCTCAGTTCACGATGGTAAGTGATCAGCTGGCGGGCCTCTTCTGAAATAGCAGAACCACCTCCATTGTCCCCCCCTGTGCTGGTTACCACCAACGGTGTGTCAGACATGTTGTTCAGATTATTAATGAGTTCCCAGGCTTTCTTATAGGACATCTTCATCTTCTTTGCCGCCTGATTAATGGAGCCGGTTTCCTGGATCAGCTCCAGCAATTCCACGGGTCCGGGACCGAAGAAACGTTTGCCATTCCCTTCTAACCACAAGCTGCCATTCACCTTCAACGCGCCGTTCACCAATATGTCTTTGATTGCTTTTTCCATTTATCTGATTCCGGTTATGATTATCACAAACATATTGTTATAAACGCATATTTCCATGATTTCAGCGTTGGACTTATTTAGTGTGTTTCCCCGATCAACACACCATCCATTACCTTCAGAAAATATAAGCAACCAACACCTCGTAGTAATGCTCTTCTTATAATCAGCCTCCGATAGTGATCATGCTTCTGTTTTCAAGGGCGGCAACCTTCACATCTTCCAATCCTGAGAACTGGCCACCCAATGCCTTCGCTTTACTGAGGATGTTCTGTTGGATCAGCGGCAATACATCTTCGCCGTTCCTCAGTGCGGTCAGCAGGTCGGTTTCTCCCTTCGAGAAGAGACAATTCTTCAGCTTACCATCAGCAGTAAGGCGCATTCTATTACAGGTATCACAGAAGGGAGACGTCATGGTACTGATAACAGAGAATGTACCTGCGTGACCTGGTACAATGAAGCCTTTAGCTGTATCATGCGCACCACCTTTCAATGGCAGGTAATCATACTCCGTACTGATACTTTGTAAGATCTCCCCGAAAGACAGGACTTTATTACTGGTCCATCTGTTACCGCTAAAAGGCATGAACTCTATAAAACGTACATGCACCGGCGTATGTTTCGTCCAGGCTACAAAATCATTGATCTCACTATCATTCAGGTCTTTCATCACCACTACGTTTACCTTTACACGGATACCTTTTCTGATCAGCAGATCGATGTTGCTTTTCACCTGGTGAAAGAGGTTACGCCGGGTGATCAGCATAAATTTGTCTGCCTGTAAAGTATCCAGGCTGATATTAAGGGAGCGGACACCTGCTTCTTCCAGGACATCTGTGAATTCATGCAGGCGGGCGCCGTTTGTCGTCATGGTTAATTCAACAGGCAGTCGGGAAAGCGAAAGGATGATCTTTGCCGCGTCCTTTCTTACCAGTGGCTCTCCACCGGTAAGCCTGATCTTATTTACACCATTAGCGGAAAAGATGTTTGCTAAAGTGGCTATTTCATCGGCCTGCATCAATCGCGAAGCAGGTGTAAAATCATACTCTTCCTCCGGCATGCAGTAAAAGCACCGCAGGTTACAATTATCTGTCAGGGAAATCCTCAAATAATCATGCACACGATTAAACGAATCAATTATCATCTGCTAAAACTTGCCCTGTTAATAATCGCTGATAATCTTCAGCGGTGTCAATATCTAAAGCTCCAAGTGGAAAAGGCACCAGGGCCAGGTCATCGGTCGATTGCTGTAAGATCTTCTTGGCGCCCTCCTGTCCTTCTAAAGCGGTCAGCGCATCGAAGTAGGTGTTGTTGAAAAGCACAGGTGTTCCTGCAGTATTATCGTAGCTACATGCGATAATTCCTTTTCCGGCAATTACCTGCTGATCCATCAGTTGTTTTAATAGTCCAGCGTTCACAAATGGCTGGTCACACACCATGATGATCACTCCTTCCAGGTCCTGATGTCTTGTCAGGGCCTTCATGCCCGTGCTGATCGAAGAACCCATTCCCTCAACCCAATGATCATTTTCCACTATTTCAATTGCGAATCCGCAAAGTTTCTCCAGTATCTGGGGAGCATTTGCTCCTGTTACCAATATCACGGGACTGCCTACTGCCGCAATTGCTTCTTCCGCCATCTGACAGATAAGGGTCTTGCCCTTATACATCAGCAGTTGTTTCGGCTGTCCCAGGCGGGATGAATTACCCGCCCCCAAAATAATTACACCGTAGTTTCCCATATCCATACGATTTACACAGTATGTATCGGCCCGTTTTTCTCTCGTAAAGGAGTGCCGGTCCTTTCTGAAAGTACGCTTTTTATTTCAGCCGTCACAGACAATGCAATTTCTTCAGCTGTTTCTGCGCCAATATCCAATCCCACTGGTCCGTGGACCCTGGCCCGTTCTTCTTCACCTATTGTGATCCCCTTTGCCGCCAGCTCTTCCAGCATGCGCTCCAGCTTTTTCTTTGGCCCCAGCGTACCGATGTAAGTTACTTCTTTTTGCAGCAGTATTTCCAGCAGTGCCAGGTCATAATTGTAATTATGGGTCATCAGTACAAAAACGGTCCTTTCGTCAATGGCCACCTTCTGCAACACTTCAGCCGCTTTGCTCACGATCACCCTGCTGGCGCCGGGAAACCTGGCTGGCGTAGCATATAAGGCCCTGCCATCTACCACCGTCGTATGCCAACCCTGGATACGGGCTATTTCCACCAATGGGATAGCGTCATTTCCGGCCCCCGCTATAACGAGGGAGACAGGCGGTTTCAATAATTCAACGAAACCATGTAATGCCGGTCTTTCATCTCCATATTGTTTTACCATCCCCCGTTTTGTACTGAATACATCCAGCACATCTTTCACGATCTCCATTTTCAGTTCTCCTTCTTCAAGGCTTCCGGTAAAATCATTCCCTGAATAACGAAGACAGGTACCAGGCTGCTGAGCAGCCTGGTTTAACCTGAAAAGAGTTACCAATACAGCATCTTCCCTTTTTTCCATCACCTGCTCCAACAGCCTGATAGCATTAAGCGGATTCGCAGGATCAATTGGTTCAAATAAAATATGAACGATCCCGTTACAACCCAACTGCACGCCTATTTTCGCATCATCCTCATCTGTCGTATCATAGGTGACCAGCTTATTCTGTTGCTGAATAATGGCCAGGAGGGCTTTTCTCAAAGCATCGCCTTCCAGGCAACCGCCACTGATAGCGCCGGTCATCTCACCATCTTCCGTTACCAACATCCTGGCGCCGGGACGGCGATAAGACGATCCTTCCACATGTACCACAGTAGCTAACGCTACCTTCTTCCCCGTTTCCCGGGACGCTGTATACGCTCTTAAAATATCCTCGATTTCTTTCATTTTATTTATCCGGCAAGTAAGCGCCCTTATCCAGCCATGTTTTAAAATGTTTCACAAATTCCGCGCGGGTCATAGGTAAATGGGCCAATCCTTCTGCCGGGTCCCAGCCACTGCCAACCAATGAATCCTTGCTTACGTGTTCGATCAATGCTTCATGGTCTTTGTGACCGTTCTCATTTTTGTTCAGCATGGTCATTGCCAGCTGTCTTGGCGTTTTGCCCTGGAAGACCATTTTCATATCAGCCGGTGGCAGATGCCAGTTCGGGTTACCCGGCGGCATATGCAGGCCCGGAGTGTTCTGCGGCTGGTGACAGTTGGAACATTTCATTGCGTAAAGTCCCTTGCCGTCTTCCCCACGCTGTACGTTCATGGTGTGTATGTGGCTGTCATCACCCTGTAATGGTCTGTCTCCTGTCGGGTGACAGTTCATACACCTGGGGTGCATCAGCACCTTGTACGCCTGCAGGAATGCCTTTTTAGAGATCACGCTGTCCGCCTCCCCAGCCTCCTCTTTTGCAACAGGTGGCTTTGTTTTATCATCCTTCGGAACCCCGTTAAAAGCGTCCGTGCGGAAAGATACTACAACTGAAGAAATTGCCGTTACAGCGAGCAGAAGATATACAACCTTCTTTGTGTTAAATATTTGATTTTTAGTTATTTGCGCCATAACATCTCATTACGTGTGAGGAATGTGCATATCTGCTTCTATTGAATGAACCGCCTTGTTGAAAGGAAGCTGCCGCAAACGTCTGCCTGTGGCATTGAAGTACGCATTAGCAATTGCCGGTGCTACCGGTGGCACTCCTGGTTCTCCCACGCCACCCATTTTACCGTCGCTCTTGACAATATATACTTCTATCTCCGCGGGAGTGTCAAACATCCTGGCTACCACGTAATCGTTAAAATTGCCTTGTTTTACGCGTCCTTTTTCAAGGGAGATCTCTCCAAGTAAAGCAGCGCTTAACCCGTAATTGATACCGCTTTCGATCTGTGCTTTCACTCCATCAGGATTCACGGCCAGCCCACAGTCGATCGCGCTTACCACACGGTGTACCTTGATAGTACCATCCGAATTAAGGGAGATCTCTGCTACCTGGGCTACGTAACTTAGGAAGGACTCATGCACTGCAATCCCTCTGAAACGTCCTTCCGGCAGTGGTTTACCCCAACCCGCTTTTTCGGCGGCCAGGTTCAGTGCAGCAAGATGTCTCGGGTGTGATTTCAATAATTCCTGGCGGTACGCCAACTGGTCCTTACCAGCCGCCTGCGCCAGTTCATCGATCATTCCCTCCATGGCCATCGCCGTATGGGTATGCCCTACAGAGCGCCACCATAATACCGGCACTTCATTTTTTGGAGAATGCAGGGTGATCAGCCTGTCAGGGATAGCTCCCATATAAGGAGAGTCTACTACTCCTTCTACGGATGCTCCATCTATACCATCTTTGATCATTCCAGCGAAAAACGTTCCCTCCATAATGGATTGTCCGACGATAGTATGTTTCCACGCTACCGGCATTCCTTCCGCATTCAAACCTGCTGTTATTTTATGCAGGAACATCGGCCTGTAAAAACCACCTTTGACATCATCCTCGCGTGACCACACCATTTTTACCAATGGCTTGCCACTTGCTTTAATGATCTCGGCTGCTTCCTTCACGAAGTCTGAAGCTGGCGTAGCCCTTCTTCCGAAACCTCCGCCCAGGAAAACGGTATTTACCCTCACCTGTTCCGGTTTCAGTCCTAAGACCTTCGCAGCTGCCTCCTGGTCAATACCAGGCATCTGCGTACCTGTCCATATTTCACACTGGTTACCCTTCAGTTGAATAGTTACGTTCAAAGGCTCCATCGGTGCATGCGCCAGGTAAGGAAATACATACTCTGCCTCTACGGTCTTCACCGCTTTGGACATTGCACTGTCTACATTTCCTTCTTTACCGGCCGGCGTTCCGGGTGTCTTTGCCAGCTGTTTGTATTGCGCCAGCATCGCTGCTGAATCTACCTTTACGCCCGATCCCAGGTCCCAGTCCACTTTCAGCGCCGCGCGGCCTTTCTTAGCAGCCCAATAATTATCGGCTAATACCGCTACTCCGCCGGGTATCTGCACTACTTGTTTTACGCCGGGAATAGATTTAGCTTTCGCAGCATCTACCGTTTTCACTTTTGCCCCGAATACCGGTGCATGCAACACAACGGCTGTCAACATTCCGGGGAACTGCATGTCCATCCCGAATTTTGCTGTACCATTTATTTTAGCAGGCGTATCAAGACGTTTTACACCCTTACCAATATACTTCCAGTCTTTAGGGTCTTTCAGTGGTACTTCCCCTGGTGCCGGCAAGGCTCCCGCTGCCGTAGCCAGTTCGCCGTAGGTGGCGCTCTTGTCGCCCGCAGTCACCATACCATTTTCCGTCTTACACTCAGACGGGCTTACCCCAAATTTCTGAGCTGCTGCCTGTACCAGCAAAGCTCTTGCGGTAGCGCCGGCCTTACGGTACCTGTCAAATTCCGACCAGGTGGTACTGGAACCTCCCGTGATCTGTATTCCAAATGCAGTATGCTGATATGGTTTCCATGCATCACCATGTTGAACAGTCATTTTATTGACGTCCACATCCAGTTCGTCCGCTATCATCATCGATAATGTCGTCCAGATGCCCTGTCCCATTTCAGCATGCGCCAGGTATACCAATACTTCATTATCTGCGGTTATATGCAGATAGGCGTTCGGTGCGAATGCCGCCCCGCTCTGCGGGCCTACCATCGATGTCGCCGCGCCGAGTTTCTTTGCACCAGGCACCGTAAATGATATCAGCAATCCGCTGCTCAATACCGCACCTGTTTTCAGGAAATTACGCCTGCTTACGTTTGTTGTAGTACTCATTTTCCACTACCTCCTTCCCGCTGCATTTTTGCGGCCAGGTGTATGGCCTTCCTGATTCGGGGATATGTGCCGCAGCGACAGATATTCCCGGACATTGCACTGTCAATGTCTTCATCTGTTGGATCCGGATTTTCTTTCAGTAATACGGCGGCTGACATGATCTGGCCGGATTGGCAATATCCGCATTGCGGTACGTCCAACTCTATCCATGCTTTCTGCAGATAGTTATCCGGATTGGCAGATAATCCTTCAATAGTTACTATTTCCTTCCCTACAGCACGCGACACCAAAGTAACACATGAACGTACCGCTTCTCCATCCAAATGAACGGTACATGCGCCACACTGGGCCATACCGCAACCGAATTTGGTACCAGTTAATCCCACTACATCCCGTATTGCCCATAGTAATGGCATGTCAGGACTAGCGTCCACTGAGTACTCTTTTTGGTTGATCTTTAGCTTAACCATAAAGAATTGCTTTTCTGTAAATAATAGATTCAAATAGGTTTGTGGCCCGGGACTATTGATAAAGGGAGAAACCTTACGTTATTTTATTGCACTGTTCCACAATAAGTTCCTGAACATAGGTTATCCTTATCAAATTTGACCTTTTGCTTCCTGATCCTGTTTTAACATTTAAAAGCAAATTTAGTTCGAAGAGGGGGAATCCTAATTGCAATATTCAAACAGATAACTATAAATTTCAAAGTTTAATATGAGGGTGTAAGCTGTTGAGAGTCGTTATTTCTTGATGAATATAACGAGTGTTATGGGTTATAAAAATCAAATGAATCGGAAGCATTGGAGATGCCTGTATGGCTCACTCGTAAGAGTGGTTGTCAAAGTATATTATGCATGCGAAATTTGGCTGTGTGCTATTCAGCTCACTAAGAGTAACAATATCAACGTTCTCATGTTAGCCGTGTAGAACAGGCTCTCATGTTGATTATTTGGCTCCGAGGACTTTAAATTGCTATTATCTTCAGATTTAGGAGCAGTGCAAAGATCTGAATTGCTTCAGCGTTTGCGGAATCGGGTCTGTATCAATTGCTCACTTGTTTATTCCTACTGGCTAGAATACATCAGATTCCACATAAAGGTTACAACCTGAAAATAGATTCCTACCAGTCTTTCTTTATTTATAAATCGACCACTGTTAAATGCGGTAATCGTAATGGTCTATAAACGGCATCGCCGAAATGGCTAATGTACTCGTCTCCGTGCCGTTCGAACCCTGGTCTTGCCAGACAATATTCGTTCTCATTATTTACTGAAACTATATAACAATAGCCAGCTTTTGCAAATCCGGAATAAACAATTTGACCCTTATTAGCTCTGCTTACAAAACGCTTGTTCTCTCTTTTATAAGTCGACTGTCTGAAAGCAATACATACCCGATTAACGAAGTAGTTCAATTGATACGCTATATTTCCCGAATGGTGCTTCAGTTGCCCCACCTTGTCCCTTACTTCCAAAATAAGTGTATCCAAATTTTCATCCAATTCAACCGTAGATCTCCAACCTAAATAATGTAAGGTATTTAATATCAATGTTTTGAAATACGACTTCTCATCATCGTTCCAATCAACGTTTATTATACAAACAATCGTATTAACCAAGGCCTGATGTTGTAGTTGACCAAACTTTTTCTTTGTGTATTCAAATGTATATTCTTTGAACCCATTCTGGGCTATTCGCAAAAAATCTCCAACTATATTTAAACAACAACCTTTTACATTATCATTCTCGTAATCACCAGTTGCAGGTAAATAGGTAAAAAGCAGTTGTCTTTGCTCACTCACAGCCATCTCCGACTTACCTCCGAACTCGTTAATCAGCTCCAATGCAATTAAATATTTTGTCAGGTCGGTTAATGTTAATTTGTATTCAAACAGTCTATTTTCTTTAAATAGAATATCATAATGAAAATACTTGTAAAGATCCCCAAAAAATCTCCTTAATTTACGTCTGCTCGATTCTAAAATTTTTAGAGAGATGCTTTTTTCCCGCCTTACTTCTTTTTCTTCGCTTCCACCAAGACCACTTAAATTTTCAACCTGCTCATCCTCTCTAATGTCTATCTGCAATTCCGGATTATGCGGATTACCCTGCTTCAAAGCGTCCAACACACGAAGCGCATATGAGAACAATAACACACTTTCCTGTGGATATGCTTCTATTGGTTTATAACTAGACAGGTTGTATAGCTGTCTCGGATCGGCTTGTCTCTTCTCTGCGTTTCTATCTTTTGCACCTTTTCCGCTATATAATATAGAACTTCCATCACCCTTTTCACTCTCGTCAATAATAGCATAATGAATCAGGTCAAAAACCTTACTTAATTCACCACTATTTAATTCTATGCATAACTTTTCAAAATCTGCATTTTGGATATTCGGATGTGTTTTAGTAATTAAAATGCAATCGCTTACAATTATTTTATTTGACAGCACATCTCTGTTTATTGTTTCGATTTGTATGTAACGCAATTTGTTTACATCAATATTAAGCTCAATTTCATGGTCCGCATTTAGCAGTTCAACAAAATGCTCATGGCAGCGTATATTATTACAATCATACATTACAATTGAAACAGGTCCGTCTGTCGCCTCTTTTGAATAAATGGTCAGCCCAGAATACCTAATTTCTGCCGCCAGAAGTTTTACTGGAAAAGTGTTGTTCCTCACTATTTCATTCTCTATAGAATTTTCGTTATTGGCACTGAATTCCGACAGTACTTTTTCATCGCTTTTTTTCACTTTGATCCCTATATCCTCCAAAAGACTTCGCTGTCCCGACTTTACAAATATCGACACCTCTTCATTCGCGCTGTTTAAGGTACCTAATCCGGCAGCCGTAATGTTTGCACTTCCGAATAGACAATATTCAGTCGTTTCATTCGTCTTGAACCAAAGAATTTTAGCATGAAGCTTTGAGTGTTGCTTTATTCCTATATTTCTAGAAATATTCATGTCTTTCCAATCATAAAACGAGTAACACTTATCATCTGGCAGACTAGTTGGAATGACGCCGCTTTCATCTAATA
Organism: uncultured Flavihumibacter sp.; assembly: GCA_902168105.1. Taxonomy (GTDB): domain Bacteria; phylum Bacteroidota; class Bacteroidia; order Chitinophagales; family Chitinophagaceae; genus Chitinophaga. The sequence continues at coordinate 41,181 of CABHOY010000041.1, forward strand.
TAACATTGAACTGAGCATCAGGAAACGCCTTTCTGATCATTTCCAATGCGTTTCCATATCTATCATAGTAGGGAGAAACCGCCACTATCTCTACTATCCTCTCATTGCCGATAAGCTGCCTAACCTGTCGCCAAATTGTAGAGTGTTCCCTGTTATATAAAAACGCGACCTTTTCGTCACCTAACAGATCCGTAAACTGGAATTCTTCAACTTCCGGCAATTCGTTCAACCATTGAGCATGCTTCGGAATCCAATTAGTTATTTTCTCTGCTATAATTCCCTTAATATTTGTAGTTATCTGTGATATATATTTCCATGTTGAGGAAAATAGCGGGGCATTCTGTGGGAAATTAACGTCAAAATGATAAGCACCCCATATCTCATCATTATTTCCGTTGCCCGAGTTAGTAAGATTTCCCGAGCCTACTATAAGCAACCCCTCCTTTTCTCCAAACACCATTAATACTTTGGGATGAAAAATCCCACTTCTAAAAATTGGATATAATGAATATCCAGTAGAAAATGTCATTTCGTCACCTGTGGCCCGCTGCATTAATTCCGAATAGTAATGTCCGTCAACAAGAACATTTACATTTTTCACCCCACAGGAATTCAACCACTTCATCATTTTCATCTCAAAGAAGTAAAAATCAAAGCTGAAAGTCGTGAGTATGCAGGAATGATATCGTCTATTTCCTATAAGCGAAAGGATATTATTACGGCTTATTTCCATTGTCAGTCAGTATTTTTTCGTGCAACTCCGTAATCTCCCCATTTTCATCAATAATCTGTAAATCAAAAAGTAAATTATAAAGTGCATTCATTCGTGGTGAAGTCCACCGGGCCGGAAAAATATCTATCAGTCTTATAATTTGTTCTTCAATGATAAATTTATTTGTTATCTGTGTTCCGTCAGCCATTTTTCGTAAAGCGACCATCTGGTGTCGGCAAATCACATTTTTATACATGAACGTCCGGATAAAATCGGCTACGTTAATTTGTAGGTAGGTCGAGATCCCCAGTAAACCGTCCGCCATATTACCATCTCTGATAACTTTGCTCCGGCTCATATATTCTTTAAGCCTGGGTAATTGGTCCTTATTACATTCATAGATCCTGAAGAGTAATTTAAATCCAATTGCTGCACTTTCCTGCGGATTATTATTTGTATCAAATTGCTCCAATAGGTCTCTCTCAGTTTCATTAACAGACGAAATGACATTTCTGATAATTTCATCTTCCTCTGTACCTAACTCTCCAATAACCAATTTGGAAAAATCGTTAATAAACTTGGGTAAATATTCACCTGTATGCAAACTCTCCAGATGGCATAACACTCCGTAAAAAATCATTCCGCAAGCAAATTGCCAATATTCATTCAATTCGTAGCAATACCAACCAATATCTGTATTCTCGTTGCTGGTGAATTTATTTTCATAACAGCTATCAAGATAAATGAGCCAATTATATTCCTGATTATTATTGCTTGCAGACAGCAACAAAGAAGATATTGTATTCCGCCTGTGAAACGTAAACTCTTCTTCAATTTCCCGGACCGGATAATCTTTATCCAAAAGCATATCGACATATAATTTCCATTCAATTGTGTCAGGGTTTATTTTGTCAATTGCGAAATATTCAATTAGACCAGGAATATTCTTCTGGTAGAGCCTTCCGCTTTCTACAACGTTATAAAAAAGGGTTCGTATTTCTAAGGTTAATGTCTCGTCAAATGCTTCCGCCAATTGTTTACCTGACACCTTCTGCCGTGGGTGCGTTTCTGTAATATTGAAAATGATATCACCTTCGGCATTTTCATAGCGAACTGCGAGTGATAAAGCCTGCATTGCTCCAAAGTAATATTGCCCAAATGCCCCCGCTGGATATTTCCAGTAGACATTTTCGCTTCCTCTATCTTTATCAGCCCCAGCCGATAGGTCGAATACGCTTAACGCATTGTTGATAAGATTCGATGCATAATCGCTACCGGTAATCTGCCTGACACTTTTCCGCTCTGTCTGCATTATTATGGCTATCAGCAATTCCGCTCTACGGATAAAGCGATATTGTTCCACCTCGTTCCCAACCGTTTTCTTTTTAAAGTAAAAGTCAAGGAGCCAGCAGTAAAATCCGTAATAACGGATCCTATTGGTCAAATTGGAAATTCCTGGTAACATCGTAGCATAAATTGCCTCTGAAGTTACCTGAAGGCCTAAAGGGTCAAGGCCCGTAATTATCTTTATGTTTTCACCCCAAAACGGATAAATGGAATTTCCTTTTTTTGCAGTACAGCCATAGCATTTTTATTTGCATGACCTGGCAACGCAAGCTTCATACATAATACAACAGGCGGGTGCCAGGCAATAAAGAAGATCGAAGACCTTTCTTAGAAGATTGAATCCTATCTGGCATTTTTTTGTTGCCGGAATAAGCGGAGGCGGCCAATAATCTAAAAAGGTAATATTTATCAGTATATCGTGTTCCTATGAAGTTACGATGGGATAAGCGTCTATTGGGGCATGTTCAATTTTCATTTTCAACAAGCTCCTCTCTCAGCGTTTTTAAAATATTCTCTTTCTCCGTATTTGACAAGTTTATTAATGACTTAATGATCAGAATTTTCAAGTCCTCTGTGACTAAAAACCATACTGGATTACCAAATGTTTTGGGGTACCCTGGATCATCTTCGGTATCGCCATTCCATCGCATGGCTAAGTGTTTTTTACCATCTTCCCATATACCGTAGGCGATAGAAAAATCATCATTGTCGAACAATACATATTTAACCTGGAAATTTCGTAGATTTACATGCTCTGGTCTCATATCTCATGGAGAAATTAAAAAGGTTGATAAATAGTTAGATTGTCCGCTTGATACTGAGGAATTCTATTACTCCTTCAAGTACTTCTTTAATTGGAAAATACAGGCTTTTACATCCCCCATACAATAGATGAATATACTTCGACATTTCGAAGGTTACGATGTTCTGGTTTGCGCAAACTTATGGATTAAATAGAGATAACGGAACTAAATGGTGCAAAAATGTTCCATTCTCATTCGGGAACACTCATATTATAACAAATTACCAATTTGCATCTTCTGAAGATACGCCGCATACTAATCGAATTTCAGTTGCTTTAAATTATGAAAAAGATCACAGCAAAAAAAAAGCCTTGTTATATTTCTTCTTGAGATTTCAAGGATTTTTGTTTCGTCGTGACAATAGACACTCCACCTTGTCCTCTACAATTTCCCAGTGAGCTAACACCTGCTGTCTCTAGCTCTCACCTTCCGATAACTATCGCCTCGCTCATTTCTCAGGACGTAACTCGAACTTCCACATTTGTTCATCGGGAGTTCCTAATCATTTTCGCATACTAATTAGAAAAAGAAGTATACTCCAGTGTCACGTTCTAATGCTTCTTGAAAAAGGTGTTTCAAACGGTCAAGTATATCACCAGAGACCTCCATATTGAAAACTTCACTATTGAGCACCATTTCTAAGTGTTCCTTTTTGACTATTTGAGCACTTTCAAAATCGTCAATCATAGCCTCCGTCATCTCATTTAATGCATCGAAAAAACCTACGTCCCATAATTCTTTAAATTCCCCGCCAACCAGGTAGACCTCAATCAGTTGTTCAGGTGTGGCTTCATCATAATCTAATGCATTTTCTGCATCCTTATCTTTTGGTACTGTCATAACTCTTGGACTCATCATTGATCTGTATTTTTATAGTGAGTAATTTGCTCATATTCATCTTTATTTCTTCCTTTTTGCTTTCCGTTAACAACTTTATTATTTGGAACTTTCCCGTCAAAATCTACATAAACTCTCTTGCCTTTCAATTTCGTATTCTGTATTCGGAAATAGTCGCCTAGATTATCATAGACAACCTGCAACCTAGTCTCTTCATTAAGATAAATGGTCTTTTCGCCGTTTTCGCCTAAAAACCCCTTCGCTCCCGGCGCAAATTGATCTATAGCACCTTGAAGACTCGCTTTGGGCCATTCACCCCCGTATTCTGCTGCACGTCCCGCGCCATCTAGCTTTCCCGCCATCTTGGCCGTAACCTCCACCCCTTCAACTGCACTTGCTCCTGCTCCTGCCCCTTTTCCACCTAATGCAAGTTCCTGTGCTGCAACCGTCGTAAACTTTATTTCCATCCCACCGAGGCTGGTCACAGCAGCGAGTGGATTTTTACGGATTTCTTCGAACAATTGTTGAGGGGTCGTAGTTCCTGTTGCGATACGGTTCTTCAAATTTTCGATTCCCTGCGCGGCTTTTTCACGAACGAATTCCTTTTGGCGGTTCGTGTTATTTCTGAAGTTGCTTTTGGCATTTGAGGCGAAGTTGAGGAGCCTGGCCCAAAAACCATCCCCCAGGCCGGGCCAGTCGCCAAGCAGGTCGCTGTATCTGACAGGGTTGTCAAAGTTGGACGTGTAGGGTGACCACTCCTCCATATTGTCGATCTTCGGGTCTATCTGCTTCCACCTTCCCGTCTGAGGGTCCAGCGTGCGATAAAAGGCGTCATATTGCTGAAGGTCCAGCTCCTCACTAAAGTCGATCCCGTTATACCTTTTGCTGTTTTCAGGATACAAAGCTCCTTTTAAGGCGCTCCTGCTGATCCCCGCCATTGTCAGACCAAATGGATAGTAATGTGTTTCCTCCAGTAATGGGCCTCCGCTATGCGTCACCACAAGGTTGTCAAAGAATACATCCTGACCACTTTCGTTGCTGGTGTAAATGTAAAGAAAGCCGCTTTTCTTAATCCACATCTTCTGCAATGCCAGCGTCTGTAAGACATCTATGCTACCTCCTACCTGGCGTATGCCCGAGTTTTCATCTACCAGGTTGAACTGATCGTCAAACATCACGTAACTGAGATATGCTTTCGGTTTGTCAGGTTGATTCTGAGAAGCGTCCTTTGTTTTTAACTGGTTATAACTGCTGCTGCTTAGCGTATATACGGGCGATGCACTTCCCGTAGACTGATGTATACCGTCCGTTGCTCCGGAGCCGCTGAAGGCCTGTAAAATGGCGGTTACCATGGCTGCCGCAGTAGTGCTGGAGGTAGCAGCGCCTGCATTTTTGTAAAAGGCCCTTACTGCTATTTGTATACTGTCGCCAGCTACAAGTCGTAATACGATGGACGGACCTACCTTTTGCCCGTTTATGGCATTGAGCCTCGACACATAGGTGTTGGGGGTAGTGGTATTGTCCTGCGGATAGTTCACCGGTCTCGATGCACGGGTATTATCTATATTGCTGAATAAAGCATTTTCAATTCCAGTAGCAGTCGCCTCCATAGTTGCTGCATAAATGGCTGTGTCTTTCCGGCTACTCAATACCATCCGTACATTGCCCAATTGATCTTTTATGAAGTAGTCAAAGGCATATGTTACCGGCTGTCCGCTCCTATATACCGGACGGATCCTGCCTTCTTCATGAGAGATAAATTGTAAAGTATCCTGCTCATACTGGAAGCCATTTATATAATGCGTTACATTCAGCTGCTGTGGTTGAGTTGAACCGTCTGAGACCATTTTGGCCAGCCGCTCTCCCGTACCTCCTGCGTACAGGTAATAAATAGAAGCTTGCCTGTTCTTTGCATAAAGGATAGCCGGTAATTGCTGGTGGTTGTAATAGATAGTGTCGATGGCTTTGTTCTTATCCTTCGCTATGTTGCCATTAGGATCATACCAGTAATCCTGTACTTCCCTGTTATCTGTTTCTTTAAAGTCGCCCAATATGGTGGAGGGATTGTTCTTCTTATCGGTCACATAACTAAGTCTGTGGCTGTTTGGGAAATACCCGTATTTTAAACTGTCGATCGTCTGGATAGCCAGGCCGTTCAACCCCATTTGTTTCATCGATAAAAGATTGCCACCGCCGTCATAGGTTAGTCCGCTTACTGAAAAATCAGCCTTTGTATTTGTCCAGGTGTTACCTCCACTTACTTGTTCAGTGAAATCAGCGCGCATCAGCCTGTCCGCCCTATCATAGTCATATCCGTAAGCACGCGGAATACCGTCAGATAAGCTCTTCCATCTGATCCCGGCAATGTTTCCATTATAGGCGATACTATCGAATCCATAGTCGTAACTGTAGTCCTGGCCAAACCAGTTGGAAGTCGCATTGGGCGTATTGACAAACTGCCTGTTAAGCGACTTTAACCAGCCGCGAATGTTGTATTCGTATTGCAGCTGTTCCAACTGAGCTGCGGCGCCTGTAACGTCCAGCCGTTTTGTCTTCATGCGTCCCAGTTCGTCATAACTATTTACCACTATTGTGCGTTGAAGGGCCGGATTATCATTGATCCGTTTTTTGATGGAGTCGATCCTGCCTGCGGCGTCATAATCGAACATCGTAAGCACCGTTGTCTGTGGCGTCAATGTACTACGTGGGTTCGTATGTCTCAGGTAAGTGCTTAAAACCTTACCATTGAAGTCATATAATGTGTTGGTGACGTCCTTCCCTCCCGGCATATTATCTGCGATGGTCTGAATGACCCTGCCCTTGTTGTTGTAGTAGATGGTCGTGGTATTGAACTGCTCCATGGCCTCAATACGGCAACGCCTACCTGTTACCAGTCCTTTTGTTTTTGTGCCTGGTGCTGCTGGCAGGACTTCTGCATAAGGGTTCGCACCTGCCTGCAATTTGCTGATGTCGGCTACGATATAAGGCTGCCTTCCCGGGAAATTATAATTGTCATAGTAGGTGTTCGTCAATACCCGTAAGACCGTAGAATCGACGAAAGGAAATGCATTAAGCGGATCAAAAGTTGCCTGGTTGATGGCGGTCTGCATGGCCTCCCGGCTTCTTGCATCATAAAATAAGGCGGTCTTCTGTTCCCGGTTCAACTGATCGTAATAAGTGCCATGCCACATTCCCAGGGATTTCAGTATGCTGTCCCTCCTGCCTGCCAGCCTGTCCCGCACATCGTACACCATCTCAGTACTATCTGCACCCGGCACTTTCTGTACAATGAGCCGTCGCCGGTTGTCGTACCGGTATATAAAGCACAATTCCCTTGCAACGTCGGCAGGTATGACCCAGTTATTGCCGATTGCGTGTATTGCTTTGGGCGGGATGATGAACCGCAGATCTCCCCTGGCGTCATACACATAGTACGTACAAAGCCATCCGGTATGTGCTGTGCCAGGCAATGCCGCCAGCTGGGTTTTCCTCAACACTACACGTCCCTCCTTATCCCTGTATGTGATTGCCTGTGTACCCTCTTCATTGATAGTCACGTCTTTTAGTAACTCTCCTTTCCCATATATCCGGCTGGTGACAGGTATTAGGCTTGTCGCCGGTAAATCCCAAAGCCTTACAGAATCAGTAGTGCTGTTGACCAGGTACTGTTGGTTTACGGGATGATCTCCCCCTTCTTTTGCCCAGCTATTGCCGGGAGACCATAATTGCAACACCCTGTTTAGCGGAGTAGCCTCATACGCTGTTTGCGCGTAATAAATACTATCAGCACCTGTTCCAGGATGCATGACACTGTCCCTGTAAAAAACCCGCTGGTCTGTGAAAGGAGATTTCTTGAAAAGCCCGTCATTCACATTTCCTGTTTTCGGTACATAAGGCAGGTACTTATATTGCTCCCGTCCAAATGCATCATAAACAACCGGGAAGACCAGGTCCCGCCCTCCGGGGCTCACGCCTTTTTCTACCGTCTGCAATAGCCGCCCCAGGCCATCAAAATACCGGGTTTCCTGCGCCACTTGGGCCACTGTTCTGGTGACAGCTGTCACCGTTGCACTTTCAGATGCCGGCATTGCCGGTGTCCAGACACGTATAAAATTGGCAGCAGCCGTAGCATAAGCTGCCGGAGGCGCCACCGGGATCGCTATAGGCCTGGCCGTATTTGCAGGCCTGTTCTGTGCAGATAAAATACCGGCACTACATGACAAAATGAATAAAAGTAAACTGGTCAGTTTCATAGTAGGAAATAAATGATGATTAACGCCACACGAGCCGTGACGCGAGCCAATAATGATCGGAATGGCAGCTGGAATAAAGGAACAATTACGGCGTCGAAAACATTCGCTGATAGCTCAAATCCAATGCCGCACAGCATCCGGGACTAACAATGATTGATGTAGATCGGAAATAAACGATTATAGTGGTAGGTATTGTAGGAACAAGTTTTTCATAATAAAAACAATGAATGGTTATGGTAAATCAATGGTTACAGGGCACGAAATAAAGCTATCTTTTTGAATAATTAGTTAATGAGAAGTTAACAAAACAAAAAAGATAGAAATACCCGGCTTTACTCGTGTTGACGCCTTTCCTGCCTTCGATACGTGTTCAATAGGCTCAATAATAGTGAGCTGTCGTTAACATAATTCATACAAAAAACATAATCTACCCGTATATAACCCATATATAACCCATATCTCTTAAATATGGGTTATATATGGGTTATATACGGCTTATATATGGGTTATATATGGGTTATCTCAGCTAATGCACTACTACAGCGAGTTTGCTGGTACAGTATAAATACATTGTTTTGTTTTGCGTTGATAAGTATTATAATAAAAATAACGACAAATCCATATACGATATTTAATCCACGTCTTTTTTTCTTAAAATGACGATTTCCTGAGATCGCTATAGTTCTGCCGGAAACACTATAATGTTTCCTATATTTGAGGCGTATGATACCTATGAGAACCAAGAAGATCCTGCTGTATTTTTTACTGTTCCTGCTATCCATTCCACTCGGACTGGCTACTCGTTATTTCCCGGATTATTTTCCCGATGTAATAAGCATTTATGGGGGTGATGTGCTGTACGCCACCTGCCTGTTTTTCTTTATCAGACTTTTGTTCCCGGCTACAGAGCTGGCAAAACTGACTATCCTGAGTTTCCTGGCCTGCCTTGTCATTGAGTTGCAGCAGTTATACAAAGCCGGCTGGATCGTGCACCTGAGACATACCTTTCCATTCGGGCTGATACTCGGCTATGATTTTGTACTTAGTGATTGCATATGTTATGCGGTAGGCTGCATCCTGGGAGTATCTATTGCATATCTCATGGAACGGTCCTGGGTTGTACGCTAGTTCTTCCTATAAATTTCTATTTTACCTCCTCGTTAATTTTACCCGTCTATAATTCATTGTTATGAAACTAACTAAACACGTCACGTTATTGCTATTGATCTCCTTGTTCTTTGAACCCATGAAAGTCTTTAGCCAGGGCTTTCTCAGAGCCAAGGGCACGCAGATCGTTAACCAGAAAGGCCAAAACGTATTACTGCGCGGCATCGGGCTTGGCGGCTGGATGCTGCAGGAAGGATACATGTTGCGCGTAAATGGCCAGGGCCAGCAACATAAGATCCGTGCAGGTATTGAGAGCCTGATAGGCCCAAAAAGAACACAGGAATTTTATGATGCCTGGCTGGACAATCATACCACCAAAGCGGATATTGACTCTATGAAAGCATGGGGCTTTAATTCCGTTCGTTTACCCATGCACTTTAACCTGTACACGTTACCGACGGATAGAGAACCTGTAGCCGGGCAGAATACCTGGCTGGAAAAAGGATTTGCTATGACCGACAGCTTGCTGGCCTGGTGTAAGGCTAACAATATGTACCTGATCCTGGACCTGCATGCGGCTCCCGGCGGACAAGGCAATGACCTCAACATTTCTGACCGTGACGGCTCAAAACCGTCCCTCTGGGAGAATGAAGCAGACCGTTTAAAAACAGTGGCGTTATGGAAAAAACTGGCAGAACGTTATCACGATGATCCTTACATTGGCGCTTACGATATCCTCAACGAGCCTAACTATGGATTTGAAGATCCTGAGAATGATAAAAACGGCTTAAAGGAACAGAACGACGTGCCGCTGAAACAGCTCATGCAGGATATTACAAAGGTTATCCGTGAGGTGGACGAAAATCATATCATCATCATTGAAGGTAATGGCTGGGGAAATAATTACAATGGTATCCTTCCGCCGTGGGACAAAAACATGGTGCTGAGCTTCCACAAGTACTGGAGCCTAAATGACTCCGCATCCATCGCCCATATCGTGAAGTTCCGCAAGCAATACAACGTTCCGGTATGGCTGGGCGAAACAGGTGAAAATTCTAATGTGTGGTTTACTGAAGCTATCCGCTTGTTTGAGAAAAATAACATTGGCTGGTCATGGTGGCCACTGAAGAAAATAGGCGCTAATAACCCACTGGAAATAAAGTCCAATGAGCAATACATGCGTGTCATCAACTACATAAGCGGAAAAGGCAGTGCGCCTGCAGGAGATGTGGCATATGAAGGATTGATGGAGGTTGCGAGAGGATCGAACATCCGCAGTAATATTCTTCACCGGGATGTGATCGATGCGATGGTCCGCCAGCCGTTCTCTGACAAAACATTGCCTTTTAAAAATAATACGATCACGAAAACGGGTACACTGGATGCAGTAGATTATGACCTGGGCGCAAACCGTGCTGCCTACTTCGATACGGATACTGCGAACTATCGCATAAACAACCCTAAATGGGTGGGTGGTAACCGTGGCAGGGTATACCGGAATGACGGTGTGGATATAGTGGGCGACTCCGCTAACGCTGGCAGTTATTATGTAACTGATCTTGCTACTGGTGAATGGCTGAAGTATACGGTGGACATCACCCTGAAAGGGAAATACAATATCTCTTTCATTGCCGCACCTGGTAAAGCGCCCGGTAAGCTGGCGCTGGCAATTGGTGGGAAACCAATAGGTAAAGTAACGGTGATCCCTGCAAAGGAAAACAGGAATAATGACTGGCAAACGTATACACTGCGTAATGTAGCATTGAAGAACGGCCGCCAAACCCTCCGGTTGTCCGCCGAAACGGGAGGATTTGACTTAAAGGCCATCCGTTTTGAAAAGTCCCCTGTCCCATAAAAACTTGTTGCGGCTGTACAGCAGACGCAGGGTATCGAATACTGATCATCATAAGCTGGTGTACGGATATGAAAAGTCCTGTAGTTGAAACTGCAGGACTTTCCATTTCAGGATAGTTTAAGTCAGCGGTTGTGTCGCTTCCAGCTCTGCTAGCTCCTCATCGGAGAATATGCGCGAGCGGATATGAAATCTGACTCCCAGGGGGATTTCCAGTGAAAAACTACTGCCACGCCCCTTGATGACGTCCAGAATCAGTTGCGTGTGTTTCCAGTAGCTAAACTGGTCCCCGCCCATATAAAATTTGCACCCGGCTACTTCGCCCAGACATACGTCGGACCCACCGGTTTTAAATTCCCCTTCAGGAAAGCACATCGGCTGTGAGCCGTCACAACAGCCCCCACTTTGGTGAAACATGAGGGGGCCGTGTGTGTGACGGAGCTCGTTGATCAAGGATACGGCTTCCTCTGTTGCTATGATTCTCCTGGTCATGAAAAAAGTTAAGACACTGTATAAAGTTTAAAAGAATCCCAATTTCTGTTTGCCGTAAGAGATCAGCATGTTCTTGGTTTGACGATAATGGTTCAGCATCATCTTATGCGTTTCTCTTCCGAAACCTGACTTTTTGTACCCGCCGAACGGTGCATGCGCCGGATAAGCATGGTAACAATTCACCCATACCCTGCCTGCCTGAAGGGCCCGTGGCACCTGGTACAGTTCATGCGCATCCCTCGTCCACACACCAGCGCCTAAACCATAGAGGGTATCATTGGCGATCGCGATCGCTTCTTCTGTTGTTTTAAAGGTTGTTACGCAAGCTACCGGGCCGAAGATCTCTTCCTGGAATACGCGCATTTTGTTATCGCCTTTCAGCAAGGTAGGCTGGACATAGAATCCGTGCTCGAGACCACTGTTCTGGTGAAAGGCTTCCCCGCCGCATAAAACCTGTGCACCTTCCTGTTTACCAATGTCCAGGTAACTCAGGATCTTCTGGTACTGGTCTTCGCTTGCCTGGGCTCCCATCATCACATTAGCGTCGAGCGGATTACCCATTTGAATCGCTTTGGTGCGCTGGATGACGCGGTCCATAAAGCGGTCGTAAATGTGCTCATGTACCAGAATACGGCTTGGACAGGTACATACTTCACCCTGGTTCAGGGCGAATAATACGGCGCCTTCTACGGCCTTATCGAAGAACTCGTCATCTGCATCAGCTACGCTTTCGAAGAAGATGTTAGGGCTTTTACCACCCAGTTCCATTGTGACCGGGATCAGGTTTTCTGAGGCGTACTGCATAATGAGCCTACCGGTTGTGGTTTCACCTGTAAACGCTACCTTCTGTACTTTTGGAGAAGAGGCGAGCGGTTTACCAGCTTCCACACCAAAGCCGGTTACAATGTTCAATACTCCTTTAGGCAGCACCTGGCCAACCAGTTCCATCAGCACCATAATGCTGGTAGGTGTCTGTTCTGCAGGTTTTACCACCACACAGCAACCTGCAGCCAGGGCAGGCGCTATCTTCCAGGTCGCCATCAGTAACGGAAAGTTCCACGGAATGATCTGTCCTACTACACCGATAGGCTCATGCAGGTTGATGCTTACCGTAGTTTCATCATGTTCACTGATCGTTCCTTCCTCACTACGGATCACTCCCGCGAAATACCGGAAATGATCGATAACCAACGGTAGGTCGGCCGCTCTCGTTTCCCGGATAGGTTTTCCATTATCTATCGTTTCAACTACTGCCAGATACTCCAGATTATCTTCCACTATCTGCGCAATTTTCAACAACAGGTTACTACGATAAGCTGCTGCTGTTTTGCCCCAGGTCTTAAATGCCTCGTGGGCTGCATCTATCGCTTTGTCAATATCCGCGGCATTACCTCTCGCAGCCTGTGTAAAAACCTTTCCATCTATGGGAGAAATATTATCGAAATATTCACCGCTGGATGGTGGCACCCATTCCCCATTAATAAAGTGATCGTACCTGGTCTTAAATTCAGGGCGTGCTGCCAGGGTAGACGTAGGGGCAGCAGATGTTGCAATGCTCATAATTTGTGGAGTTTTTTAAACGTGAAATAATACCTGCAATATCCTTAACTGCTCATAAGACGCGGATATTATCGTACTTATTTATAGCACAATCGTACCTTAATTTTGAGATGCCTGAAAAATTGGTTAACTTGTTAATAGTAAACAGATTACTCTTATGCAGATAAAAAATTATTTGCAGACGATAGACCTTACTGTGCCACAGCAGCTGCAAACTTTAGTGGAGAACAGACGTGTGTTCAACCTGCGGAATTGTGAGTTGAATATTTTCGAAAGTTATCAGCAGGCATATCATGTACCGCTTACTTTTGATGATCTGGTCATCACAAGCATGATCCGTGGTAAAAAGGTCATGCATCTTTTCAATAAACCTTCTTTTGATTATCTGCCAGGTGAAACTGTTATTGTTCCGCCACAGGAAACCATGATCATTGATTTCCCCGAAGCTACTACAGATAATCCCACACAATGTATCGCACTCGCAATCGATGATTGTTACATCAGAGAAACTGTTAATTATCTGAACCACTATTACAATACCGGTGAAGAACAACAGAACTGGCAACTCACGTTCCGCCAATATCATTTTGAAAACAATCATGAGATCACAGAACTCATCAATAAACTGATCCGTATCTGCAGTAGTAACGAAAGATCTAAAAATATTTATGCTGATCTTCAACTGAAAGAATTGCTCATCCGCTTATTACAAAGCCAGCAACTTGGAGAAGCAGAAGAAGGCAGTGCTTCCAATATGAACGGCAACCGGCAGAATTTTGTGCTGAATTATATACAGGAACATCTGACCGAGAAGATAGCAGTAGATGCACTAAGCCGTAAAGCGTACCTGAGCAGGAACCTGTTCTTCAAATGGTTCCGGGAACAATTTGGGATCACGCCACTGGAGTACGTGAACAAAGAAAGGATTAAGCTGGCCAAACAGCTATTAGCAAAGCCGCAAAGCAATATTTACGATGTAAGTAAGCTTTGCGGCTTCACTGATGTCAATTATTTTGTGAGGGTATTCAGAAAACTGGAAGGCACTACGCCCAAAGTATACCAGTCATCCCGATAAGCATAGTTAGTTTGCTTTCCACTCATTATCTGCCGGTGTGTAATCCATATACAAACCGCCATCCAGCTTTGCTGAAACGATCTTCTTTCCTGCAGGCACAATTACAGCTATTTGCTTATTACCGCTCTTCCAAAGCGCCGGCGTCTGATGCACAGTTTTGCTTGTGCCGTCTTCAAAGGTGACCACCACGTCGAACGGAATAGCAAAACCACCTGCATTGATAACCGACAACTCGGCATTGTTTCCCTTTGTCTTCACACCTGTCAACTGCAGATCAATGTAGTTATTGCTGAAGAACCAGTTATTCCAGAACCAGTTAAGGTCCTGACCTGCGTTGCTATTAAAGGAATTGAAAAAGTCCCACGGAATAGGATGTTTGCCATTCCAGTCATGCATATAAGCATGCAGACATTTGCGGAATGTGTTATCGCCTAACAGGTCTTTCAGGGCCAGATATGCCAGTGAGGGTTTTCCATACGCGTTGTTGCCATAGCCTGCGCCGCTTACCTGGTGAGATTGGGATATAATAGGCTGATCTTCCTCTCCTGACGGATCTTTAATGTAATATTCCACCCGGAACATTTTGTAGAACCTGTCAGCTTCTTCTTTGCCCTTTTCCGCAATACCGATCAGGTATTCGAATGTAGTGGCCCAACCTTCGTCCATGAATGCATAACGAGTCTCATTGATCCCCATATAGAACGGGAAGTAAGTATGTGCGATCTCATGGTCCTGTACCAGTTGTGCAAAACCGATCTGCTCTCCTACTGTCGCGTCATTGACCATCATCGGGTATTCCATGTCTGCAAATCCCTGGAAAGCGGTCATAGTAGGGAAAGGATACGCTACACCCGGCCAGTTGCGGGAGAACCAGTCCAGTGCATAGCGGGAAAAATCCACAGAATGGTGAAAGTCGGTAGCAGTTTCATCATAAGCAGCCTGCACACTGGTACGTCTGCCGGTAGCACTGTCCACTACCACGCTGGCGGCATCCCATACATAATGGCTGCTTGTTCCGAAAGTCACATCCGCTATATGGGATGCGGTGAATTTCCAGGTGTTCCAGTCTTTCTGCTGTGTAACCTTTCCACTGCTCATTTCCTCTTTACCGGCAATATGCATCAGCTGGTCGGAAGTGTAGGACCTTTTCAGGCGATCAGCTATAGCCGGCTGTAATACTTCCGGGCCATTCTGTAATACTCCTGTGCCCCATACCACATAGTTCTTTGGTACAGTCACCGCTACATTGTAATCGTTAAAGTCGCTATAGAATTCTACTCTGTCAGAATGCTCGATACCATCCCAGCCATTATAATCATCGTATACGGAAATACGCGGATAAGCGTATGCCAGAAAGAAAGTAGTGCTATCAATCCTGCCTTCCCTTCCACTTTGTTTTGACAGCGTATAATGCCAGCTGACACTCAGGTCAACACTGTCTTTCGATACCAGCGCCTGCGGAAGTTTAGCCGTACCTACTGTAGCAACATCATTGTCAAATGGCACATTCACTCCGCCGATGATCAGCGTATCTATCACTACACCTTCTTCTGTCAGAAAATCTTTGCTGACATATCCGGAACGGGGTGCATTCACCTTATGCAGGTTGCAAAGCAAACGGATCACGACCTGTCGTAAAGTATCGGGGCTATTATTGATATATCGTATTTTTTCCCGGCCATATACCAGTCCGGAAGGCGCATTTACTTTCAGTTGAATGTCGTAGCGGCCTTTATTCTGCCAGTAACGTGGGCCGGGGAGGCCGCTCTTTGTTCTTGTCCCGTTAGCATAAGCCTTTTTGATGTTCCTGGGCATATAAAGCTCCTGGGCAGACACTGAGCCGATGTACCCTAGCGCGAGCATCAGTGTTATTGCGATCCTGATCATAAGATGTGTTTAGATATTCCGGCAAATATACTGTCCCCTTGAATTAGTAGTATGAAAGTAGGCATAATGATTGTACCGCTTATCATAAAATGCCATATATGAATACATTCACCATTGACCACGATACTAAACAAGTTACTGTAGAACAGACCGGCCAACGCCACTTTAATGTTAAGTTGCCCGGAAAGACCATGGTACTGGTGCTAAAACAGGATAATGAAGGCGCCAACCACTGGTTTGAAGATGGAAGTGATAATGAGACTGAAGAAACCAAAGAAATTGGATTGGCCATCGATAATTACCTGGCGAAAGACGATTCACTTTCTGATGACTGATCTATAATATTTCAGGCGCCCGCATAAAGCATGTGACTTTGTGCGGGCTGTTTGTTTACTGGACCTCAGTAGCTTGTGCCACTACTCAGACAAGTGCTCACAATTATTTAATATAAGAATTCCCCGAAGCCCTAGTACTTTTGAGCACCGTAAACAAATGCTGCTTTATGTCAGGCCAATTAAGTGAATGGGGGGAAATCGAATTGTTCCGGCAATTCCAGCAGGGCCACGCTGCAGCGTTTGAGGAAATTTATAGACGATTCTCTGCTGTACTTTACCAGCACGCCTTCAAAATGCTGGAAAATGAAGCAGATGCACAGGATATCATACAGGATGTATTTGCCAATCTGTGGACAAAAAGAGCGGAGCTTAACATCCCGGACTCGCCGGCCGCCTACCTTTATGTAAGCACACGTAATAAAGTGCTCAACGTTATCTCCGGTAAACGCTCCTACCAGCATCATCTCGATCATTTAAAACAATTCATTTCCGAAACAGACAGCAGCACCATCGAGCAGCTGAACGAAAGGGAACTGCTTCTTTGTATTGAAAAAGAGGTGCAACAATTACCTGCCAAAATGCGGGAAGTGTTTGAATTAAGCCGCAAGGCCACCCTATCCCACAGGGAGATCGCACAGCAGCTGGAACTATCCCCCGAAACAGTGAAAAAACAGGTCAGCAACGCTGTGCGTATATTGAAGCATAAACTGGTGCACTTTATTTTCTTCCTTTTCTAAGCCACCGTGCAATCCATTTTTTCTCTTAACATTTAGATAATATAGTCATCTACTCCCACCGCCTTTTCAGACTGTCTTATATATGTACGCATGCGAAAATGCGGCGCCTATATGGACAAACAGGAGATCAGTAAGCTACTACAACGATATGTGACAGGGGAATGTACCGCTGAAGAAAAGCGGCTCGTTGAGACATGGTATAAACAAACTAGTGAAAACAGTACGGCCAGTATATCCGGTCTTGACATCACCACTGCACAAGCGCAGATCTGGGCGAACCTGCAACAAACGCCGGTACGGAAAATAAGTTACGGATGGCGGATAGCGGCTGCTATTATAATACTGATCAGCACAGGATACCTGTTATATGCATTGCTCAATGGCACCCGTACCTCCTGGAAAGAAGTATATGCAGACCAGCATAAACCTTATCATCTTACGCTGCCTGACGGTTCAGACATCTGGTTAAATGCTGGTAGCCGTTTACGTTACCCCATTCAATTCAAAGACAATGAACGGCGGATAACATTGCTGACAGGGGAAGCGCGTATACATGCGGTGGAAGATCCGCAGCACCCTTTCATTATAACAGCAGGCGGCTTGCAGACACGTGTATTGGGTACGGTTTTCAATGTACGCTCTTACAACGAACTACCATTTGTACAAGTAACAGTACAGGAAGGAAAAGTAGCAGTATCGCGGGACAATAACAGTGTGCTGCTGCTTCCCAACGAGCGGGCCACACTTTATACAGACAAATTCAATATAGTAAAAGATACCGTGGACGCGATTGCTATCAGTGGATGGACCACAGACCAGCTGCTCTTTAATAACGAACGGCTGGACGTGATCGCTATTTTGCTGGCGCATAAGTATGATGTCAGGATCTCCTTTGCCGACAGCACGTTACCGTCTTACAAAGTAACCGCTGGATTTGCTGCAACAGACACGATAAAAGAAGTATTGGAGGCATTGAGCCTGGCAAATAATCTGACCTACAGGATCCAGGGCGACAATATCATGTTCAATAAACAATAAATATAAAAACCGGTAACAAGTCGCTACCGGTCTGCCGGGAAACATCAATCAGTAACTGCAATCACATATTGATCTTCCCCGTTTGATTTCATCATGATTTAATCAAAATTAAAACCAGCGCAAAGGTATGAAAATTTGTACCAGTAGTGTCATGTCTGTTATTCAACGGCATGTAAAGGCAGGCTATTGCCTGATCATTCCTGTACTGCTGGCCGCACAGCTCACCGCTACAGGCCATCAGCAGACGTCGTCGGACCCTGTATTAAAGGAGACGATCGACTGTTCCGTCGACCGTAAAACGTTGAAGGAAGCTTTTACTCTTGTTCAGAAAAAGAGCGGCTACATGTTCATCTACAATGAGAAGCTGCTCTCCCCTTACACCTCTGTAAGCATCGACGCACATCACCAGTCCGTAACCGACATTATTGCCGGTCTGCTGCGCAACCTGCCGCTGACCTACCGTATCCAGAACGGAAAGGTGATCATCATGGAAAAAGCCGGCGCAAAACGTCCGCAGGCCATCAATGATGCTGCAGCAGCGAATGACGACAAGATCAGGGGAAAGGTGACTGACGAAAACGGTGCACCACTTCCAGGTGTGACCATCATGGTGAAAGGCCGCAACAAAGGCGCTATCACCGATGGCGATGGTAATTTCATCCTGAGTGCCGGCAATGACGAATCATTGCTCTTCTCAATGTCAGGTTACAAGAACAAAGAACTGTCCGTGCAGGCGAACATGCAGGTAATACTTGTTTCAGATATCCGCGGACTGAATGAGATGGTTGTAGTTGGTTATGGCGCTCAGAAAAAGAGAGATGTAACCGGCGCTGTATCATCTGTAAAGAGCAAGGATATTGCAGAGCAACCTGTATCCAATCCTATTGAAGCATTAAAAGGAAAAGTAGCAGGTCTGGACATCGCCAACTTTGGTAATGAGCCTGGAGCAAGTGCGAATATCACACTGCGCGGCCAGCGTTCCATCACAGCCGGTAACACTCCGCTGATCGTGCTGGATGGTATCCCGTTGGCGGCTACCGACGGAAAGACCCCTCCCAGCCTGAATGAGATCAACCCCAACGACATTCAAAGCATCGAGGTGCTGAAAGATGCATCTTCTACTGCCATTTACGGTTCCAGGGCAGCCAATGGCGTTATCCTGATCACTACGAAGAAAGGCGCTGCCGGTCAGACCAATGTGTCTTACAGCGGTTATTATGGCACTACATCCATTACTCGTAAGCTCGACGTGATGGACGGCGCTCAGTTTGCCCAGCTGAGAAGGGAAGCCGCCAGGACCAACAGTCCCAATAATCAGTATCCTGCCGATGCCGCCCTCTTTGATGATATTGCCCTGAAATCACTGGCTACAGGCCGTTCTACGGACTGGCAGGACCTGGTATACCATTCTGGCGTTAAACAGAATCACCAGGTCTCTGTAACCGGTGGCAAGGAGCATACACAGTTTGCCATTTCCTTCAACTACTATAAGGAGAAAGGTGTGGTAGACAAGTCTGACTTTACCCGTGGTTCCGTACGTATCAACGTAGACCACCAGGTGAATAACCGTCTGCGTATGGGTGTTTATTCCTTCCTGACCCGTTCAGGAGAGAACCAGGTAAGCAATGATGTTTTCGACAACATGCTCCGCACCAGCCCACTGGGTATTCCGTACGACAGCCTGGGTAATCTGTTGTTCCGTCCTACCAACGACGAAGGCCAGCGTGTAAATCCGCTGCTGGATATTAAGAACTATATCAACCAGACTTACAAGACCCGTATTTTCAGCAGTCTTTACGGAGAATGGGATATTGCCAAAGGGCTCAGTTACCGCCTGAACGTAGGCCCGGAAATAGAGAATACGCGGAATGGCTCTTTCGCCGGCAGTCAGACCACTACCAACCAGGGTGGTACGCCAGCAGCCAGCGTAGCTAACAAAGAGCTGGTATCTATCACGATTGAGAACATCCTGAAGTATGACCGTAAGTTTGGAAAAGACCACCATCTGAATGTAACCCTCTTACAGAGTTCCCAGCAGATGGAGATCAACACCGCAAGCACAACGGCCAATCAGCTGCCATACGAATCGCAGAGCTATCACAACATAGGCACTGCAGGTCAGGTACTCAGTATTGTGAGCGATTACCAGAAAAGCCTGCTGTTGTCTTATATGGGCCGTATCAACTACGACTTTAAAGAACGTTACCTCCTTACACTGACTGCACGTCGTGATGGTTCTTCCGTATTTGCCCAGGGGCATAAATGGGAATCCTTCCCTTCTGCAGCACTGGGATGGCGTATTGATGCGGAGCCATTCATGCAGGGCGCTACTAAACTTACTGCACTGAAACTACGCGCCAGCTATGGTAAGACAGGTAACAACGGTATTCCTCCCTTTGGAACTTTCAGCATCCTGACGCCGAGCCCCTATGCCTTTGGCAGCACCGGTTCCAGTGGTTTCATTCCTGCTACCATCTCCAACCCGAACCTGAAATGGGAGACTACAAAGGAATTGAACATAGGTCTGGACTTCGGCTTCTTTAAAGACAGGGTTACAGGTGCAATAGAACACTATATTTCCAATACCGATAACCTGTTGCTGACCCGTGGTATCCCCGGCAGTACAGGCTATACCAAAGTATTGCAGAACATCGGCGCTACTCGTAACGTAGGTTGGGAAGTTACCCTCTCTACCGTGAACCTGCAAACGAAGAGCGGCTTCCAGTGGAGAACAGACTTCAGTTTCTCTACCAACAGGAACAAGATCACCAAGCTGTATGGAGATGGTAAAGACGATATCGGTAACAGCTGGTTTATCGGTCAGCCGATAGGCTCTATCTACAGCTACCGCAAGATCGGCATCTGGCAAACCAGCGAAGCGGCAGAAGCAGCTACTTATGGTTACAAACCAGGTATGATCAAACTCCAGGATATCAACGGCGACAAAAAACTGAACGATCAGGACCGCACCATATTGGGTAACGGATCCCCTTCCTGGTTCGGTGGTATCACTAACCGTTTTTCTTACAAAGGACTTGAGCTATCAACTGTTGTTAATATCAGACAACATTACCTGATCACTTCCCAGTTCTATAACAATAACAACCGTCTGGCGGGACGTTACAATAACCTGGACGTCGACTATTGGACACCTGAACACGCCACCAACGAGAATCCCCGTCCTGATCAGAACCAGGAGAGTGTATTCATGGGCAATACACTGTCGTATAAAGACGCCAGCTTCGTTCGTATCAAGAACCTGGCCCTCAGTTATTCCCTGCCGGCCAGCCTGCTGCGCCCTACAGGTATTAAAAGCCTGCGTGTGAACATCAGCGCGGAAAATCCATTCACATTCACTTCGTACAAAGGACAGGACCCGGAGTTTGAGTCCGACGGTACCCGCGCAATGTACCCTATGGTGAAAATGTATGCGGTAGGACTGAATGCATCCTTTTAATCTTTAAAACACTCAGATCATGATCATAAGCAAAAAGTTGAACATATCGGCAGTGCTGCTAGTGGGAGCGCTTGGCTTCAGCTCATGCAGCCTGGACGAAAAAGATCTATACAAACCTGTTCCGGAAGCCATCTTTAGCAATGCAACAGGTATTGGTAACGGCGTTAGCGGCGTATATAGTTCCCTGCGCAGGTTGTATGGCTCAGAGCCTGGCTTCACGGTAACAGAGATGGGAACAGATATCTTTCAGCATGGAAAGGACGGTAGCTTCAAATTTATGGACGACTACTCTACCGCCTTCAATCCTCAGAACAGCTATCTCACAAGTATCTGGAACAACTGTTATGTAGGCATAAACACAGCTAACACTGTTCTGGACAAGATAGACGCCGTATCTATGGACCCGGCACTGAAAATGCGTTATAAAGCCGAAGTACGCTTCCTGCGCGCCAACTATTATTACTGGCTGACCACACAGTTCGGAGACGTAGTGTATACCGAACATGAAACCAAAGGGGCTGTAACCGATGCAGGCAGGGTGTCTAAAGATACCATCTGGAGAAAGATGCAGGAGGATACAAAGTTTGCCGTGGATAACCTGGGCTGGACCACCAGCGACTACGGACGTGTTACGAAAGGAGCCGCCCTCCACCAGCTGGCAAAGATCGCACTGCTGATGAAAGACTATAAAGGCGCATCCGATGCTGCGCTGGAGCTGATCAACAACGGGCCGTTCAAACTGCAAACTACTTACGCAGCAGTATTCGATTATTCTAACCAGCAAAACAGCGAGATCGTTTTTGCTACGCAATATCTCAATAATGCCCTTTACAATGGACCAGGCAATGGCGGCCACGCATTCTTTACGCCAGCTTATGACCAGTTCGGGCTGACCAGGGACCTTAACCAGGGCGGCAGACCATACACCCGTTTCCGTCCTACAGCTTTCTTCAGAAATCTGTTTGAAGCCAACGACAGCCGCTTTGACGTAACCTTCCGTTATACATGGTTCTATAACAATGCTGCAACCACACCGGCAGGTAAGAAAGTTGGTGATACAGTAGTATGGACGATCAGTCCGGGTGTTACTTCCAATGTAGCTCCTAACACTGATAACATGCACTGGGCTATCAAAAAACATGACGACCCGACCCGTTCCAGTCCGCAGGACCTTTCCGGTTTCAGGGATTTCTTCGTGTACCGCTTGTCTGAAACTTATCTGATCGCAGCTGAAGCACTGATGATGCAGCAGAAGAGCGATGAAGGTGTGATCTGGCTAAACAAAGTAAGGGACAGGGCCGCGAAACCAGGTACTACTCTCACACAGCTGACAGCAGCACAACTGAATATAGACGCTATATTGGATGAACGTGCACGTGAGCTGGGCGGTGAGGAAGACCGCTGGCAGGAACTGACGCGTACCGGTAAACTGGTGGAAAGAGCCTCAAAGTACAATCCGAATGCGGCGAACATCCAGTCCCATCACGTCCTGCGCCCTATTCCACAGGAACAGATAGACCTTTCTACGAATAAGTTCCAACAGAATGACGGTTATTAATACAAACATAAAAAGCAACAGAAACATATGAAACGTTACCTTTCCTTCATGTTATTGGCAGGCGCAATGTCTGCACAGGCACAACAGACAGCACCCGTAAAATCCATCCTGGATGAGTTTTATCATCATCCTGAACATATCATGGTAGCCGCGCACCGCGCAGCACATACCAAATACCCGGAGAATTCCCTGGCCGCAGTACGGGAAGCCATTGCACAGGGTATCGACGTTGCAGAAGTGGACGTTCGTGAAACCAAAGACAATATCCTGATCCTAATGCATGACAAAGACATCCAGCGTATGACCGGTAAACCGGGCCTGGTAAGGGACTTTACCTATGAAGAGCTGCAGCAGTTCCCTCTGCTGTATAACGGACAGCCTTCTACCGAGAAGATCCCGACCTTTGATGCATTGCTGAAACTGGCTAAAGACAAGATCATGATCGACGTGGACTTTAAGGAAGGCCGTAAAGAGCCTGCCCAGCAGGCCATTGAGCTGATCGTGGCTAACGGAATGCAGGAGCAGGTACTTTTCTTCCTGTACGACCATCGTTATGCACCGCTGCTGCATGAGTGGAACCCAGCTATTCCTATTATGCCAAGAGCACACAGCGCTGTTGAAATACAGGAGATCTGGCAGGTTGGAGAGAAACAAGGTAAATTCCCTGCCATCCACATAGATGATTCCTTCTACTCTGATACACTAATGCAGAAGATCACCAGCAACGGTTCCAGGATCTGGACCAATGCCCTGGGCAAGTATGATAACATGGAGAAAGCAGCAGCCAACAGTGGCTTCGATCAGCTGCGCAAGGACGCTCAATATGCTAACGCTATTCAGACGGACAATCCGGAAAAACTGCTCGCCTATCTGCGCAAGAAAGGACTGCATAAATAAACTATACTATTTTAAGTATCTATAGATTTTATCTATAGCCTATAGAAGACGATGTGCTTTGTTCAGAAGTGCATCGTCTTCTTATTTATGGAAAGAAAAGGTTTCTAACGCCTTCCACGGACCATGTAAATACCGCCATGTTTGCAGGCCGGTGACCTGGATATCAAACGGTGTAAAGTCCTGTAACAGCAACTGGTGGAGCTGTTCAGCCTTATAGGCGGTGACTTTATTTTGAACGGTAATGTGTGGACGTAAGGGTTGCCTGTCCTGTTTTATCAACCAGGGATCAAACACTTTTTGTAGTTGCTGATGCAACATTTGTAAATCATCCGATACCAATCTGTAAGCTACTCCCTTTCCGAAATTAACGATACCGGCTACATTTAATATGATCGGCCCTCTTGCCGCAGCACCCATCAAACCCTCTATGATGGCTGATTCGCCCATCGGCAGGTGATGAAACAAGGTAATATGAGCATCCAGGTAATTAGCATGCGCAGGAAAATAAAGCTGACGTAAAGTATTAAAGTGTACCTGGTACACTTCTTCAATCTGCAACGTAACGATTAGGATATTGCTCATATTCTATAAAAAAAATACACCTCAATATTAATCTCTTTTATGTAACAAAAAAACGCTGAAATCCGTTTCTGTTAAGAGTTACAGGATGTTCATGTTATAACATGGATAAAAAATTAACTTTATTTTTATAAAAAATGAATAAATCCTTACAATTTAATATTATTAAACGTGTAATTTTGATTCTCAACAAAATCAGCAGTGGAACAAACCTATCATGAGAAAAACTTACCTTTTATTGGTAACGATAGTCATGTTAACCCAAACCATTATAGCACAACAACAGACGCCTTATTTCAATACATTAAGGACTGACAACGGGCTTTCCCACAACAAAGTCAACTGTATTCTACAGGACAAGCGGGGATTCATATGGTTTGGTACAGAGGATGGTTTAAATCGTTATGACGGTAAGTATTTTACCGTATTCAGAAGGACGCCTGGCGATACGACCTGTATATCCGGCAACATTGTCAGCGACCTACTGGAAGATGAAAATGGCATTATCTGGATTGCTACTGAAGACGGGGGCTTAAGCGCATACGATTACCGTCAGCCATCGGCCAGGCAATTCAGACAATACAGGTACAAGGCGGACAATGAAAATGGTATTCCCGAAAACCATATCAACGTCATAGTGGATGATCATAACGGCTATCTCTGGGTGGGAACAGGGAATTATCGCACCAGAAGATTTAACAAGAAGACGGGAGAATTTTCACATCCGGTAAAAACCGGCACAACCTCCATCCTGTCACTAAGCGTAGATGCCTCTGATACATTATGGGTAGGCAGGGCCGGTGGAGGCCTGTTGAAGGTTAATACCCGTACATTAAAGTTCACCGGCGACAAAAGATACGATGATCTGTACGTCCGGCTTCCTCATGTATCCGTCACCTCCCTGTTCCTTGATCACAACAAGGACATGTGGTATGGTGCGTGGGACAAGGCTCTTTATCATTACGATCATCTGAAGAAAACAGAGGAAGCATTCCGCTTTACACCCGGCAAAAATTCATTTCCGAATGATGAGATCAATGCGTTTGCCGAAGACAAGGACCATCGCCTCTGGATGGCCGCCAAAGATTCGGGACTGGTTGTTTATGACCAGGACCAGCATCATTTCTACCATTACAAACATCATCCTTTCATAGATGGGTCGATCGTGAACGATCATGTGAATGATGTATACATTGACAGAACAGGCATTGTATGGGTAGGTACTAATAATGGTATCAGCTATCACAATCCGTTGTACTACCCTTTCAAACAGACATTTTTACCGGAAACGGGCGGAGATATCAGCATCTTCGACTTCTATAAAGATCCGGCAGGCCGGTTGTGGATAGGTACCAATAATGGTATTTTCATTAAACACCCCGGCAAACATACTTTTGAACACCGGAAACTAACCTATAAAGGTCAGCAGCTGGCGGTCACCAAGTTCTTTGCAGACCAGGACGGTACGTTTTATATCGGTACCGACTATACCCTCTTTGTATATGATACGTTAAAGGGTACGCTGACCACCCTGCCAAATACGGAAAGCGACCCGGTCATGAAAAAGCTCATTGCGTCCAGGATCGTGTCTATTGTGAAGGATACCATGCGTAACCATCCGGTGCTCATCGTATCGCCATATGGCCATTATCTCAGCTATTATGACTTCACAGACAAAGTATGGGTGACCCGCAGCGACTCTGTCAGGGCTATATTAAAGCGATATAACCTGAAGGACAATCTCGTGCGGAAAATGTCAAAGGCGACAAACGGGAACATCTGGCTGGCCACTGCCAGGCACGGGTTGGGCGACTGGCCACAAAAGGAAGGACAACAGGTAAAGTACCTGCAGGACATCAACAATGAAGACGTATATGATATCCAGGAAGGACAAAAGGGACATATCTGGGTCAGCTCATATGGAGGAGGACTGAATTACCTGAATGTGCAAACGCAGAAAGTGCAGCACATCACGGAATCCAGCAATCTGACAGAAGGGCTGCAAACAGATGAAAAAGGCAATGTATGGATGGTATGTAACGGGCATATACATAAGTACGATCCCAGCGTCAGGATCTACAGCTGTTATGACCTGCCTACCCTTCAGAAGAATGGTGGCGTGAGAGGTTATATGTACAAGGACAATGAAGGTAATATTTATGTGGGGGGCACAAACTATTACCTGACATTCAATCCTCGTGATATAGCCAGGATCAACACCGAACCGCCGGTATACCTGACGGACTTTAAGATCTTCAACGATTCGCACAGTGATCTGCTGCAAAAGCGGGCCGTTGAGCTGGACTACACCAAGAACTATTTCTCGATAGAGTTTTCCGCACCAGAATTCAGCGGAGACAATATCCAGTACTCGTACATGCTCGCCGGGGTGGATAAGGAATGGAACAATGTTGGCAAGCGTAACTTTGCCTATTATTCCAACCTGAAGGGCGGAGACTATACGTTCATGGTAAAGGCCAGTAACTGGAAGGGGGTATTCGGCGACAGGGTCACGGCCCTGCGTATTACTATTATCCCTCCTTTCTGGACAAGATGGTGGTTCTATCTGTTATGTACAGTACTGATCGCAGGTGCTATTTATCTGATCTACCGTTACCGTATCAATGAGTTGCTGAAACGGCAGGAGATCAGGAATGGTATAGCACAGGACCTGCATGATAGCGTAGGATCTACACTGAGCGGCATCTCCGTTTACAGTGAAGTAGCCAGAATATACAACGAACAACATAAAAGTGAACAATTGAAAGAATTGTTAACCACCATTGGAACAACGGCCAACGAAATGATCTCCGAGATGTCTGACATTGTGTGGGCGATCAATCCGAAAAATGATCACGTCAGTAGTATTGTGAAGCGGATGGAGTCTTATGCGAAACCCTTGTGTACCGCTAAAAAGATCCATTTTATTTTCGACTGCGACCAGAAGATCGAGACACTGAACCTTGCCATGCATCAGCGAAAGAATTTCTATCTCATTTTCAAAGAAGCGGTGAACAATGCATTAAAACATGCGGCATGCAGTATTATCAAAGTGAACATCAGCTACCGTCGGAATGTACTGGAACTTAACATCCAGGACGATGGTATAGGATTTGATCATCAGGCAGTACAGGACCCGTCCGTCAGGAGCCTGTCTGGCAATGGACTCAACAACATCAGGCACCGCGCCAGTGAAATGAAGGCCGACCTGGGGATAGAAAGTGAACCATACAAAGGGACATATTTAAAACTAAGCTTTCCTGTTGCCTGACCAGGCGACAAAAAAACGACAAACCATGAGTATACGCGTTGCCATCTTTGACGACAACAAAAACATCCGTAACAGCATCACTTTATTGCTAAACACGGCCCCCTCAATTGAAGTAGTGGGCGTCTTCAGTGACGCTCGTAATTGTGTGAATGATGTACTTAACTGTAGCCCTGACATTGTACTAATGGATATCGAAATGCCGGAGATGAGTGGTATTGAAGCCATCAAAGTCCTCTGCAAAGAAGTTCCACATGTGCAGATCCTTATTCAGACGGTGTTTGAGGATGATGACAGGGTTTTTGACTCAATCTGTGCCGGCGCATCCGGTTATATTTTGAAAAATCATCTGAACACGCGGTTACTTGACGCTATCCAGGAACTTCAGACTGGCGGCTCGCCAATGAGTCCGTCGATAGCGCGCAGAGTATTGAACCTGCTTCAGAAAAGCGTAGTACAGAAGCCGGAACCGAACAATGACAGCTACAATCTGACAGCGAGAGAAAAAGAGGTATTGACATGTATCGTCAACGGACTGAGTTACAAAATGATTGCCAGTGAACTTAACATCAGCTACGAAACAGTGCGTAGTCATGTGAAAAAAATTTATGAAAAGCTGCACGTAGCTTCACTTACAGAAGCCGTTGCGCTTGCAATCAATCAACGTATTGTATGATACGACCTTGCCAACTCTCCCCACTCTGAGTTACCGGTCTCCCCGATTTAGGTGATTTTCTGACATGTGAAGATGGTCTACATTTGCTATAGAAAAGGCGATGAGGCCTGTTCAGAGAAAAACAAAACTTAAAAGGAAATTACATCCTGCTAGAGATAAACTAAATTCAAATGATCTGTTTACGTTAATTTATCTGGTGTAGCCCTGTTCTCAGGGCTCTTTTTTTTCTGTACCTCTCAGAAAAAATATTAACTGAAAACGCAAGATCAATTACCAGGAGAATGCAATTATTGCCCGTTTTTATCCCCTTATTTACTACCTGGTTTCTGTATAAGGGTTTCCCTTTCCTTCTTCCAGATATTTCTTCAGGCTGAGCAGGAACATCGCCCAATGGTAATTACAGCTGCGATAATAGTCTGTTACCTCCTGCCAGTTATAATGTTTCAGTAAGAGCGTTGTAACGCCTTCTTTCTCTGACGAGATCTTGAAACAGATAAAAGTACCGACCCATTCAGGATCTGATTCCATACACTCCCACAATACCTTCTCACCCGGGCGCAGTTCCAGTACCTGCATTTGCGTGATATAATCCTCTCCCCAGTTAAATTCATTCACGAACCCCACTTCCGGCTCCACTTTCAGCTCTGTCGTCCATACAGCCCCAAGCCCTTCCGCAGTGGTGAGGGCTTCATATACTTTCGCCGGGCTGGCTTTAATCTGTTGCAGATGCTCGATCGCCACCATATGTTTCCGTTTTAACTTATATCAAAAGTAAGAATGTCGAAGTAACTCCGGGATGGCTAAACGGGTCATATCAGGGGATGTTTTCCTGCTATGATATACTGGCTTTCTCTAGGTCCGCCGTCCGGTATAAATGTTCAGGGATCTGTGCCAGTGTGGATGGATGCAGTTTACTGCCCAATCCATAAAACTCCTGGAAACTCATGATCAATGGGCGCCACTTATCAGGGTCCACCTTATTTTTCTGTCCGTACATTAATATTGATTCGTCCAGGTGTACACGGGTGATCCGCATTTCAAATGTAATGATCTTTCCCCGTTGTGCCGCATTATCTGTTGCCAGACCATGCGATGCTTCCAATACCGCTTCCAGATGTACGGGACATTCCAGCACGCGGGGCGGCTCAATTGTTTCTGATGCCACCGGTGTTAAACCGGCCAGGCCAAACTTATCTTCTTCATAACGGTAGCCTTTCTGTTGCTTCCCGGCAGGTACCGGATCACTGCCTGTAGTCCGGGCCAGCAGGTTTACAGCCTCTACCTGCTGCACAGAAGGCAGGTTCAGAACGCATTGCCGCGTACGGAATATGTTTTCCGTTGTTTTGGAAAGTGCTGATAGCCCCAGCATACACCGCCATCCGAGCCAGAAAACAGACGACATAGGCGCAAGATTGTATGTGCCATTTTCATTAACAGTACTGATCAATACCACCGGGGTTCCGAAATAGAGGATCGCGGGTTCACTGCGGAGATGCATAATTATATTATTTAGATCTCCCAAAGTTAGATGGGCCGCTGTCCCTTCTCAACCCGGTTCTTGCGGAAGTATACCACAAATGAAAAGGCGCCCCGTGATCAACCCGGGACGCCCTTTTGCCTATTGTACTTTACACTTCTTACTTATTTGATAACGGTTATCTGACCGTTAGCCACTATAACCGGACCTCCCACTTTTTGCTTGTAGCTGATTGACCAGATATAAGCGCCATTGTCAACCAGGTTGTTCAGGTATCGGCCATCCCATCCTTTTCTCGCGTCTTTGCCAATGAACACCTGCTGTCCCCAACGGTTGAAGATGCGTAATTCATAATCATACATCGGTCCATCTATCGCCGGCCTGAACACATCGTTCTTACCGTCGCCGTTAGGTGTGAACGCCGTAGGGAATCTCGGATTAGGCTCACAAGGTTTATAGGTTACGGCTATATTATCAGTTACTGATCCGCATTCGTTGTATACAATTACGGAATAATAACCGGTACTGGTCACATTATAAGTGCTGGTTGTAGCACCATCCTGCCAGCGTACGCTATTGCCTTCACCAGCATTCACGTGCAATACCAGGGTATTTTCGAGACACAGTGTAGTGTCGCGGCCCAGATCAAAGTCCGGAATACCTGCTATCGTTACTTTTACGCTGTCCATTGTGATCTGAGAACAGAACCTGTCCATAACGGAAACAACATAATTGCCCGCTCCCGTTACTTCCTTCACAGGATTCGTATCACCGTCATTCCACAGGTAAGATACCGCGTCCACGTTGGTAGCATCTAGTACTACGCGACCGCCGATACAGATGTCCCTTTGCGGGCCGAGGTCGAGATCCAGGTGTGATTTCAGGCTTACAGATACGGTATCTTCCACTACACAACCATCACGGGTTACAGTCACCCAATAATCGCCCGGTCTGGACACGACAATTGAATTTCCGGTCTCTCCGTTGTTCCAAAGTATTTCGCCACCATCAGGATCTACTGTCAGCATGGCTGTTTCATCAGGGCAGATCTCTACATCTTCAGACAGCACAACATTCGGCGCTCTGCCCACTGTTACGGTCGCATCATCATGTGTGGTGCAACCATTCACTGTTACATCCACGCCATAAGTGCCCGCCATATAAACATCGATCGAAGAGCTGGTCTCGCCCGTGCTCCAGATATAAGTAGCTCCCGGAGTATATGCACTCAATGTCGTGCTTGATCCTTCACAGATAGAAGCATCAGGTACGTCTACCACCGGAGGAGTATTGATCGTTACTTTCACCTCATCGCTGGTACCGCAAACACCATTGAACACAGTCACCTTGTAAGTGCCGCTGGTCGTTACTGCAATGGTCTGTGTCGTAGCGCCTGTTGACCAGTAGATATTGTAACCTGCGTTATTCATTCCTGCATCCAGCGTAACTGTTTCACCGCTACAAACTGATACATCGCTACCCAGTTCCACTACCGGTTTCTCAGTGTATTGCAGATCGTAGGTAACGGGATCAGATACACAACCCGTTGCACCGTCAGTCACCGTGAAGGTAGCCTGTATTGCACCTTTCAGATCAAATACGTTACTGCTTTGCGTTATCGGAGCATCAACGGTAGCAGGAACCACACTCACGAGTGTGAACTTAGGTTTACTTACTTTATTTTTTAAGAGTACGGCGAATTTAGTGTTGGTAGAACAGTTGGCGGCCATGTTCGGATCCAGTTCCGGTTTCGGACAAGGATTGATGGTAATGGTCTGCACGCGTTCTATAGCGGCGTTACCACAGGCGTCGCTGATATTCCATCTTCTGATAATGGTATATCCTGCGCATTTATCTGCTACAAACGGTTCCTGTACCATGGTCACTTTCCGTGGGAAGTTCACATCACAGTTATCTTTTGCATACAGTGTAGCCGGAACCGGTATCGCATCACCACAGTTCAGGGTCACGTCTGCCGGAGCAGGATCGATCACTGGTCTGGTAGTGTCTGTTACGGTAATTACCTGGCGGGCGATGCTTGTATTGCTGCAGGCATCTTTCGCGGTCCAGGTACGGATCAGGCGATAATTACCGCTGCAGGAGCCGCTGATATTCTCACGTGTTTGCAGGTAAGTAACCTTCACCGCACTGCACTTGTCTGTTGCTGTCAGACTAGCCGGCGGTTCAGGTACAGCGCCACAATCTACAGTAGTATCAGCTGGCGGTAATGATGTAAATACCGGTTTAGCTGTATCCTGTACTGTGATCACCTGTTGCATGGTGGCGGTGTTACCGCAATTGTCAACAGCCGTCCAGATACGTGTTAATCTATAATTACTTGGGCAGGAAGTGGAAAGGAAGTCCTTCCGCTGAGATACTTTCACTTTTAAGTTAACAGTACAGTTGTCTGTAGCCGTCACCGCTGCTACATCCGGTACGTTATCGCAATCTACGCTGATAGCCGGAGGTAAGGTAATGGAGAACACCGGTTTGGTATTATCCTGAACGGTGATGGTCTGTGTCAGCACTGCCTTATTACCGCAAAGGTCTGTTGCTGTCCAGGTACGGATGATCTGGTAGTTACCATCACATTTGCTACCCGGCAGGTTCTTACGAACGTCTATCGGATTGACAGTAATAGTACCTGGTGTACAATTATCTGTGGCGGTCAGTGGTTGTCCTGCAGGCAGCTGATCACAATTCACGGTGATATTGGCCGGAGCAGGATTATCAAACACAGGCGCAGTTATATCGCGAACTGTAATTACTTGTCTCAGGGTATCGCTGGCGTTACCGCAGGCATCTACAGCCACCCATTTACGGATCAGCTGATAATTGCTCGGGCATGCGCCAGTCTGGCTCATTGTCACTTCTATCGGAGTAACAGTTAACGGACCGGAGCAGGCGTCTGTTGCGGTGAGGTTCACCGCTGCAGGGATAGCGTCACAGTTTACGGTCACATTCGCCGGAGCAGTTACATTGAATACCGGCGCAGTCTTATCTGTTACCGTGATCACTTGTTGTGCCTGGGCGGTAAGACCACAACGGTCAGTCGCAGTCCAGGTACGTTCAATCCTGAACGTGCATGCATCTACGGTGGTCGTTACGTCATTGCTGGTTACTGTTACTGCTTCATTATTATAAGGAGCATGACTGAATACCGGCGTACCGAATTTAGTAGTATAGTCAGTACCCTGTACACAATCTACCGTGATCGGTGCAGGAACAGACACAACTACCGGCGGCAGGCTCATAAGCGTCAGCATGACTGCGTTACTGATGTTACCTGTACAAGCGCCGGACATTACCACACGTCTGAACCAGGTGCTTTGCGTAATGTTGGCAGGCGTATAGCTGTCGCTGTTACCACCTGTACCCGTCGTTACGTTCATAAACCCTGTAATGGCATTGGTAGTGCTCATCTGCCACTGATAGGTAAATGTACCGGTACCGCCACTTACAACGCCACCTGTCAGCATAGCTGGTGCATCACTTGCACACAGTACCTGATCGGTAGTGATCGTATTGCCCTGAATAGCAGGCTGATTGGTCAGTACAACGTCATCAGGAGTTGAGGTACATGCGCCATTGGCGATGGTCCAGCGGAGCGTCGTTGTGGTGCCCGGTTGTACGGTCACTGACGCAGTTGCACTATGGATGTCAGAGATGACAGCCGATGCGCCGCCTACAATCGTCCAGGTACCTACAGCGGAAGCAGGAGAAGCATTATTCGCATTCATCACGAAATTCGGATCGTCACAATGTACCAGGTCGCCACCTGCAGTCGCATTGTTTGGCATTACACTGTTGGTGAGCGTAATGCTGTCCACCGAGTTACAGGTACTGTTCGACGTCACCCAGGCAATGGTAGCGGTCGTACCCGCAGGTACGGTCACTACAGCTGCCGGATTACTCATGTCACCGGCGCCGATGCTGGCGGTAGTACCTGCAGGCAGGCTCCAGGCGGCAGTACCTGTTACTGGTGAGTTGGCAGCCATGGTGAACTGAGCATTGTTACAATGCTGCTGGTCCACGCCGGCGTTGGCAGTTGTAGGTCTAGGTATGCTTGTAAGTATTACATCTTCAGAATTGGAGCAATTGCCATTGGTCAGGGTCCAGCGCAATGTTGCTGTACCTCCTGCTGGCAAACTAATATGCGCCGTATCCATATTGGCCTGGCCGGCTGCGATAACAGCAGTGCCACTTACTACAGACCAGGTGCCGATAGCGCCTGTCACTGTAGGTTTGTTACCCGCCATCTTAAAATCAAGACCGGCACATAATGACTGATCAGGACCAGCATTTGCCAGATCAGGCAATGCATAGTTAGTCAGTATTACGGTATCGCTGGTGGTACAACCACCGTTTGCGATCGTCCATTCTAATTTCAGTTCAGTACCGGCTGGCACTGTTAAATTAGCTATTTGATTATGTATATCTGCAGGAGGGAAAATAAAGGTAGCCGGGGATATTACTCTCCAGGTACCCGTACCGCCTAAAGCGGAATTGGCTGACAGCGAGAACGCAGCCACATTACAATGAGCTTCATTGGGACCGGCAGCAGCAGGATTTGGCGCCAGGCTGTTACTCAGCGTCACATCATCAGCAGAAGAGCAACCGCCGTTAGCGATAGTCCAGCGTAATACAACAACTGTTCCCGCCGGAATGCTCAGCACCGCATTCGGACTGTGAAGACCACCCGCAGGGAAAACAAAGCCTGCCGGAGATACTACGCTCCAGGTGCCCATACCGCCACCCACTCCGGGTGCGTTAGCCGCAAGGGTGAACACTGTATTATTACATTGTGACACGTCCGGTCCTGCCTGCGCAGTTACCGGCATTACCGAGTTGGTCAGAACAACAGCGTCTGTACTTGTACAGATACCGTTGGTCGTTTGCCAGGTCAGGGTCACACTTGTACCTACCGGTACAGTAACTGCTGCATTCGGATTATTGATCTGACCAGCAGGAATCGTAGCAGTTGTTCCTGCAGGCAGCACCCATTTGCCTGTACCTGTAGTTACCGGAGTAGCCGCCATCGCAAAGTTTGCGATACCACACTGTGACTGATCAAGACCTGCATAGGCTGTAGTCGGCGGCGTTGCATTCGTTAATACTACATTATCGGCAGAGATACAGGTTCCATTTCTTATAGTCCATGTTGCCGTCACTGATACTCCTACCGGTACACTGATCACGGCAGCCGGATTATTTTCCTGGCCGGCGGCAATGTTGGCGGTAGTACCGACAGGTAATGTCCATGTACCGACACCGATCGCAGCCGGTGTAGCTTTCATGGTGAACTGGGTGTTTCCACATTGTGTTGTATCGTTGCCCGCTTTAGCGGTAGAAGGCGGTGCAAAGTTTGTCAGCACAGCGGTATCTGAAGCAATACAGGTACCGTTCGTTACAACCCATGCCGCCTTGACGCTCGTACCCAATGGTACAGTGATCACTGCAGTACGGCTGTTGATCTGGCCTGCCGGAATAGTAGCGGTAGTTCCTGTTGGCAGGACCCATTTACCGATACCCGGCGCCGGATCGCTGGCCCCCATGGTAAAGCTGGTGCTATTACAGTTTGAGAGGTCTGCCCCTGCATTTACAGTGGCCGGCATTGGAGTGAAGGCAATTGTTGTACTTACACAGCTTGTAGTATCACAAGCGCCCAGGCTCTCGGCACGCACATAATAAGTGGCGGCGGCAGTTACCGGTAAGATAACAGTAGCGCCAGTAGCCAGGCGTGTACCTGTACCACAACCATTTGCATACCATGCCCATACGGCGTTCGGTGTAACACCGTCCGACTTCACACCGAGGCTTCCCCCATTTACAGTCAGCGTTACAGAATTACCTGTACCGCAGATAGTAGTCTTATCTGCTATGATACTGGTAGCGGCCGTAGGACCCGATTCCACATTCACTGTGAAAGGAATGGTAGAATCACAACCAGCTTTCGCTGTTCTGTAACTCAGGTTAAAAGTATATATACCCGGAGGTGTTGCAGCTGGATATGAAATTTTCAGCGGCCAAACCAATGGCTGGTCGGTGATATTTACAAAACCAGGCATCGGTGTAACACCAGGTGTAATTGAATATAAGGTAGGTGTTCCTTTGGTAGATGCTGTATCCAGGACAAAGAATCCTTTACTGTTACAGGATATAACCGGATTCACCAGGTTGATAACAGGCTTGCTTATTTTATGGAGGACCACTTCATCAACATTGGCCACACATCCACCAGCGTTTGTAATACTCCATCTGAGTACGATATCGCCCTCATTATCAAGCGCCGTCACAGTTGTATTGTAAGCAGTGTCGTAAGCGATGGTTGCATTACCGGATACCAGTGTCCATTTGCCCTTTTCAGCAGCCGGGTCGTTAGCTATAGTGCTTTCAAGCGGCTGACTGGCATTCATGGTAAATATATTATCAGTACCACACTGAGTTGTGTCCTTACCGGCATCACTATATGTAGGATCCAGCAGGAGGTGCAGTGTATCTTTTACGATTGTGGCACAGGCAGGATTGCTAGGGCTCTTAATCGTCCATGATAATACAACTGAGGTTCCCGGTTTTTTAACGGTAACCCTTGTACGCTCTGCTGTTGGTATAAGGATCTTAACATAATTGTCGATCACATCGTCAATAACAGCTGGTCCGTATATTTCCTCTACTCTCCAGGTACCGGTCGTGCCGGTTATTTTATCCACCTCAACGTTGAAGTTACCTGTAGGATTAGCTGATGCACAGAATACATCAGGGTTAGGTTTCAGCTGCGTTACCGGCGTAGCGCTGGCCTTTATAATAACCGGATTCGATGTAGCCGTACAGGTATTCGTGGCGTTAGTAACTTCTACCGAAAATATGGTATCAGCAATACTGTTGATCTGCACCTGATTAGCCATTACCTGATTAGCATACTGCGGCATCGCCGTGCGTACACCTGTAATAGGGTCCGGACCTCTGAACCAGGTGATCTGATAACCGTTCAGTACATCATTGATCTTCAGGTCTACGGATTCACCCACACATATATTGTTGCTGGACACCGCCACATCTACTCTTGGATTACGTACAAGTTTGATCTCGGTGCTGTTTTCGTCCATACAGGTATGTCCGTCGGCATAGGTCATAAACCCGTATACGGTAATAGTTGTGTCACTGACAACCTGTATTGTACGTTTAGTATCTGTATAGCCAGGAATGTCTTTCCATTCATAATAATCAAATCCGCCGGACGCTTCCAGTTCAACAATGGTGCCCGCGCACACTTCACTCTGCGTCAGGTTAAGGATCGGCATCGGCAATATCGTGAGCCTGATCGATGATGAAGGCGACGCACAGGTCGTTAAATCACTTCCTCTTTCATAGATCAATACCTGGAACAGGTAGTCGGCAGCTATTTTACGGGTACCTTTCAGTTCGCCTTCGGCGATCACAAGTTGTGATGACGTGGTACCGGTACCAAAAGGCACATCGATCCATGTTCTGCCTTCGTCGTCACTCATCTGCCACTGGTATACAGGATCTACGAAGTAACCTGTCGGCTGGTAAGAAGCAGATAAGGTGATCGGCGCACCTTCACACAATACTTCTTTAAGGTCTACATCGCCATCAATTTTAGCAACTATGCTAGGGCTACAATATGAAAATTCGATATCGTCAATAGCGATATCGTTACCACAACCTCCCGGTTTATCATTTACAATAAATACTGTTACTGCATTCACATCTGAAGGAACAATAAATGTTCCGCCATAACGCTGCCAGGTGGGACCTCTTGAACCCAGCATCATTGATACTGAATTGGTTTTGAATTCATTCAGGACCCTGGCCGTGTTTGCAGCATCCACTACTCTGAAGGTAACACCGGCATATTGATAACCACTCCGGCAATCCTTTGAAAAGACATCGTTGGTGTTAACGTTCATCAGCCATGCGCTGAAAT
This sequence comes from uncultured Flavihumibacter sp., assembly GCA_902168105.1. Classification (GTDB taxonomy): domain Bacteria; phylum Bacteroidota; class Bacteroidia; order Chitinophagales; family Chitinophagaceae; genus Chitinophaga. The sequence goes on from CABHOY010000041.1 coordinate 79,076, forward strand.
TATATACAGAACCAGGACAAAGGCCTGTTACTGTTTTCTGATAGAACTGACTGGGAGCTACGGAAGGGTTGACCAGCAGCATCGCACCACGATAACCACCGGTATGATCGATGGCATTGGCCCAGGTACTGTTACCCAGAGATGGATTATTGGTAATAATATAGCTTTCAAGGCCTAACGCACCCGAAGGCTGGTAATTATATTGTACAACACCATCCACAGGGTAATTCCTACGGTCTACGCCATCTAGCATAGTACCAAAGTTTTCTGCAAATCCTGCCATTGTTACCCCACCATCACCGCAAGTATTGATAGTACAGTCCTCAGCACGCAGTGTCGCTGTACGCGTCACCGTTCTTAGTACGTTATCCGCACCTTTATAATAAAGCGTAATATTAAATGTGTAATTACCAGGCACCAGGAACTGCAAGGTCAGGGCTGTTGTATTTTTCAGCTTATCTGCTTTTGTTACTCCCGCACTCTCTGTGTAGAGTACTTCAAAATCGGCGTCGGTGTTATTAGGCGTTGTGATGCTCCAGTCGGCCTTCTGGGGAATCGTGAGACCGGTGCCTTCCACCATCGCGTTCACACTTGTGAACTTGATCTGATTGGCGGTAGCGTTTGTTCTGGACATACATACCACATCTGGTATATTAACGTACACTGTTTGTGCCTGCAGCACCTCAAAAGCGCAACACAGTAACAGGCATAAGAGTATTAGAAGCTTTTTCATCAATAGGGATTTCGTGAATGCTCAGGAACAGTTAAAACCAATGAGTGGGATTACCTGTGTTGCTGATATACAATGTTTTTGTGTTTGAAAAAGCCCGGTTCACCTCTCCCTCGACAATAGAATAGGAAGTATAAAAAGTTTCCATAGGCATCAGTGGTATAGCGAAAAAATATTACTATTTTAAGATTAAAAGTATAAATAATATGAAAATATTAAAAATACGTACGTATATGTAAGATGATCATTAGGGCAACTAACATGGCGGCCTCTGGTAATGGAATTTGATAGTCAGTCTCTTAATCGCTAAAGGATTGTTAAAAAAATTTAGCAAAAGTTATCCACAATGTAAGTTATCCACAATACTCAGTGGAGGCTTATTTGCCATGTTTCTCTCTATATATTGGGTCAACTCATTTATAATCAACGTTCCCAGCGGAAGACCCCTATTTTTCGATTTATCATGGCCCGGGGTGAACCAGTTACCGTGGATTTGTGTTTTTTTTCAAAGCTCCGGATTGATGCTGACATAGGGTTGTCACCCGGCATCACTTTCTTTGTACTGTAATCACAATACTCATCCTTTAAACCAATTCAGACATGACACAGGAACTGATCGCTTCGAAAACAGTAATTACCCCGGAAGAAATGCTCGAACACTGGCAGGGACACCGCAGGGTGACACGTAAAGTAATTGAGGCCTTCCCGGAAACCGAACTTTTCAATTTCTCTGTAGGCGGTATGCGGCCATTCGCTGACCTGGCCATGGAAATGATCAGTATGGGAATGCCCGGTATTGATGGCATTGTTAGCGGAAAATGGGCGAAATATGAAGAAGGTAACAACCGTCCGCAGACTAAAGAAGCATTGTTAGATCTCTGGGATGAGCTAACGGAAAAGCTTAACCGTTTGTGGCCACAGATCAGACCAGAAAGATTCCTGGAAATAGATCTCGCATTCGGTCAATGGGAAGGCCCTATTCATTTTACCCTGTTTTATTTCATCGACAATGAGATCCATCACCGGGGACAGGGATATGTTTACCTGCGTGCACTGGGTATTGAACCTCCTGCTTTCTGGGATAGAGGCTGATCACGGCTGCTGTTGTGATCCCATCTCTATATTGTCTGATATGCCCTGCTTTGCAGACATATTATCCGGTTAAATTTGAATAACACACTGACGCTAATCGAAGTATTCTTTAACACTCAAAAAAAACTGATATGGCTGCAATTGATCCTTATCTGATCTTTGATGGTAACTGCGAAGAAGCATTTAATTTTTACAAGTCTGCGCTTGGCGGTGAATTCGAAATGATTTCAAAATTCAAAGACATGCCGGGAGAAAAATGCCCGGCAGGCGATGAGAACAAGATCATGCACGTATCCCTTCCTATTGGCAATGGCAACAGGCTGATGGGCAGTGATACCGGTTCAGGAATGGGAGGCGTTACCTTTGGTAATAATTTTTCCATCTCTCTCAGTGCTACCTCTGAAGACGAAACAAAAAAATTATTCGACGGCCTTTCCGCAGGTGGTAAAGTTACCATGCCGCTGGAACCGACTTTCTGGGCCCCGCTTTTCGGTATGCTGACAGACAAATTTGGCGTTAACTGGATGGTGGGTTACAACAAGGAATCCTGATTCAGGTCTACAAACAAAAAGTAAAGCGTTTAAATCCTTCGCAGGACTTAAACGCTTCTTTTTACATGGGTATTTCATAGATAGTAGGTCTTTATTGTTTCAGCACACCCGCAGGGATATGCCCGTCTGCTGTGTTAAATGACAGCCCCAGTAGTTTTGCGATGATAGGTGCTACATCCGTCAGGTCCATTTCCTTCACTGTATTTCCTTTTGCAATACCAGGGCCATATGCTACAAAGCCTGTCTGAATCTCATGGAAGTCGGGATAAAATCCATGTGTCCCACCCTTCGCTGCTTTCACAACAGCTCCTTTTACACCACCGCCGATCGTTATACCAGGTGTTGCCGCCAGTGCCAATACCGCATTAGGGTCAGCGCCAATGGCATCCAGCTGTTTACGGTCTATTACTTTGAAAAGTTTCTGCTGATCTGCCGGTAAATGAGAGAGGATATCTTTTACTTTTTCCAGCGACTGCTTATCGTTTTTATCTTTCAGATGCAGGAATGCAGAGCCGCCTGCCGCATGGAATCTGGCCTTCCAGTCACCACTGTCAATATCAGTGATCAATCCGGCCTGTGCCAGTAATACATTCGGAGCGAATGACTGCTTAATATCTACAAAACCATGATCGCCTGTTACGATAATGGTGGTACTGTCCTGGATACCAGCTCTTATCAGTGCTTCCAGGATTGTCCCGATAGCCCTGTCTGCACCTGCTACAGCCTTTCTTACCAACAGTCCGTCCCTGCCCTGCATATGTTCGTAGTGATCGGTACAAGCCAGGTGTAAGGTTGTAAAAGCAGGTTTGTATTTTGCAATGATGTAAGCGCTCATTCTCGCTACGTTCTCGTCCATCACCAATTCCTCCCTTTCCATAGAGAAATCGTCCGGTCCCAGCTTACCGGTTGCGTTTTCCTGTATTTCTTCCCACAGACCAGGTGTCGCCGCCCGTGCAGTGGCTTCCCTCCTGTCTTTGTCCTTGCCCACCGGCCATATATCAGGAATGTTATAGTCCACGGGCGCTCCGACCGTTACCGGCCAGATCACATTAGCATTTGTCTTTCCTGCTTTATGCACAGCGTCATACAGCGTAGGTACTTTGATGGTATTGTAATAGAAATACCAGTTACCGCTTGCCTTCCCTTCTTCGAAAGGAGCATTGTAATAAATACCATGTTTAGCAGGTTTTACGCCGGTAATAATAGTTGTATGATCAGGATATGTCACACTGGGAAATACACAATTCACCCCATCGGCAGATACGCCTTTTTCCTTCATCATCCTGAGATTGTTCATACCCCAGGAAGCCTCCTGGTAGAAATCGGGACGGAATCCGTCAATAGTGATCAGCACAACGTGGTTCGCCTGTTGAGCCGCTGCTGACAATGTCAACAACATAGCTCCTGCCATCGCATGGATACGCTTCATGTTTACACTCTTGTTTATTACAAGAACTGCAGCATGCATCGCTTACCGTCAGGCAGTCAGGTTAAGAAATTGTTAACCGCTGCCTGAGTATTAAATATGCTTATCGTATATCTGCGCCCGGTATTAAAGGAAGCGCTCTAATACATGCCATACCCCGGCCATACACACTGTGACCGGGGTAGTGCTTTTATAATTTAAAGAAGATCTTCTTCTGATACAGCCAGTAACACAAATACCACTCTAATCCCCATGTCACCAACGCTGCCGGTATATGCCAGGGTACAAAGATGTGTACAACGCCGTTCACCCATTGGGCGCCTACCGTTTCGAAGAACAGATAGATGAAAATAGCGTTCATACCTACAACCACGGCGATCCATGTATAGCGCTGATGATCTTTTACATCTATCCACCAGTAAAGGAAGGACAGTATCAGCAATACCCATCCCACAGAAGCCAGTACAAATCCAGCTGTGCTGATCCGTTTAATGATGGGCGAAAGCCCTGTCAGATCTACTCCGAAACCCAGGCAAAGTGCTACGGCGCCGGCAATAGCCAGGATAGTCACCTTACGCTTACCTTCAAGAGATGAATACAATAACTTACCGGCAGTCACGCCCCATACAGTATGGGCCGCAGTGGGAATAATATTGATGGCTACCCAGCCGTCGCTATTGATCTTTCCCATCAATAGCGTATCCATGTAAGCGCCGAAATTGTGGTATTCTACAAACGGCTGATCAAAGCCGGGCACGAGTATAGTACGGTACAGCACATCATTCAACAGTATTAACAGGACCCCGGTACAGATCTGAAAGGTATAGGAACGGCCGATCACCAGATAGGCAATGATACCTGTAACTGACAATTGCGTCAGCACATTCCATAACTCCCATACCAGCTTGCCTGCATAGACGCAATGCAGCCCGGTTCCCAGCAGGAACAGTTTAAGGCTGCGGACGGCAATATGTTTGAAGTTCTGACTCCAGCCAACTCCTTTCCTCCGTTTGCTTTCATAGGAAATATACATGGCAGTACCTGCCATAAACATAAAAGCAGGCTGCACAAGGTCCCAGAAGCGCAGGCCATGCCAGGGATGATGAAAGAACTGTGTGATAAAAGCGTTGTCATGCCAATCGCGGATAGACTCATATACCCGGCAACTTTCGCCCGCCAGTAATATCATGATCACTCCACGCATGACATCCAGCGATAGTAAACGGCCGGTCTGTTTTTCCATTATGCTTGTTGGGTTAATAGGTTTTTATCATTCAAAATTAATGAGCACCGAAGGTTGCCCCCGGTCAGGCATATCTCCCAGGGTAGCCGACCAGTCGCCTTTTGTGGCCTCTATACCGATACGCATCGCAGTTGTACCCGCCAGGCCTTTCAGTTTAGAACGGGAAAGACGCAGCTCAAATTTAAGCACATTACCATCCTGCTGCTTCGTGCCAACGGTATAAAATTCCGTCACACTCTGAAAGTCAAAAGTGAACGCGTTCTGCTCACCCTTATGATAGAACACATCAAACCAGTCCGCCAGCACAGCTCCTTCCAGCAGCACGTCATAACCGCCTTCCGTGAAAGTGCCTGTCAGCAGTCCCGTCCCTGCACTATTATCCGTGTCCATATAAAAATCGTATATATCCCCGTTTTCCTCCTTTGAATTCACTTCGAGGTACACATACACGTATGAGGCGTCATAATCGAATTTTGCCCGTTTAAAATACTTCTCTGCAGCACCTGAAGTGACCTCATAGTCCGTTACATTATCCCAGTCTGCCAGGGAGTTATCGTCTAATTTTACGGGCGATGTTTTAGCAATATACAGGACCGTTGACCCTTCCGTCACCTTTCCATCTTTTGTGGTCGCATACAGGGTAGGCACATATTTCCCTTTACCTGGATAAGTATGAACAGGGCTTTCTTCGTCGGACGTAGTCCCGTCCCCGAAGTCCCATTTATAGGATATGGCACCCGTTGTTTTGTTCGTAAAAGTCACATCGTTTCCACTGATGTTGATCTCATAAAAAAGATCCGCATCCGGTGTTACTTTGTCGTCGCTGCAACCGCACATAAATGCCATTGCTATGATGATGAAGATATATCTGAATGAACGCATGGTAATCAGGCTTTAAAGATGAATTAAGGATTCTGGGCGCACAGTTTGTTGGTCTGGATCTCATCGATCGGAATGAAGTAAACCACCCTTTTATTGTCTGGCGCAATGACCATATTCGTATATCCTGCAGGCTTTTTGCTGAGATCTATATCAGACTCTTTCAGTCCCGGCAGGTGATAGCCCCAGTAAGTCCGGTCCAGGTTCAGCTTATTCCGGTACACATCAAACGTGCGGTGCCCTTCAAAGGCCAGCTCCATCCTCCTTTCCTTCAGTACCGTTTGCAAGGCGGTCTTGCCCGCAGGCAGCTGACCATTGTATAACGCTCCCTGTAATCCCCTGTTCTTCCTGATCATGTCCACATCTGCAAGTGCGGCTGCGGTATTACCCGCTTTAGCTTCCGCTTCGGCTTTATTCAGGTACATTTCCGCCAGGCGGAAAAGTATCGGGGAACTGAGTGTCGGACTTCCCCCCTGACCGGAGAATTTCATTATATAATACGTTTCAATACCGTTCTTTTTCTCCGGGTTCTTTACGATATAGGACCAGCGAACATCCTGTGGATAAGCGGACATCGTATCGCGCAGCGATTGCGAGGCAAACTCTTCTCCCCAGCCGGAGTTACCGTCAGAGTATATCATAGAGGCGATCGAACCAGCTTTACCATAATCATCTACCGTTGTAAATGCTACGCAAAGGATCGTTTCTCTGCTACCTACAGCATTCGCAAACATGGTACGGAAAGCAGTAGTATCTGTCAACGAAAACCTGTTGGAATTGATCACCTTATTGCTATAGTAAATGGTGCTGTCGTTATTCCCTTTATAGAGGTACGCCCTTGATAACAAGGCCCACGCTGCCTCCTGGGAAGCATACTGTACCCCGCGCTGCTCTGCCATCAACCCCGCGCCTTTCTCCGCATCTGCAATGATAGATGCATATACCTCTGCTACGGTCGACCGTGCCTTGGAAGAAGGATCTGCCGAAGAGGTACGCAGGATGATCCCTGGCGCCGCCGGGTCCTGGGTATAAGGCCTGGCATAAAACTTCGCCAGGTTGAAGTGACAGAACGCCCTCAGGAAGTAGCACTCCCCTATCAGCTGTTTCATAGTAGCATCGGGATTCTGAACGCCTTCGGCGGCTTCTATTACCGTATTAACATCATTGATGATCTTGTAGGAAATATACCAGAAGTAGCGGCTGTTGGTCTGCGTAGGCGTATGGTTCAGTGAGAAGCTGTAATACAGCGGGTCAGTGGTGGTTTGTGCGCAAACAATATCATCACTGGCAAAGTCACTCATCTGGAAATACTGCCGCAGGTACATATTGTTAAGGTCCGTCGTTCCGTTAAACTCCACGTGATCTTTAAACAATGCGTAAGCACCGTTCAGCGCCTGCCTCATCCCCTGGGTGGTCTGTGTTATTGTTCCCGTGGTCAGTGAATCGCTGGGATTAACATCCTTCAGGCAACTGCCGAACAACAGCGGGAAAGTAAGTATGATAAGAAGAATTCTTGTTGTCATGTGCTGATAGTTTACTAGAACCTGATATTGATGTTAAACAGATACTGGCGGTTATTCGGATATTTGAAATCCGATACGCCGGGCATTACATAACTGGCGGAAGTAATAGTTGTTGCAGGGTCCTGTCCGAGGAATTTGGTAAACGTATATACATTATCCGCCGTCAGGGAAAACGTAACGCCATCCATATGCCAGCGGTTAGTCCATATTTTAGGCAGTTTATACGACAGTGAAATATTACGGATAGACAGGAAATCTCCGTCTTTCAGATAACGGGTAGACGTCTCTGTGGAATTGGCTGCATTCTGCGGACTGGGCTCCGTAGCATCATCTCCTGGCTTCGTCCAGATCTTATAATCTGATGGTAATTTGATCTGATTATAGTAAGGTTCATTACCATCATTCATTACAAAGCGCAGGCTGTTACTGAATACTTTGTTACCTGTCAGATAATAGGCGTTCACACTGAGCGAGAGATTTTTATACGTCCATTGCGTATTAAATCCACCCTGCAACTTAGGCAAGGCTGACCCCACTTCCTGATAAGTAGCGCTGGCATAGTCTGAAGTGGCCGTGCGCGAGATCTCTTTACCATTTGCGTCCCGGTTAATAACCTCCCATTGCGGCGCACCTGTTTCTTTATTTACACCTAGCCATTTAGGCATGTAAAACTCATACAGGTTACCATCATTACGGTATATCTGTGAAATGCTCCAGGTAGGCTGTGTACGGGTAATTTCACTTGGCAGGTCACGCAGCTTATTAGTATTGTAGTTGATATTAAAATCTGTCGTCCATTCAAAGTTTTTTGTCTTGATGTTGATGGTATTAATACTTAGCTCAATCCCGTTATTGATGACCTGTCCCACATTCTCCCAGCGTTGTTCAAACCCTACGGACAATGGTTGTGGCACCTGCAGCAGCAGATTATCTGTTACGTTATTATATGCATCGATAGTAAAATTGATCCTGTTAAACAGGCCGACATCCAGGCCTACGTTCAACTGCCGTTTGCTTTCCCAGGTGAGGCCAGGGCTCGGCAACTGGGAAGGCGTAGCCGCCGTACCGCCGTTATACTGACTACTCAGTGAGTAAAGCCCCAGGTAACGGGAAGAGCCTATATCCTGCGTGCCGGTCACTCCATAACTGGCCCTCACTTTCAGATTGCTGAACAATTTACTACCTGTCAGGAACTCTTCGTTACTGATCTGCCAGGCCGCAGATACCGCCGGGAAGGAGCCATAACGGTTGCTGGCCGGAAATGCAGAAGAACCATCTATACGGTATGATCCAGTCAGAAAATATTTATCCTTATAGCCGTAGCTCACCTGTGAGATCAGGGATTGTATAATAGCCTGATCGGTTGAGCCGGTCACCAACTGATTGTTAGACACCACATTCAGCACCTTCAGTCCTTCAGGCAATCCCTTACCGGATGCGCCTAATATCTCCGTCTTACTATTCTCTATCGCGATACCGGCCAAGCCGCTGATGGTATGATCACCTTTCCGGAAATTGAACTTCAGGAGGTCGTTGGAAATGATCCCGTAGGATAAGGTACTCAACTCGTTCAGAAAGCCCGTACCGTTATACAGTCCTGCCACCACGGATGAATAGTAATCGCTGCCTTTATTATAACTCACGGCGGCCCTGTTGCTGCTGGAAAAAGACAGCCAGTCGGTGATGTTCACGTTCAATCCGAGGTCATAATTGACATCAAAGTTCTTGTAGGGATGATTGGAATTTTTTATCGTATGTATAGGGTTCGTCTTATCCCTCGACCACCATTTGAAAGTGGCATTGCCATCTACGTACACGGGTTGGCCGTTGCTGTCGTAAGGATTATCCCATGGCATATTCAGATAAGCATAGTAGACATCTTCGTAATTATAGCTTTTACCAATAGATCCGCTGATGTTGATATTGTTAGTAACACTCACATGCTTAGAGAAATGATAGGTGGAGTTTCCCCGCAGGTTGATACGCCGATACCCTGTGTTCATGAAGGTACCGTTCTCATTATAGTATGAGAGACCGGTATAGTACTCGCTTTTTTCCGTAGTGCCGCTGGCCGATATGTAGATATTCTGCATAGGAGCAGTTTCGAACATCGTATTCAGCCAGCTATAGTTCTGCCCCGCCAGCGTTTTGGGCCTTTCACTGTAGAACTTGAGAATGTCGATCTTATAGGAATTGCCGGTAGTGCCCGGAATATAATCGCGGTAGAACTCTTTATGGCGTTCATATAACTCACCGCCGTTCATCATCTCCATTCTGCCAAAATCGGGCTTACGGAACCCTGTCGTTACTTTCGCTTCGAAGCGGGTTTTACCAAGTTTAGCTTTTTTAGTTGTTACGATGATCACACCTGCATTGGCTTGTGAGCCATACATAGCGGTAGCGCCGGCGTCTTTCAGAACAGTGATACTCTCGACATCATTGGGATCATAATTGCCACCAATAATACCGTCTACAACAAACAGCGGGCTTTGTGAAGCATTTACGGAAGACACGCCTCTCAACCTCAACTCGGATGCAGTACCGGGCACGCCTGAACTATTCACCACCTGTAAACCTGCTACTTTACCCTGCAGCATGCTGCCCACGTCATTAGTGGTCACGTCTTTGAGTTTTTCGGAAGACACTACACTGACGGCACTGGTCAGCTCACTTTTCTTTTTGTCGCTATACCCTACAACCACCACTTCATTAAAGTTGCGGGTATCTTCTTCCAGCTGGATACTGACCTGTGCAGCAGCAGGCACTTCGCGTGTAGCGAAGCCCATATTGCTGATCACCAGCATATCCCCCTGACGCAGGTCGCGTAATACGAAACGTCCCTGATTATCTGTCTGGGTACCCTTACGGGTACCTTTGACAAGTACGGTAGCACCGGGTAACGGTACGTTGCCGGGGGCAATGACGGTACCGGTGACTGTTATAAGCGAATCAGCGGTGGGCGCAGGGGAATTATTCCTCGGAGGGGCTACTTTTTTAATAACAAAATTCTTTCCCTCCAACGAGTATGCTACCTGCTGGTTGCGGAGGCACAGATCGAGCACTTCCTGTACGGAAGCGTCTTTTACGCGGAAAGTGACTGGCAGTGTATTGGAAAGTACCTTTTCAGAATAAACGATAGATACGCCGGTCTGGGTAATGATCTCAGTAAAGACATCCCGGAGGGGCATGTTCCTGGCGTTTAAGGTAACTTTCTGGGAATATCCTGCAGCACTTACATGCAGAATGGTCGCCAGCAGCAGAAACGTGGTCAATTTCATAACCAGGCAAATTTTGGTTGATAGCCCGCAGGTGGAGCGGGCCTGTACATAACAGTCGAATTGCATACTTTTGCAGTGTTTGGTAGTACTTAAATGGTCTTACAGCGATTATTGAGGATACCAGATAACCACCGGGGATGTTGCGAGCATCTCCGGTTTATTTGATTGTCCTCCTGGTTGATATTAAACTATGGTAATACGATTACCTTTCTCCCTTCGATCCTGAAATGATTATAACCATTCCCTTCCAGTAAGGCCAGTATATCGGCCAACTGAAGGTCCCTTCCTATACCGCCACCATACAATTCCATTCCGGGGCTGGCTTTATAAACGATGTCTACATCGTACCAGCGGGCTACTTCCCTTAAAATGGCGGGTAGGTCCATGTTGTTAAATACAAACAATCCGTTCTTCCATGCGGTCACTTTTCTGATGTCTGCTTCCCTGACTGTAAGCTGATGGTCTTCGTTGTTCATTACCGCCTGTTGGCCCGGGCGCAACAATTGTGCTGTGCTGCCTTCCTTCACCCGGATGCTGCCTGTCAGTAACGTGGTGTTAATGGTATTTTCATCTCCATACGCCATAATATCGAATCCGGTGCCCAGCACCTGTACCTCCATATTGCGCACCTTCACTTTGAATGGTTGTTGGGCGTTGGCGGCTACCTCAAAGTATCCCTGACCTTCCAGTTCCACGACTCTTTCCTTTCCTGTGAATGCGGTAGGGTAACGCAGCATAGTCGCCGAATTCAGCCATACTTTGGTGCCATCGGGTAATACGAGCCTGAACTGTCCTCCCCTGGGCGTTGTAAGCTTATTGTAGTGAATACCGCCGTCTGTTGGCTGACTGGTATAAGACAGTTGTCCATTGTGCTGCCGTATGGCCGTAGCGCCTTGCCTGATCATCTGTTTGCCAGTACTGTCCAGCGTTACCACAGAACCATCTGCCAGGGTTAGCACCGCTTTATTTCCACCCGGTACGATCACTGCAGGAGCAGCCTGTTCTGCCAATACCGGCCGCTTTACCGTTCTCCGGCGTTCAGCCATCCAGAAAGCAACACTTACCAGCAGGGCGAATGAAGCAGCAACTGCTATCCTTTTAAAGTTGAGCACCTTTGCCCGGCGCTGCGTGGCTGGTTTTATCTGCCGGTATACCTGTTCGTAGTCGATATCCGGGGCGGGGTGTTCTCCATGCCAGATCTCTTCCAGTAAGTGGTCCAGTGTTTCCGGATCATCTCCCCGGCCAATAGCAGCGAAAAGCTCATCCAGCTCTTCCCGGCTGCATGATCTATCTACATAACGTGCTAACAGATAAGCAATTCTTTGTTGTTGGTCAGGCATATACTTATAAAGACGGATGTGAAAGAAAAAAGGACCGTGGATATTGAAAAAAACTTTCAGGAGGTAGTAAGTATGAACAGGAGTAATAATAATTCGGAGTACCTGGACAGGAACTGGCGAAGGAACCGCAGTGTTTCTACCTGCACATTTTTGACCCTGCTTTTGGACAATTGTAACTGGCTGGCAATAGTGGCGTGGTCCAGTCCCTCCTGCCGGCTTAAGCGGAAAATGGTACGCTGTTGCTCTGTTAGCCGCGACAGGGCGGTATTGATCAGTTGCTGGCTTTCCCGGGCGTCCAGTTGCAGATCCAGCGCATCTGCCACATTGGAGATATTCGCCCATACATGATCTACCAGCTTTTGCTGTTGCGCGATCTTCCGGAGATGGTCCAGGGTCTTATTTCTGGCAATGATAAAGATATAGCTGCCGGGGTGTACGATGGGCGGTAACTGGTCCCGGTTGGTCCAGAGTTTCAGAAAGGTTTCCTGTAAAATATCTTCGGCATCGACGGCAGAATGAGTGAGATGGAACACGAAAGCAGCTACCTGCCTGCTATGCCGGTTATATAGCTCCCTAAAGGCGCTTTCATCGCCTTTTTTCATTCGCTGTAACAGGTCGGTATCGGTATCTGGCTGCATGCGTAAACCCGCTGTTTCCTTTAGCTGCTTAAAATGTTCTCAAGCTAAAAATACAAAAAAACTGTACTTGATCCCGCCCAATATTGCATGCCGATTAATTATTATGTAAAGGGTCCTATCTCTATGCGTGTTGGTGGTATATTATTACGATAAAAATAAAAGCCGCCCCAAACTTAATTGAGACGACTTTCTTATTGGACTTTAATCAACCCCGAGTTTGAAGTGAACAGACCGGAACCGCTGCTACAGGGTTGTTGTTCATCACCCCTTATTATTGCCGCAAAATGAAAAGCAACGATTCCGGTACAGATTGTTCACTGTTATATTAATCAATCACTACTTCCCCATCAAACTATTCAGCTTATCTTCAAGCTGTTTACCTTTCAGGTTCCTGGCGATGATCTTTCCTGTTTCATCTATCAGCACATTCTGAGGCACCGCAGAGATCCTGTACAACTGAGCTATCTCGTTCCTCATGAATTTCATGTCAGATACATTATAGCCAGTGAGTTTATCTTCAGTGATAGCCTTGTTCCAATATTCCCTGCGCGCTTCAAGACCTACGTTTATCACCGCTAGTTTTTTATTGTCGTAAGCTTTTACGATCTGTTTCAATTCCTGGTTCTCGATCCTTGAAGCGGAGTTCCAGCTACCCCAGAAATTCAGTAATACATACTTTCCTTTGAAAGAAGAGAGCACTACCTTGTTACCATCCTGGTCCTTCTGGGAGAAATCAGGCGCTTCGGTACCTACGGCTGCCTGTTTCGATTCAGTCAATTTCTTCTGAAATGCTTTTCCCTGTACTGTTTTCTTTGTTTTCTCACTTAATATCTTGTACAAAGGCTCTACGTCAACATAGTTAATGAAAGCCCCTGCATATTCGTCAAGGATGTCTATACAGATATACATTTCCGGATACGTCTGAATGAATTGCTTCATCTTATCTTTTCTCTCATCCATAGCAGCACGGAAGCGTTCCATATACTCCCTTTTTGCCGTAAGTCCCTGTGTCGTTACGTCAGAGAACATTGTATTGGAAGATTCTTTGGTCAATGCCTCGATCTTCGCATTTACATCGGCCATGTACTTCAGATATCCGGCGTAATCGTCCTGTGATTTACAACCGTTCGCTTCAAAGTTTGCGATATCTTCATCGGAAGTCAGCCACATGCTGGCACCGGGTTCAACATAAATATGTGCAACATTTCTGCTGGTGAAAAAATTCACTGGTTCACCGTTCTTGCTAACCATCAATAGTGCATTCACCGGATAGGGTGCTTCCTGCACGATCTTGAAAGTACCATTTTCTATATCTGCTGAGTCATATACCATATCACCATCTACGGAGTAGCCTATATAAACTTTCGCCGGAGCTGGCAGTTTCCCGAGTTGCCCTCTGATATAGAAGGTTGTTTGCGCAAACATTGGCAGAGACATCAAACACGCCGCGAGAAACATCAAAATTCTGTTCATCTGTTATATCCTTTATAAAATGCTATATGAAATGTTGGAGATAATCAAAAAGACAAATGCGCATTATCAATTAAATTATTCGTTTCTTATATGACAACATTTATTACCCGATAGGCGTACAAGCTTTAAAGAAATTTTTAAAGTATTTATTCTCGTCGCTGTGAATTGGGATTCCGGGACAGCGTAAAATTTATGGCCTGTATACAGCATAAGTGCTTTTGTGTCTGCCATTTAAAACGTTAACAGGCATAAAAATGCTTGCTGGAGCAACAGTCAGGGCTTTTTCACATATACTCCTGATTATCAGATACTAAATAAAAAAAACTCCGTATTTGCGTCTCCGTGAAAAAAAATTTTTTTCCCCATACGCAATAAAAAGTCAACATATATATAATAATTTGTTAAATTGTCTACCGGATTAAGAAAATTCTGTCAACAACTAAGGCCTATGAACAAGAGAGTACTCTACCTATTATTTTTTATTTTCGCTTGTACCTTTACTTCCACGTTTGGAAATCGTGTAGACACAAAAGTTGCTAAAGCAGCTTTTACCGAGATCGGATATCAGAAAGACGCTGAGTATTATTATACGTTTTACATTGTCCTCTCTAAAGAACAGACGACGTCAATTGCATATATCCAGGTACAAAGCAATGCTACCGGCCAGGTACTGAAGCTGGAAAGCTTCAAAGGTGATGTGTCTTTCTGGAAAGGTACACAGTTCACTATAAAGGACGAGGCGAGTGTTTCTTTCTATGATGGAGATAAGCTGGTGTCGAAGAAACTGAAGGGTGTGATTGACGGTGGTATGAAGATGTAAAGTATTTAAGTCAAATAAATAAAAGCGGAAAGCCGCCTCGTAAATGAGGCGGCTTTCCGCTTTTAAGTATGAAACCGGATACTCTAAATGTATCGACACTACAAGTAATCCTGATATTCTGTTGATATATTTCCCGATAACGCCATTTAGTGGCTCGTTCCGGTTGATACATTCCCTATTGCGCAGGGTGTAGCAGACCTGCTGTAAAAAGGAAGAGGCCAGGTCTGTCTCTGACCCGGCCCACTCTCCATTTATTAAAGAAACAACCAGTCTTTAATCTTTCGGATTTGTCGCATTTTTTATGCGGTATTGCAGGTCCAGCAGGTGTGCTTTGGTGAGCATATCTGTTGTATGCGTCAGCGCCTGTGTTATTTCACGCTGCAGGTTCAGCGCCTCAACACGTACTATTGATGATGCGTCTGTTTCTGTTGCGCCCGGGTCCCTGTTCACCAGAATGACCATTATAGCCCCCAGGTAGTTTTTCTGCAAATTGCGGCGATAACGGTCGATGACTACCGGGCCTCCCTGTCCCAATTCTTTCCAGACAGCCTGGTGAATGGTCCCGAGGTATTTGTCCAGCGGATATGCCTTATTACCATACAACTGCATGAGATCAAGTATGCGGTTCATACGTTGAATATCGAGCAGGCTGTTCACCATTCTGGCCTGTACATCTTCCACAAAATTAGATACCACCGGTGTCTCAGCCAGCGGATTAGCGGATATGGGCGCATTTACTTTATGCAGTACCGCAGTATCCAATAACCAGTACGGCGTATTGAAAACCTGGGCATTGAAAAAATCAAGTGCCTGTTGTTGTAATGTGGCGGAAGGGATGGACATTACCTCTCCCGGCTGCGCATCACTTTTCTTTGTTTCGTATACACCACCAACATTACGCAGCACATGTGTGAGATAACGCATGTACTGATCTTTAATGGCTTGATACATTGTTGAAAGGCTTTCACGGGTGCCCTCAACCTCATAGGTCCATTCCGGCAGATGAGGCAAAATGCGTTGCAGGTTTTTTATGCCGTATGTACCAGCCTTTATTGCATTGTCGCCCAGATCTTCTGTCTGACACCGGGGATCAAATTTCTGTGTTTCTCCATCGCCAAACCAAAGCCTTGGATTTTCCGTTGTACGTTTAACTATCCACGACTGTGTGATCCTTTTATCCGCATCTACCGTTTGAGCGCGCGTAGACTTATACCCCCATTCTATTGCCCATTTATCGTATTCTCCGATATGCGGGAATAATAGCTGCTGCGGAATATGATCTTCCGGCTGTGCAACGTAGTTAAAACGTGCGTAGTCCATAATACTGGCAGTGTGTCCATGCGCTTTGAGGTAAGATATCTTACGCAGACTATCTACCGGTGTACGGCTGCTGCTACCAAAGTTATGCCGTAACCCTAAGGTATGACCCACTTCGTGGCTGGATACGAATCTGATCAGCTGCCCCATCAACTCATCATCAAATTTAGCTTTCCTGGCAGCAGGATCTACAGCGGCTGCCTGTACCATGTACCAGTCGTGCAGAATGGTCATAACGTTATGATACCAGCCGATATGCGTCTGTATGATCTCACCGCTGCGTGGGTCATGTACCTGCGGACCATAAGCATTTGCTACCTCAGAGGGGAAATAGTTTAACCAGGAATAACGAGCATCATCCATATGCATTGTAGTATCATTGGCAGGCCATTCCTTACCGATGATGGCATTCTTAAATCCTGCCTGTTCAAATGCCTCCTGCCAGTCGTTAATACCCTGTATCAGGAACGGGCGCCATTGTTTAGGCGTTGCCGGATCAATATAGATCGTGATAGGTTGTCTGGGTTCTACCAGTTCTCCCCTCTTCCATTTTTCAATATCTTCATCTTTAGGTTCCAGCTTCCATCTTAAGATAAACTGCCGCCTTTCCATCTTCTGCTGATCATCTCCGAATGAATTCACGTAGTCAGCAAAGTAACCAACCCTGGAATCAAATACACGTTGCTGCATAGGGGCTTTCGGCAACAGGATGAACGAGGTATTGGTTTCGACGGTTACAGGCTCTCCGGGATACCCTCCCCTTTTTGAGTTCATATTCCTTGTGATACTGATCTCTACGTTAATAGGATAAGTATGGATATATTCAACGTGCAGGTCCTTTACGGTTGTCAGGTTCAAGCCCTTACCCAATGATGATTTCTCATCAATCTCATTTACGAATGACTTCTCCTGCAGTAACTTCGTGGCGTCTATTACACAACTGGACGAATCTTTAGAATAAGCTTTAACAGGGAGGGAAACCATCACCGGATCCAAGCTCGAGGATGTTACCGCTTTGTAAATCGCATCAGCGCTATCCGCAATGTTGGCAATCTGTATATAGCGGATCTTTATGCTGGAATCGGCGCCTCTTTCAAACCGGATGGTAGACTCACTCAACTCTTCTCCTGGATAAGCGTTATAGCCTGCCGGACCTTTAGACAAGCGGCCAATGACCATAATATCCCTTCCTAAAAGCGAATCAGGAATTTCAAAATAAATACTGTCTCTATACTGATGGACTGTAAAAACGCCTCGCTGCGTATGAAAGTTTTTGTTGATAATTCTCTCGTACTTGCTTATTGGCGGAGGTGGCACCTTACGTGCTGTATCTGGTTTAACAGTGTCCTTATGCTGTTTTGGCAAAAAATCACTCAATTTCAGTTGACCATAGGCCGGTTGTACTGCCAGACCAAGTACAATGACAAGGAAGAGCGGCAAAAAAGAAGTCTTTATATAATGCATGCGTTTCATTTGTAAATATGATTGCGTGTTAAAACACAGGTCGGTCGGTCTGAAAACAATTCTCCTGTTGCTTGCCAAAGAAGGCAGCGCTGTTTCCTGACAAACGGGTTACACTGATAGCGGGATTGGTGTGCATCAACTGCATATAGTTACCAGCCCTGCCGGCAGAATAACTATCCCATAGGAATACAACAGGTAAAGTGAATGAACCTTCCTTTTGCAGGAGAAAGTCTGCCCGCTGGGTATGCTGACTACCGTGCGCACGCAGGTCTATCAATACCGGGTACTGCTGCTGTTGTACCCATCCTGTAAGCAAGGGCACTGCCAATGGCCGGTATGTGTTGATCAAATTCATAATCAGTGAATCGTCCGTTGCATCGGGAAGAGATACTGCAAACAGAGTTGCTGTCCCGCCGCCGACCTGGAGATCAACATATCCTGTGGTGAAAGGAAGACCCGCAGTTGACTGCCGTTCGCTATAGGGGATATAGCTTTCCGGTCCCTGCAGGCTTGTCAGTTCAGGCATTTTTTTTCGCGGAGGAACAGATGGCCCTGAACTGCAACTCTGTTGGACAATCAGGACAAAAAGTATTAATGGAAGTAATGTTATACCTCCCGGATATTTTCTGTAAATCATATGTTTCTTTTGTGATGTTGTTTTCTTCTACTAATTATATCCGGGGTTTTGTGTCAACAGTGGATCATTGATAAGTTCTGTCCGCGGAAGAGGATATAACAACTGATAATCCTGCCAGGGTTGTTTTTCAGGAATAGCGTTCAATACTGTTTTAGCCATATCCGTCCGTTTAAGGTCCATCCAGCGATGTCCCCATTCCAGGAATAATTCTGTACGGCGTTCATGTGCTATTGCAGTTAACAGGGTTTCTTTATCAGCAGCCTTTGTATCCGGCAGTCCAGCTCTGTTCCGTACAACATTCAATGAAGCCTGTGCATCTGCTACATTGCCTGACTGAGCTTTCGCTTCCGCACTGATCAGATATTGTTCTGCGAGCCTTAGCACCATGTAATAGCGGGGTGGCTTTCCTATATCGGTAAGCATCTCCGGATATTTGGAAGAAAAGTATATCGGATTGCTGAAATAAGGAGAGGTAGCAGGTGTAGGCACACTGTCTATCCATTGCGTCCGCCGTTTGTCCCCCGGCTCAAATGTTTTTGGCAGTTCAGCATCCATATAAAAGGCAGGAACAAAGCTGGTCACGCTCTGTTGAAACGTTGCCGAGTCAGTGAATATCGGCCAGTACTCGGGTGGAAATCCACTCAGCTTTACAACCGGATTGAATCTGTATGCCTCCAATGTCCGGTTTTTCATTGGATCTGCAGTTGGATCCGGTTTGAATTGCAGGATAGCTTCTTTACTGGTTGCAAGAAACACTGTTGTCAGGTCAGCTGGCAAATTGTATTGACTGTTGGCTATTACAGCATCTGCCTGAACAGCTGCATTTGCCCAGTCTTTCTGATACAGATAAACCCTTGCTAATAATGCCATGGCTGCATATTTGTTGGCCCGTACGCGCTCACCGCGCGCGAAATTGTAATCCGGACTTAGTAGCTGCGAAGCATCTTTCAGATCGGCAACCATTTGCTGATATACCTGTGCCTGAGGCGTTCTTGGGAGGGTAGCATTGATCCGGTAATCGGAAGTGACTACAAGGGGTACGTCACCATAAGTATTAGTCAGGTAGAAATAAGCAAATGCTCTTATGAATTTAGCTTCACCAGTTAACTGATGGCGCGTGGTATCGTCGAGGAATTCACTTTCCGAAGCCGCTATACCTTCGATAATACTGTTAGCGCTATAGATAGCTTTGTAAGCAGTTCTCCAGATGCCATTATCGCAGAAAGAGTTATCCATCAGCACAGTGTTGCTGAAGAACGGATAGTGCGTCAGGTCGTTCGTTCCCAATGCACAAACCAGTTCACCTCCGGACAGACCGGCATTTATCGTGAGGCCGC
Organism: uncultured Flavihumibacter sp.; assembly: GCA_902168105.1. GTDB lineage: Bacteria > Bacteroidota > Bacteroidia > Chitinophagales > Chitinophagaceae > Chitinophaga. Next base: position 98,824 of record CABHOY010000041.1, read on the forward strand.
CATTTGTAAACAATTCAGCATCATTTGCATTGATGAGTTGCGTATAGATACCTGCCATCGCCGATTCTGCCAGGTCATTGCTACTAAAGGTTTGTCCGGTAGTAATTGTCGTAGTGGGTGGTGCAATTTCTATCAGCTTTGAGCACCCGGAAACGGTGGCAATAAATATTCCAAAAGCTGCCAGCAGGCTGATTTTTCCCCGGATCGTTTTATTGAAATGTCTCATTATTTTACAGCATTTATTCCTTAAAATCCACAGGTCAGTCCTGCAGTCATGATTCTGGCCGGAGGCATCGCACCGAACGATGTCATCGCGGGGTCCATCCCTTTATAAGGTGTTATTACAAAGATGTTCTGTGCACTGATGTTGGCAGAAAAACTGCTCACACGAAGCATGCGTGTAATACGGGCAGGCATGCTGTAGGACATCTGGATTGCATTCAACCGCAGGTAGCTGCCATCGGTATAACTTCCATCGCTTGCAGTGAACCCATAGGTTGTTGAAAGTGCGGACAATTTAGGAGACAATGCATGCTGCCCCGGATATTGCCAGCGATGTTCATAAGCCCATTGAGATATATTTTCAGCATTACCAGGATTCTGAGCGATCTGAGACTGCGGCACCATTTGTTTAACGAAAACAAAATCCGCGCTAAGCGATATGTTTTTAAGACGGACAGTGTTACTAAATCCGCCCTGGAAGGCAGGTGTAAGGTTAATTTTGATATAACGGTCATCCTTTCCGGTGCCGGGAGCAACAGTTTGATCTGTCTTAACTACTCCATCGTGGTTATGATCCTCGTAGGTCAACACGCCGGTAGCGGGGTCTACCCCTGTATAATGATAGATGTAGAGCGCACTTATCGGATCTCCTATTTTATACCTGGAGAGGTAAGGTGATCTTTCCAGCATAGGAAACGCTAATAATACGTTGGTATTACGGCTGAAATTAAACCGGATGTTCCAGGAAAAATCAGTATGCTCTATTGCCCTTGCATTCAGACTGAACTCCCATCCGCTATTCTGAACAGATGCGGGGGAATTTTCCACTACGGAAAGAAAACCTGTGATGATAGGAGTAGGATATCCTATCAGCTGGTTATTACAACGCTCGCGATACCAGGCGGCTTCGAGAGAAATACGATCGTCAATGAAAGCAACATTAAGTGCTCCCTCAAGTTTTCTCGTTGTTTGCCAGTGAAATTCCGAATTGGCCTGCAGCTGCGGTATCAGTGGACTGATCCCGTTATAAGAAGCAGCTGGCAAAGAACCTCCGTTTGAAACACCCCACTGTGTCAAATACTGGTAGTCGCCAATCTGGTCACTGCCTGTTACACCATAACTGCCACGTAATTTAATAAAACTGATAAACGCTGGTATATTCTGGCGCACCCAGGGCTCATCACTTAAGATCCATGCCGCACCTACGGAGCCAAAATTCCCGAACTGCTTTCCCGCTCCGAAACGGCTGCTTCCATCTCTCCTGGCGTTGAGGTTGAGTATATATTTATCAGCCCAGGTATATCCGATGCGGCCGAACACACCTCCATACTTATATTGTGCCGAGGCGTCAGAAGCTTTTACCGTCGGTGCATTGTTGATACTTGACAGTAACACATCGCTTGTAAAGCCGAATCCTGTCTGAGTGTTCCCCCATGTTTTGTTAGACTGCAAGGTGGCGCCGGCAAGCACGTTCAACCTTCCCTTTTTCCATGTATTTACATTATATTCTGCCTGTGGCTCAATCTGCCAGTTTGAGTTACCGGAACCGGCAAAGGTCGCTGATGCAGTTGTAGCATTTTTCGGATCTTGTGAAGCAAGCGAGTTGGTACTTTTCGAATTTGACTGGTTGCTGTTATAACCTAATGTAGTCCTGATGTCCAACCCCTTCATTATATTATAGCTCAGCATAAAACTCCCTGTCAGCAGGTTTGAACTGAAAGAAGCAACATTGAATTTGTTACCTCCGGTCAGTAACACGCTACTTATACGATATTCTTCATAGTTCAGATGCCCCGCACTGTCGTAAAGAGGTGGTGAATTGGGAGGAATGAGCGCTGAACTGGTTCTGCTGATCCCATCGGTGCTCAATACAGTGTAAGTGGCCGAAATGCCTGTCTTAAACCGTTGGTTGCGGCTCTGTGTTCCAATATTAAGGGCGGCAGTTGTTCGTTTGGTTGCGCCATTCAATCTTGTCAGGTCGGCAGAGCGATTGTATCCTCCTCCTATACGGTATGTAACCTGCTCCGACCCGCCACTCATATCTGCCTGCACATTAGTAACCTTTCCAATATTATTCCAGAAATACTTCTGCCAGTCAGTATACCGGGTCGTATCCCATATCATGATATCCGGCGCATATCCCGTACCGGGGGCTGCCGACGGAGTAATCCCATCGTTTTTAAAAGCCTCTCTTCTCATGGCCACATACTGCGGTGTATTCAACAGGTCCCAGTGGCCTGTGGTAAATGAGATACCCTGTTGTGCAGAAACGTTAAATCTGTTCATCCCCGCTTTACCTTTCTTAGTTGTGATCAGGATCACTCCATTAGCGCCGCGGCTACCATAAATGGCAGTAGCATCAGCATCCTTCAGGACCTCTATAGACGAAATGTCGGATGGATTTATAGCTGCCAGCGGACTCACGCCGTTAGAGGGCGACAAGCCTGTCTGATCAAGTCCTGAATTGAGCATGTTGCCAGACGACGCGTTACTGGCGTACATGTTGGAATTGCTCCTTATTTCCAATACAGTTAACGGAACACCATCTATAATATATAAGGGTTCGGAACTGAAGCGCTGATCGATCGACTTGCGGCCTCTCAGTTCAACTTTTACAGCGCCTATTGGCGAGCCATTCTGTTGGGTGATCTCCAACCCCGGTACTCTGCCCTGCATGCCAAGTAGCGGGCTTAATATGGGCTGCTTTGCCAGATCCTCTCCCTTTACTGTGACAATATCTCCCGTGGTTTTTCTTTTCGTTGTAGTGCCATATGCCTGTATCACTGTTTCATCCAACTGACTTACATAGGGCTTCAGTCTTACAACGTTTGCCCCGGTCCTTGAATTTTTTTCCGCCTGCGCAGACACCTCCTGTGTGATATATCCTATACAGGATACTATAAGAATAGCTGTACGAGGTACCCCCTTCAGTATATAGGCTCCTCCTGAGGTCGTGACCGTTCCCTGCTTGATTCCCTTAACTGAAACTGACACGCCGTCTATTGGCTTTTGCGTTTCTTCATTCAGAATTAGCCCGAACAGATCTATTGTAGTCGTATCGAACAGAAGCACTTCGCGACGCAAAACAACGTCAGGCGCCTTTTTGGGTTCGATAAAAATGATATCATTCTGAACATGATATTCAAGTTCCTGTTCTTTCAGCAAATCGTTCAGCACCTGTTTAAACGGAGCGTTCTTCACATCGAGGCTGACTGGTTTTGCGTGCTGTAATTCTTTCTCCTTGTACAGAATAGAGATACCTGTCTGTTTAGACATTTCGACAAAAACTTCCTTCAACGGAAGATTTCTTCCTTTAATGGAAACGACCTGCGATACTCCTTTAGCGGCAATATGCAGGCAAATGACAATCATTAAGAAAGCGGTCATTCTCATAACCCTGAATAATTTACTTTCTATACATCTCCTTAAGACAGATGCCGGTAGGGCGGCACGGGAGGCGGATTTGGTTGATAATAATTCCCCGTAAGGGGCTTTCCCCTTAATGCTGAAATACATACATTTGCTTTGTTGGTAATTAAATAGTCCCTGAACGATTATTGGTTGTTATCAACATAAGCAGGGGGTGTTGGCGCACCTCCTGTTCTGTTTGTGACCTCTTTTAGCTGTTTATCATTTATTTCTCTAATGTTGTTTTCTTATTTACAGGCATAGTATTCCCCGCTGCGGAATTATCCGAAGACATGACTGATCTTTTTCTGTGATAATTATTGGGCGAGGATAATGACCTTATTACTTTCTATCCGTGAATGAACGCCATATTGCTCCAGTACGTGTAATACATCCCGAAGGTTAAGTGTCCTGCTGATTCTTCCTCCAAATGCCTCTGCTGTATTCCCTTCTGACTGATCGATAATTTCAACGTCGTACCACCTTGACAGCTGCCGCATCAATGTTGGCAGGTCTGTATTGTCCAGTTCAAAGAAACCAGTTTTCCACGCCAGTGCTCTGTCTATATCCGCCGGTAAAACCGTCATTGTGCCATTGTGCCTGTTCACCAGGGCCTGCTGACCGGGTCTCAGTTTTTGCTGAGATCCTCCACTTATTACTTTGACAATCCCTGTTACCAGCGTGGTCACTGATTTGTTTTCATCGGAATAGGACATAATATTAAAGCTGGTACCAAGTACCTCAACAATTTCTCTATTGTTCACTTTTACGCTGAAAGGCTGACCTGCGCGTTGTGCCACTTCAAAATATGCTTCGCCCTGTAGCTCCACTACCCTGCTATCTCCTGAAAAGGCGGTAGGGTATTTTAATCTGGAGGCAGCGTTCAGCCAGACTTTCGAGCCATCTGGCAATACCAGCTGAAACTGTCCTCCCCGGGGTACATAAAGTGTATTATAACTTACAGATGCCGCATCTCCGGACTCATGATATTGTAAAAGACCATTCTGCTGGTGAATGGCCGTAGTACCCTGCTGTATCTGCTGGTTGCCCTTATCGTCCAGTGCTACTTCTGCGCCATCGGCCAGGGTGAGTATCGCCTTATTGCTGCCCGGCGTACCTGGCTGTCTGCCTGCCGTTGCTGCTACTTCCACACGTGCAGGACGTTGCCAGATATAGATACCTGCACCGCATAATACAACCACTGCTGCCGCCCACCATATGTAACGGAAAGGACGTATGCTACGAACCACCCCTTGCGTTGCAGGAGCAGCTGTTCCCAGTATTGTTTCCAGTATTTCTGTACTGGTGCCTTCCCGCATTTTATACGTGGGCAGCCCCTGGGCACTATACTGGTCTATGAGCATTTTTACCTGATCTTCATATTGCTCATCGCCCAACATCAGCCGGAGCTCGGCCATTTCGCCCTCCGTTTGCTGTTGTTGCACGTAACGGTCCATCAGATATAAAAGTCTTTCGTTTAGCATAAATACCGCTGTTAATAGTAAAGACTACTTTTTTTAAGGCGTGGGTTACATCGCCAGAAAAAAAAGTACAAGAATTTTTAAAAGGAAGAATAATATGAGGGTCAAAGGTCTGCGGGACATGATGTAAGCTCTTATGGACCTCATGGCACGGCTCATGTGTACTTTGACGGTTTCAGAAGATAGTCCCAGCCGTCCGGCAATGGCCTCCCGGGTCAACTGTTCTTCGCGGGACAGGATATATACCTGCTGCTGTTGTGGCGATAATTGTCTTATTGCCTCATTGAGAAGATTTTCCAGCTCCTTGCGGTGGATGGCTGCATCCACCTCTAAAGGTTCCACAGAGACATGACCGTCCGCCAGGGTTTCATGCACCTGCCGACGGGCGCTGGTTTTCAGCCATGTGTAAATATGGTTACGGGCAAGAATAAAGAGCCATGATTCAAAATCGCATATTTCAGGCAGGGTTTCTTTTTGCATCCAGACCTTCAGAAATACGTCCTGGACTATTTCCTCGGCCACTACTTCATACCTGGTAAGATGAAATGCGAGTGCGTATATCTTCTCGTGATAACGGGCATAGACGTCTTTAAATGCATCCTGTGCACCCTCACTAATACGCTGAAGTAATATTTTTTCGTTGTCTGGCTGGTCAGGCATGCCCGAACGTCTCTGAATGAATCTTTATCCAGTAATCTGGTCTGTCCGGCTAAAAGTAATAAAAAAATAAAACTCTCTTTCTAAAATCGCCCAACGGGGTACTCTCTTTTTAAAAAGCCATTAAACGGATGCCTCTATTTCCTAGCCCAATCGCTCCGCCTCCTTCTTCACATCTGCCGGCACTGTCATGTTCAGCTTCTGTAACTCCAGAATCGTCGTATTACCTGTTTCGCGGTACATCGGTACAAAACGCCGGTTGAAAAATATTTCTTCCCAGGTATAGGAGGTCCGCTTCAATACAGAACTGGAAAACACCTCGTCAAATCCCTGCACATGCACATAGATCTCTACATCTGCAGCTTTTATATCCTCTTCGTTCAGGCCCAGTAAAGGACTGTCTTCATCAATTGCATGCACTACCGTCCAGTTCATAGGCAGGTTCTGTATACGACTGCGTTCCAGCTTGAGTTCGAAGAACCTGTATACTGGTTTGCCCTCCTCCTGTATCAGCAGCGCCAGATTAGCCTTTACGTCCACGCCAGTGAGCGTATGCATGGCTTTAAAGGAAGCAAAGCGGAACATCAGGCCCATTTTATCCTTATAAGGCGCAATCACCGCATGGTCACTGAATTTCAGGAAGGCTTTAGGCTTTGAAAAACGTCCATAGATCAAACCCGTGAAAACTGCCAGGTACAGGAAGCCGTTCAAAGCTTCAATGGATGCCACCAGATTGACGCCGTCACCTATCGGATTCACGCGGCCATAACCAACCGTTGTGAAGGTTTCTGTACTGAAGAAATAGATCTCTTTGAACTGCTGCCACTCTGAGGTTCCCAGAACGCCCTGGAACTCATATACGCCAAGTCCCAGATAGATGAATGTATAAACCAGGTTGATGGATACAAAGAAAATGATAATGGCGAGAAAGAATTTCCAGGAAGGAAGGTTGAGTAATGTATGGTAAATGCTCACACGTTCCCAAACCGGTATACCCTCTTTATGCAGATTGAACGAACCGTCCTTGTTTATAAAGCGGCCCACAGAGCTGTTTGAGCTGCTACCAAAACCGGTATCCTCGTTGGACCTGGAAAAGGGATTAATACGTAAAGCCATATAAGGAAAATCTTTATCTGGCAAAGCTAAAGCTTAGATTTCATTTTTGCCAATCTTCCCTGGTTATAACCCGATACCGATTCCGCTTAGTAGCACAGGAGCTGCTGACCGCTTGCCTCAGTAACGAAATCCACTTTTATTTTGACGCGTTTACAACGCGGACCTTTCAATTCTAAACGTCATCATTTTTCCGATCACATCACAAATGTTAAATAGAAAAGCGATGCGGGAAATACTGATCTTATTTACACAAATCCTGTATAACTTACTTATTATCAAATAATTAAACTTATCTTAACGAATAAAGACATTCAAGGCTTTCGTTTCCGGCACATCGTACATAAAACCAGGTTTATACAAGGTTCATACAAGGATTAACTTACGTTCATCTTACGTTCAAAGACGTAAGATGAACGTAAGTTAATCCTTGTATGAACCTTGTATAATGAAGATTGAATAAAAAGTGAACCGAATATTAATCAGACACTTTCAGCGCTTCCGGCAAAAGCAAAAACATTGCTAAAGTCAGGGACGCTTTTTCCTATCAGCCGACCTTTTTGTTGACGCCGCATTATGAGGACCTGCCATACGGGCTGGCGTATAAGGAGCGCCCAGGAAGATCGCAGCGATTCCCTCTCCGACCTGTGGATTATTACACCCTGGAGCACCTACCAATAAATCAGGATATCCATCTCCATTCACATCTCCAACACCTGCCACTGAAGATCCCAGCAAGGCATTAGTCTTGTTGCTATGAATAAATCCTGCAGCCCAGAAATTTATGCCGGGAGGATATCCATAATACAGGAATGCCGCACCCTCTTGTTCCTCTGGGGTGTCATCCCAAGAGTCTTTCCATTTAGGTGCACCCACTACAGCATCATCAAATCCATCCTGATTTATATCGCCGACAAATGCAATCTGTGATCCATAAAGCGTTGAATCCTGTTCAAAAACAACAACACGATGAGGCGTAGTGACGATACCTGTACTGCTGCCAATATAAAGGAAAAATGCTCCGGCCTGCAGGCGATTATGTTCTATATCTGCATAATCTTTTGCACCCACTATTATATCATCATATCCATCACCATTCACATCTCCTCCTCCTGCAATTGCACTGCCAAAAGATCCTGCCTGATCGGGACGGGGTATAGTTTGGGAAGGTGTCATCTGCACACCGCTAAAGTCTCCATTAAAGATATACAGCCCTTCATTCGATACTACCATTACTGCACGTGACCCGGCACCACTGATACTTCCTGCATCAGATACCTTTGAACCGAAACCAGTGGTTCCGCTAACAGCAAGTTCTGAAGTGTACGCATATTCCAATCCCCAGCTGCTGCCGTATACAACAGTAACATAACCTTCACCCTTATCTGCCCCGATCAGGACGTCATCGTTCCCATCCCCATCGATATCCGGAGCAATGGCCACACTAATACCAAAATGGTCGTCCTGCCTTAAAGAACGGATTATTTCCGGCGTAGTGCTCGTACCAGCTGCTGATCCATAATAAACATATACCATCCCGGTATCGTTATTAAAGGTACCTGCATGATAAGGCACACCCACCAGTACATCATCGAAACCATCACCATTTACATCTCCGCCACCGGTTACGTACTCTCCAAAATGTCCCTCGGGAACATTTTTTTCCAACACGGTGTAATTGTTGGGGTTTATACCATTAGGTTCGCTGCCGTAAAAAATAAATACAGCTCCTTCGTGGGATTCTCCTTTGCTATAATAAGGCGCGCCTACTACCACATCGGGATATCCGTCGGCATTTACATCTCCTGCTGCTGAAACCGCGGCGCCCATTTGAGCGCCTGCCTGATCCGATTGCATAATGGTCCTCGCATATAACAATGTCAGCTCGCCGACGATGGATTGAAGTGAAAGCGGGTATACTGCATGTTCAGCATCTACTGATATCTCTACCTGGTTTTGACGTACAGTAAAATGTGCGGGTAGCTTATTACCCTTCGCATCCGTTACTTTCAGATCACTATAATCAAGCTCGTGTCCATTGTTTTCAAATGCAAGACTGGTAGCGCTTTTATATCGTGCATTCCAACCATTTTCCGGCTGCAGCTGCACTGTTACTTTGCCGGTTGCAGTCCCGGCTTCCTGGATGATAAATTTCTGTTGAATACCATTTTCATCATTAATATATTCAACTTTAAAATGATGATCGTGGTCAAACTGCACCGTATTTTCATGCATTGAGACCAGTGGTTGCACCACAGGATTATATCCGCCTACTTCCTTTACCGTTAACTTAAACGCCCATTGCTGATCCGCTTTTTCGGGTACAATGTTCAATTCATTTCCGGTGTACGTAGCCTTTAAACCGTTCATGGGATTAGGGCTGCGGTAAGTTGTGGTGTTATCTTGCTTTTTGATAAAGTATTCAATCTTTTCAACCTGCTTTTTTGCCTTCAGCAGCAGTTCATTGTCAACGACCGGCGATGAATTTGCATGTGCAGCCAGCGTCGTTAAAAGTAAAAGACCTGAAAAATATTGCTTTTTCATGGTGAGGATAATTATAGGTTATACATTAGGGGTGAGTAAACTGCCCGGATCAGTTATCCAGGTAGTGTGATACATGGCTATTGTTTAATTATTTTTTCCCTGATCACTTTACCACCATTATTAATAATTACAAAGTAGGCCCCCGGAACAAGGTCGCTTACATCAATAGCCTGGTTTCCATTGGCCGCTTTTCCTATCTGCACCGTTTTTACGATTGAACCATTTACATCTGCTATCTGAACATAAGTATCAGCATTTGTATCCAATCCTTCAAATTGAACAGACAGATTGTTTACTACCGGATTAGGGAAAGTTTTTACAACTGCCGGGGTCTTTGCTTCCACAATATCTTCAGTTTTAGTTTCAGCCATACGGGCCAAACTATAAGCTCCTCCCAGATAAACCGCACCAAGTCCTTCATCAACCTGGCCCCTGTCGTATAACGGTGCGCCTACTATGATATCACCATAACCATCTCCATTTACATCTCCTGCACCTGCTACTGAAGCACTCAACCATGAATTGCCGACAGTACACTGTATGGTGGCTCCCGGCGTGGAATTCAATCCGGATGATGCACCATAATAAAGCGATGCTCTTCCCACATTCGGCAGTAACGCACTGCTTTCCCATCCTGGTGCTGAGACAATTACCTCTTCGTACCCATCGTTATTTACGTCGCCGGCAAATGCCACCTGCGATGCAAAAAGTGCGGAATCCCTGTCTCCTTTTATTATCAGGTTCGGTGTGTCAAACGTCGGGTTACCAGGACTATTATAATCCCAATAGCCATAATATACATACAATGCTCCTGAATGGTTGAGGCTACCGTCAGCATAATCTTTTGCACCCACGATCATATCATCAAATCCATCACCATTTATATCACGTTGACCGGCTATAGAAGAACCAAACGATATTCCCGGTGTGGGGCTGTGTATAATTGTAGGATAGCCAACTTCTATCTCATAGTTGCTCTGCCAGAACAGATATACATCTTCACCAGCTGCGATCATCAGGGAACGTCCGAGGCCGTATCCATATATATCTCCGGCCCCCGCTACTTTTGTTCCAAAGCCTGTGGTCCCGCTGATGGCGACTTCAGTCATCAAAGAATTTTTTATTCCCCAGATAGTGCCATAGTAAATAGTAACGTATCCTTCTCCGGCATTTGCGCCGATGAGAATATCGTCGGTGCCATCAAAATCCAGATCTTTGACAATAGCCACACTAGTTCCAAAATTATCGCCCTGCCTTACAGAGCGCAGAATATAGGGAGTAGGATTTAAGCCTGCAGCCGAGCCGGAATAAACATATACATACCCGGTATCACTGCCCGGCATACCGGCTCTATGCGGTTTTCCGACTACCACATCATCGTAGCCGTCTCCATTGATGTCTCCACCGCCGGCTAATACCTCTCCGAAATGCGCGTTTACAACATTCCCTTCCAGCACAGTGAAAGTATTGGGGTTGATGCCATTCGGTGAGCTACCGTAATGAATATATACAGCCCCTTCCGCTGTCTCGCCATTGGCATAATAGGGAGCGCCTAATATCACATCATCATAGCCATCGCCGTTGATGTCACCAGCCCCCGTAACCGCAGCTCCTAACTGAGCACCCGCCAGATTACGTTCCAGCCGGCTTTTGGCTTGTAGTTCCGACAACGTCCCTACAACTGTCTGGATAGAAAGCGGGTACGCTGCCTGCCCGGCATCCACAGCTATCTCTACCTGGTCTTGTAGTACGGTGAAATGCGCGGGCAGCTTTTTACCTTTTGCATCCTGCACTTCGAGATCGCTGTAATTAAGCGTTTGCCCCTTGTGGTTGAACGTGAGGCTGTTGGCGCTACCATACATGGCTTGCCAGCCATTTTCCGCTTGAAGTCGTACCGTCAGCTTACTATTATCTTCCGCGGGTTTCCGGATGATAAAACGCTGGTGGATACCTTGATCATCATTTACATATTCCACCAGGAAATGATGATCATGATCGAATCGTACCGTGTTGTTTCGCCTCGTCATAAGAGGCTCAGATGCGGGTTTATGTCCGTTTACAGCCTTTATCGCCAGGCTAAACGTCCATTGTTGTTCCGCACTCTGCGGAGTAATGCTTACTGCGTCAGCAGCATAGCTGGCATTAAGGCCATTTTTAGGCCCTGGGCTGTGGTCTTTAACCGGGAAAGTATTAGCTCGTACGCCAACGCCAATAAGCAGTAAAAGAACTGGAAAATAGCACTTTTTCATGGTGAGGGTTATATGGGTGTTATAAAAATAGGATTGAATATTTAAAGGGATATCGGGTTAAATTTTGGCTCTCTAAAATAGGAAAAAATATTGAACCGATTTGTTATATATTTTATAACAGCAACCTAAAATATAACATACAACTTTATCGCAACAGCGGTAACTTGTTTAACGAAAAGGTCTTAGGGCCTAATCGCGAATAACGAATCCGAAAGAACTATGTCAGGTATGAGAAGAACATCGGTTTTATTGATCTTTCTGTTGTACAACCTTACTGTTTATTGTCAATCAAACAGTCATCGGTTGATTGCTCACCGAGGCGGCGTTGTGGATAGCCTGCGCGGAGAGAATAGCCTGGAAGCCCTTCAGGAAGCCGGCAAGCGTGGATATTATATGATTGAAGTGGATGTACGCCTCACCAGGGATAGCATACTGGTCACACATCATGACGCTAACCTTAAACGGACTTTCGGCATAGATACTTCTCTATCTGCTATGACCTGGAATGAACTGAGCAGGTTGAAGAATAACAATGGGTACCGTATCCTGTCATTTGAAGATGTTTTAAAAGCAGCCAGAGGACATCTACAGATAATGATCGATCTGAAAATACGGGGAGACCATCCCGCTATCTTTAACAGGATGATCGACCTGCTTAAAAAGTACGACCTGTATCAGCAGGCGCTTATGATCGGAACAGATGAATCAACGCAATTCTTCACCGGAAAAATAAAACTCAGTTGTACCAGGGCCCAACTTGAGGAGAACATGAAGAAAAAAAGCTTCAATCCTGCGCACTACTATCTTTTCTCCGGTGATATCTCAGCTGCCGATGTTGAATGGACAAAAAAGCATAATATCCTCACAGTGGGCGTTGTAAACGCCTGGAGTTTCAAAGATGGCGATGGCATGGCGCCGGCGAAGGCACAGGCGCAGCGTTTAATTAAAGCAGGCGTGACCTGCTTTCAGATAGACAGTATGTTTGAGCCGTTCTTCCGATAAGCTGCAAATTTTCAGAGATATAACCATCTCTCATGATATAAGAATTGTGATTTTCTCTGATTATCAGGGAAAGCGGGGTCGCGGGATGCATTTTTTTCCTTTCAATTACCGACCTTTGCCCCTGGAAGGCTACTCGCTCTCCATTTAAAAACATAATACGTCATTGGACCAATCAATCAGTTTAAACAAGTTTATTAGTGATACCGGGTATTGTTCACGCCGGAAGGCAGACAATCTCATCACCCAGGGCCGGGTATTACTGAATGACCGGCCGGCTGCTTTGGGTAACCGCTACAAGCCGGGAGACACCGTTGAAGTGGACGGTAGCCTTATCACTGCCGCCAAAAAGGAAAAACGTGTGTACCTGGCACTCAACAAGCCTCCTGGCATCACTACTACTACCGAATTACATATCAAGGACAATATCATCAGTTTTGTTAATTACCCCCAAAGGATATTTCCTATTGGCCGTCTTGACAAAGACTCTGAGGGGCTGATCTTCCTTACTAATGATGGCGACATCATTAATAAAATATTGAGGGCGGCTAACAATCACGAAAAAGAATACGTCGTGAGGGTTAACAAACCCATCAACCCGGCATTTGTACAGCAGATGTCGCAGGGGGTACCTATTCTGGATACCCGCACCCTGCCCTGTAAAGTACAGATGATGGGCCGCCAAACCTTCCGCATAACGCTTACACAGGGCCTCAACCGGCAGATCAGACGCATGTGCGAATATCTTGGTTACACGGTAGTTGGTTTGCAACGTGTCCGCATTATGAATGTGCGCCTGGACAAACTTCCTTTGGGTAAATGGCGTCATCTTAGTGAGGCTGAGATATCATTCCTGAAAGAAAGCGTAGCAGATTCCAGCAAGGGCCGTAGTGAAAGTGTTCCGTCTGCACCGCGTAAAAAGACCGCTACCCATACACCGGCGAAGGAACTTCCGAAATCCGGCTTTACGCCCGAAAACAAGCCTTCTGCTCATAAGCACAAAACAGCAAAGCCGCCAGCTAAAGATAGTAAGCCCCGAACAGGGAAAACAAAAACAACGGAGAAGCCCGGGAGGAGGGAAAATGCTGTGCAGAAGCCTGCACAATCGCGGAAAGGCAAACCTTCCGGCCCACCTAAAAACGCAGGAAAAAGAAGAAGAGGATAGTAAAAAGCGTACGCGATCAGGTTTTCTTATTTTTCCTTAGTTTTGCTCGCCAAATTTCATAGTATGAGTCAGAGCATAACACTATATCGTGTATCTCAGGAGAACTTTGAGGCGATGAGAGCAAATCCCGAAGGGACTGTTATACTGGATATCTCAAAAGAAAATATTGTCTTTCCGCAAACTTTCGAAGGACTTAAATTTATCTTATCTAAAGAGCAGGATGAGGCAACCATTTCCTTGCTGGAACAGATCTTCTATCCCGAGACTTACATAGGGAAAGAGATTGATCCAGATGAGCTGGAGACGCTATCGGAGGATCTTGATCTTGAAGGCACTGCCATTTATTATAATGACACAGACGGAATTGCTGACATGCACAGCTTTCTGACCAGTATATCACTAGAGCAGTTTCATAACCTGTATAATGCACAGGAGCTTAATGAAAATGACATTTATCCTTACAACGTCTGGATCGAAGAGGGTGAGCCGGATAGAGCATTCACCAGGAAACATCTGGCAGAAGAGTTTACTGATCTGAAGAATTTTATTGCAGCGGCTAAAGCGGATAAGGATTACGTCTTGTCCTTAGTCAGATAATTACAAAATAGCAGCCCCGCTGCTCTGCCAGTGGGGTTTTACTTTATATACCTTGAGTGCATGCACTCAACTGCGGTATTTTAACTTTCTGTATTAACCCGGATCATCTATTTTCAGGCTGACATTACAATTCTTGTTTACCCAAAATCCCACTTTCAGATGAAAAGATCATTGTTGTTGCTCCTTGCGGTATTTGTCAGCATCGGCATGCAGGCCAATACCGGCATCACAAAGGTACCAACACCCGATTTTAACGTCCGCGTAACCACAATAGTGGCTTCGGCTACGTTCTATCATGCTTCTGTTTTTCTCACCAACCCCGGCCCTGCTGAAAGAGATCTGATCGGCAATATTGACTGGGACTTTGGCGATGGATCTGCTCCCGTATTACATGGCGGCCCCGTTACTGATCACTTCTATCAGCCAGGTACCTATACAATTACACTTACATTTACTTATGTAAGCGGCGAGACATTTACCATCACAAAGCCAGTTGTTATTACACCGATCGAACTTTAGGGTGAGTGTATAAAGCCAACCGGGTATCTTATCATCTATTACAATTTGACAATACATTTTTTGTCTAACCAAATCCCAATTCACATGAAAAGATCATTATTATTGATCCTCGTGGTATTTGCCAGCGTTAGCATGCAGGCCAATACCGATGTTCAGCCCACTGTAAGATCAGTCGTTACGAAAGCAGTACCGACACCTGATTTTACATACTTTGTAACGACGTTATGGGGTACTAATCCGCTGATACAGTATGCCAAAATTTATCTTACTTCTCCGGTTCCTGCAGACTTCCCCCTGGTAAGCAACATAGACTGGGATTTCGGGGATGGATCAGCGCCTGCAGTAAATGCACGTCCGCTGGTGAACCACATCTATCAGCCAGGTACGTACACCGTAACGCTTACATTAACGTATGTGACAGGTGAAGTATTTGTATTAACAAAAGAGGTTGTTATTACGCTCCCTTAATTAACTCATCTCAGGCCCGTATCATTAATGGTACGGGCCATTCTCCATATAGAAGCCCCCATTATCGGGCTTACCCCCTACCCGATTTCGGTGATTGTTTAATGCTGCTAAAACCGTCACTTTTACCAAAGGAAAAATACACATCACTTCATCAACTTATAACATATTATGACACCCAAAGAAAGACAGCAGGTGCTTGCCCGTCTGGCGGCGAGTGACGTAGTTTCCTTAAAGCATAAGGAAATAAAAGAAGATACTGTGCAGATGACTCAAGATGAAAATGATGCCATCCTGAACATTATGCAGAATATGAATGTGACATCGCGTGGGGTAGCGGAGATACAATTACGGCAGATGGTACGGCATCTTCAGAGATCCGCGCTGACAATTAACTTTGACATAAATAGCTTTCTAAAATATCCTCCGCCTAAAGATCTTAAAAATATTCATGAGAGAGGTTCCAATGACGCGAATTATATGAACCGGAGAGAAAACGTGGAGCAAAAATTCTTTAAATATAATAATGCTAACAGGCCTGGCCCGCAGAGTATTCTTGACAATATCAGGCAGTTCGGGAGTAAGCCGAATAATCCCACTTTCGAACCTGTTACGAGGCCCAAATATGCTGCGCTTAATTACACCAATAATCCCAGAGGTCCGGCGAGACAATACGGCAATTCCTATATCGAGCTGAAAGAACATGTCAAACACAAATGTACCTATACAGCAGGTGATTCATTTGTTTATGAACATGACCCGCTCTCAGACAAGAAAATAGCTACTTTTCATAATTTGGAACGGGTGGTTGCGAATATGGAACCTAACCCTTTAGAGTGGTTGCATAATGCCGCAGTAGGAAGTCCCAGGCATCCTAATCTTCAGGTAGGCCGATATGTGGAAGCGCAAATTCATACCGAAATATTGTTCAACAGGGATGTGAAAAAATTATACATCAAAAAGACAGATATAAAACCTCATGGGTTAACGAAAGTCATCAGAGAATGTATTGAAATATTCGCGAAGAGGAACGGTATTGTAGTGGAGTTCATTGCCTGATCTATCAGAGACGGCCTCCATCCGGCCAGTTGCGCCAGTGATTGTTAGCACTTATTGTCGGCTTGTAATAAGAAATGTTCCTGATTACAGTACGTTTGCTATCATCTGAAATGTCTCATGTTCCGAAGGTGATTCTCCGCCTGCTATATCGGGCTGATACCACTCATCCAACTGCATGATCTTAGGAAAGTTCTGATGAAAACAATCATATAGCTCGTTTTCAACTGCTAAATTTTGCGCAGGCGTCCAGTTGAGCGAAGATATCACCGGCAGAAAAGACTGCCTTTTTATTGGGCATAGGTAAACGATCAGGTTAATTTTCGGTATAGGTAATGATGCTTTGAAAGCCTTGTTCTTTTACATCCAGGTCTACCCTTACCTTAGGTTCCGGAATGTTGCATAACACACCCTCATTCACATTAGTTACTGAGATCAGGCCCAGTTTGTTTTCAAGCGCAATTTCAACAAGTCGCAGGAACTCATTAAAATAGTTCTCCGCCTCGGCCTCCGTCGGCTTTAGATGATGTCTGTCCAGCCATAAGAGTTGTAACTCCTCATTGGTCACCCAATTCATCACACCAGAACCGTAACTGCTAAAGACGCTACCGATCTCAGTCTGTGTAAGGACGATACAAACCTGGCTTGAAATAGTATAGGGGTCGGCGGTAACGCATCCGCTAAAGATCCTGCGGCCCATTATCAGATGGGGGTTAAAGGAGGCACATTCAGCAAAGATCAACAATGAAAACATTCTTGTAAAATCTTCCAACACATCCGCGTGCGTTGACATTAATTGCGCATAGGACTGACGGGATGCTTCCAAAAAGACTTTATAATCTTCTCCAGGTTGCTTCTTCCGGGTTTCCTGTTCGTAAAATGCGGTATGTACTTTAAAGTCCTTGTCCATCGCCTTACAGAACTCGAGGATGCTGTTGACCCGCGCTTCACTATTGCTGTTATTAAAAAGCATAGACCTTCCTGCTAAAGATTCGAAGTAATGCTTCAGCAATATACCTTCGCCCCTAAGATCGGGTACTACCGTATCATAAAATCTACGGTCGTCAAAAAAATGCAGGGTGTTCCAATCGCCCATAGTAGTTATTTCCTTTGTTTTGTAATTCTGTTTGACTGTGAATTGGCCATTTCGTAACCTGGTAGCATCCGGCCTTACTTGTTGCGCCGGAAGCGGACAATTGTCGCCCACCAAACCCAGATACTAAGCAGAAACGTCACGATACCAATAAACAGGAAAACCATACCAACAAATCCGGCCATTCCGCAGCCAGATGCAGGTGGTGTAGTTATGGGCAAGATGTAGACCATCTTTACTGATAATAGGAAAATCGAGCTGAAGATCAAGGCTATTAATAGCAAAACATATTTCACCAGGATAGGATTTATACCAAAGATATATCTATTTATGGATTGATGTCCGATAATGGAAACCAACCGGATATCGTAAAATTATGTAAATGGCTGATAAAGATGGTTAATTATTAGCACTGGAATATCAATAAATAGAGCAAACTTCAATTAAGCATTATCACTAAACTTTTGGAAAGGATCATTGAGATTAATTACAAAAGCGGGAAACCCATAAATATCTTCCTCTTCTGTCAATATACCATTAGTACACCCGCAGCTACCCGTTCGCCATAAAGTTCGGTCAATTGTTCCTCTGTAAACGCTGTATCTTCTATAGTGTAAATACAGAAAATTTCAAGTTATGTGCCGTGGGTCTGATGATAGTTAATCTCTGAAAACTTTATAGGAATTGGATATGAGTAGATTATAAAAAACAGCAGATCTAATGTAAGGGTCAAAACTTTCTATGCCATCTGAGGCAGGCTAATTGTGCAACATTCGGAAAATAGAAAAGAGGCCGGCAATAGGCCAACCTCTTTAGTTAGGTATTTTATATACCTTCAAAATTATATCTTATCAGATCATTTGGTTATTGCGTTCACCCATTCATCTGTAGTAGCAATACCCGCCTGTCTTGTCAGCACTTTTTTCATCAGCACTTCATGTACTTCCTTATCGTTATCGGCACAGGCGTCAGATAGCACGGTGAGCACATAGTCTTTGTCTCCGGCTTCTCTTACGGTACTGAGTACTACGCCGCTTGTTGAATAACCTGTGATGATGAGGTGCTCTGCCTTCATGGCGCGTAAAATGATATCCAGGTCGTTGCCCGAAAAAGCACTGTATCTTTTCTTGAAAACGACAGGTTCTCCCGGAAGTGGAGCTACTCTTGGATGGATACCGGTAGTATCATCTGTTTCGAGGAACATCCCATTGTTTTTTATAGGCGTAAATGCTTTATGATAAGATGGTATTTCCGGGTAGCCGCTACGGAAGCTCAGCGCTGCATATACAACGGGAATGCCTGCCGCCCTGGCTGCACCCACGGCTTTCTCTACATTGTTTAGTAACATTGCTGCGTCGGATGAAGTCTCCATCATTTTTGTCTGCATGTCAAGTACCAGTAGTACTGTGCCCTGATTGTTGCTTGTAGTCATATACATTCTATTATTTAGTTACTGGAATCAATTGTCTTTTTCGGTTAGCTGTAAATGCCGGTATCAGAAAGAGTGTTACAACACCGCAGGCTATTAAGGTGAGAATGGCCAGCGAGTGTAAGGCCGCGTCATTCGTTCCACCGCTGAAATGTTGTTTTAATTGTGAGCCTGCAAGTATAGCTCCCAGGTAGCCGGAGGTGCGGAACAATCCGAAAGAGATACCTGTCTGTTCAGGAGGCGTTTCAGCATTCAACGTGCTCTGGTTAGCAATAGTGAGTATACCAATGGCCAGTCCTACCATAAGCGTGATGCCTACTATGAGTATTACAGGTGTCAGGTGAGTCAGCACCATCATACATACGGAAGCTGTAGCAAGGCATACTGTGCCATACACCAGCAGCATGGCTGTATTTTTATACTTTGCAACAACAAACCCTATGATCATAGCTGCAACAGACATGGGCAACATAATCAGACCTATATTCGCCGGGCTTATTTTCTTCGTCTGTTCCAGCCATTGCGGCAGTGCATACAATACCAGGTAGATCATGAAGTTGATACCTATCTGGCGTATAAAGGTGGTGTTTAACAACGGGTTGCTGGCCAACAAACGTACATCAATAAACGGATTGAATTGTCTTCGCTCAACGACGATGAAAATAACGAGTGTAATGATGCACAATGGCACTTTGTATAACAGTCCTGTTGGGTACAACAACGATAGGAGCATGAGCAATAGTGAAGTACTGAACAGGACCACACCGGGAATATCCAGTGCTGTTATTTTCTCCTTGAGAGCTTTCGTTGAATGAGTAAATGTAGTGACTGTCTTTTCTCCAGTTAGCGAAAGCGCAATAGCAATCAGTATAATAGGAATGTTGATGAAGAATACAGCCTGCCATCCCCAATGTTGCGTCAGTACGCCTCCAAGAAATGGCCCCAGCGCCACAGATATCTGTGAGGCGGTAGCAATAATAGCCAGTACCATGCCGGGAACTTCCTCCTTATCTGCCAGGTAGTATTGCCTGATAATGGCCATAGATGAGGGATAGGCCGTAGATGTGCCCAGACCCAATATAATTCTGGAGACAATAAGCCATGTGAAGTTCCGCGCAAAAACTCCGATGAGAGCGGAAATGAAGATGAGCACAAACCCGAAATTGTTAATCTTCCTCGCACTGAAGATATCTGCCAGGCGTCCCATCAGCGGCTGTCCTATAGCAGATGTAAGGTAGAGTGGCACGATGAGCAGAGCGCCGGTACCCAGGTCCTCTTTAAATGCCCCGCATATGGATACAATGGCGGTAGCCATCATTGTTGTATTCAGCGGGTTCAATATATTGCCCAGCACAAGGGGCGCCAACATCCTGATGTGTCTTTGTTCCAATCCTGTTGTTTTCATTGTTCACTGTCTGTTATTCTACGATCCTTACCAGCAGTGCCATTGCCTTACTGATCGTCTTTTTCTCTTCTGCCGTAAACCTCTCAGCGATGATATCCGTCAGCCACTCTTCTCTTTCATCGTAAATTTCCTGTACCAGGTTCTTTCCGGTTTTAGTAAGAGTCACCAACGTTTTTCTTTTATCATCTGGTGATGGTTTTCTTTGTATATACTTCACCTCTTCCAGCCTGTTCAACACCTGCGACATAAACTGCGATGACATATTCAACTCTTTACACAGATCAGAGGGAGATGTTTCTTTTGTGGAAACCAATACCCGGAATACGCCCATTTCCGCCTCCGACAACTGCCCACGGCTATTCATCTGCCTGCGGAAATGCTTATGCACCCTGGACACCGCGTCCCTGATCTCATGAGCCAGAAGCTGATCCTTTTCCATAATACCAAAGTTCATTTGTTAACCTACTTTGCAAAGTTACTTTGATATTATTAAATGAGCAAGTTAAATTTTGGGGATCAGTATATCTAATACTATCCTACTAAATGACAGGGCATTAAATTCTAAATAATCTTATGGAGCGTCTCAGATAGTTTTGAGACGCCCCATATATATATTACAATCCCGTCTCACCGCGCGGTGCAACGCGGTGAATCCAAGATCATCCTTTGCATCCACATCCGCTCCTATCAATGGTTGCAGCGCGTCCGGTCTTTTGGATTGTTTTGGACGCTAGTAAAGGCAAGCTTCCGAACAGCTAAATTTGATATTCCAAAAGTTTAACGATTAGTCAGACGTTTTATATTCATTGCAACTGATTGTGTTCCGTTTTTTCGGACTCCACACTTTCCAAGAGAGTAATAAAACTCGGATGATTCTTAATAAAATCGAAGTCAATATCTTCTTCAAGGAATTTCCTGGAATATCTTTTTGTGCGCACGGCCTGCTCCAGATAGTAAATCGCCTTGTCTGCGTTGCCGCAAAGAGCTTCAAAACAGGCTAGCGTATACTGATCTTCGTCTTCCCCAGGCATCTCCGCTGCAATCTTCACTTGTTTCTTATATTCAATTTCGTCACCGATACGCCTATAACAGGCTGCCAAAGCCGCTCTTCCATAGCGATATCTAGGATTATACAACACAGCTCTCCCCAGGTATTTTAATGCCTCTGCTGCTTTGTTTTGTAATTGTAGCAGGAAACCTATCCAGGCGTGATAGAGTGCATTCTGTGGATTTAATTTACTTGCCTTCCTGAAATGAATGATGGATTTTTGGTTTATTCCCATGTAATTATAGGCAACGCCTATATCAGCATGCACCACATGGTTCTGCGGATCAATTCTAATGGATTCTTTATAATAATCGATCGCTTTTTCATACATCAGATTGTCCGAATAAGTCCTACCCAATTTCGAGTATAATTCCGCATTTTGCGGATAGTCGGCTATCATACGTTCCGCGTATTGTAATGCTTCGTCATATTTCCGCTGTTCAAGCAATACCGCTATCAGCTGCAGATAGAAATTCCAATCCACCTGGTAGGATGCTATGACCTTCTTAAAATGCATCTCCACTTCCTCGTATTGACCATTAGACAGATAAACAAGCCCGAGGTCATAGTTCACGGCATGGTAATCCGGCTCTAATGCCAAAACTTTCAGATAAAACGAAATTGCGTTCTCGTATTCTCCTAGCATGCTATAATTATACCCTATATAATATAAAGCGATTTTGTTCTCTGGAGACTTCTCTATAATCTTATACAGTTCTTTGTTCGAGTCTGAATAGCGTTTTAGCCCGAAGTAACAATTTGCGAGGCCGATTGTCATTTCTTCATCGTACTGGTTACCTGATAGTTCAACAGCTTTTCTATACATTTTTTCCGCTTCTTCAAATTCCTGCTTTGAATAGAGCAGTTCTGCCTTATCACGATACAAAGTGTAGTCAAAAGCTCTCTGCTTGATTCGTTCATCCAAATCTTTCAAAGCAACAATTCTCCTGTCCCTCGAGCCAGAGTCGTACCTCCTTTTTATTGTACTCTCGTGTTCCTTTCTCTCTGCTCTGGCGTTCAGGATGGAGCCAAGTAGTATGTCATGGCTGATCTCAAAAAGCCTGCTTCCAGGCGTTGTTTCACGAATTAGACGACAGTCGACAAGGCGTTCAAATGTTTTATTATCAATGCCAACCTCGTCATGGATCACAGAGACGAATACCTGGTTCCTCAACCGGTATTTGTCCAGGATCATTCTATCCTCGATCAGTTCACGGACTCTTCTATACATGCCTTCCTCAAGATCCAAATCTTCCAATGTATCAAGATAAAAATTGGTAAGGATCTTATCCAGATTTTCCAGAAGACCGGGTGTGATCTTTCGTTGCCCCTGACCGATCACAAGTTTACGCTCTATGTGTTGACAGATAATCTGTAACGCGTACGGTTCAATACGACGCTCCTGAGAATTCTCCTCTAATTCATGGCGCTGGAGTTTAAAAAGGAACTGAATGATGTAATCGCTGGCTCCCGTCAGATCAAATTTTGGGGACGAAAACTTTCCATTTTCCTGCGAAGGATTTTTCATAGCCTGTTTGGCCTCTTCCTCGTTAAAGGGAAAAACCTCATAGGTATTGTGCAAAATTTCGGGAAGGGTTATCTTCAACCTACCCACAAGATACAGCTTGTCCGATCTGATGGAAAACACAAATTTGACTGGAAGCTGTTTGTATAATACGGCGTTCTCCTCCGGCAAGAGCTTCCTTACTTCCGTCTCATATTTTTCTACAGCCCGTCTAACATCGATAGGTAACATTGAGCTACGCAAATCAGTGATCTCAGTAATAAGCTCCTCAAAATGATTGGCAGGATAGGTAAAAAATTCTTCCACCTGATCCATTACAAGTAAGAGGACTATCTGACTTTCTTTGGTATGATATTGAAGGGATTTAAACTGGTACCATAGGGTACTTCGCACCGTTTCAGGCAAAAACTCAAGGAAGATATTCTGTGACGTCGGCCGAGTATTCGCATTTTCAACATGCAAGTTTCTCATCTTTTCGACAAGCTTCTGCGTATCTGTCTCCTTGAAAACTCCTGGCCTGACTGAAAACACTCTTATTTCAGAAGAGTTCCTCATGTCAGAAGATACTTTATGCTTTAACATAGGTATAACTCCTGCCTGTAACAAAGATGTTTTTCCCACTCCCGTCCTTCCGTAGATCAATATGCACTGGTTCAGGAGAATACTGTTGTGGATATATTCGATTGCGTGCTGACGACCATTGAACACGTTTTTATCAGTTTCTGTGAAAGGAAAACCTCCTCCTGGAAACCTATAACGTATTTTCATTTAAACAAGTTTAATGCCCGTTGGGTAGAGCAGATTTATTAAAAATTTGGGGAGTATCTTTATATCTATTATTCGACTTTTCCACGAGGTATTTGCCTCGGCGGTAAGCTTTTTCTAAATCTGTATGGGAAAAAAAATCTTTAAAAAATGCCTGGGCGAACGTAAGTGATGCATCTATACCAAACAAACCATCCATTCCGATAGCTCCTTCTATTTGGCTTGAGACCCTTTGAGCAAACCCGGCGGAATTACAGCAATTAAACACTATATAGCGAAGTCTATTTGCCGGATCACCCAGGTGATACATCATATCCTTGTAAAACATATCTATATCGAATGGATCTACAAAACCCTGTTCGTCAGTAAATAGTAATTCATTGTTCGGATTTCCATGAGCAGTAATAAAAAGTAGGTGAGGCTTAAATTCTTCAAGCTCTTCTATCAGCCTCACCTGGGTCACAGCAGCCCTATGCGGTGAAAGGTTAAATAGGGCACGGTCGTCACTCATTTTCAATGCATCCTCAATATTTCTATAGTTTCGATCTGCCTCCGGATAAACACTGTCTGCAGGAACTGACGATACGAAAAGTATTCGGATCTTTTCCCCTTCCTTATTTGCTTTCGAAGCCAGTGGAGGTTTGTAAGCCAGGTGCCGTTCAGCTGCTCGTCTATATAAATCATCAATGTATTGCTTGATCCCGCTATTATCAAATTTGAAAGCCATCTCACAGGTATAAAAATCCGCCAGCTGGGAAAAGCCTTCGTATGGGGTATGCACTGCCACATTATCCCAACCTTGCTTACGGATCTTTTGAAGAATAAGAAAAATGATCCGTAAATACCATTTATCATAACGAAAACCCAACAGCAAAAATGAGGTTGCATAAAAAACCGGTGTTTTAAGCTGCTGGGAAAGTGTATCTAAAGCAAATAACGAATGTAGAAAATCGAAGAGGTTATCATGTGTGAATACCATCGAGTTCATATCTGTACATGACCCCAGTAAATTAAATATTAATGGTGTCTCTGTAGTCGATTCTTGTGAGATTGCTTTCCGAACTCCGTTTTCGTCAAAATAGTCCCCTTTAGCAAAATAGCGAAAATCACAGGGTTTACCAATGTGCCTAAAAGCATTTAATATTGTGTGATCGGGAGACAGTGACAGTATAAAATTAAACGGTAGGGACGCAAGTTTAAGATAACTATCAGGGATATCGGTATTAATATCACTAAAATATTTAGAAGCGGGTATATATACATTATCCTTCATGTACGTGAACCGGTCATCATTTCGGTTCTTATAGTAGAAAAGCCCATCCTCTATCAAATATTCATCATGTTCAATCACTTTATTGTGATAGAGAAAGTCCTGCAACGCTACCACCTCTTTCTTGTCATCTAAGCAAAGGTGAAATTCCGGCCCCAGGACAAGAACGCACCTACCGCTCCGGAAGTCGTCAATTGGATCGCTCATGTCAAAATCAATTTACTAGGTTCATCTTCTGATATCAATAACTCTCCCTCTAAAGGGCCTAGCAATACCTTTTTATAATCTTGACTCGTGAATTTAAGTGTAAACTTTCCGGGTCTATCACGAAGTTTTTGGATTTTAAGTGCCTTAAGTGCAAAAACCTGATATGCATCACCATCGTATTCCAATTGGAGATTATCTCCCGATGCGGTCTTCATGTTTCCTTTTACCTCTGCCACGCCACTTTTTCCAGCCTGCAACCCAACCTCATGCATAGAAGCATTCTTTTTCGCAATTGTAAATTGCTTTGCCTTTATAACCTCGGTCACGATGTACAGATCCCCATCTTCTAATAATTGCTCAACGAACTGAGACACATCCTTAATATTAGCGTCTTCGATGAACTTGGAGAGTACTACAACATTTAAGATATTTTGCACAGGCGCATTAAGTTTGATTGCGAGATCAGACTCCCTCTCACCACCTACTTCCAGATCTCCCGATAAATTGAAGGCCTTAAGCAAGCCCTGTAAGAAGCCGACTTTGACGTTAACGTTCAGCTCAAACTCCTCTGAAAGGTCAATGCTCGCCAATGGCATATCTTCACTGGGAGAAGGGCAGGCTATCGTGACGCCTTCGAAGACGTCTTCGAGCGAAGCATTCAAACGTTCCAAATGACCTTTTGAGGATTTAACAAGAAGATCTAAAGGCTTAACCTGGCTTTGGGGTAGGTTTAATAATACAAAACCCGATTGTTTAAGTTTTCCCATAACAGTATGTGGATTGATTTGGAAAAAATGATTTGAGGGTTACGTGGCAAATCGAGGCTGTTATCTATAAGAAACACCCCTACTTGATACAATATGAAATCAAAATCTCTATCTAGGCATATAAATTGATAAAAAATATGCTTTAAACTTGGCAATAAGTTAAAAGTTGACAGTCGTAGAAATACCAATGAGATACCCGGAGCACTTCCAGGTTAACACCTTTTCAGGGCTTGTAGCCTACCTTTTATCCGTGCTAATATTATTCCAACCTAAAGATGGAAAAATTGCACTTAATTATCAATACCAACTAGTTTGTATTTTTCCAATTCATCTCGGGAAGCTCGGCG
Source organism: uncultured Flavihumibacter sp. (assembly GCA_902168105.1). Classification (GTDB taxonomy): domain Bacteria; phylum Bacteroidota; class Bacteroidia; order Chitinophagales; family Chitinophagaceae; genus Chitinophaga. The sequence goes on from CABHOY010000041.1 coordinate 125,155, forward strand.
AGAATTTTCTTAAGATGTTATTGGAGAATGCGAACCATATTAACCATTTCATTTATTATTTGATCTCTACGGTTTGCCAGGGTGCCATTAACTTCAATGGTTTTTATATCCAGGTCCCATATCCAATCATTAAGGATGTCATTTACCCTGTATCTAAGTTTGAGTAAATCTGACTTCTGGCAGGATATTAAATCTGTGTCTTCTATCGGAACCAACACAAGGAGATCTATTGTAGCCATCATTGCTTGAGCGGTTTCAAATAATCGTTCAATATTCCTGGTTTCATCAATAGCATGGATATATGCCAAAATATCAATTGGACATCTATCAAATATTACATTGTCTCCGGATTTTGAGATCTGCTTTAACGAACAGTCAAATTGTTTTATGAAATCATCAACATCGGGTATTTCTGAAAATATATATCCTGATTCTTCAAGTACATAATAGGGCTCTATGTTAAGGGTATACCCTGGAAGATACTCCAGGAGCTCTTCAGTCAATGTAGTTTTACCAACCTTATGAGCACCGATCACAGCTATCTTCATGTCTATTGATTTTCGATTTAAGATTATTGTAGCTAAATTAGTATACTCAAAACAAAAAAAATAAAAACCATGAGAGCAATTAATCCCTGGATCAACTTCAATGGCAATGCCGAGGAAGCATTCTCTTTTTACAAATCAGTTTTTGGCGGAGAGTTTACAAAAATCACCCGTTTTAAGGAATTATCAGGCCCTGGGCTTCAGGTAGCCGAAGATGAAGCAAACAAAATAATGTACATCGGTTTGCCGCTTGGCAAAAATAATGTGTTAATAGGCAACGATATTCCCGGATTTATGGGGCGGGTAAGCGAAAATGAGAACCGGTCTAAAATATACGTGAATGCCGAAAGCCATGAAGAAGCAGATAAAATATTTAACGGATTATCAGCAGGCGGTGAAGTGGAAGGGCCTATTGGAGACAGCCCATGGGGTACCTATGCAGGGATGTTCAGGGATAAATATGGTATTGAATGGATAGTAGAGTTTGACCCCGCGTTTTAACGATGTGATAAACACGAATACCGGAACTCGCATTTAAATATATTCATAGCTGTTATAATAACTAAATTTCTACTAATTTTATCGCCTTATTGGTTATTATTATATAATGAAGCATAGACAGCTTCCAAACGAAACTAATTATGGCTATTAAAATTACAGATGAATGTATTTTCTGCGGAGTTTGTGAATCCGAATGTCCGAATAACGCGATCTATGAGGGTGGCGTTGAATGGGCAATAGCTGATGGCACAACGGTTAAAGGTAATTTTGTGTTGAGGGACGGATCTATTATTGATGCCAGCCAGCGCAATGCTCCCCTGTCTACCGAGCTGTTTTATATCGTTTCAGATAAATGTACAGAGTGTCAGGGATTTCATGAGGAACCTCAATGTGCAGTCGCATGTCCGGTGGACTGTTGTGTACCAGACGAAATGTACCAGGAGTCTATAGAAGAACTGCTGGCGAAGAAAGATAAATTACATCTTTGATCAGAAAGCATATGGATTATCGGTAACTGGCCGGCAGACATAAATCGCCGGCATGCATACCGAAGCTAAATGGGGAGAAAAAGCTAATTGCTTTTTCTCCCCATTGTTTTTTGCGAAACTGCCATGGTCAGCCCCCATAAACAGGTATCGCACAAGGCAATCTTTTATATGCAAAATATTGTATATTTATAGCTCCTTTAAGTAAGGAGCCTGTAATTATTTCTCCCAATAAATTGACTTTTAATCCTATGCTGCACTTTAGCTATAATGCCTTTTGTTTAGGTGTATTGATCTTCTTAGCTATTTCGCTTAGCAACATTATTTATGTATGGCTTTGTAAAATGTGGAAGGTTAAGATCACAGAGTTTTCAATTTTCTTAAATCCTACTTCCTTTCCTTTATTCAAAAAGGAAATTAACGGCACAATGTATCAATTAGGCTGGTTGCCAATAGGGGCTTATATTAAACCATTGGGAATGTTAAAGGAGGATTTGGTAAGCATTACTAAAGAAGAATTACCATTTTCTTTTTTGAATAAGTCCAGAACAAAGCAATCGCTCTTTCACCTTATACCTTCCCTGGTCTGGTTATTTGTCTTACTATTAAGTCTATGCGCCCTGGAAGGGCCTGGGAATATTCTTCAGACTACAGCAGGAATGTTTAATTACATTTTAGTTGCCATCAAAACAATGTTTGGCTTGAGTGCAGCTAATGAATTCGTGACGAGGACAACTAATATGCTGGTCGATAAAAATATCATATCATTCGCTTTGATATTGTTGATTTCAATGTTTCTTGTTCTTGGCTCGTTGTCAAAAGTCATGACTATATACGCCCGGGAAGGAAAAAATATCAATTGGCTTATAAAGCTACCGGGCTTTATCATAACCATTTTCGGTATGTATTTGGCCTTTTGGAAAATTCCCACATTTGTTTTTTCTTTTTTCTCATTTCGCCAAAATGTAAGCTACATCCTTAGTTTTACTGTAGGGCTATATCTTATAGGTTTTTTAGTTTTTATACTTGCGATGCTATTGGTAAAACTTAAAACCAGTAAGGTGGCCAGTGTTCCCGATCAACGATGAAGAATGCCATCCAAGTATTAAATGAAGCCTCATTAACAACGATTAACGAATCCATGCAGCTCTCTAAACAATTCATTTGTAAATAAACGAAGGGGCCGATCAAAAGCCCTCTTTGACTTTGGTCAGCCCCTTTGTTTTTTCTCTTTCTCCCCTTCACGCAAGACCTACAACCCCGTCTCATCCGCACCAACATCCACCCTACCATTCTGCTTCCTCGTCTGTTTATCAATATCCAACTCCCCTGAAGCCGCCACAAACCCAGGATCCCCGGCATTAATACAAGCCGACCCACTCGCCAGATGCAAATTCAACGCCGTCGCCGTGTTATTTACAAAAGACGGATTGCCATAACTCCCATGTGCATCTAACCCCGTGCCTGTCTGAAAACCAGCCAGTGTCGTATAAAATCCATCAGTACCCCAATCAAACGTAGCAGCACTTCCTGAACTTGTATAATACCGGTCATAATCCATCGCCAGATTAGTAGTCGTATAACCTAATAATTTGATGATCACAATATCGCTGCCGGATTGAATGATGTTATTCGAGAACGTCACATGATCAGTATTCTGCAAACCGATCTCTCCTCCCCAGCCTCCATTGGTGAAGTTCTTAAAGAGCGTATTATTACTGATCGTAGAATAAGCCACTTTGCTGCCGGAAGCATTAGCGCCTATCGACAGCCCCGCCTCTTTATTGTTATAAATAAAATTGCTGCGTACATTGATCCCTTCGGCGGTACTATTCGCCATCTCTGATCCCAGAGAGATGCCTACACCATTGTTGAAGGAGCGGTTACCTTCGATATTGATCCACCGGCCGCCGTCAACGTATATCCCGCCGCTGACAGCAGCAGGCGAGATACAATTATACACCACGTTACCTTTGACATTTCCGTTCCTTACGAAGTTTACACTATCCGGTGCGCCTGTCCATGCATAATGTCCGTTCATATCTATTCCGATATTCCTGTTATGGTGTACAATGTTATTCTCTATGAGGAAGTTGTTCACGTTCCCGGCGAGGGTCATGGCCTCGCTATAACCGGGATTACAGGCATATATCTGGTTGCTGCCGAAGTAGATCTCGGTATAGGCAGCCGGTGTCGAACCGACTAATATCAACGGATTGGCATTGTTCCCGCTTGTGGGCATGGCAGTCGAATCTGCTGTCCATCCGATGTTGTAGATCCGGCAGGAGGTCACGTGAACATCTGTGCCCGTGCCGTGGATATGGATACCGAAAGCACCTGGCCGGATGTTATTGGCGATGCGGATGTTATTGATCCTGATATGGCTTCTGTTAAGGACCAGGATCATTTCATCCTGTGCGTTGTTGGTAGCGCCGACACCATCAAGGATAACGGTGCCCCCGGAATAATTGGTGAGCATGATAGGCTCGGCGGCAGAAGCGCCTGAATGTTGCCAGATCAGCCGTTCCTTGTAGGTACCGCCTGCTACATAGATAGTGGCGCCAGCCCCTTCTGTGGTCTTGTCTAAAGCGGCCTGAATGGTTTTAAGAGGTGCGGCGGCGGACGTACCGGCGTTGGCATTATTACCGGAAGTGCCGTTCACATAGTAACTGGTGATAACCAGGGTCTTATGAACATCTTTGTAGATGAGTTCAATGTCCTTCTTATTACAGGACACCAGGGTTGCAATGACAAAGCATGCAATGGCATTCTTCATAGTGGTTTGTTTTAAGGGTTATGTCAATTAATGTGTTTCTAAGGGTTATACAGTGATCTTAAAGACGTAACTCCGGGAACAAAGGACCGCCCCGGTGAGATAAATAGCTGAAAAATAAATAGATAATAAAAAAACGCTATCTACATCAATTTAATTTACAGATGAATTAGGAAGATGTGATAAAAATGGCATAGTTTTGTCTACTAGTACTGTACAAATTGAATAAACCAAAAAATCAGGCCATGAAACAGTTATTTTTGAGCTTAGCAACAATCGTCACGCTATTCGCCTGTAATAACAAACCATCTCAGGAAGAGGCTATTGAAGCTGCCAAACAGGAAGCAGTAGACTCTGTTAACGCTGTGAACGAAGTTAAACAGCGCACTATCGATTCCATGAAGACAGTTAAGAATATCCGGGAGAATAGCAAACCAGCTACCGTAAATCACAGCAATGGTAACAACGACAACAGCGCTCCTGCTGCTGAAGCTCCTGCTACCGCTACTACTACGGAGAAAAAGAAAGGCTGGAGCCACACCGCTAAAGGCGCCGTTGTAGGTGCTGGTACCGGTGCAGTTACAGGTGCGATCATCAACAAGAACGACCGTGTGAAAGGTGCAGTTATCGGTACCGTAGTTGGTGCTGGTGCTGGTGCTGGTATCGGCGCGATCGTTGATCATCAGAAAAAGAAAAAGGAAGCCGCTAAGCAACAGTAATCGCTTATCGACATAAAATTATACACTAGTCCCGGACATGTAATATGTCCGGGATTTTTTTATTCAAAGGCGGGTCGCAGACATAAAAGTGATCAACGGTTATTAAAACCGCGTGATTATGCCTACTTTTTCAGCTTCGTTTGCAAAACCAATGCTTCTTGTCATGCTGAAAAAGTACTTACCTTTTCTGCTATCCTTTTTCCTGTTTGTTCAGGTAAAGGGGCAGTCCTATCCTACGCCTGCTGAGGGCACCTACACTGTTGAAAATTTTACTTTTGAGAATGGGGAGAAACTCCCGCTGATGAATCTTCATTACTATACTATCGGCACGCCCCGCAAGGGATCTGACGGGAAGGTCATGAATGCTGTGCTGATCATGCACGGTACTACGGCATCCGCAGCAGGATTCCTGGGAAAACAATTTGCCGGTCAGTTATTTGGTCCAGGTCAGTTGCTGGATGCTACTAAATACTTCATCATATTACCCGATGCTATCGGTCATGGGAAATCGAGCCGTCCGAGCGACAGCCTGCATATGCGCTTCCCTGCATACACCTACAATGATATGGTGACTGCAGAACACCGGCTGCTTACAAAACATCTCGGTGTTGATCACCTCCGCCTTATACTGGGTACATCTATGGGCGCCATGCATGCCTGGGTATGGGGTTATGCTTATCCAAAATTCATGGATGCATTGATGCCACTTGCCTGTCAGCCTGCACCAATTGTTGGCCGCAACAGGATGATGCGCAAAATGGCGATCGATATGATCAAGATGGATCCTGCCTGGCAGAATGGCGAATACAAGTCACAACCTGCCCTCGGATTGACAGGTGCCTTGTCCTCCTTCTTTTTTATGAACAGCAGCCCGCTGCAACTGCAGTCGTCTGCCTCCACCCGGGAATCGGCCGACTCTCTTGTAGTCAGGATGAGAAGAGGCAGCCTTGCTTCACTGGATGCAAATGATGTGATCTATGCCCTGGAAGCCTCCCGTTATTACAACCCCGCTCCTTTCCTGTCGCAGATCCAGGTACCTGTGTTTGCCATCAATTCTGCAGATGATGAGATCAATCCTGCGGAACTTGGCGTAATGGAAAAAGAGATCAAAAAGGTAAAGAAAGGACGTTATATACTGTTGCCTATTACAGATAAAACGGTCGGCCATGGTACGAACTCATTACCTGCCGTATGGGGCGATTATCTGAAAGAACTACTGGAGATCTCAGAGAAACATTAAGATCACTTTCTTCCGGCTCTGAAAATCAATAGAAATCCTCCCAATACTAATAAAAGCAGGGAGCTTATAAATATGTCCCATCCCCATCCGGTCAGCACTACACCAGTAGCTGTACCGACGATGGCGGATCCTGCATAGTAGAACAACCAGTAAAGCGAAGTAGCAGTACTTTTGCCTTCCCTGGCTTCCTGTGAAATGATCCTGCTGGAAAGTGTATGTGTGCCGAAAAAGCTGAACGTAAAAACTCCGAGACCGGCTATGAAAGCCACCAGCTGTGGGATCAGCATCAATAGCAAACCAACTGCTATGGCAGGGATGAAGAACCGGATCAGTTTTGCGGGTGCTATCTTATCAGATAATCTGCCGGATACCATCGTGCCTAACACCCCTAAAGTATACATCAGGAAGATACAGGCAATGACATAGTGTGGTAGTGAAAATGGCGGCGCTTCTAAATGGAAGCCAGTATAATTGTAGATGCTCACGAAAGCGCCCATCAGCAGCAGCGCGGCAAAGTAAATGAGAACGATGACCGGCTGCCGGAAAAAAACGCCCATCTGTTGCCACTTATAACTGATATTGACAGGATGTGGTGTAAAATGTTTTGAGGCAGGTAACCGCTTCATGAAAAACAAGCCCAGTACCAGACTGGAAACGCCTACAAATACAGCCGCCCAGCGCCAGTTAGCCCAACCTGCGATCAACATAACGATGATCCTGCCCGCCATACCGCCAATAGCATTGCCGCTCAGATATAAACTGATCGCCAGTCCTAATGCACCTGTACTCACTTCTTCTGATAGATAGGCTAATGCCACTGCTGTAACACCGGAAAGTATAGCGCCCCTCACAAAACTGACTGCGATCAGCAAAGGGAAATTGTGAATGAAAACAGATAACAGGGTGAGTACGGCCGATGCCAGCATGGCAAAGCCCATCAACTGTTTACGTGGTAAAGCATCCGCTTTCAGGGAAAATATGAATAACCCGACTGCCATTCCCAGTGTAGACGCCGATACCGCCCAGCTGCTTGCAGCAGGTGTGATATCAAACTCCTTACACAACAACGGTAATACAGGTTGAAATAAATATAACTGGGCAAATACGGAAAGCCCTGAAAGGAAAATGCTGTTCTTGATGCGCCGGAAACGGAGACTACCCCGTTCCGCTCTTATAGGTGTTGCTGCTACGTTCGTCTTTTCTGCCATCTCTGTTAGGTGTCCATTCTCCAGGCAAAGGTCTGTACATTGAAGGAATTTAAAAATGATATTTTACGGTTTTTTGTATATGCATCAAAGCATGAGAACAGCCTTTTGCCGTCCCCATGCTTCGCTATCCATCTATCCTAACTAAGGTAATACTGCAAATCCGAGATACTTTTCCGCATAATGGCTGGTAAGATTATAAATATACGAGCCATCCAGGAAAGTGATCCTGTACCCTACCAGCGACCTGTCAGTAGCGCTTAAACGGATGGTATATCCGCATGACTGCAGGTACTTGGTGTCGATAGTAAAGGCAAGACCATTATTTCCATTATCCGCCAGACTTACACAAGACCTGGAAGAAGGAATGATAAAGGTGCTCAGCGGAGTACCCAGCGGTGTAATATGCGCTGCAGGCTGCAGACTGAAGCTCCAGCTGCTGAAGAACTGGTCTAATACTTTCAGCTGACCACTGATCACATCTCCCTTATTATAGAATTTACAATCGCCGCCTGCAATGATCACATCCAGCGTACTGGCAGGGTCCAGTGCGGCTGATGGCGCACCGTTAACGGTGTAGCCTGTGTTATCAAGGTATACATATGTTTCGGCGGAATAACTGATGTTAGCTGGTGCATGCAACGGATCTTTGGTATATAATACCCTGATCTTATACAGGCCGTTCCTGCTGCCGCTATCCCAAAACGCCAGCAACGACAGCTTCTCTGCTTTCGAAGGCACTGCCGGCAGATAGGTCAGCCAGCCTCCTGTCAGCGATGGGTCCTGATCGTGCAGCGTTAAGATGCTGCTTTCGATGATCTGGAACTTCTGTTTATCCATTACATCCTGCCAGGTACCACCGCTGGTATCGAGGAACTGTACTTTGTAGAAAGTAGTGCCTGATGCGCCGCTATTGGTAAACATACCACTCAGTTTGATCAGACCTCCAAACGGATAAGCCGCTCCAGGGAAAACAGCACTGCTGTACGCCAACCCTCTCGTACTAATCCCTGACTGATCAATGTTGCTGAGTGCCACACCATTCACGTCAAACAGGTTGATACCAAGTTTACCTCCGTCCTGTACACCCGGTCTTATCTGCACCCGCACATCAATACGGTTACCATAGAAGTTCAGGGCGTTCGGATCTGTGGTGGAAGGCAACGTCTGCCAGGACAATACACCACGTATCCTTACAACGTTTGGCAACTCGCAGCTTTTCAGCCGTTTGGAGAAGTCTAATGGCAAAGCCACATTATAGAACAATCCGTCTTTAGGTATATTGCTGATGTCATGCACTGTAACGCTTGTCGTACCGAGGTATTCATCGAAAGTGCCGTCGTTGTTCCAGTCTGCCCAGAAGGCAACATATTCCTTCGAGCCCGCAGTACAAAGATTGCCGCTAAAACCGGTGGTCTTTTTTAGCCTGATCACTGCGCCCAATGTATCTGAATTGGTGTGAAGCCCCACGCAGGTCAGCTCTTCGTAGCTTACATTCGCCTTATCATTGTCAAATATGGGATTCGTGATCACCTTCGTAAGATCTCCAATGTTGACACCTATTTTACTGATGATGTCGAGGTCGAAGACTGGCGCTCCTGTAGCTTGTTTGGCCACCTCCGGCAACTGTGGTATCAGGCTGCTGTAGAAGGTCCGGTGATCTTCAACGCCGGCGCCTTTGTACATTTTATAGAATTGTTCTACCGGTGGCAATGGCTTATCGATCACCGGTAATTTAAAATCTTCATCTACCTGTGGAAATACATCCAGCTTCTCCTGGATGCCCAGTTCTTTGATAAGGTCCCCCCAGAAGATGATCCTCTTTCTCTTTAACTGGATATCTGCATTCACAACATTACCGAAATGAGGAATATCGGCTGGATTGACAGAAGGGATACTATTCCACGATAACACCGCTCTGACACTCGGTATGATCGCTGTATCACAGTTGGTAAACCTTCGATGTGCTTCATCATTGAGGAAGATGTATACCATGTAATGCAGCGGATGTTTGGTATGCGGCACCGCATCAGGTATGTCAGATACTTTGAAGCTGGTCAGACCGGCATCCTGGAACCCTGCGCCATCGTGATAGTCGACAAAGAAGCGTACGAATTCATGTGAACCGGTACTGCATAATCCGCCACTATAGCCGCCAGGTTGTTTGATCCGTACCACAGCTTCCAGCCGGGAAACATCGGGGTTAAATCCAACGCAGAGCAGCTGTTCCCAATAAGTGATCCCAGCTGTTTGCTGCGGCAGGAATTTCGAGAGTAGCAAAAGTTTACGGTTTTCCAGGTAGACTTTGACCTGCTGGTCAGAAAGGTTGTCTGTTGCAATTGCTTTGTCCATTTGAATAATTTTTTGAGGTTAAAAACTGAAATAAAAGCAGCTCCTGGCCAACGCATAATGCGCGTAGGACGGTACATGACAATGGATCATTTCGGGGTCTGTAGATCTTAAATTTGTTGTGGTTATGTGTTTGTAATACTGCTGTTGTTTCCGGGGTCTGTGTTATAGCTATCGGGCAATGTTCCGAATACTGCTTTCTCTGTAAAGTAAAGTTCAGTCAAATAAAATGTTCCGGCAAGCGTATTAATACCTGGATTCCCGGTAGAAAATACTATTCCTTTCCTCCTGGGAATTATTTTACAGCCTGAAAGCATACGTGAACATCCGCAGGGCTTCTGGCATCAGATATCTATCTGTTCTCTCCTAATACTTTCAGCATTCGGGCATGGGCGAGAAGCGCCCGGAAGAAGGTCGGTTTTACATTATAGGACAAACCAAAATCCGCAGCTGTGGCTCTGACTATAGGTGCGATCTTTCTGTAATGCACATGGCAGACGTTGCTGAATAAATGGTGTTCGATCTGGTAGTTGAGCCCACCTATGAACCAGGACAGGAAACGGCTGCGTGGAGCAAAATTGGTGGTATTGGCCAGTTCATGAATGGCCCAGGAGTCCTCCATATGTCTGCTACCCGGCTCACCGAGCGGCGAAGAGAACGAAGATGCTTCTACCACATGGGACGGCTGAAAAATGCAGGAAAGGAAAAGTCCCGCGCAGAAGTGCATTAATAAGAATCCTCCCAACACCCAATACCAGGGTTGTCCGGAAAACAATAAGGGCAATACAAGGATATAACCATAATACCCTACCTTATAAATTGAAATCCGGAGCAGGGCTTCTTTCAGCGAAACCTTTTGTTTGATCAACAGATTATGCTGCTTATACCGGACTACCTGTATATAGTCTTTAACTGTCATCCAGAACAGCGTCATAATGGTATAGAAAAACCAGATGTACAGGTATTGATACCGATGAAACCAGTACCACTTCTGCCTGGGAGAGAAACGCAATAAAATAATACTGTCAATATCCTCATCCAGTCCCGTAATATTTGTATAAGTATGATGCAGTACATTATGCTGGATCTTCCAGTTAACGGTATACCCTCCGATAATTTCCAGTATGTAGCCGATAAAACTGTTCACTTTTTTGTTTGGGGAATAAGTTCCGTGGTTCGCGTCATGCATTACAGAAGTACCAATGCCCGACATTCCCCAGCTCATCATAAACCAAAGCCCCATATATACCCAGAGACTGCTTGCGCCCAGACCAGTTACGATTAAAACGTAAGGCACAAAATATAGGAGTAACATGACAATTGTCTTGATCCACATGCCTGTATTGGCGTAAGGAGAAATATCATTGGCGGCAAAGTAAGATTTGACCCTGCCGGTTACGGTTTCCATAAAACTATTCTCCCCACGGGGAGCAAAACGCACAATATCCAGTTTTTCCATGTAGTACTCTTAGATTGTATATAAAACCCTCTCAATATTGCGCTATTAGCAAAAAGCCGGTTCCCGGTAAATTGATAACAAATCTGATACCAATCCCGAAAAATATAACTCTTTTCAGCGTTTAACAAGCTTCTCGATTAATTTGTTCCTATACTCTTGCAACCTGAAAGTACCAAAAAATCTATTGGTGTGCGTTTAATAAAAACACCGGCATAGAAATATGCCGGTGTATCGCTTAACCTACAACTCAGTTACACTGTTAGCAATAACTGTATTTATCTGAATACAAAGGTAACTGACTGTAACTCAATCAACTTTGTTTAAACGGTCAAATTTACTTTGTTAAAAAGTTCATTTGGGTAGCTTAACAACCCGGGATACATCCAGGATACAGCTTTCATATGACGTTCATGATCTTCCGTTCATCCTCCGTTCCGAACGGAAGATGAACGGAAGATCATGAACGTCATATGAAAGCTATATGCAAGTTGAAACAGGGGTGACTAAGTCAGAAAAGCTGGAGCCAGCCGGGATTCTCCCCCCAATAGAGGTGTATATAGGACGCGATTACATTATTCTTCCGGTATACCGGGGTCGGCACTTCCTTCCCCCGGGCGTTAAAAACTCTCCCTATCCTTTCCAGAGGTTCCTGCTCCATATAACCAGAATAGTGAAATTCATGCCCTTTAAAGCGATTTAAGCCCATTTCTATATCCCGGTAGCCAAGAGACAGCCGCGCATCCTTCATCGTCGTTTTAAGGCTTAAAAAGCCGATCATCGGATATTCCTTACCGGTATTGTCTGCCATGGTCTCTCCCAGGTACATCATGCCACCACATTCTGCAATGACCTTCCCCCCGTTGTTACAGTAGTCAAGGATCGATTCCCGCATGGTAAGGTTAGCTGACAATTTCTCCGGGAATAATTCGGGATACCCGCCGGGAAGATACAGCAGGTCTGTCGCCGGTAGCTTCCGGTCGCCCAGGGGACTAAAAGCAGTGACCTCTCCAATTTGCTTCAGCACTTCCAGGTTCTCCACATAAGTAAAATTAAACGCCTCATCCATCGCTACCGCAATTTCCATAGTACGGGCAGGTGGTAATATGGTAGGAACAGGAAGGGCTGGAACATCTTTCTGTGTGACATCCAGCAGCTGCTCTACAGCCACCGTTTTACTGATATGGGCCGCCGCCCTCTCAATGATAGCATTGTAGTCATTCTCCGCAGAGATGGCCAGGCCCAGGTGCCGGGAAGGGATCTTAATGTCATCACTCGCGGGAACATATCCTAATGGCGTAACGCCCAGATCTTCACAGGCATCCTTCAGGAACTGGTAATGGCTTTCCGTATTCACAAAGTTGAAGATCACACCGGCTATACGTACCTGCGGATTGAAATGCATAAAGCCATAGATCAGGGGCGCCACTGAATAAGCCATCGCTTTGGCATTCACCACCAGTATGACCGGCAGGTCCAGCAGCATGGCTATTTCCGCACTACTCCCCTTCATTCTCTCTGCACCGTCGAACAGGCCCATAACACCTTCCGTGATCACCACGTCTGCACCCGCACTGTACTTTCCATACAATGACCGTACATGATCTTCGCTCATCATGAACGTATCCAGGTTAATGCTTTGGGAATGGGCCGCCAGGAAATGATGTTTGGGATCGATGTAATCAGGGCCACACTTGAACGGCTGTACTTTTAAACCCCTGTTATGCAACAGTCTTAACAGACCCAATGTGATCGTCGTTTTGCCGGAATTACTGGACGGTGCTGCAATTAAAAACTGTGGCTTCATTCGGTCAAAGATAGTACATTCGCAATCTTATGCAGCAACTAAGGTCCATCATGTTTGCCGGCACTGCATCGGATGTTGGCAAAAGTTTTATCAATACAGGCTTCTGCCGCATCTTCAAACAGGATGGCTACCATCCCGCCCCTTTCAAAGCACAGAACATGTCGCTCAATAGCTATGCCACACCCGACGGCTTTGAGATAGGACGCGCCCAGGCCGTACAGGCAGAGGCATGCGGTATCCCCTGCAGTACCGATATGAATCCTGTGCTGTTAAAACCTACCAGCGATAAAGCCTCGCAGGTCGTACTACTAGGTAAACCCGTAGGCAATCAGTCAGCTTACGATTACTTTATGGGCAACAACAAACAGGAACTTTTCAAAGAAGCCAAAGCAGCGTACGACCGCCTGCATGCGAAGTTTAACCCTGTTGTACTGGAAGGCGCAGGCAGCATCAGTGAACTGAACCTGAAACACCGGGACATAACGAATATGCGTATGGCATTACATGCGCAGGCCGACGTATACCTGGTGGGCGATATTGACCGGGGCGGATTATTCGCCAGTGCCTATGGCACCATGGCCCTGCTGCCACCGGAAGAAAAACAATTGATCAAAGGTATCATCATTAATAAATTCAGGGGCGACGCCCCTCTCTTTGATTCCGGCAAAACAATGCTGGAAGAACTTTGCGGTGTGCCCGTTGTTGGTATCATCCCCTACCGTAAAGACATTTATGTAGAAGAAGAGGACTCCGTCGGACTTGAACATAAACACAATAGTCTGGCATCCGGTAAAGTGAATGTGGCTGTTGTGCTGCTCAACCGCCTGTCTAACTTTACCGACTTCAACGTACTGGAACAGGATGAACGTGTACACCTGTTCTATAGTAATAATCCGGCTGATATTGAAAAGGCGGACATCATCATCCTTCCCGGCAGCAAGAACACTATTGCCGATCTTATCGACATCAAGAACAATGGTGTGGCGAAGGCGATTGTGCAGGCGCATAAAAACCGTAAAACCGTGATAGGCATCTGTGGTGGTTACCAGATGATGGGCCACAGTATAGAAGATCCGCATCACGTGGAAGGTATGGTCGAATCGATGCCCGGTTTAGGTATCCTCCCCATCAAAACAGTGTTAACCGAAAACAAAGTGACGGAGCAATGCCGCTTTTATTACAAAGACAATACTACATCATGTAACGGGTATGAGATCCATATGGGAGTAAGTACGGCCACCGGCGCTGAAAGTCCGCTCAATAAAACAGGCAGTGGTGATCATGATGGCTACATACTGAATGAACGTTGCTGGGGTACCTACATTCACGGTATTCTCGACAATACTGTAGTGATAGATGATCTGCTGAAAGAATATAGTACACAGCGATCTTCCGCCCCTTTCGATTACATGGCTTACAAGGATGCGCAGTATGACAAGCTGGCGCAACATCTGCGTGAGCATATAGACATGGACTACATTTACAGACAACTAAAGAGAGACAGATGATCAACGGTCACGGAGACGACAGATATTTGTTTAATTATAACATCATTGCTGACTTCAGCTCAAATGTATTTTACGAAGGATCTTCCGATAAACTGAACAGCCATCTTACTGATTGCCTGCATAAGATCAATAACTATCCGGAAGCTAACGCCCAGCGCTTACAAGCTGCTTTGGCCGATTGGCATAGTATAAAGCCCGGACAGGTATTAGTTACAAACGGTGCAACGGAAGCCTTTTACCTGGTAGCGCATGCATATCGCAGAAAATCGGCCACTATTGTTATACCGGCTTTTGCTGAATACGAAGACGGCTGCCGGGCCAACGATCTGCAAGTAGATCATCTCCATTGGGATGATCTTCGCCCGGATACAGTTTTTCGGACGGATATTGTATTCTTCGGCAATCCCAATAATCCTACTGGCGCTATACTTCATCCGGAAACGATAAAAAAGCTCTTAGATCATCACCCGGAAACCATGTTCGTGATCGATGAAGCGTATGTTGATTTTACGGTGGATGTTATCTCGATGGTCCCCTCCCTGGATGAATATCCTAACCTGATTATTATTAAGTCGCTTACTAAAACTTATGCTATACCAGGATTACGTCTGGGTTATATACTCAGCAGTGAAGCTGTTATCAATAACATCCTTCCCTCTAAAATGCCCTGGTCTGTCAACGCGTTAGCCATTGAAGCCGGATTGTTCATTGCGCAGCACAGAGAAGAAATGGCATTGCCCGTATCAACACTGACATGGGATGCACTTGAACTGATCAGCGCGTTGAATAATATCGGCAATATCTCCATCAGGAAAACACATACCAACTTCTTCCTCTGTCAGACGTCCAAAGGTACTGCGGCAGAACTAAAGTTATTTTTACTACAAACGGAAGGCTTGCTGATCAGGGATGCTTCTAACTTTAAAAGCCTCACGCCACAGCACTTCCGTATTGCTACACAGCGCAAGGAACAAAATGCATTACTGGTAAACGCGATCAAGTCATGGATGGACAGTTTCTGATCGCAGCCATTCCATTGATAGCAGGCTACCTGCTGGACCTCTTACTGGGAGACCCCAGGTGGCTACCACACCCGATCCGCTTATTCGGTAATGTCATAGCTACAGGTGAAACACTGTTGAACAAAGGAAAATCAAAATTACTGAAAGGTGCATTACTGACAATCGTCCTCTGCGCACTGGTATTCAGCTTCTTCTATTTTGCGCAACACTGGTTGCTGGCATTCAACACAACAACATATTACATCTTCACCAGCATCTTTGTCTTTTACAGTTTAGCCAATAAGAGTCTTTTACAGGAGGGAAAAGAAGTGTTTGACACATTGGCGCATCAAGGCCTTGATGCGGGCCGTAAACGCCTGTCGTGGATCGTAGGCCGTCAAACAAGTGCGCTGAATGAGAACCAGATCCGTACTGCAGTATTTGAGACCTTGTCTGAGAATTTAAGTGATGGCGTCATTGCGCCTTTGTTCTACTATGCTATCGGCGGGTTACCTGCTATGATGGTCTATAAGATGATCAATACCCTTGATTCGATGATCGGGTATAAAAGCGAGCGGTATTTTTACTTCGGAAAATTTGCTGCAAGGCTGGACGATGTGGTGAATTACATCCCCGCCAGGTTAACAGCGTTGTTAATGGTATTCGTGACATTCAACAAACGGGGCCTGGCATATATTCTAAAATACGGGCATCAGCATGCAAGCCCGAATTCAGGATACCCTGAAGCAGCGCTGGCAGGCATCCTGCAATGCCGCTTCGGAGGCCCGAATACATATCATGGCCAGGTGGTGGTCAAACCGTATATCGGAGATACACCACGGGAGATTGCACATGAGGAGTTAAAGAGAGTAATGTATGTGAACCATGCGGTAACAGCACTAATGGCACTGATCTTACTATGCTATTTCACTTATCGCTCATAAAAAAGAGCGGCACTGGCAGGTATTGCACAGTGCCGCTCCAGAGGCATGAATATTTGCTGTCGGTGTACTACAGATCCATCAGCAAATGAAAGTCTTCCAGATTATCCGCATTATATCCCACATGCTCCAACTTCTCCTTCAGGAATGTTAACATCCTCTTTATTTCATGCGACATATCCTCAATATTAATAGTCAGTTCATTGTGCTCATTCAGTAATCCTTCCAGTCTTCCCAGCACACTCTCCCAACTTGCTTTTATCGTCACCTTGCCTGCTTCTTTTGAAAGGTCCCATGTGCTGAAAAAAGTATTCGATCCAAAGTGCAATTCCATATGATCTTTATTCCCGTCTTTCGCAAAAGATACAACCCTGATAAGGTCCTTAATTATCTCAGACAGGTCATATTTGTAACACAGCGGGATACAAATATGATTCCAGATCAGAAAAGCATATTCAGTATCCAATGGAAAAATGGATTGAATAGCGTCCCCCATAGTGGTGTCTTCACTATCGTAATTATCCAATACCTGCGGATTACTTATTTGAAACTTGAACATAATTAAATTTAATCTTGTACTCTTGGATATCCATGGAACGTGCCGGTTCCGTTATTCCTGATCCAGATGCGTGTTGCATCAACAACTGTCCCATCAGGCATGTATATTTTTGCACCTGTACCTGGAGGCAGATCAAAATACGCACCCTTACTATCTACTGGTAACGTCTGTGCCTTTTCAGTTGCAAAGTCCAGCGACTTCTTCGTCCACTGCCCCTGCGGCTTCTGTAAATTGTTTGCCGTAGCAGCACCTTCCTTCCATTCGATACCATGCTTTTTACTGCCAAGATAGCCCCTTTCAGGAACAATTTTCTTAACCGGAACAGCAGTTACGCTTTTACCGGATGAAGCCTTGGCCTGTTGCTGCTGTACCTTCTGCGGTATCTGCGCCGGTGTTGATACAGGCGCCTGCGGTGGCTCAACAATTGGTTTTCCTGCTGTCGCTTCGGAGCTTGCTGCTGCTGTTTCCGCCTCCGCTGCTGCTAACGCCTTGGTCTCCGCCGCTGCGGCTTTTGCCTCCGCCGATAACGTCTTTAATTCCGCTTTTACAAGCGGTCCTGTTCCCGCAAGATTAAGTAAATGTGAAGCAATCTCCAATTTAGCCGCATGTTTTTTCTGCGCTATACCGAGTTGCTCGTACATGAATGTCAGATAATCCGGAGAAAAGTACTTGTAATGTTCTTCCCCATTCTTATCCTTATATGTGTAACTGGCCGCATTAAATCGTGGGTTAAACTCATACTCATGATAAACAAAGTTTCCATCCCGTGGCAAATTGTTCGTGACTACGAACGCTTCCGCCATGATCTCCTTCGACGTCATTTTCTTAAACCCGATAGTGAACATACCCTCAGGCGTCACATAAACATCAGAAACCGTTGTACTCAGGAACGTCTTTGTCGCTTCATTATAAGTATGTGTGGTGGTGCTTACCGTTTTTTCAGTTCCATCCAGGTCAACGCTCCTGATCACATCATTTTCAGCATAGGCGTAAGTACTGTTCCATGGGAATGATTTTGCCAGCGGGTCAACACTCAGGAACCTGCCGAGTCTCGGATCATAGATGCGCATGCCATAATCCAGCTGATTACCCAGCCCCTTAGGCTCATTGTCATTTTCCTTTCCATTGAAACCATAGCGATATTTATCACTCTGCAGTACCTTACCCGGCATTAACATACCAAACGGATAGTATTCCTGTGCTGATTCAATGTCCGCCTCATAACGGTCAATCGTCGTGCCATTCACAGATATTGCCTTCTTCCGGTCAGACACTGTTGCGAGTACATTTCCAAGATGGTTTGTCAGCTCAAAGAACTTCTTACCGCGAACAAAACTCACACTTTTGCCTATTCCTAAACCGGGCAGGCTTGTAACCGGCGGAGATACAACATTCTGCATATTGTTACCCGTCGTACTTATACCCAGCCTGTTACTGCCGTACAAATGAACTTCCGTACGAGTGAGGTCTCCATTGTTAATGTTACTATCACCTTTGGTATAAATACTCATCACACTACCTGCCGCATCTCTCACGTACCAGGTTTGCACGCCATTAACAATTTTGCTGATACGGTTACCACCTACGTCGTAAGTGTACCTGATAACAGTACCGTCTGTTTTTGTAATGGTCGATATCTTCCCATACAGTGTCCAGGTAATACTACTGATGCCCGCTGCATTATCTTTTGTAATGTTCCCGAGGCTATCATAAGCGAAGTTACCGGCAACCTGATTATCGATGTCACTATCATAGTTGGAGCTGGCTACAGAATCCTTTACATAGTCCAGCTGATTTTTGCCGGCCTTGTAGATATAGTTCAGCTTATCCATCGCCAGCGGCTTACCTGCCAGCGTATTACCATTACGGTTATAAGTAAGGATGTTGCCGTCTTCGTCGTACGTGATCGTTTCCCCGAAATCGGAAATGGCTGTCGGCGTCCAGGTATTAGTAGTGGTATTCAGGTTACGCAATGCCTGCATTCCTTTTAACCTGTTCAGTATATCATAATTATAAGCATACAACAGCGGTTCTCCTAATGCCGGGTTATGCTGACTGATAGCGCCAATGTTACCATCGAATAATGGTTTAAAGGTTGCACCGTCTACTGCTGCAAATGGTTTTACGCTTGTATTAAGCGGGTTGTAATCCCTGTTGCCGTAATAGTGTATTGCATATCCAAATGCATCCTTACCAGATACACTGCCTGAAATACCATCGCGCCCCATATCTGCCGCAGATGTCACTGCAGTACTGTTCACTCCTTTCAACCAGCCCTGAAGCGTGTAGGCATAATCCATGCCCTGTACCTGTTGCTGGCCAATAACAGCCCTTGCAAGTGCACCGTGCCTGTAATACTGGTAATAGGCGTCATTCTCCCAGTAGATGCTGTCAGCACTCGTCTCAACATTCGTGAGTCTGTCTTCCGCGTCATAGCTGTAGCGGTGATAGAAAGCGTCCGTCTGTGACGGCTGATACGCCACCTGTCTGATCTTTCCACTGATCAGGTCATAACGGTACACGATCTTCTTGAACCTGTTGCCTGCATCAGCCAGTGCTCCCAGTTTATAGTCCTGCAGCAAAGTATCCACATTACCATGCATATCATAGCTGAAGAATGCTGCTGATGAATAATTGCCTGATATAAGGTCATTGACATTATTATACAATGCTGTCCAGGATACCCGGTTACGAAGGTTATCCGCCGAAAGTACCAGTTGGGACAATGGCGCATACACCACATCATAGTTTGTATGGGTGATCTGCGTATAAGTGGTCCTTGCGTTGGACAGCCACTGTGCCAGCAGCCCCTGATTCCGGCTGATATCATCCGTTATCTGTGTACCGCTGTTCAGCTGTCCTACTTCTACCAAACGTCCCTGTCCATCATAAAGGGAATAGGTGTAATTCTGCAAAGCAGCCTGTCCGGAATTCTGCGACACTACAAGCCTTCCCAATCTGTCATACCAGAACCTGGCGACGCCCGCATCGGGCGATTGCTGTTCCACAACCTGATTCAAGGTATTGTAGCGGTACAGGGTTGTTTTACTGTGAGCCGGAGCGAGCTTTTGTTTTTTTGCGCGGGCCGCTTTTACATTGTTTAGCCAGGTAGCCGATCTGTCTATTACCACACCTGCCGGAGGTACTGTTTTCACAACGTTGCCCGCCTGGTCATAGTAATACAGTGTATAATGATACTCGCTGGTGTTATAATTAACAGTGAACAATTCCCTGTTCATCGCCAGTAATCCCGAAGTAATATAATCCTGGTCAAAGCTGCCGATCAGTGAGTCGCGGTAAGCTTTGAATAACTCAGTTCCCTTGCTGATAGCAAAGAAAGCGCTGTCAGAGCAGTTGTTGACTGTATTAACATCCGTTGATGGGAACACAGGGGTTGACTTTCCGCATAACAACGGACCATCATATATTGGTGTTACCGGTGGTGGTGGCGAGGTAGTACAAACACCAGAAGATGCGCCACAATTTGCCTGATAGAAACTATCTATCTGTGTCATCGTATAGTTTGTACCCTGACCGAACGTTTCATTGAAGTAGACTACAAACTCGTCACATCTGTGCGCCCGGTAAGTCACATTCAGGAAAGGTTGCTTGGTCCCGGCCGCACTACTATTTGACCAGAATACAAAGGCATTATAAACCTGTACCGGCTCCGAACTCAGTCTCATGATCAATCCATAATCAACCCCACTGCGGGAAGCGGTATACATATCCCTTACCAGGTTCGTACAAACCTGGTTCAGATAGTTTGCGCTGCTCTGCGTGGTGGTGATCGGACTTAAACTAATACTGTTTGCTGCCACCGTGCCCGGTTGTCCTGACCATGTTGTAACGTTGGCTATTACAGGTCCCAGTGAGCGGGCAAAAACACAGGAAATCGTTCCGGGATTTGCAGCGTAATGTGATTGGCTACCCGCAACGATCTCTCCACCTGCAGATGCTGGTTTTGCATACAGGTTCATATCAGCATATGTGATATTAGCCCCTCTTGCAAGCCTGCTGAAATTAAATACAATATTATCCCTGAATGTAAACCATCCGCCGTTCGTCCATACCGCTGCACCCAGCGTAACGTTTGAGGGGTATGCAGTGGCCCTGGTGCTTAAAAGGTGTGTTATCCTGAGTGTAGCAGCTGTTTTGCTCACAGTAACGGTATCTCCGACCGCAACAGGGTACAGGTTCAGGAAACTGTTCCTGATATTGGTGATCGTTACGCAGGTCGCTGATGGTTGCGGAGGTGCAGGACAGTCAGCACGGAATTTCAGATACTCCCATGCCTGCTTGCTGAATCCCAGCTCATTGTTCATAAAACTGGCAAACAATTTATTCCGTTTCTGTTGCGTTGTATCTGCTTCCTCTATTGTCGGCGTGATACCCGGGAACTTATTTGTAAACTTTGTATACGCATTATTGATAACGCTGCAAGGCGCGCATATCTCACCTGTATTACATTGCAATGCCGGTGGCAGACTGATGATCTTTGTAAAATAAGTACAGCTGCTCGTAGTATTACATGCATTCAGTAGCTGGGTCAGATCTGCGTCCGACATGTTGATCTGTCTTGTCCTGGCCAGATAACCGCCAAAGCTACCATCAGTAGGTTTACCATATTGCAGGTATTCACTACGAAGGTTATTCAGTTTGCGGCATTCACAGGTATCCGGTTTTGAGTATACAGGCTTGTTACTGTATGCTATCTGTTTGTCGTAAGGTGCAGGTGCGGTGATCAGGTATCCATTACAATCTATAGTGCTTGAAATATTCTGCTGTGCATTAAACTCTTCCAGCACCTGCTGGAAGGTCCTCAATGGATATGTGCTGCCAGGCCTTACCGAGCTTGACCCCATCGGGTGCGAAACATCCGACCCCTCTTTACATACTTCCACTAATCTGGGGATCAGTATATTCAGCATCGCCTGGCTATATTTACAAGGCGCCAGTTGCTGCACCCATGCTTTGGCATAGGCCTTACAGTTATCCTCATAATGTCTCCTCACCGCATTGTTGGCAGAATCGGATGCAGCTCCCGACTGGGAAGTATTGTTCAGGTACCCAAGTCCATTCTCCGCCAATACGTCAGAAGAATTATTGAAATTCAATTGTTTTCCGGCGGCTATCAGCGTAGCTGATGTCGGGTTAGTAACACCGGAAGGACAGGCTGCGCTCTTGATCTTATTGTCAACGATAGCACGTTTGGCAGAAAGGTAGAGCTGCCTGAAGTTGCGCCACGCCATATCAAGATCGCCGGTACAAAGCGCACTTTCATTAAATGGTGCAGTGGTGGGTGCGTACGCCACTATACAGGCAATTGCACTTCCTTCGCATTTCACAGTAGCGGTAGCCGTACTCCACATTGTCATTATCTGACCACCGGACGCTGAGTTATAATTGATCAGTTTAGTCCGCAGTGCATTGAACATCTCTGTGCTTTCCAGCGACAAAGGATCGGCATTCGCTGTTACTATCGGATAAGGATAGCCTGTTACGCCAATTGGGTTCAGATATCCTTTGGCCTTTGCTTCTGCATAGGTATCGATCTTATCAAACTCTCTGTCCCACGCATAACTTGCTGTGTGCTTTTGAAATTCCAGCCATTTACAATATTCGGGATGGAATTTCAGGAGCGCAGGCGCCCATGAAGGTTTAAACTTGGCAGAGAACTGATCGGGCCTTAATCGCTGCGGAATAACATAACTGTCACTCAGTTCATCATACACCAGGTCGGGTTTCCCTGCCTCGTCGAGATAAGTGACCGTATCGCGTTTATAAGCAGGCAGCGTTTCTTCGTCCACCTGATAGAAAATTGAATAGACGTTCAACGTATCTTCCGGATCGGCATACTGGCCTGAAGGCGCAGATACGTCCAGCAACAGCGCCTGTCGTATATCAGTAGATTCTGTTGTTTTATCACATAAAACTTCACAGGTAGCGATGGCCTCTGCATAAGCAGCATTTGCCTCTCCACGATAGGCCGCGCTGTCTGTAAATGCTATTCCGCCCGCTATCATGTATCTAGTCCGGAAGCTGTCCCATGTGCCAATACTATCCTTACATGAAGCACAATCCGGGATACACTTCGTATTAAGCAGGAGATCCCTTTGCTCCTGGACGAACTGTTCCACCGTCCGGCAAAGGTTCTTTTTCATAAAGACACTGTCCCTGTAGTAGGACATCGCATCTTTACTGATGGTCAGCCGTTTGGAGATCTGATAACTTCCCCGGGGCAAACGTAATGTGAACGCTACCTGAATGGGTTGCGGCACATTACAATTAGGAATGATCGTGCCGGTGTAATTGCGGATGATCGTATCAAAAGGTTTACCTCCCAGATTCAGGTTATAAGCATCATCTGTGATCTTGATCTCCAGGTCATACAAGGCGGTATAACAAACCGTGTCAGTAGCACAGCTTTTCTTCTTCAATACCGGAGGTACCAATGAATATTTGAACTGATAATCGCCATCCACAGCTACCAGCTGGTTCTGGGTATTTTCCATCACAAGGTCTTTGACAAGGTTAGCATTCGCTCTTGACAAAGTATCCGTTACCGGAAATGTGATATTAGATGATAGATTATCCAGGCTTGCGCTATCCGGCGTTCCTGCCAATGCCGTCGCCACAGTGCGGCCATACATATCCAGGTATGAGATCGCATACTGCCCGTTCGCATCCCGCAGCATGTTCTTAAAATAGTGGGTCCTGTCTCCGGCTTCCGTACCAAAAAGTACATCCAGGTCATTTTCGCCGGGAATACCGTAGTAGTACTTCGTTTCATGGTTACTGCCTAATTTGAATACAGACCCTGTCGCACTCTGCCGGCTTATCCTGCCGGTATTATCCTGTGTATATTCCGTTTCAGTAAAGGCATATCCATCTGCGGCAGGTATGAACTGATTCATCCCGCTGTTCTTATCCGGATTGTTGGCTGAATAATACTGATTTGCCCCTGACGTCTGCGACATAGGCTTCGCAGTGGTGGTCAGGTATTCAGACGGACTATTGATCTTATCATAATTTGATTTATCATACTCAGCGCCGTTCAGATCACGATTAAAACGGGGCGTATATTTAATGATCGAATTCAGTGAAGGTGCAGGCATCACCTGTATAACCTGCCTTCCCTGATAGTCATAATAAGACTCGCCCACTACCGTCTTGTTCGAGGTATTGTCTTTTGTAACGATCTGCCGGTTTCGCAAACTCCCATCGTAGTAAGACACGACAGCTTTACGGTTCCCTTCTTCGGAATAGCTGACAGCAGCTGTCCAGTTTAATTTCCGTTGATGCCCTGTAAAGCTGTAACGGCCCAGGCCACCTGTATATGTTGAGCTCCATTCGGTTTCTATACGACTATCCCTGCTTTTTTGCTGTACCGACCTTACTCTGAAAAATAATATACCTCCATTATCATACAACAGGGGTATTTTGTATGAGTTTCCTGCCACCGTAACACGTGAGGCGTTATTCCTGAATAACAGCTGGGGGTTCAGCGGATCACCATACTTGTTGCTGGTATAAGCGGAAGAATCGACATACGCCCATTCAAGGTCATATACGTCCGCACCGGTCACCACCGGCCAGCTAACACTAAGCTCGTCCGTCGAGTCGGTATTGGGAGCGTTATTTGAGCTGATGCTCTTCACCGCATCATCTGTACAGGAGAATTTGTACACGGGGCGTACGCTCATTTCATTCTCCAATAGTAAGGCAGATAATATATTACCTCCCGCTGGCGCAACTACACTGATCACCTTCAACGTCACCTGATGCGCATTGTTAAATACAAAACTACTCCTGCTTGTATAACTGGCGGACGTATCATAGTTAATCACAAAACTCTTCTCAACAGAGTCGACCGTAAAATCGGGACGGGTATAAATGACCCGTGCATTTACGGTAACAGTGAATTGTGCAGGTAGGTATACATTACTAAACTCATTGATCCTGAGGGTAATGATATTTTTCACTTGGTAGGGTGTATCCAGCTTAGCGATGACTACAGGATTGAAGTAGATGCTATCCTGCACAATAATGGCAGAGTCTTTGGATATCTGGTTCTTGCTACCGTCAAGCACCCTTTTTATCGTCTTTATACTACCAGATTGTGCGAAGCCGTTACCTGCCAGTAGCAGCAGTAGTATCAGCATACACCATTGATATGTCTTTCTTAGCAAAGAATGCATAATCTCTTATTTAAAATGGGGATATGATAATTATTCCTTCGACAAGGCGCTTCTCGTCTCGGTGATCATTTTAACACCGCTTTCCGTTTCTTTTTTCACTCTCATCAACGTACCATCATCATCATACTCATAGAAAGTAGCATAGTTATTTTCGTCCAGCTCCGCCATCAAACGCAGGTCTGACGAGTTGTAGACATACGACTTCATATTGGCATTGTAAGGATGTATACGCAGGTCGTCAAAATACACGGTAGAACTTCCGGTAGCCTGCATTGTCACGATCAGTTCAGTACCATCCGCAGGAATGTCCACCACCTGTTCATAACGTTGCCAGCCGTCAACAATACCTCCTCTCGGGTAAGCGATCAGCACAGTAGCTGTGGCGCCTCTTCTTACAGAGATATTCATTCTGTTTCCGGTATAGGAAATTCCTTTGCAATCTTTTTCCTCTTTTACCCAGGCGCTCACTACCACTTTCTTGCCTGGCAATGGCGAATATACCGGCAGTATAGCCTGTTTACCGGTACGGATGCTGCCGAGCGTTTGTCCGCCGGCAATACAGGCATTTGCATTCCTGTTAAAAGAAAGACTGAAAGTGCTATCACCATCCACCGCAACGGGAGCCGATATGCCGGCGCTGCCTCCAGCTGCTATCCGCAGGCTGTATCTGCCCGTATGTTGTTGTGTGGAGTCCAGATTATTCTTATAGGAAGAGAAATCAAAGCTCCTGCCTCCGCTACAAACAGTATCACATACGGTATTGCCGAATAAATAATCTTCAAACCCTTCATAGGCGGCCTCTCTGAAACGGCTATTCTGCACAACTGCAATGGCCAGCGCATCATCAAAACCATATAGTCCGGCATTAAAGCGTCCCAATGGATCCCTGTTTTCGAGTTCCATTCCCTTTTTATTATATAGGGTGCTTTCAGTGTTCCATATCCATCTGGTGGTATCATACTGCGCCTGCCAGCCGGTCCCGGACTTCTTCCAGAAAGAAATAAAGTCTTTGACAGTACCGTCCTGCCGTATGTCTGTAGCCTGCCCTGTAGAACTTTCCATTCTTCTGCCGTAATAGTTATACACCTTATGCTGATGCCAGCTGCCCAACAGTCCGAATGCGTATGGATTAACACTGGTATCGGTCACCGCGCTGTAGCAGGTTAGATTATACGGTGTTAACGCTACGTCAACATCCGCATGAATAGGATTCATACAGATATCGGAATAGATCACTACATGATAATTACCGCCACTCTTAGGCGTTACAGGTGAGAGTACGGGATTCTGTTCCGTACTGCTGAAATTGTCCGGGCCTGACCATGCATAAGTAATAGCTGTCGTCGGAAGATTGATGATCTTAAAGACGATCCTTTCACCAACACAGTATTCAAGTTTATCCGAAGTGGCAAGTTCCGCTGTTTCGAAATCAATGATCTTAAGTCGCTGTACGGCAGCTGCGCCACATTCATCTTCCACGCGTACATCATAATTCTGATTTTTCATTAACGTATAAGCACCTCCGGAAGTAGCTGTACTGAATTTACCCGTAGTATTGGTAGCCCAGTACGGACCAGTAGCACCTTTACCTTCGGCAGCCAGCCTGTAGGTGAATACGCCCGTCGTCGCTTTACTACCCCCTGCGGCGATGGCCACAATACTTCCTGAGTTGTCGGGAGCACCAGGGCAAACCCAACCCAGGGACCTGTTCACGTCAACGACCAGGGGCTTGTACGTAAAGTTGATCTCCTTGGTGTTAGGGCTATTGGCCTGTGAGAAATCACCCACAATTGTCGGGTATGATGACATGGCGATCCTGTAAGTACCCTCCATTGGCAATAAAAGAGAATCGCCCCTGGTAACAATAGAATTGTCAAATCCAACACTGCCCTGTGGCCCTCTCACTATTCTGAAATAAACAGGTTGCTGGGTATCATGGTAAACACTGGTGCCTGTTGGTTTAATCTTAAGGCCCGTACAGGTCTGTTCTTCCTCGTATGTGAGATTGAAACGATATACATCCCTTTCGGTAACTGTGACCGGAAGGTCATAACTGAAGCAACTGTCTGTTACTCTGAAAGTGTAGTTACCAGGATAAAAGTATCTG
This sequence comes from uncultured Flavihumibacter sp., assembly GCA_902168105.1. Classification (GTDB taxonomy): domain Bacteria; phylum Bacteroidota; class Bacteroidia; order Chitinophagales; family Chitinophagaceae; genus Chitinophaga. The sequence goes on from CABHOY010000041.1 coordinate 152,552, forward strand.
GCAGGACTATGCTGTGTCATGTATACCCCCCAGGTATTACTCTGATAATTTGCCGCAATCGTCGCAGAATAAGGGATATTGGAAGGACTTATCAGATTGACCGTTGTTCCGGGAGTAAGGTATCCCGTTGATTTATAAATAAGGAACACTATAGCACCGTCATTTCCGAAGTCGCCGCTATTATGTGTAATGATGACGGAATAAGGATTTGATACCGGACCGTTAATGACTACATCCCTGTCTGCAATGGTCACACCGTCGGCAGTAACACTCGTGATGCGATAGCTGCCAAAGGGTATATGGCTCATGGTTTGTGGACCGGCGTTCTTTTTTATTGTATCATACCGTATTGCATTGGTCGTTTTATTCCTGAAGGATACATAGATAGGGTAACAGTGCGCATACAATGTGTCCACATAATAACTTTCATCAAAGTCCGTAGCGCAATTCAGCTTGTAATAATCCCACATATAAGGAATGCCAAACACCCTGGGATACACAACTTCATCTCCGCATGCCGTTCTGATATAGTAAGTGACCGTCTTTGTATACATGTCCTTAAAGGTCTGTCCGGCAGGCAGCGTAATAGTATCCTGCCCGCCAAGGTCCTTATAGGCTGTTTTAGGTCCCCCGTCGAAGGAGACGCTGTAAGTAATAGGTGTACCGGATGTCAGATACTGTACGAACGGGCTCCCTGAATATGCACGGGGGCCTCCTATTATAAACTTATTGCAGGTATTGCGTATAGCGAGTGGCATAGGCGTCCATAGATCGGCGGTCGGTATCAGCGAGAGCTCGTCAATGGTTAAAGCCTGTACGGAAGCGGCAGCGCCACATGCGTCAACAATGGAAACTGTGTAGGTGCCTGGTTGCAAACTGTCTATAACAATGTCCTGCGTTGCAGTAAATGAGGTCCGTCCCACATATGATGCAGGCTTGCCTGTTATAGTGACCTGGTACGGAAGGTGTCCATTTTTCATTGAAACGTAAGCCCGGCCGGTATTACAGGCGTGCAGGGCTGGCCGGTACTGTGAGATGGCCGCTGTAAAGGGAACGTAATTTCCGGCCACGGTAACATTTACTGTAGCCGAAACTACTTCATTGTTACAGATACCCTTGGCCAAAGCCCGGTAACTACCTGCCGGAATATTCTCAAATATGTTAGAAGTATTGGGCGCCACGCTGTAACCTCCGGAAGTAAGCGGTTCCAGGCTGAATAACATATCAGTTACATTGCCTGCTCCCGTACCCGTAAAGGATAAGGTGATCTTGCCACTGGCCGCGCAGACAGAAGGCTCTGTCACAGCGCTGATACCCCAGGAGGGGCATGTCTGTGCATTTGCGCCGGCGATAAAAAATAACAGCAATGCCGGCAAAATGAAAATATACTTACACCTGAATATTTTGTATATCATTGGTATAGTGATAAAGCGGTTAACGAACTACTGTTTCTTTCTATAGTAACAGGTACACTCCAGCAACACCGGAAGATTCCTGGAAGTGTCCAGAAAGGAAGCTCCCGGCAGTTCCAGGACCAGCGTCCCTCCATTCTGCATCTTATAACGGTACTGCAGGTAAGGCGCCTCCGGAGGTGGTATTCCCGGCGTTGTATCAGGCTGCAGCTGTAGCTTTTTCTGATATAACAGCACGCCTTTTTCCGCTACCTTGTATTTGCCCGTCTCAGTAAATCCGGTTGAATTCGTGATGCTGCAGTTCTCGCCGTTAACCGATATTCTCACAGGTACAAATCCTGTTACATTTTTAAACTCTTCCGGCTTTGTCAGTGTCTTCTGTTCCAGCACCTGATTATCTTGTTGTGATAACAGCTTCGTTTCTATCTTCACAATCTCCCACGCCCCCGCAACCGCAGGCCGGCCTCCCTGTGCATGGCAAAGACTATGGCCGGTCACAAGTAGCACTAACAGCGTGAGTATTCTCTTTATAAACATATCATTTGATTTTACGTAGTCAGTTAATTAGCACAAACAGCCTTCTGTCTTTTTCTGTCCGCAATTTTCCAATCCTGTTTATACTCTGTTGCACTCGCCTTAATGATCCTGGAATTTCCGTCTATCACCAGCTGGTAGGTACCATTCACTTTCACCAATGGATTATTCAGCATCAATGCATCTCCCACAACGGTTTGCATATTTTTTCTACCTGAACGGATCACCTTCATGGAAACATCATTTCCGGAAAACGGTACACCTTTAGCGTCAACAAAGTAAATGTCAGGCGTACCACCATTCAGGGTATTGGCGTCTACCGCATACAACTTACTCGACGTGGCAAAAGAAGCGATCTCCGGCGCGCAATCAGCACCTCCCGTTTTTACTTTGGATGCCACCAGAATTTCATCTCCTGCGGTGAAATAGGTCGCTTCTGTAGCAGATGATAAGCCACTGGTGATCTTTCCTCTCGTGATATAGACGTTACTTAACACTGTATTGATGTTTTTGTAGGCGGCGCTCATCCCGTCATATACCCAACCAGACGGCCAGCTGAAGCTATATACAGGGTCGCCGAAAAGGTTTTGTGTGCTTGTCAGAATAACTTCTCCTGATTCGTCGTCGTATAACAGGTTACGCGAGGTCACCCGGCTGCCTTTATCAATGGCCACTACACTATCCAATAAGCCATGCCGGTTGATGACCTTAGTGGTGCCAATAGAACGGTACTGGACCTCTTCCCGCTGTGCAAGGCTCCATAAACTTGGGATCAGGAATACCGGAGGTATCGAGAACGAGAAGAACTCACCGTTTACGTTAAAGTTGTTGGCGTTGGTCACACTTTTATGCTGGCGCATATCCATCATCAGTTCAATGTCTTTACCAACAATTGCTGCGGTATCCACCACACCCTGCGAATTAATTGTTGCGACCGTATTATTTAGGTGTTTAGACAGCGTTGACGCATTATCGAGTTTGTAATAATTCTCTACATAACGCACAGGATTATCTGCGTCTGCTTCTGCATATGTAGCCTCAGAACGCAGCTTGCCGTTCATATCATTCAATTCTATCTTAAAGCCCTGGCTCACAGCCACAAAATGCCGTGCATTGATACGCAGGAAGTTTGCCAGTGCCGGTTTGAATCGTTTTTTACTGTCTGCCAGCAGGGTCATATCTGTAATAACAGGGAAATCATAAGTAGTATAAAAACTGCTTTCAGTGAAGCCACTTGCCGACCGTACGTTCTTCGAGTTGATAGAGCGTGCCCTCACCTTACTATAGCCCACTGATGCCGCCGGAAAGAATGATTCACCCAGTGGCTCCTCCGTATACCCGAGGTTTACCGGAGCCAGCGCAGCTACCTGTTGTTTATATTCGATAGGCTGGCGCCAGGGATTTTCCTCCCCGCCAATACCAGGCTCGTAACTAGCCACGCCACTACTGATCTGTACAGGTTTCCCATCCGATGTAATGGTAGTCTTGTATTCATATTCCGTACCATACACAGATTCCTGCTGCTGGGTCATGTTCTTCCAGTTGTCATAAACACGGATGCGCTTCACACGGAGCCCGCCGCCATATTTATTATAGAAAGGGTTATCCAGCCGTACCAGCGTACGCGAAGTATCCAGCTCCCGCATCCAGGCTTTCGCCCTTGCGGCGACATTATAAGTAAGGAAAGTATTAGTGATATTATCTGCCTGTGACAACAGGATCTTCACCGCATCGCCGAAAGTAATATCATCTCCGGTGTCCGATCCCGGATATGCTTTGGACGGGAGGTTCAAACGTAAATACTGGATCGCAGCCTGTGCCATGGGGCTGAATACACTCAGAGCATCGCCTGTATCACCTGCGGCATCAATCGCTTTCACCTTGATCCAGATAGTTTTTCCATTGTTAAAATAACCGTACTCACTATCGTCGATAGTGGCATAGGAAGAAATATATTCACTACCACTGCCAAACTTATCTCCCGGTACCTTCACAAACAAACGGAAATACAGTTTGCCATTCAACCCTTCCAGATAACGGGTATATATTTCCTGCTTGCTGCTGACAGCCCTGGGCACAGTGATTGACACGTAACGAAAGTCCGTCAGACCATACAACGAACTATGAAGGTCGCTGAGACTTGACGGGGCGCTATTTGAAAATCCGGCCACTTTAAACATCTGTGCGGCCCGCTTGTTCTGAACATAGGCATAATCATCACTCTCGTATTCTACCTTAAGACGTCCGCCGGATGGCAGTATAATAGAATCCAGCGTCCATGCGGCTGCATTCTTCGCCGCTAACAGGCTATCCTGTAATGCGTATGGGTACTCTGCATTGCTAATAGGGTTTGCAGTGGTATAACCAGGATTTTGTGTAGCAGGTTTATAATTACCCCAACGATCATAGGCCTTTCCGCTGTAAGCCGGATTATTGACGTTGTAATTAAATACATATGGGTTCTTTTTCCCCTTCTCATTTCCATTATAAGTAAACCAGACCCGCTTTAAGGTAAGTTTGCCATTATTGTTTACCGGCTTGTTCACACCAGCACACAACTCATACGTGTATTCAAAGTGAACCGTTTTAACTGGTCTCGCAGACGTATTATATTTCTGGAAATCAGCCTTTGTATACAGGTTGATCTCTTCCAGTTTACGGGCGGTACGTCCTGCCGACCTGTTACCATTTTCATCTACTGCCGCAAGATCATCCCTGTCGCTCAGCTTGAAAGTAGCGATCATATTCTTTGATTCAATAGAATGCAGGTACCACAACTCTTTCTCACCGTATACATAACTGCCTTTATCATCCCTTGAATCCGTCATTAATCCTTCGTTGTAACTTGCGCTATCACTGGCAGGCGCCCTCCATTTATAGGGGTTCCTTATCCCTGCTATCTTGGTGTAATTAAATTTGATCGCCTCACCCTGATCGTCGTCAGAAATACCGTCCCCGGTTATATCTGTGTAATCGGGAGATAAAATGCCGGTAAGCAGAAAGCTATGTGCATAAGCCGGGATCTCTTCGCTATTGAAATAATTATCATTCCCTTTTTTGTTATTCAATGTATTGTCAACACCAGCCGTATATTTCACCATGCCATCCGCTCTCTTACCGTCCGAAGCAGAAACGGAGAAAGAAACGTCACGCTGTTTCAGGTTGTATACAGGCAGGCCATATACATACCTGCGCCCATCGTCGTTCAGTACGTCTACTTCAGAAATATGATTGGATTTCCGGAAGTCGTTCACCCGCTTTTCTCTTGATAGCTGATTCGCACCAACAACAAAAGTATCTTTGTCGGGCATCAGGTACAGGCTGTTTTTAGTAATTGGAACTTCTGTCGTGCCGAGTGGCTTCCATTGTAGTTTCATTACTACCCTTCCTCCCGCCTGGTAGTATTCTGTTTTCAGGTTATAGAGTTCACCTGCCACCAGGTTAACCCATGCGGTGTCTAACCTGTCGCCATGATCATTCCAGCGGTCTATCAATAACGTATCATTCAGATATACCCTGATGCCGTCATCACTCCTGGTGCTGATACGGTATCGCCCGGTCACATCCGCCTTCAGACGGCCGGTCCAGCGGATTGAAAAATTGTTATCGAGCGTAACGCCTGTAGGCAGGTTCACATTGATCTCACCCTTATTGTTGAAATTAATTGCTGTATCAATACGGGAGAAGAGCTTCTGATCGAACTTCTTCGCTTTGAAATATTCCCCATATAATCCAACACCAGAGCCATTACTGTTATCAGGGAAGGTAACGTTACAATTACTCAGACTGAATACATTGGGCGTATAGTTCTCGATGTATTTGGCAAGGCCTCCTATACTCGCCTCGCCGGCTGTCAGATATGAGATCACCTGGCTACGTTTATCGCGGGCGGTTTTATAACTATTCTCTGGTGTGAGCAGTTTGCTTCCAACAAATTTCTTATTCCTGTATGCATTCAGCACATTGGTCGCTTCAATAACGGGACTGCTGTTACCAGCCTGGAAGAGGTTCACGGCCACAACATCGTCACCGCCCACAGCATCATAGAAAGCCTTTGTATTACCAGACTTCTCACCCGGGTTACGGAAATAAGCTGCTTCAAACATCTTATCAGATTTCCTGAAAGCGATAGTGGTCGCCAGCGGATTTTGTTCCACCCAGGGGCCAGTCTGTGTATAAGCACGGGTCACGTTAATATCCGCACCGCCGTGCACAAGATCGCCTATACCAACATCTGTACTGATGCGGGCTGAGTTATCCTTTGACTTCATAGCATGATCATACACATAGCCGATATCCCCTCTGTATGCACGGAACATCCCCCCGCTACCTTCGCCGGTTACGGAAAAGACATCATAGGTATAAGATGGCACTGCTATATTTGGCACAGCTGGCTTTTCCCGGTACGCGATCTCCCGCTCCCGGTTATAGTCAAGTAAAGCGCCCTCATTACCATTTGCGTATTGATAGTTCAGATACCCATAGGCAGGTAATGATAAACGTTTATCTTCATCTGCGATATTTTGTAGAGAGACATATCCGCTTACAAAGAAACTGGGATGCACTACTTTTGTTTCATACCCTATCTTGGCAGTGTAGCTGAATAATGTATTGGTGTGAGCAAGGCTCATAGTTGGTGTGAATGCAGGCTGTGCGAACGAGATATAAGATGAAAACACACTTCCCTGGGTAGCCGTTCCCCTGCAATTTTTATCATCAACTGTATATTGCTGTAATCCGGCAGAAAAGGTCAGGGCCTTTAATCCTTCTCTTGCATTATAGGATAGTCCGGTAGAAATACTACCGCCTAATCCTCCTTTCTCCTGTGCCTCTTTATCGGCAAATTTATAAGAGAGCGATGTGCCCAGTGTTAATCCGTCCTGAGAACTATTGGTAATGGATAAGCCGCTGGTAAAGCGTCCCATACTGCTGGAGCCTACATTGATACTGGTATTCAGACTGGTCTCCATTCCCCATCCTTTATACGAGTTATGTAATACGCCCATACTGCCACCTATACCAAAACCAACAAACTTACTGAGACCGACGATCTCCAGGTCGGCGCCTGAAGTCACCCCGATAGTCTTATTCTCCTTCATTGTGGCCATTTTCTGGATGGTATCGGTGCCATTGAAATCATCCGGCAACCCACGCATGTTACGTGAAATGGCTCCCGGGTTGATATTCCAGCCCAGCCCGACCCAGCTGGCCTCCTGATCCATGGATATACCACTGTTGTAGCCTATCGCCAACGGATATCCACCTACGTCCATCAGGGGAATGCTGTAGGAAAAATCTCCGCTGAACAGGTCCACCATATTATCGCCGTTCACAGAGTGGAAGGCCTGACTTTCCGGTTGCCCCGGACCGCCATAATGCGTTTCCGCCTTTTGTTCCTTTAGTTCCATATCTGCAGCTACAATAGCGGCATGTGGCAGTTTTAATCTATTACCAGGGGCGACATAACTGGAATGCCGGAGCGTTCGGGGGGTGCCAAATGCGTACGCAGGCAATACTGCTTCACAATAAAGTAAAACAAGCATTGTCAGCGCAAATGCCTTCTTACCTTTCTCAGCGGTCTTCAGTATCATTGAAAGTATATTTAAGTATAGGAAATAAAGATCCTGTTCCTCTGGAAGAAGAGGAATGGGTATGGGTATGTCATAGTCCGGAGACTAATCGGCTGTTAACGGTAACGCATGGTTAATCGCTGACGGTCTGAATGGTACAACTGCGCATTAGCGTGCAGCTAGGGATAACTGGTTTCATTTAGTAAAATTTACGCCATTGATATTATGCTACATGAGAGATAGGCTGTTGTACGTTACAACATCAAATCATCAATTATGCTCTTTTACTTATTTTCTGGAGGGCAACAATACTCGGGTTCAGTGTCTCTTAATTTTACAGTATTCTGGTTGTTGCAAAAAACTAATATATCATAAACCTACATACAATAAAGAATATTTCAAAACATTCAGTAAAAAAATATCTGACATGCTTTGTCTGACAGTGTTAACTATTTGGCTAAGTGCGGTTCTCCTGCGGAAAACAATAAATAATTACCTACATTTACGCCAGTTTTTGGTTTTCGACCGGAATACCGGTTGAAATTAAAAGGGAATTTGGTGTGATTCCAAAACAGTTCCCGCTGCTGTAAGTTCTATATCAACTTTTAACCAGTGCCACTGTCCGCCGAAGGCGGATGGGAAGGCGTTAAGAGTGGAACAAGTCAGAAGACCTGCCAACGACCATGTTTATCCAACGCTTCGGGAAGAAAGCACAGGAAAGGTAACGCATCACTTCGTGTGGCCCCTCTTCTCCTGCCTTACTTTTTTCTGAAGTCTTGTTTAATCATTAACGGGTAATTAATGTATTAAATTAAATGTAATCACCAGCATGGCGATCAAGGATCTGACGAAAGTTCAGAAAATCATTTTCATTTGTAATGGCGGCACCTGCAGCAATGGCGGTGCAGATGCAAACACCAACCAGTTAAGGGCACACCTCACCGAGAACAGTCTCAATGACGAGATCCATACTGTCCGCACCAAATGCCTGGGGCAATGCACCTGGGGGCCAATGATATTTATGCATCCCGAAGGACTTTGGTACAAAGGCGTAACACCGGATACCACCCGCGAGATCGTGACGCAACACCTCATGCAGAATATACTGCTGGAAGAGCATGTACATTATCCTGCAATTGAACTGGTAGACTCAAAACCACTCACGCTTAGTGGTCAGCCTAACGAATAAAAACTGACCATCTATGGAACTTTTACAACAAGACCTTAGTGGGTTCATTGTGCTTTCCGTATTAGGTTTACGGCATGGCCTGGACCCTGATCATATTACTGTCATTGACGGTTACACGTACCGCTTACATATGAACAAAAGCGCCTGGGCGCGTTGGGTAGGTACCTTGTTCACTTTCGGGCATGGCATCATGGTAACGGCTATAGCGCTGTTCCTCTGCATATTGAAGAACAACTTTGAAATGCCGGTCATGCTGGACATTGTGGTAGAATGGCTGTCGTCCGTCATGTTACTCTTCATGGGCATCTCCAATATCATTTCGCTTACCCGCAAAGACGATGTACAATTAAGCGGGTTCAGGAAAAGGTTGCTGCCAAAGTCGTTCAGTAACAATGTTAATCCCTTCACGGTTATCGTGACCGGGATCATCTTTGGGTTCATCTTTGATACGTCTTCACAGATAGCCGCCTTTGGTTATGCGGTATCTGTCTCCAATCAATGGATCTATGCCATATTAGGCGGTGTGGTGTTCTCACTGGGATTGATCGTCACAGGAACCTGCGACTCCCTCCTGCTGAGTAAGTTGCTGAAAACATTCGATCAGAAAAAGATCCGCAGTCATCGGTTTAAATTAAATGTGCTGATCACCATCATGTGTTTTGCCATTCCTCTTTATAAAATTGCAAGTTCGATGAATGCCGCGCTGGAGTTGAGTGATTTCCAGAATAATATTGTCGGTCTGGTTTTTATTAGTATCATTATATCGTTGTATGCGGAGCTGTACCTGCGGCACAGGTATGCAAGAAGCGAAGTCGTATTACAACAGGATACAGACCCACGTTAAGTATTATTGACCATGAATAAAAAAGCACTGACAAATACTATCAGCATCCTCGGATGTGGCTGGCTGGGACTGCCGCTGGCCGTAAGTCTTGTACAGCAGGGCTATACCGTTAAAGGCTCCGTGACCCAGCTGGAAAAACTGGAGCTACTGGCGCAAAAAGGGATAACGCCGTTCCAGGTACAGATCACTGATACAAGTATTACCGGTAATGACCTTGCAGGATTCCTTGAAAGCGAAATACTGATCATCAACATCCCTCCTTCCCGGCGTGAAGATGTAGTATTCTACCACCAGGCACAGATAAAACTCCTGCTGGCGGAGATCCTGAAGAGTCCTATCAAACAAGTTCTTTTTATCAGCTCCACTTCGGTATATCCTGATCTTAACCAGGAGGTCACCGAACTGGAAAATACATTGCCATCCAAAGAGAGTGGCAAAGCATTGCTGGCCGTAGAGAAAATGTTGCGCTCAAATGTACATCTGATGACCACCATCGTCAGGTTTGCCGGACTGGTAGGATACGACCGTATGCCGGGAAGATTCCTTGCGGGTAAAAAGAACGTTGAAAATGGGAACGCTCCTATTAACGTCATTCACCAGGACGATTGTATCGCACTCATAAGCGGTATCATACAGCAACAGGCATGGGGAGAGATCTTCAATGCCTGTGCGGATATTCATCCTACCCGCAGAGAATTCTATACACAGGCGGCAGCGAAAGCGGGACTTGAACTGCCCACCTTTGCTGACACAGCCGATCCCAGGTTTAAGATCATCAATTCCGAAAAGATCAAACAACGCCTGAACTATTCATTCAGGTATCCGGATCCTCTCGGACTATTATAAAGTGGTATATGAAAGGGATATTAATATGCGGTCATGGCAGTCGCGACCCGGAAGGAGTCGACGGCTTTAAAACATTGGTAGCATTGCTGCAGAAACGCTATCCGCACAGGATGGTGGATTACGGTTTCCTGGAGTTCTCTCACCCGGTATATGCAGCCGCTGTAGAGCGGATGTATCTGGCAGGTGTAAGGGAGATCACCGCTATCCCCGCAATACTCTTTGCGGGCGGCCATGCGAAAAATGATATCCCTTACGAAATGAATACGCTGCAAAGCCAGTATAAAGATCTGAAGATCAAGCTGGGCAGGCATATCGGCATTACGCCATCCATGCTGCAACTTGCGCAGCAACTGATTGAGCAATCTGAAGCAGCCGCTCCCGCTCTTGACAGGAAAGACGCCTGCCTGTTGTTAGTAGGCAGAGGTACCTCCGATCCTGACGCTAATTCCGACGTAGCCAAGATGACCCGTATGCTGGGAGAAGGCCTGGGCTTCGGGTTCGCTACCACAGCCTTCATCGGCGTAACACAACCATTGCTGAAAGACCTGCTGCCAGTCATTGATCATCTGCCATATAAAAGGATCGTAGCGCTCCCCGTATTTCTCTTTACAGGCGTGTTACTCAAAAAGATATATGCGCAACTGGATGAGTTCAGCAATGTATCTGATAAAGAGATCATTTACACAAGATCGTTCGAATGTAATGAACTGCTGCTGCAAACCATAGATGAGCGCATCCGTGAGGCTGAAGAAGGCAATCCAAATATGAACTGTCAGCTGTGCAAGTACCGGACGCAGATCATCGGCTTCGAGGAGGAAGTGGGCAAAGAGCAGGTGGGACATCACCTGGCGGTGAAAGGCATACTCTTCGAAGAAGATGAAAAGATCAGCGATAAAACAACAGTCTTAACTAAGGTCAAAAAGATCCTCGGCATCTGATACATGAACAAACAGGGAAAGATATATGGCGTCTCACTGGGTCCCGGCGATCCGCTGATGATAACGTTAAAAGGCTTGCAGGTGCTGCAACAGGCCGACAAGATCTATTACCCGGGCTCACTGTTGCCTGATGGTAGTACATCCAGTTATTCTTTGCAGATATTACAACACTATGACCTAAGTAAAAACAAGTTGCAGGGCATGTTCCTGAAAATGTCCGACAACCGCGAACAGGCTGAACAAACTTATGCTGATACTTTTCAGCATTTACTTGCAGATTATAATGCTGGTCTTCAGGTGGCTTTCGTAAGTGAAGGGGATATTTCCTTTTACAGCACCTTCGCCTACCTGCTGAAACATATCCATTCACATAAACTGGCCCTGGAAGTAATTGCAGGCGTGCCATCCTTTATATTGGGCGCCGCCGAACACCAGTCATCACTGGCCATCCTCAATGAGAAGATAGCCATCCTGCCAAGGATGAAAGACCGTGATACGCTGTCCCGCTACCTGGATGAATTTGAAACGGTGGTGCTGATCAAAGTACGTAGCGTACTGCATGAGATCCGCACACTCATCAACCAGACGAGCCTGCATATCGTTTACTGTGAACGTTTAGGCACCTCGCAACAGTATATCACAACAGATATTAATGACCTGGAACATAGGGAGATCCCCTATTTTTCATTACTCATTTTAAAAAGATTATGAAACTAAGTGTAGTCGGCATAGGACCAGGTGGCAGAGATTATATCTTACCTGTAGCTCAGCAGGTATTAGCAACGGCTGATATCGTTATCGGGTACAGCTATTATTTTCAATTCATCGCTCACCTCCTGCAACCGGGCTGTGAATGTATTGGCAAAGACCTTACTGAAGAGGAAGCCCGTGCCGAACTGGCGGTTAACCGCTGTGAAGCAGGTAAACATATAGTCGTGATCAGCTCCGGTGACGCCGGCATCTATGCCATGGCCTCACTTGTGTATCAGTATGCCGGCACATGTACAGACAAGGAGATCGAATTGCAGACCATTCCCGGCATCAGTGCATTCATTGCTGCTGCAGGCAAGCTGGGCGCTCCATTAGGACATGACTTCTGCTGTATCTCACTCTCCGACCTCATGACCCCCTGGCCGGTAATTGAAAAAAGGATACAGGCGGCTGCTATAGGCGACTTCGTCACTTCTCTTTATAATCCCAGGAGTAAAAAACGCTTCTGGCAACTGGCACGTTTTAAAGAGCTGTTCCTGCAACACCGGGATGCGGATACACCCGTGGCCATTATCAGGCAGGTAACAAGGCCGGAAGAACAGATCACAATTACTACACTCGCCGCACTGAATATTGAAGATGTCGATATGTTCTCTCTTGTTATGATCGGCAACTCACAAACATATCAGTTCAATAGCTTCCTCGTCACCCCGCGCGGCTATATGGCCCGGAAGCCACACAGCGGACAGGAGATACAGGATGAGAGTTTCCGGCAGATAGCTATACAACTGAAACGGGAAGATGTCAGTGAAGCCGACAGGTGGGCCATTATGCGTTGTATACACACAACGGCCGACTTTGAATACGAAGACCTCTACCTTGCCAACCAGGATGCTATTACCCAATGGCATCACTATCTGAAAGAAGGCGGTACCATAGTAACAGATGTGACGATGGTACAATCAGGTATCACAAAAGAATTCCTAAAGAAATATAACGCACAGGTATACTGTTATCTGAACGACGAAGCAGTATTGCCACTGGCCGAGAAAGAAGGGCTTACCCGTAGCCAGGCAGGCATGCGTATCGCCATAGAAAAACATCCGGAAGCGCTGTTTGTAGTGGGTAACGCACCGACAGCCTTGTTTGAGTTGTGCGACCAGTTACAGGAGCGCAGGTTCAACCCGGCGGGCATTATCGGCGCTCCTGTCGGTTTTGTCAATGTGATAGAATCCAAACTGAAACTGCAGGCGTTGAAGAACGTGCCTTACGTTATTATACAGGGCCGCAAGGGTGGTAGTAACGTCGCCGCCAGTATTGTCAATGCAGCTTTCACCGTAAATGATAAATAGTGGAATATATCGTGATCGGCATATCAAATGATCCTGACTACATCCTGCCGGATGAAGCCCGTCAGCTGTTACTATCCCATGAGGTGTTCTCCGGGGGTAAGCGACACTATGAGCTGGTCAGAAAGTATCTCCCTGCTTATCATCACTGGATTGATATCCAGGGTAATATGCCCGTTCTCTTTGATAAATTCCGGGAACATAACGGGGCTATCGTAGTCTTTGCTTCGGGCGATCCGCTGTTCTATGGCTTCGCCGGTACCATACAAAAATTCGATCCCGGGGCGGACATGAAAGTGTATCCTTACTTTAACAGTATCCAGTTACTCTGTCATGCAAACAATCTTTCTTACGCAAGTCTTGTAAATGTATCTGTACATGGACGCACCTGGGATGAGCTGGATAACGCCCTGATCATACAGGCGCCAATGCTAGGTGTACTGACTGACCAGCAAAAGACGCCGGCTGTCATTGCGCATCGCATGCTGGAATATGGCTTCTCAAACTATAGTATGATAGTTGGTGAAGATCTCGGCGGACAGCATCACCGCTCCACCATACTTGCCCTCGATGAGGCAGCCGGTTATACTGCACACTCGCTGAATTGCGTGATACTCATCAGAACATCCAGGACGGCATTTCCTCATGGCATTCCTGATCATCTGTTCTACGGACTGGAGAACCGGCCAAATATGATCACGAAAATGCCGGTCCGTCTTGTCAGCCTCTCCTACCTGGGCCTTGCCGAACGCAATGTACTGTGGGATGTAGGATTCTGTACCGGTTCCATTTCTGTTGAAGCAAGACGGCAATATCCTCATCTGCAGATTGTTGCTTTTGAGCAAAGGCCTGAATGCAGTGAACTGCTGGACAAAAATATGCGCCGGTATTCAGCACCGGGCATTATCAAAGTAATGGGCGACTTCTTTGAGACAGACCTTGATCTATACCCTTTGCCCGATGCAGTTTTTATAGGCGGGCATGGCGGCAGACTGGAAGAACTGATACGGAAACTGGATAGTATACTTCCTGCATCTGCCAGGATCGTATTGAATGCAGTAAAGGAAGAGAGCAGGGAGCAATTCTCGAAAATGATGAAAATATTAGACTACAGATTGTTTGATCCGATAGTGATACAGGTCGATGAACACAATCCTATCACCATACTAACGGCAGAAAAAAGATAAAATGAGTAAGACAGTTATTATAGCCAGTACAGATAGTGGCGTTGCGTTGGGCGACAGGATCAGGACAGAGTTCCCGAAATCCCTGCTGGTTAGCACCCGTCATCATGAACAGGCAAGTCACATAGAAAGTATCGCCACTTTCCTGGAAGCTAATTTCAATACGTTCGATACACTGATCTTTATCGGAGCGCTGGGCATTTGTGTAAGAAGCATCGCCCCCTATCTGCAGGATAAAAAAGAAGATCCCGCCGTCATTAATATGGATGACACGGGCATGTTCGTACAGGCAGTGGTATCAGGGCACATCGGCGGCGCCAATGATATTACCCGCAAACTGGCAGCCGCTATCGGCGCACAGGCCGTTATTACTACCAGCAGTGACCTTCAGGAGATCTGGGCGCTTGACACGTTGCCGGGGCAATTTGGATGGAAATCAGCGGCCAGCCAGGACATGAACAGTATTATTTCCTTATTCGTCAATAACCAACCAACCGCATTATTACTGGACATCAAGGACAAAGGCACTGCACACCTTGAAAAGACGCTGCCTGCCTTTGTCGAAGTCCACTATGACCTTCCGGAAGATCTTTCCAAGTATGTACTGTTGATTGCCGTGACTTATAAAAAGTATCCGGCGGCAATACCCGTACTGTATTTTCATCCACCCGTATTGAACATCGGTATGGGCTGCTCACGGGATATAGAAGCGGACCTGCTGGAGGCTTCTGTATATCAGCAGTTAGCACAACAGCAACTGGCCATCGAATCCATCCGGGTCATCGGCTCTATTGACGTGAAACACGATGAAACCGCCTTTATCGCTTTGGCAGAGCAGCTACAGGTCCCTTTTATCACTTTTACTGCAGATGATCTGAATACGCAACAGGTGGCCAATCCGTCAGAAGTGGTGATGTCGAAACTGGGTGTGCATAGCGTATCAGAAGCATCCGCTATGCTATTGTCCGGCAACCAGGAACTGCTGCTGGAGAAACAGAAGATCACTGTTAGTTCGGGTAAGAAACATACCATCGCTGTTACTGTTGACAAACATGCCGTTCGCAAAGCAGTGATCGCCATTGTGGGCGCCGGACCCGGAGATGCTGAACTGATCAGCCTTAAAGGGAAACAGCTGGTGGAAGATGCAGACCTTATCTTATATGCAGGTAGTCTTATTCCTGAAGAGATCACCCACTACGCAAAGAAAGAAGCCATCGTCAGGAACTCCGCCAGCATGACACTGGACGAGCAAATAAGCCTGATGGAAGAACACTATGGCAAAGGTCACCTGATCGTCCGGCTTCAATCCGGTGATCCGAGTATTTACGGAGCCATACAGGAACAGATGACCATCTTCGATGAGAAAGGTATGGACTATTATATCGTGCCGGGTATCTCTTCTTTTCAGGCGGCGGCAGCCAGCCTGAAATCAGAATTCACGATCCCGGAAGTAGTGCAGACCATCATCCTCACACGTGGCGCAGGTAAGACGCCCTTACCGGAACATGAGAAACTGAACGAAATGGCCAGGCACAAAGCCACCATGTGCATCTTTCTCAGCGCTACCATTGCCCGCTCTGTACAGGAACAACTACTGGAGCACTATGATCCGGAAACACCAGTGGCCGTATTGTACCGCGTAAGCTGGAAAGATGAAGAGATCTACACCGGCCAGTTAAAAGACCTGGCGCAGATCGTACGCGATAATAAACTGACACTGACCACACTGGTCATCGTCGGCGTGGCTATTGGTGCAAGAAAGAACCGTTCACATTTATACAACCCTGACTGGAAACATACATTCAGAACAGGGAAAGCCATAAAAACAAACTAGATGATCTTAGTCTTTGGCGGAACCACAGAAGGTAAAAAGGTAGCAGGCATCCTGGAAAAGGCGGCATGCCCTTACTACTATTCCACCAAAACAAGTATCGACTTCCAGGCGGGTACATATGGCCAGTACCGGTATGGCCCTTTAACAGCTGACGCCTTGCAAACATTCTGTAAAGCGCATGCTGTTAAAGCCATCGTTCATGCAAGTCATCCGTTTGCCACGCTGCTGCATGAAACCATTCATGAAGGAGCACAGGCATTGTCGCTACCGGTGTTTCGTTTTGAGCGCAGTTATCCTGACAGGCAGGAACATCCGCTGATCAGGTATTGCAGCTCTTATGCGGATGCGTTGTCATGGCTGGCGCAGCATCCGGTTAAACGCCTGCTGGCGCTGACAGGAGTACAAACCATCGCACCGCTGACAAACTACTGGAAAGAACATGATACCATCTTCCGCATCCTGCCCAGGGAAAGTTCCCTTGCGCTTGCAGTACAGGCAGGATTTCCGGTAGAAAAACTCATCAGGGAAATGCCGGGAGATGATCCTGAACAGGAACTGGCCATTATCAAACAATACGGCATAGACTGTATACTGACGAAGGAAAGCGGGGAATCCGGCTTCCTGGCCACGAAGATAGACGCGGCCCTGCAAAGCGGTATTCCCATCCTGATCATTGAACGTCCGGCCCTGCCAGACACATTCATACCTGTCACGGATGAGGTTTCACTGATGACAGGACTAAAAAGTTCCCTGTCATGAGCCTCCGGCAAATACCGGAGGGGCCTTTAAGACAAGGGTATACCACAGGGGCCTGTGCTACAGCCTGCACTAAAGCAGCACTACTGGCATTGATCTCACAGGCGCCAGTGGATGAAGTGGAAATAACGTTACCGCTGGGAGAAAAAGTTTCCTTCCGGATCAGTTCCTGCTCTTTCAACACAGAGCAGGCGACATGTACAACGATAAAAGACGCGGGGGATGATCCTGATGCGACGCATGGAGCGACCATCGGTTGTACCGTATCTTTCAATGACACACCCGAAGTACGGTTTTTCCGGGGGGAAGGTGTTGGTATCGTCACCTTGCCTGGTCTGGCGATCGGCGTAGGAGAACCGGCTATTAATCCTGTACCCCGGAAAATGATGACAGATGTAGCCCAGTTCCTGACACACCGTTATTCCGTCAATAGAGGCGTAAATATCAAGGTTTTCGTAGTGGATGGAGTAGAGATAGCCAAAAAGACTTTAAACAGCCGTATAGGCATCTTAGATGGCATTTCTATACTGGGCACCACCGGCATCGTCCGGCCCTTCAGTGCAGCTGCCTACATCGCCAGTATCACACAGGGTATTGACGTGGCGCTGGCCAATCACTGCATGGAGATCGTGATCAACTCCGGCGGCCGTTCAGAGAACATCCTGCGGAAGCGCTTTCACCATCTCCCGGAATTCGCCTTCATCCAGTATGGTAACTGGATAGGTGAAACGCTGGAAAAGGTCCGTTCCGTTCCCCTGCAAAAGGTAACGATGGGCATCATGCTGGGCAAAGCCGCTAAACTGGCACAGGGCGAACTGGATACGCACAGCGGTAAGTCTACCTGGGATAAACAGTTCATCTACTCGCTGGCGAAGGAATGCGGTTACAGCGACGAGCAGTGCCAGCCTATCCTGGAGTTGAACATGGCCCGGCGGCTGACAGAGCTGTTCTCCTTCAATGAACAGGAACCTTTCTTCCGGCAGCTGGCGGCACGTTGTTACGCAGTTTGCGCACCACTGGTGCCTGACGTACAACTGCAACTACTGCTGATCGATGCAAACGATACTATTTTAACTTTTTAATATGATCGGATACTTATTTACAGATTCTATACTCCTGGGCATCCAGCACTCCTTCGAACCGGACCACATGGCCGCCGTTTCAGTACTGGCGTCTGAGAAGGCCAATAACAGGATCGGGCTTTCAAAACTGATCTGGCGTTCTTCTCAATGGGCGTTAGGGCATTCTGTATCTCTCATCCTGTTCAGCTGTTTCGCGTTACTCTTAAAGTCGGCGCTACCTCTGGACATTTCATCCTATGCAGAGATCGTGGTGGGCCCGGTGATGATCTGGCTGGGAGTTTCCGCCATCCGACGCAATCACAAGCTGAAACAGATGATGGCCAGCCACAAGGTATTTGCGGAACATGAGCATATTAACAACGCCTTACACATCCACGGCAAACAGGGTGAGGAAATTGCCATGAACCCCTTAAGCCGTTCCTTTTGGGTGGGTATGCTGCACGGACTGGCCGGTACCGGCGGCGCCTGCGCCATTGCCCTCATCATGGCGTCCAGCAGTACCAGCATCGCACTCGGCATCATCGTACTGCAGAGTGTAGGCATTGTGGTAGCCATGACCACTTACAGCTGTGTGCTCGCTTTTTCCGTATCCAGGTTTATCGAACGCAATCAGCTTGCCTTCAAATCACTCAACGCTATTGTCGGTATCTTCTCCATCGGTGTAGGCTGCCTTTGGATCTATAACAGTTTTGCATAACCATTAAACGGACCTTCTGATGAGATCATTCCCTTTTACAGCGATATATGCACAGGAAGATTTTAAACTGGCGCTCATACTCTGCATGATAGATCCCGGACTGGGAGGCGTGCTGGCGCTGGGCGATAAAGGCACAGGCAAGACCACTACCGTAAGAGGATTGAGCCACCTGATGCAGCGTACCATCTCAGACTTCCCTTTCGTCAATCTGCCTATTGGCGCTACCGAAGACAGGGTGCTGGGTACCGTAAAACTGGACATCCTCATTAACGAAAAAAGAACAGAGGTACAACAGGGCCTGTTGGCAGCCGCCCACCATGGCATTCTGTACATCGACGAGGTCAACCTGCTGAACGATTACCTGATGGACGTCCTGCTGGATGCCGCCGCCAGCGGAGGTTATCACCTTGAACGCGATACCGTCTCAAAATGGTTCGACAGCAAGTTCTGTCTTGTAGGCACCATGAATCCGGAAGAAGGCGAATTACGCCCCCAACTGCTGGACAGGTTCGGTCTGAGTGTGACCGTAAAAACGCCTATGGATAGAATAGATCGCATGGAGATCGTCAGCCGCAGGTTACAGTTTGACAACGACAGCGCTACTTTCCTCAACAAATACGAAATACAGGAGCAACAACTGGCGCAGCAGATCATGTACGCCAGGGAACATCTAAAACAGGTTTCCTACTCCGATATCATACTCGCCGCTATCGCCGATACCTGCATTCAATACCAGGTTGAAGGACTTCGCGCAGATATCCTGCTGCTGAAAGCTGCCAGGGCACATGCCGCCTTTTACAGCAAGAAAGAAGTAAGCAGGAAAGACATTCACCGGGTGATGCCCTTTGTATTGTCCCACCGCTCCAAACAATATTCGTCTCCTCAAAATTCTCAGCAGCAAAGGGAAAACCAATCCCCGCGGGAAGAAAAGGAGGGCGACTCGATAAGGATCAGAATGAGCTGAGTAACAGCAAAAAATATTTACTGCAGGCCGCCAATACAGCACAATACGTACAGTTAAAAACACAGGCTGCCATTGCCAGGAAAGGGATTACGCTGAAAGTCCCTCTGCCGAAGCATGGTATCAAACAAAAGGCCGCAGTTACAACAGCTCAGATAGACGTCCTGGAAACAATAAAACACTATCTGGCGCACGATAAACTGGAGGTCCGACATAAACGTTACCGTTCCAAAGCAGGCATGTATGTTTTCTTCCTGATAGATTCCAGCGGATCTATGGTAAAAGATAAACAGATCGCCTACATCAAGGGACTGGTAACACAAACCATCGCCAGGTATAAAACCAGGCGCATAAAATATGCAGCAGTAGCGCTCACTGACGGTGATGCAATATTACTATCAGCACCTACCCTGCATGCAGACGGTTTGATCAACGCGGTCGCACAATTGCGCAGTGGTGGAAAGACGAACATGAAAGCAGGTTTCAGCATGATCAGCCAGTTACTGAAAACGAACATACAGGAACAGGTAAGCCTGTACATTTTCACTGACGGCAGGATCAATGCAGGAACCAATGCTGACCCGTTCAGCGAAGCTGTGATATTCTACAAACAACATCTGAAGAATATTAAAACGACCGTCATCAATAACGAATACGGTTTCGTCAAACTCGGATTAGCTGAAAAACTGGCGAATGCTATAAACGCCAGCTATCAACTAATACAACAAAACACCGTCATCTCCGCCGATCGACCCCGGTAGGGGTCGGCATGTTTGTAGCCCCGGGTTTTTAACCCGGGGATTCGCGAATCGGGATTACGGCGGGGATTTACGACCGGCAAATGCATAACGCACATGTTCACAACAATATAAAAATCCATCATCCAATGATCCACTACATATCAGGCGGTCAGCGCTCGGGAAAAACGAATTACGCGGAACAGCAGGCATTACTCCTGTCTGACACGCCCGTGTACCTGGCTACCTCCCGCATATGGGATGATGATCATAAGGCCCGCATCCAGTTACACAAAAACAGTCGCGACACTCGTTGGGAAAACATTGAAGAGGAAAAAGAGATCAGTAAACTGAAGCTCGACAACAAAACAGTTGTAATGGACTGCATCACTTTATGGCTGACCAACTTTTTCGTGGATAACAACTACGACACCGCTGCTGCATTGGCGGAAGCAAAAGAGGAATTTGACGCTTTTATAAAACAGGACTTCAACCTCATCATCATTTCGAATGAAATAGGTATGGGAGTACATGCATCAACAGACGGAGGCCGGAAATTCGCCGATCTCCAGGGCTGGATGAATCAATATATCGCCGGGCAGGCAGACAAGGCCACACTGATGGTATCGGGTCTTCCGCTCACACTCAAATAACAAGTAACCAGACACATATGGCAACATTTAACATTAAGCCGGTCAATAAAGACATTGTAGCAACATTACAGCATAAGATAGACAACAAGACCAAACCACTAGGCTCACTGGGACAGCTGGAAAAGATCGCCTTGCAAATAGGCGCCATACAGCAAACGTCGTCTCCTGTGCTGACGCAGCCAGCCATTGTCGTCTTTGCGGGAGATCATGGCATCGCCAGGGAAGGCGTCAGCCCTTTTCCCCAGGAAGTTACCTATCAGATGGTATTCAATTTCCTTCAGGGTGGTGCGGGCATCAATGTATTCGCACGACAGAGCGGTATACAGATCAAGGTCGTCGATGCCGGCGTCAACTTCGACTTCAGCCAGCATCCCGAGCTGATTCACGCCAAAGTGGGCATGGGTACAAAAAGCTACCTGCATGAACCGGCGATGACCAGGGAGGAATGTGAAGACGCCATTGAGAAAGGGGCAGCCATTGTGAAAGAGATACAACAGAGCGGTTGCAATGTGATCGGCTTCGGTGAAATGGGTATCAGTAACACCTCTTCAGCCGCTATTATTATGAGCCTGCTTTGCGACATTCCGCTGGAACAATGTATCGGCCGGGGAACGGGACTGGATGACGAAGGACTCACAAAGAAAAGAGTGATCCTGGCGGAAGCGATGATCCGTCATAACAACATTGAAAAGACACCACTAAGTGTGTTAAGCACCTTCGGTGGTTTTGAAATTGCCATGATGTGCGGCGCAATGTTACAGGCAGCTGCTGTCGGCATGATCATTCTCGTTGACGGGTTTATTACAACCGCGGCTTTACTGGCTGCATCAAAGATAGATCCTTCAGTATTGGACTACTGTATTTTCACCCATCAGTCCAATGAACAAGGGCACTATCTCATGCTCGCCCACCTGAAAGCTTTACCTTTACTGAACCTGGGTATGCGTCTGGGCGAGGGTACAGGCGCAGCGGTAGCCTACCCGGTTATCCAGGCGGCAGTGAATTTCCTGAATGAAATGGCCAGCTTTGAATCTGCAGGTGTGTCGAACAAAGCATAACATGAAAAAGGAACTCCGCATATTTCTCACAGCACTGATGTTCTTTACCCGGATACCCGTACCCGCAGGTATTGACCATAACACAGCCGATCTGAATAAGTCGAGCCGTTACTTTCCCCTGGTCGGTATCATCGTAGGACTGGGAGGCGCTGTTTGTTTCGCCATCGCACATAGTTTGTTTAAGGACATCTTCACCGCAGTGATCCTGTCACTGATCGCTACATTACTTATTACAGGCGCTTTCCATGAAGACGGACTGGCCGATGTGGCCGACGGTTTCGGCGGAGGATGGACGAAACAACGCATCCTGGAGATCATGAAAGATTCCCGTGTAGGAGCTTTCGGCGTGATCGCCATTATTGTTGTCTTATTGCTGAAGGTATGTTTGCTGGCCAAACTGGCACTGTTGATGATCAATACACATCTGCTGCCTTTCTGCCTGTTATACATCGCCGCTCATGCGCTTAGTCGTACGATGCCGGTGTTCCTGTTACGTTACATGCAATATTCACGGGAAGATGATGAAACAGCTAAAAGTAAACCGCTCGCCACACGCATCAGCGGACCAGGTCTTTTGTTAGCCGTTATAACCGGACTGGTTCCTTTACTGCTGCTGGTGTATACGCTTCATTATTCTTACCTGCTGTTGTTGACGCTTATTCCCTGCGGATTACTCACCTTGTATCTGGCCCGCTTCTTCCGTAAGTGGATCGGTGGATATACAGGCGATTGCCTGGGTGCTACACAGCAATTAAATGAGATCATCTTTTATATGGGCATACTGGCAATATGGAATTATATCTAGTAAGGCATATCAAACCCGACTTTCCTGAAGGTACTAACTACGGTCAGACAGATGTTCAGCTGCCTGACGGTTATGATATGCAACATCAGGAAATCATAAGATTGTTGCCAACCGCATATGATGTGGTATACAGCAGCCCTCTTTCCCGGTGCAGATTATTTGCGCAGGCCATTACAGCTGATCATGTTACGGACGACCGTCTCATGGAACTGCACTTCGGAGACTGGGAAGGCAAAAAATGGGATGATATCAACCGGGAAGAACTGGATCCCTGGATGGCTGACTATATCAACCTCGCTCCACCCAATGGTGAGTCACTGCTTACTTTGGTTAACAGGTTCAGCACTTTCATCAGAGAGTTGCAGGCAAAGCAATATCAACGTGCGCTGATCATTACGCATGCAGGCATCATCCTAAGCGCCATGCACCTGTTCAACGGTATTCCGCTCAACCAGGTAATGATGGAGAAAGTAGATTACGGCGGCATTTACATATTCAACACAAAATAATTAAAACATGAAAATATACACTAAGAAAGGTGATAAGGGAACGACTGCCCTCTTCGGTGGCAGCCGGGTAGATAAAGACGATGTACGTGTTAACTGCTACGGTACACTGGACGAAGTAAATTCTACTATCGGGCTTTTACGCGCTAAACTGGGTAATGAGCATGAATGGCAACCGCGACTGCATAAGATCCAGAAAGATATGATGGATATGATGTCGCATCTGGCCCGTCCGTCTGATTGCAAAAAAGAAAATCCTAATCCTAAACCGGAAGATGGCGCTGAGTTTTGTGAGCAATGGATCGACGAACTGGAAGCCAGTATGACGAGCAAGTC
The DNA here is from genome assembly GCA_902168105.1 of uncultured Flavihumibacter sp. GTDB lineage: Bacteria > Bacteroidota > Bacteroidia > Chitinophagales > Chitinophagaceae > Chitinophaga. The sequence goes on from CABHOY010000041.1 coordinate 176,554, forward strand.
TGACTACTTCCTGTTACCCGGAGGGAATGAAATATCTGCTTTATGCCATGTGGTAAGAACACAGATGCGCAGAGGAGAAAGGCTGCTGGTATCTCTTATGAAAGTAGATACAGTGGATGATTATATCCCTGCTTACATCAACCGCCTGTCTGATCTCTTCTTTATACTAAGCCGGGCGGAGATGGACAAAGCCGGTGTAGCGGAAGAAAAATGGCAGCTGTTCCTCTATAAAAGAAAGAAAACAGCAGAGTAACAATAGCTGCGTCACATCAATAACAAGTATCTATACACGCTTTAAAAGATATAATATGGCAAAAAAAATCCCCGTTACTATCATCACGGGTTTTCTCGGTTCAGGTAAAACAACATTGATCCGCAACCTTATTCAGAATGCTAACGGCCGCAGGCTTGCGGTTATTGTCAACGAGTTCGGCGAGATGGGCATTGACGGCGAGATCCTGAAATCCTGCTGCTCTAATGAAGAAGACGTTCTTGAGCTGAACAATGGTTGCCTTTGTTGCACCGTTCAGGAAGAATTCCTGCCTGTAATGTTACAGCTGATGGAACGTAAAGATACCATCGATCATATCATTATCGAAACGTCAGGCCTCGCATTGCCAAAACCTTTGTTACATGCCTTCAACTGGCCGGAACTGAAACCACAGATCACAGTAGATGCTGTAGTAACAGTGGTCGATGTGGTAGGACAAGCTACCGGTGAGATCTGCGACAGGGAACGCGTACAGGCGCAAAGACTGGCCGATGATTCTCTGGATCACGAAACACCGATAGAAGAACTGTTCGAAGACCAGTTATCCTGTGCTGACCTGGTTGTGATGACCAAGAAGGACCTGGTAGACGAAAGCCAATACGAAGAAGTAAGAGCCATCATCGCCGGTAAAGTACGCCCGGATGTTAAAATGATACCTGCTGCTAATGGTGTTTTGTCAGCCGATATCCTCCTGGGCGTAAATGCTGCCGCAGAAAACGATCTGGACAACCGTCACTCACATCATGAGGAAGATCATGCCAATGGCCTGGATCACCATCATGACGATGATATTGACTCCGTAGTAGTAGATATTCATGCGCCGCATACTCCTGAAACACTGGTAGAAGCCCTGAAGGAACTGGTTAGCGAATATGAAATATACCGTATAAAGGGATTCATTGATGTTCCGGGCAAACCTATGCGCCTGGTGTTACAGGGCGTGTCCAATCGTTTCGATCATTATTTTGATCGTAAATGGAAGGACGGCGAAACCCGTAAAACAAGCCTCGTAATCATCGGAGACGAGTTACACGACAAAGACCTGGGTACTATTATCAATGAAAGACTGAGTGTAGTCAGCTAATATCATACATGCATCTTATTCCAACTATTCCGGGAGGATGGAACCCTAATGGTGAAGGGGTCTTCCATATACAACAGCAGCCTGGCGATATCGTCTTCCTGTCTGCAGCCGATACAGAGATACATTCCCTGAACAATGCGTACCGGGAGCTGTATGAATTGTCGGCCAGACCAGCGGCAGCAGGAGAACCTACCCTGCCGTCCCTGCGTATCGCTAACCTCGTGTACCTCAAACAGGAGCTGACCATCGACAAGTATGTAGAGGAAGTGATCGGTGAAGCCAAACTGGTGATATGCCGGTTCCTGGGTGGTAAGAACTACTACCCTTACCTGTTCGAAGCAGTTAGCATTGCCTGTGAGCTAAAGAAGATCCCTGTACTATTCCTCCCGGGATATGATGTACCCGATATTGAACTGCTGAACAGTTCTACTGTTGATCTCAATATTGCAGATACGGTCTGGAAATACCTTTGTGCAGGCGGCCGCCGAAACCACCTGCAATGCCTGCAATACATCTTCCATACTTTCTTCGGACTTCCTTATTCATTTGAAGCGCCGCAACGGCTGCCGGACCTCTTCCTGTTCCATCCAGAAAGGGGGCTTGTCCTGCCGGGTGAAGAACATACGATCATTCCACAGGATGTACGGTCCGGAAATGCGGTCATTCTCGTATATCAGACACACTACCTGGCCGATAACCTTGAACCTGTATACTACCTTGCAGCGGCACTTGAAAAGCAAGGCATCAACCCGGTCATTGCCTTTGCAAGTAATCTCCGTGACCAGAGTACCTGTGATGAATTGTATCACCTGCTGAACAAGATAGCCACGCCCTTAGATGTGATTATCAATACCACCAGCTTCTCCATTAAATCATTACAGGATGATACAGATGATCAGTTCATCTTCAGTAAGCTGAATATACCTGTTATTCAGGCCATCTTCGCCTCCTGTACAAAAGAGATCTGGCAGGAAAACCTGTTCGGCCTGACACCAGCAGACGTAGCGATGAACATCGCCCTACCCGAGATAGACGGGCGGATCATCACTACGGCAGTTTCGTTTAAGTCTTCATTGGGAAGAGATGCACTGACAGACTCAGACATCCTTAAATATACCACACATGAAGAAGGCTGCGACTTTGTAGTGGAATTTGCAAGACAATGGATAAGCCTCAGACGCAAAGAAAATAGTGACAAGAACATCGCCCTGATCATGCCGAACTACCCCAACAAGGATAGCCGCCTTGCGAACGGTGTAGGACTGGATACCCCCGCAAGTATCATAGAGATATTGCACGCACTAAAAATAGCTGGTTATCATACAGGAGAGCTTGTTCCTGCCGATAGTGCAGAGCTCATAGAGCTGATCACCCATTACATCACCAACGATACAGATACCGCTTTATACAGGCCTTACCAGGTGAGCCTGAGGATTGAACAATTCTACCGGCACTACAACGCCCTCGCGCCTGTGCTGAAACAGAAGATTGAACAACAATGGGGCCGTCCGGAAGATTCGCCCAATTATAATGCAGATGAATTTATTATTCCGGGGTTCTTATTGGGTAATATTTTTGTCAGTATTCAGCCTGCCCGTGGTTATAACCAGGACGTTAAAGCAATTTATCATTCTCCCGATCTGCCGCCTACATATGCTTATCTCGCCTACTATTTCTGGGTGAATAATGTTTTTAGTGCAGATGCGGTCGTACATGTGGGCAAACACGGAAACCTGGAATGGCTTCCGGGCAAAAGCGTCGCCTTGAGCAGGGATACCTGTTTCCCCGCCGTATTGTTAAATCCCATTCCGCATTTTTATCCCTTTATTATCAATGATCCTGGTGAAGGCACACAGGCAAAGAGAAGGAATCACGCTATTATTATTGATCACCTGATCCCCCCTATGACAAGGGCGGAAAGTTATGGTGTGCTGACCAAACTGGAACACCTGATCGATGAGTATTACGATGCTTATAGTGTTGATCCCAAACGGACGGCCGTCATCAAAACACAGATCACGCAACTGGTGCGGGAAGCCAATCTGGAAGCAGATCTGCAGTCGTCTGTAAAGGACATCGACGAACTGCTCGTTAAACTGGATGGTTATCTTTGTGAACTGAAAGAAGCACAGATCAGGGATGGTCTGCATATCCTCGGTAAGGCCCCTGAAGGAGAACAACTAACCGACCTCCTCGTAGCATTACATCGTGTACCTGCAGCAGGTAACATCGGCATTACACAGGCAATCGCCCGGAGCCTGAAACTATCGTTCGATCCTTTAAACTGTGAATACCAGGTCCCATTCGTAGCAGAGACACAGCATGCGGTATTTTCAACATGCAGGATAAATGGCGATGTGATCGAAGTGATCGAGCAACTGGCCAAAACATGGATCAGCAACCTGCTTGCCAACACTATTGAAACCACGCTCCCATCACTCCTGCCGGATGGTAAGCAATACCCGCTCATCGTCGAATACGGCAGGCTTATTATCTACACTACACTACCCAAAATAAAAAGCACCAGCGGGGAGATCACGAATCTCCTCCAGGGACTGAACGGTTGCTATGTACCCTCCGGTAGTTCCGGTGCACCTACGCGAGGAAGGCTGGATGTATTACCCACAGGACGTAATTTCTTTTCTGTAGATGTACGAGCTATTCCTACACAAACTGCCTATAGCCTCGGTGTAAAGAGCGCAAATCTCATCATCGACCGGTATTTGCAGGAACATGGCGACTATCCCGAGTCAATTGGACTCTCTGTATGGGGCACCTCAACTATGCGTACCGGTGGCGATGACATTGCGCAGGCACTGGCGCTTATGGGAGTAAAACCAGTATGGCAAACAGCCAACAGGCGAGTAAGTGATTTTGAGATCATTCCATTGATCACGCTGCGCCGCCCCAGGGTGGACGTTATGCTGAGAATATCCGGCTTCTTCAGAGATGCCTTCCCTGATGTTATCTCCCTGTTTAACGCTGCTGTAGAGAAGGTAGCCCAATTGGACGAGCCCTTTGAGCAAAACCCTGTCAGAAAGCGTTTCCTGAAAGAAAAACAGGAGTGGCAGTCCAAAGGACTGGATGAAGGAAAAGCACACAAGCGTGCTTTATTCAGAGTATTCGGTTCCAAGCCCGGTGCTTATGGAGCAGGTTTGCAGGCCGTGATCGATGAGAAGAACTGGCAATCCAGGGAAGACCTTGCGAAGGTATATATCAACTGGAGCGGTTATGCTTATGGCGCCGACCGTATCGGTGAATCAGCACATGAAGTGTTTGAAAAACGTTTGTCAGATATCCAGGTGGTGATGCATAACCAGGACAACAGGGAACACGACATCCTTGATTCCGACGACTATTACCAGTTCCAGGGAGGACTGGCAAATGCAGTACAGACGATCAAGGGAGAACAACCTTCCATTTATTTCGGGGACAACGCACGTCCGGAAAATCCGAAGGTGAAGACTTTAAAGGAAGAGTTGTTGAAAGTATACCGGTCCCGTGTAGTCAATCCTAAATGGATCGGAGGAGTAAAACGCCATGGATATAAGGGAGCGTTTGAAATGGCCGCTACGATGGACTACCTGTTTGCCTACGACGCGACTACCGACCTGGTGGACGACTTTATGTACGAAGGCATTACACAGGCATATCTCTTCGACAATGACAACAGGCAATTCATAGAGCAGGTCAATCCCTGGGCGCTGAAAGATATGACCGAACGCATGCTGGAGGCAATCCAGCGGGGCATGTGGAAACACCCGGAGAAAGAAACGCTGGAACGCCTTCAACAATTATTTATAGATCAGGAATGATCAACAGTCTATCGGTGAGGTGTCAATGTCATAATGTGATACGGGCACCTCATCATTTACTTTCCCGGCATCCACGCCGGGTATCCCTTCATCGCCCGGGTTTGAATAAATAACCATTGTCCTCGGATTGTCCTTTATATTTAAATACGTCCTCGGGTTAATTCTTGCGATCTGATCGAAATCTTCCTTCGATAATCCACCCATCATATCAGCCACCATGTTCTTATCCGACTTATGATTCCTTACCACAAAGAAGTCAGTGCCATACAACACCTTCTCTCTAAGGTGCTTGTTCTGCAATGTTTCTTTCAGCAAGGGCAGGATGGCGGCATCGTTATGCAGGATATAGCTGATATCTGCGTATACGTTCTTATACTGCAACATCATACTGCAAATGATAGAGTACCAGTCCGTATACCGCCAGATCTGTTCAGGCTTGCCTGGAGAAGGCTCCCCGTCCAGTCTTGTAAAGAACTGGATACCTTTATCAGGATGTTTGATCAACTGGCTGCTGTAATTGTATCTGTCCTTCTCAAAATACCGGCACCATTCATCATCACCACCGAAATGCCCCAGGCAGATCTTCAACGCACTCAGGTCATAAGTTAAGCCGGTATCTGTATATCCAAAGAGGGCTTTCACACGTGTTATTTCCTCCTGGCTGGCCACTTTCTTTAACGCATCCCCGCCTATCAACTTGTGTAGCTGCCCTTTGTCCAGCAAACACAGAAAATTCATCGGATGAGTAAAATTGCTGCTAAAGTCTATATTCTTCGTTTGCGAAAGGACCAGCGGAACATATTCACTTTTAAGACTATCATGCTGCTCCCTTTGTTCATCCGTCTCAAAGCCATCCTTTACATCTTCGTTATCGTCACTATCCCCTCCCATCGCCTGCTCAAATACCGGATGCTCATACCATTCTTCTTTTTTTCTCCCTCTATAAAAAATAGTTCCCCTGATACAATGTGTAAGTATCGGAATATTATTGTCCGCCGCATATTTCCATAACGGAAGCAGTTTAATGTCGAATGGAAAATAACCTAAAGCAGGATAGATCTTGATGCCGCTGAATTGTTTATCTTCCAGGTATTCCCTGATAAAACAATCTTCCAGCACAACCTTATCACCCTCCTGTTTCCATTCAAAAAAAGGCTTATCTCCTTTTACAGATCTATTTTCTTCCGCTACAGGCACACACCTTCTGGGGTCAACAAAAACGAAGGGAAAGAACGTCTTCTTATTTCTCTTCTTTTCTTTCATCTCTGCCAGCTCCTGCATCTGGTCACGATAACGGACACGGCTCTTCCCGGCAGCCATATGATCCATATCCATCGGTAGTACGACAAAACCTGTACCCTCGGGATACTGGGATCTCAGCTTTGAAAAGATCCGGGACTGCTGCCTGTGGAAGGCATAACGGCCTATATTCACATAACGCCCTATCATCTCTCTTGTCTGTTTGCCTGGTAACATTGCCACAAACTTCTTTAGCCCGCTGCTCATCCAGATCACCAGGTTCCGGATAGATGGGAAGAACAATAAAACAAATGCAACAAAACAACCCTGCAGGAACTTTCCTTTTATTGGTAACATAAAAGGTGTGAGCCATACATACAACCGGTCCGTTAATGACGACAACCAGTTCCCTTCAGGCAATACTGCCGGCAATAGTTCATTTAATAAAAAAAGTGTCTGAAAGAAAAGATAATATTCAAAGATGGTATTGATCGGCCAGCATTTATTGTAGATCCTGTTCACAGCAGTAAATCCTCTGCGAAGCTTTTTGAACCAGAAGGTGTAAGGTATTCTTGCAGGCCACTTGTACCACCAGCGAAAAAAGCCTACAATAAGTTTAAGCGAAATAAAATAGTGAAATGGCTCCGGTACAAAAGTGCGCGCTAAAAGAGGAGGCACATGATCTCCGGTGAAGACATGCGTATGGCAATTGATGATGGGGTATTTTTCATCCTGCATGACAATCTGTTTAATGGGGTCCCTGATATAAGCAATATAAAGGTATTTCTATCACCGGAAAATACAAAGTAGTTTGTATTTTCTACTGGTGGTCAGTTATATATGTTTTATCCTGCATTTAAAATTTCATTTTGACAGCTCAAAAAAAAGTCTTTAACTTTAAAAGACCTCGAATTGACCGGCGAGAATTAAAACACTATTACAAAGCAGACAAAATAACTATTACAGAACAAGTCATGTGAACCGCAATTTTGCTGGTTAAGGTTGCTATTTTTTCATTCCACACCAACTCACCATTATCCTAAACACCACTGATCATGCAACGTAATTTTCAACGTTACCTCGGACCCGTATTCAAAAGAGCACAACTCAATCAACTCAGAACGGAAGCCTTAAGGTCCGCCCAGTTTGAAGGAAAGGGTATCCAGTCCATGGAATATTCCACCTTCGAGACAGATGAAGCCCCTATTGTTATTCCTCCGGAATTTAACGGGAAGGACTATGTTTCGTTCCTCTTATGCATCGATGCGGAGATCGAGCATGGCCTGATGTTACAGTACCTGTATGCCGCCTACAGTCTCGGTGGACCGCAGATCCCGCCCGACTACCAGGACAGTATCCGTGCTGCACAGGAAGTCATCCTGGGTATTGCAAAAGAAGAAATGGGACACTTCATTTCCGTACAGAATGTATTAAAGCTGATCGGCGCGCCTTTACATTTCGAAAGACAGGACTATCCCTGGGATACGCCTTTCTATCCTTTCCCATTCAAACTCGAACCCCTGACCCTGCAGTCGCTGGCGAAATATGTATACGCAGAAGCGCCACAGAGCTGGCTGGACAGTGATGATGCCGATGCACAAAAGATCGTCAAGATGGTGAAAGATGAAGTGCCGCACCCCAATACAGTAGGCGCTTTATTTGAAGTGCTCCTTAAACTGATCAACGATCCCACCAAAATTCCTGATGACGCCTTTCAGGCGGATACTTATCCGCAACAGGCTAAGTTTGACGAATGGGGTCGCGGTTACCAGGGGGGGCAACGTGGTAATACGATGGGAGCCGGTATGGCTGGCGCTCCGGATGTATTGGTCATGCCATTGGCCAGCAGGGACGACGCTTATAATGCCCTTTCCGAAATAGCAGAGCAGGGTGAAGCAGCCACTGCACCAGATAGTGACTCACCATCACACTTCGAGCGCTTCCTGAAAGTTTTTAAGCTACTTGAGGGAATAACGGATACGCCCGGTGTTAACTGGTCCTTTTCACGTAAACTGGCAGTCAATCCGGAGATACTCTCCAACACAGATGATCCTGATTCATCCCCTTCCGAAGGACAAACATCCGATGAAGAAGTGGACGTCATCACAAATGTGGAAGCGCAGAACTGGGGGCACCTGTTCAATATCCGCTACCGTATGCTGTTGAATTTCCTCACGCATAGCTTTGTGCTGGATAATGGTTACAACAATGTAGGCGCTATTTCTCCGCGTGGTATGATCATCAACTCCACCTTCGGTGAGATGTATAATCTGCGTAGCATTGCGTCAGTAATGGTACAGTTGCCGTTGCTTGAGAATCCTGGCCCTATCGACGAAAACACCAAATTCGCAGGCCCTCCTTTCCTGGTGCCTTATTCCCTGCAGCTGCCCACAGGCGAACATAACAGGTGGCGCGCACATCAGGATCTCATAGAAGCGTCGGACCCAATTATCCGTACGCTGTTGAATCAGTCGAAACCACACAATCACCGTTACCTCTATTCGCTCCTTGAAGCAGATGCGAAACTGTTACAGGTAATCCAAGAGCTCACAGCGGCCTGCAGCTGTACCACTAACCAGTAAAAACCTACGTTATGCAAACGCAAATCAAAGAGATCCGTATCCTTCCCCCCGTCGCTATAGGCCGTCTTGGCGCATCTCCTACACCAGTGGACGCATATGATCTGGTAATTCCTGACGACAAGCCGCTTGACTTCAGGCAGATAGTACCACAGAAATCATTAACCGTCAATTATGATCACACGCTCAGTGCCACTGTTCCCGATCAGATCATCTTTAAGGAAGCTCCTATCGGCGATTATCCAAACGGTTATATCCGTCCGGTAGCGCCTTTCCTGGAGCTCTTTGCCATTACTTCCGATGCGCCCGATCAACTTGTCCCTCTTACGGAGGCATTACTGGCAAATGCCGGTCTCTCGATCAATAATATCAAATGGTCAGTCACTGTAGGCAACTTAAAACTCTTCCGCAGAACAGGCGATGCCAATGACAAGATCACCGCCACTGCAGAGGTTCCGGATACCTACGCATATCCCCTGAATGGAAAGTGCCCGAACTTCTACGAAGGACAGGTACTGCCCCTGGGCGTAGTTCAATTCATCAAACCAACAGATGACTTTCCGGGATTAAGGCTCCGTTTTACGCCTGCTGCAGGTAAAGTATATGGTTCATCCAAACTGAGAATAGAAAGTGAAGGTGCACCGCCCACCGCGGACCCGATCATCACGAAAGACAGTCAGGTGATATATAATTCCACTCCAGGCCACGGTACCTGGCAGGGATATACGGAATCGGATGATTTCAATCCGAACTACACGATGCCGGCACAGATCTTCGCCGGTTATGGTACTGCAAATGGCGACCAGGTAAGCTGGGGCTACCTGGACGATGAATGCGATGGTATCGTTACGGCCTATCTGAAACAAAGCGACAACGATAATAATCCACTCACAGCTACCGCCCACATAGTGGCGGGACCTCCCGCATATGCGCCCGATATACTGCCTATCCGTGCCGTATCAGATGAACTGGAACAGATCATCAAAGGTACTGCGCCCGACAAGGAAGTGCCTATCGAGGTAGCCGAAGAAGTGGTACGCCGCGCCTTCGAGTCCATTACGCTCATGAACACCGCTGTCATGAACGGTAACCCCATCAATGGCAGGGAGAATGTGGCCAGTACCATGGTAAGACAGGATACCAATGATTTTGGACGCCTGTATGAGCCTATTATGGCAAGTTCCATAGTAGACAACCTGGCCCTTCGCACCCTGCATGAAAGAGTATTTAACGGACTAAGCTCCGGCGCCGCTACCTGGTTTGCTTCAGCGCTCCGCCAGCCTAACATGATCGGCGACCTCTCCGATTCGGAACGTCGTAAAATGCCGGGCCTCATGCGCGGTGCAGACGGCAGGGGGCTCACGCTGACCCACCGGATGATCAACAACGTTATCCAGGCAGCCGCTAATGCCATGTTCCAGAATAACGAAGACGGCGCTACGGAAGCACCTCCACCGCCACCACCTCCTCCTGTTCCCGGCCAGCCGATAAAAGCAGATGACCTTATCTCACAGCTGCATTACCGTGGAGAAGGCAATCCTTACAGCGTATTGTCAAGGGCCGCTATATCCAATTGCTTCCCCGGCCTGGAATTCGACTTCAGGAACTTATGGCGGCATACCTTCCTGAATGTTACCATGAGTGAGAATGATAACTACGTACTCGACGATACCACCGGCAACAACCTGAAAGGCCGGCGCCTCGTAGCGGTAAACAATCAACCTACCATGGTCGCCGGCGTAGGACCTGTATTCCCTGGCGGAGACAGTGTATCGCTTCAGACCAAAGACAATCCGAACGGCGCTGCTTTCATGGAATGGTCTAACCTCATCGCCGGTTTCAATCTGCAAGCGGGACAAACCGCGAAGGTACAGTTCACTGCAGGAGAAGCCACGCTGCCCGTGCTGGTTACAGTGAAAGATCTGGAGGACAAAACAAAATATCCGGAGTTCACACTTACTGTCAATAGCTTCATGACGCCCAATACGGCGGCATTGTCGCCCACCATCGTTTCTCCCGGAGAATTAACACACGGTCTCTGCGCTCCATGGCAGAACGATTACAGGGAATGCGCCTGTTACTATTGGGCTGCCAGCCGCCCTGATTATGTGAACGTGGTGCCGGGAGAGAATGGCCTGAGCAAAGGTGATATGTGGCTCGCCAAACGGCGTACAGGAAATTATGTTCCTGACAACCGCACCGATTCCCGCCTCTTTTCTTATGATGACCTTTTCAGGGACTGGCAGGGAGAGCTCAGCTTCATTATCAATGGGCGGGATGCAATAGCGTCTCCGTCAACGGCCGGTCAACAGGGAGATAACATTGCCCAGGGCAATGAAAAAGCAGCTAAGCCCGGAACACAAGTGCATCCGAATCCTTCACTAATTGACAAATAATGACCCCTGTTACAATACAGTCAGGCACTGATTCACTGGCGACAATCGCCAGTGAATTAGCCGCCCGCATCAATATGGCATCTGCGCCGCGATCTCCGCAGGTCCACCTGATACCTACCGCCGGTAATACCCATTTGTTCATTACCAATGGCAGCCGCCTGTATAATATGTCGCCCGCCATTGAAGCTCGTATGGAACAGTTGCTGCAACAACAGGACGAAGAAGGCATTACCAGGGAGCTGATCTCCCTCGGGCTTGATATGCCTGCATTCATTAACGACGAACCTTTGAAGAGCCCTAAAACATATGCATTATCGTTAGCCATTGCTCAGAAATGCAACATGGGCTGCACTTACTGTTATGCCGACCAGGGCGATTTCGGAGGGCCGATGAAGAATATGTCTGCCGATACCGCCAGGCAATCCATTGATCTCCTGCTGAAAGACTGTGATACAGGTAGTAAAGTACAGGTCACCTTCCTGGGCGGTGAACCCCTCATCAACAGGAAAGCATTAAGGGAAACTACACAGTATGCGGTTGAGCAAGGCCGTAGTAAAAATGTGCAGGTCAATTTCTCCCTAACCACCAACGGAACACTGTTGAAAGAAGATGATGCCGCTTTCTTCGAAGAATATGGCTTTGCTGTCACCATCAGCCTTGATGGTATTGGTGAACAACACGACAATCTTCGTCCTTTGAAGAACGGGGCTGGTACCTATCAGCAGATCATCGAAAAGATCCGGCCACTGCTAACCATGCAGCGAAAGATGCAGGTATCTGCCCGGGTAACTGTCACTCCCTCCAATATGGACCTTGCAAAGACCTTACAGGAGTTCATTGACATGGGTTTTCACAGTGTCGGCTTCTCACCCTTGTTACGTTCCAGCAGCGGAAAAGGCGAGATGTCCAGGGAAGACCTGGAACAGATGCTGCAGGCGATGATCGAATGCGGACTGCTTTTCGAGCAGCACGTGATCACCGGCAGGCGTTTCCCCTTCCTCAATATGGTCAATGCACTGAAAGAGATTGCCAAAGGTACCCACAGACCCTATCCCTGTGGCGCAGGCGCGGGCTATATGGGCGTTTCCGCCGACGGTGAGCTATCTGCCTGCCACCGTTTTGTGAACGAACCAGCAGGCCGTATGGGCGATCTTGTTAACGGAATAAATCCTACCTTACAGAACGACTGGCTGGCGTCAAGGCACGTCCATAACCAGGAGCCCTGTCATCAGTGCTGGGCCAGGTATCTTTGCGGTGGCGGTTGTCATCATGAAGTGCTGGAAAAAGGCCGTACCGCCTGTGACTATATCCGTGGCTGGCTGCATTACACCATGCAGGCCCACGAAAGGATCGCCCGGATGGCGCCCCATTGGTACAAGTAGCTATTGAACATATTATGACCCCGCAACAAACAACTGACGTGCTTATCATTGGAGCTGGCCCCGCAGGTACCTGCGCAGCTTTACGCCTGCTCGCCCTCGGCCACAAAGTGGCATTGGCAGAAAGCGCCGCCTTTCCCCGGCCACAGATCGGTGAATCCCTTTCTCCAGGTATCCGGAACATCTTCGATTACCTGGAAGCCTCACATCTGCTTAGTCAACGTAACTACCTCCATCAGCTTAACGCACACGTGATATGGGACACCACTGCCGTACAAACCGTCAGCGCCGCACAACGTGGCCCCGGCATTATGGTTGACAGGGGGTTGCTCGACCAGGACCTGCTCGCCCTGGCGGTGGAACGGGGACTACAACTTTATCAGCCTGCACGTTTTGAATCCTGCCTGCAAACTGATACCGGCTGGCAATCGCAGCTCCGCCAGGAAACCCGGCTCATTATCATCAACAGCAGGTTTATATTGGATGCACGTGGCCGGCGCGGGAACAATATGCAGGACAGGGTGCTTACCGCTCCCCCTGCAGTGGCAATATGGGGCCATTTACCGGCACATCTCATGCCAGGCGATACTCATATCGAAGCAACGGAAAAAGGCTGGATTTGGGGCTCTCCTACCTTCGACGGACAATTCAGGACAATTACCTTTCTCGATCCGAAGGAACTGAAAGGGAATACCGTGCCTGTCGCGTTCAATAACGTACTGTCAAACACCCGTTTGTTCGAAGCTGTTCGCAATCACGAAATAAACGACCTGCAAACGTGTACGGTATTCACCTATGCGCACACCTCTCCCTGGCAGGACAATTACCTTCGCCTGGGTGAAGCCGCCTTCTCCCTTGACCCGCTTTCCTCTACCGGTGTAGAGAAAGCCATGCGCTTTTCCCTCCAGGCCGTTATTGCCGTCAATACCATCCTGAAAACCGGTCAGACAGGTCTTGCACAGTCTTTCTATGAAGATAATATGATCGCCTCCGTTAGCAGTCACACCCACTGGACCAGCAACTACTATGCGCAGGCATGGCCGGGACAGGAGCATGCTTTCTGGAGAGATAGGTCTGTTCCCTACATCGGTCAGCCCGACACCTCCACGACCTTCTACAACAGGCTGAAAGGCAAATTCGCCGCCCCGAAAGAAAAAGGGCCTGACAGGCAGATCAACGTACAGCAGGAACTGCAACGTCTCTGGCATGAACAGGTCCGTTTATCGCCTGCACTGATCTTCAGGGAAACGCCCTGCGTTGTCGATGATATACTGCAACTCCGCACAGCTATTCAGCACCCTAACCTCGAACGGGAAATAGCCTACCTGGAAGCAGTGGAGATTTCTCCTTTGCTGTCACTGCCCGGTAACGTCACTACATTTGGAGATGTTATACAGGAATGGAGCCGCCTGCTGCCTTTTGAACAGGCTGTCCGTATTGCCTTCTTCCTGTGGGATAAGGACATTCTCTGTACTGAAGCGCCGTGAAGACGTCCGAAAACGAACGTAGTTGATGCTGAAACCGGACATTTAAAACATCCTCAACCTACACAACATTCTGAATATAAATATATTGACTCATGGCATCTACTTTGATCCCTATGCTCGCAACCGTTATTCAAACATACCCTTATGTTCAGGAATTACTTCATCATTGCTATCAGAAATCTGAAGCGTAATTTTAACTATGCCTCCCTAAATATCATAGGGCTTACCTTAAGTATTGCCGCCTGTCTGATCATATTTCTGATCACTAAGAATGAACTGACCTTCGACGCCTACCACGAGAAGGCAGACAGGACCTACCGTGTCACTATGAATGCATTGGATTTTAATCCCAGTGTATCCCTGGCTATCGCACCTGCTATGCGGACAGCTTTTCCCGAACTGGAAAAGGTATCCCAGTACTGGCAGCGTACCGACGGCCTGGTTAAAGTGGGCAATACCCGTTATATGCAGGATGAATATGCCTTTGCCGACGCGGCATTCACAGATATCTTTGATTACAAATGGATATCCGGCAACCCGCATACTGCGCTCACTGAACCTAATACCGTCGTGCTGACTGAAAGCGTCGCCCGTAAATACTTCGGGAACGAAAACGCTATGGGAAAAACTTTTCAGCTCGATAATAATTATCAGCTAACTGTTACCGGCATCATCAAAGACCTGCCTCCTAATACAGGAATGACCTTCGGATTTCTCACATCCTTTGCGACAATTGAGAAAGAAATGAAGAACGCCATGAGTGAATTTTATGCCATTGTAGGAGGTAATACATTCATCGTTGTTCCACCCAACTACAACATCAGTAATGTCGAAACACGCATGAAAGCGTTCGTCTCTCAAAACTGGGGCCCAGACATCGCAGCAGAAGCAAAATTGTTGATGCAACCGCTAAAAGAGGTCCATTTTGACCAACGTTATATTCAAAGCGCAACAACTTCCCGTAATACATACAGGTCACTCATTGCCATTGCGATATTTATCATTGTCACGGCATGCATCAATTTCATTAACCTCGCAACCGCACAGGCCATGAAACGGGCCAGGGAAACAAGCGTGAGAAAAGTACTGGGAGCCGACCGCTTCCAACTGATACGGCAATTCCTTGGTGAAACAGCCATCATGGTGTTACTCACCGTTATACTGGGCCTGGTCGCCGCCTATATTGCGTTACCACAAGTAGCGTCATGGCTCGATGTACGCATCAGCGTGTCACAGTTGAATCAACCGATGATCTATGGATTGCTGGCGGCGCTGGCGTTTATCATCATATTGCTGGCAGGACTGTACCCTGCCTTCGTACAATCATCCTTTCAACCGGCAATCAGTCTTAAGAGTGCAGGCGGTCAATCATCCGGCAGCAGTTTAACCCTTCGCAAATCACTCGTATTCGTGCAGTTCCTGGTATCACAGGTACTGATCGTCGGTACGCTGGTGGTAGCTAAACAAATGGACTTCTTCAAAAACCAGGACCTGGGCTTTAATAAGGAAGCGGTTGTTTCTTTCTCCATTCCCGACAGGGACAAACGTGACGTACTTGCACAGGAACTGAAAGACAATAAAGGCATCAAAGAAATGTCCTTCTCTACCGGCGCTCCTTCTTATAACCAGTCTTATGCGCCTTTCTCTTGTCCTGAAAGAGGTATTACCAAAGACGATGTGACAGAGCTGAAGTTTGTAGATGAAAACTTCATGAAGATGTTCGACATGAAAATGCTGTCAGGCATAGGCATTACCCCCGTAAAAGATGGGGATACCATTTTCCGTGTAGTTGTGAATGAAGCCCTGATCCGGAAACTTGGTATTAATAATCCAGAGGATGCCATAGGAGTGAACATCATGCAAGGCCGGGGAAAACTCGTTATAAAAGGTGTGGTACAGGATTTCCAGAGTGAATCAAAACACAAGGAAAAACGTCCTTGCATACTCTTTAACAATCCGCGGGCTTTTAATACTGCCAGTGTAAGATTGTTTCCAAAAGATATGCCTGCCACTATCGCCAAAATAGAAAAAGACTGGAATGCGCTTTTCCCTGAAGAACTCTTCTCTTACGAATTCCTCGACGATCATATCGCCGCCATGTATAAACAGGAACAAAAGCTATTTACTGCCTACAGATTATTCTCCGGCCTTGCCATCATTATCGGTTGCCTCGGATTATATGGTTTGGTGGCCTTCGCTGCCGTTCAGCGCAATAAGGAAATAGGTATCAGGAAAGTGTTGGGAGCCTCTATCCCTGATATCGTAGCCTTATTCGGTAAAGAATTTATTTTGCTGATAGGACTGGCCTTTCTCGTGGCTACGCCGCTGTCTTATTATCTCATGCACAACTGGCTGGGTAACTTCGCCTATCACATTTCTTTATCTGTAGGCATTTTTGTTATAGCCATCGCCACGTCGGTGATCATTGCAGCGGTAACCATCGCCCACCAATCCATCAAAGCCGCATTGGCCAATCCGCTAAAAAGCATTAAAACGGAATAAAAGGAAAAGGTATATTGTTATCAAACATTTTCAATCGCCGCATTAGACCCCGTCAGGGGTCTTTTTGTTTGTAGCCCCGGGTTTTCAACCCGGGGTATTGAATATCGGAACGTTCGCCATAGGATGTTTGCCATCGAAACGTTTGCCATCGAAACGTTACCATCGAAACGTTACCATTGGATTGTTCGCCACCGAAACATTCACAACGTTCGACAATTTGTTAATACCAATTACAACGAACCGTTATCATATAATGCACATCATCACCGTACCCCGGGTTGAAACCCGGGGCTACAAACATGAAGACCCCTGACGGGGTCTTAACCTGGATATCTACATTTGATCAGTAAAAAGGAAAGCCGGTCAACTTAACAGACCGGCTTTCAATGCCAATATCGTACGATAAACAATAATGTTAATTCCGTTCAGATAATTCCTTCACTTTCTCCAATGCCTTAGGCCAGGTCTTAACGAAGTAATCTTTATGATCTTCCGCAATATCCATATCTACCACCAACTCTGTATCGCCATTCACATTTTTTAATGTGTAATTCTCATGTGCACCGGCCCACTTCTTTACCTCGTCGCTCACTCTGTCTTCAACACCGTCCGTTACAAACCCAAGATGTTCTATTGACATGTACTCATTAGGAATATTATCTGCTACCCTGGATATCATGCCGGAATTCTTAGCATCGAGGAACTGCACCTCACTGCCTTTCTTCCAGTCAGTTTTTGCCCATGATCCGGGTGCAAAGACTGAGGTCCATTCACGGTAAGAAGTATCGTCCCACAGTATCTGCCACACCTTTTCGCGAGACTCGTTAATTGTGATCTTAAATTCATGTTTTTCCATAATGGTGTTTTTAGCGTTTTGAACGTATGATTAATGGAAAGCTTTGTTGCTGTAACAAAGATGAATTTCTTTTCACTTTTACAGGCGGTGTAATTGCGACTTTCTGAAGGGGTAAACCGGTCAATCCGGAATACCCCTACAGCCTGGTGCTGGCAATAACACCCAGGCTTATTTACCTGTCGTCTGTACTACCTTTTGAATAGTACCGTCTTCATTATAGAATAATTTATCTACACAAATAGACCGCAGCCAGTCATGATGCGACAGTGCGCTGTTATGGTAGAAAGCGTACCACTGACCTTTATACTCAACGATAGAACCATGGTTCGTATAACTGTCTGTCGGGTCCATATAGATCCCTTTGTATGTCCACGGGCCTAAAGGACTGTCGCTCGTAGCATAACGCAGCTGGTTGTGTTTACCGTCTTTGTCATTGTTATCGGAGTAAGACAGGTAGTACACACCATCTTTTTTATGCACCCAGGTGGCTTCGTGGAAATCCACCAGTCCTTCCATAGACTGCATATCACCATCTATGCCCATCATATCGTCCATCAGTTTGCCACCTTTACAAACACCGCCACCGCCATAATAGAAGTAAGCCAGTCCGTCGTCATCAACGAACACACATGGGTCGATCATCGGTTCCAGATCAGGCAGGAAGCCTTTTACAGTAAATCCGCCAGCCGGGCTGGTACTGGTAGCCACGCCGATCTTCCAGGTCTTGTTCCATTCGTCTCCGCTCGGATGAGGGAAGAAAAGATAATAAGTGCCTTTCCTGAACGCACAATCAGGCGCCCACATAAAACCACCTTCTTTTCTACCCCAGGGAACCTGGCTCGCACGCAGTATCTCACCATGGTCTTTCCAATGTACCATATCATCAGTAGAGAAAACATGGTACTGGTCCATCAGGTCACAGCCTTTTGGCGGCGCAATATCATGAGATGCGTAAACATATAATCGTCCGTCATTCCACACATGTGCCGAAGGATCGGCCGTGTAGATCTCTGTAATAAAAGGGTTCTGTTGTGCCGTGGATGAAGAGGCCGACAATACTATCAATAAGAATGAAATGGAAAGAGCGTTCATCATCTTTCCCGTAAAACCTAAACGCATGCGACTGATCTTTTGCATATTTCTCAAAACTTGTATTATGGTACTTCAACTTCAATTATCTGCGAATAATTAAACTGTTTGTAACTATCGTCCACCCGTACCCCAACTCTCGCATAGAACGTCCTGGCGGTCTTCAGGTTCGGCACACGTATCTCAAAGGTCCTTGCGGCAATATCGTCAGACCAACTGCTATTGATATCGATCTTATTAGGATCAGTATACTGGCTGATGGTAGCGCCACTGCCTACATATTCACTGGTATTCACGAAAGGTTTGACATCCAGTATCCTGGGCAATCCTGTTTCAACCGGTGCTGACAGCTTAAACCGCATGATCAGCGTAGTGCCTTCCAGCTCGTGAGTGAACTGTGTGATACGCAAATAAGGCGTTAACGTGAAATCCTGGGTAGTCGTTCCGTTAATATCCACCTCAATTCCCGGTACCGGCCAGAAAGCACCGTTAACGGGTGTAACCCTGTAATGCCCGCTGAACAGTTTTGTATCTTCAAAGGTGCCGTCGCTCTTCGCAGGAATGTACTGCGGAGTAGGTGTTGCGCTCCAACTCAGCTCTTCCAGTTTGATCTGTACCCCACCCGTTTCCGTCAGAAAATTCTCTTTGGAATCATTGTCGAGCAGTCTTCCTTTGAAGCCTGCATCCGGACCGTCGTAATTATCCTCCTTGGAACAGGAAAACATCGTTACGGCAGTAAGCAAGATAAACAATCCATTTATGATCTTTTGCATGGTAGTCGCTTTAATTAGTGATTAGGGTTGTTGGGATAAAGGTTCGGGTTCTTGCCTAGCTCTCCACCCGGGATAGGCTCGTAATAAAACTTCTTCTCAAAAGTGTAGGAACGTTGGAATGGCTCCAGCTCACGGAGAAAGATAAATTTCTGCTCGTCAGCCACATAGTACGGCATCAATGCATGATACTTCGTATTATCCAGCATCCTGTCGGCAATACGCCATCTTCTGAGGTCCCACCAGTATTGTTTTTCAAACGCCAGCTCTTTACAGCGTTCATTACGTACGGTGTCTATCGTAAAATCTCCTACAAGTAATGGCGCTCCTGCACGCTCTCTGATATCGTTGATCATATTCCTCGCATCTCCCGGGTTATTCAGTTCTACTGCTGCCTCTGCCCTGTTCAGCAATACTTCTGCATAACGCATATCTATCCAGCTCTGGGTGCTCATATACAATCCGCATTGCGACTGTGTCCTGTTGTAGTCTACATATTTCCTGACATAGAAACCGGTACGGGTAAAGTCGTCATTATCGGTACTGATACCGGTAAAGCCGATGATACGCATACCATTGAACAAGGTCTCCGTCTTACCGGCCAGATGTCTCACAGACAGGTTAGGCGGATTCTGTCCCAGTTCATCAGCAGCCGTACCATTGAAGTGCTCATAAATTCCGCGTTGCATATCAAACTGTTTGCCTCTCAAAGTAGCGCCGGGAAAATAGATGGTGGCCAGCAAACGGGGCTCCAGTCCCTGCGCCAGTTGTGCTGTATTATCAAAACGGCGGGGAGTGCCGTCGGCATTCACGACCGGCAGTTGTCCTGTAAAACGCTCTATCAGCTCCAGCGTAGGATATGCACGGGAAAGACCGTCTGCAGTCATAAAGCGGCAGGTCATAGTAGCGTCCCAGCTATGT
Organism: uncultured Flavihumibacter sp.; assembly: GCA_902168105.1. GTDB lineage: Bacteria > Bacteroidota > Bacteroidia > Chitinophagales > Chitinophagaceae > Chitinophaga. The sequence continues at coordinate 196,942 of CABHOY010000041.1, forward strand.
GCTGTATTGCTGGTCAGTGAATAGTCCCTCACCAGGATGTTTTCCGTACTCTCCCTGTCCAGGAAGAGATCTACATAGTTCTGCTCTTTATCGGTTTTCTTACGGTATAGACTATACTGTCCTTCCAGCAGCTTCGCTGCGTCCCAGGCTTTCTGAAAGAAACCGTTCGCTGCGGATGCCGGAATACCTGCATACCCCTGATCACGGGCGTCTCCTGCTACAAAATTTTCTGAGCCATACTTTGCGATGCTGCCTGCATATAACATAGCCCTGGATTTAAGCGCAGCCGCCACATAACGGTTAGCCCGGCCCCTGGGGCTGGTGGCAGGCATTTTATTATACGCACTGTCAAGGTCTGCGCTGATAAAATTCCAGACATCTTCCTCCTTATCCCTGTGTACCTGCAATTCTTCCAGGCTTTGTTCAGGATAATGCTGCACTTTCCTGATAATAGGAATACCACCATAACGTTTAGCCAGTGCGAAGTAGTAATACGCCCTGCAGAAATAAGCCTCACCCAGCCATGCGTCGATCTGTTCAGATGAAAACCCGGTACCGTAAACCGGCAGGTTCTCAATGAAATAATTAACCGTGCGGATGTCATTGTAAGGCCAATATCCGAAACCGCCTGCTCCATCGTACGTGCTGCCATAAGGTCCTACCAGCTCGCCACAAAGCGCACCGGGATGATAGAACTGCTCCCATCCCCTGTTAAAGCCGGAACCTTCCTGGCGATAGTAAAAATCTTCAATAGGCAATGCCCTGTATACGGTAGCCAGATAACCGGCCACACCTGCTTCAGTGCCAAAAACATCCCTGTCCTGGATCACGTTCAGCGGATCAATAGCCAGGTCTTTGCAGGAAGGCTGTACCAATATTGCCAGTATCGCGATGATGCTTATATATATTTTGCTCTTCATGTTGTTTTCAGTTTAAAAGGTGATGCTGGCGCCTACACTAAATGTTCTGTTCATAGGATATTTGTACCCGCCCTGGGAATAGTTCCAGTCTGCGCCGTTAGCCACAGTACCTGGATGTTCCGGGTCGCTGTTCTTCAACCCTGTGAAAGTGGCGAGATTATAACTGTTGATGTAAGCTCTGAAATTGCTGATACCGACACGGCTAAGCAATTTCTTCGGAATAGTATATCCTAACTCCAGGCTCTTGATCCTCACATACGTAGCATTCTGCACTGCCTTTGTTCCTTCAGCCACCGGCGAGCCCATAGCAGGATATTTACCTGGTACCCATTCCGTATTGGGATCAAAAACATCTGCCTCAGGATCGGCGGTATACCACCTGTCCAGGAATTGTGTCAGCGCACTACGGCCATACATCAACGGCTCCGCCATCTGTTCTGCATATTGTACATAGAAATCAGTAGCGCCCTGCAACAGCATATTAAAGTCAATGCCTTTCCATGCTGCGCCAATGGTCATCCCGAAGTTCACCAGCGGAATGTCTCTGGTAGCTATCGGAGATTCATCCTTACCATCTATCACCCCATCGTTATTCCAATCGAGGTAATAATAATCGCCTGGCACAATGTTCTGATTCCCGCCTCCTGTATTGACGTTGTGCTGGTAGATCTGATCATAGGAAGTGAATTGCCCGCCGTATTGTTTTCCCCACCAGATATTCGTGTAACGGTCGGCCTGTGAGTTCTTCCAGTTCTCGTACGAGTTACCGGCACGGGTTTGTTGTACCTCGCGCAGTTTAGTACGTGTAGAGGCAATGTTTCCGCTGATGTTATAGCTGAAATCACCGATGTTATTACGATGTGTCAGCACGATCTCAATACCTCTGGTCTGGTCGCTGTTCAGGTTTTCCTGCGGCAGGTTAGTGCCGACAGTGCCTGGCAGTGTAGTCGTTCGCGTAGCCAGCAAACCATCCCTGTTGCGGATAAAATAATCCACCGAACCACCTATCACACCTCTTAACAGATCGAAGTCGATACCCATATTGAGCGTCTTGGCCGTATACCAGGTCAGATCAGGGTTCACCACGCCCCTGGACGCCATTCCGTTTACATAATTGCCACCAAAGAAGTAACCGGGCGAAGGATAATTATATCCTGATATATACTGGAAGCCGGTTGCTCCATCGTCTCCGGTCTTTCCATAAGAACCGCGAAACTTCAGGTTACTCAGGATCTTAGGAGAAACAAGCCCCTGGAAGAAAGGCTCCTCCGTGATCCGCCAGCCCGCTGATACAGCAGGGAAGAATCCCCATTGTGCGCCTGGTTTAAACTTACTGGAACCATCATACCTGAAACTAAAATCCAACAGGTATTTCCCTTTGAAATCGTATGTCGCTTTTCCCACAATACCCTTATTCACCGTTTCCCACAGGCCATTTCCGTCCATGCTGCCCAGCTGATTGGTCTGATCACCGGCAAACAGATAAGGAAGTCCCAGCGAGAATTCGCGTTGTGCATAGAAGTTATCAGCTGTCGCATGACTTTCCTCATACAACACCAATCCGGTCACATTGTGCCTGCCTCCGATTTTCCTGTTATAGTTCAGCGATAACTGGTATAAAGTAGAAGTGTTATTGCCATAAGTGCGGTTAACTGTGGATGGAGAACTCACCAGCGTTCCGATGTACTTATCGTTCTGCTGGTCGTATTGGAACAATGTATAGGATTTCCTGACCATACTATTATCCACGATATTGAACCCGTAGTTGTACATGCCCCTGGCCATCAAACCCTCAATGGCAGGTATATCGTATTCCAGCGCCAGCTGCCCCTGGAAGTTCCTGTTCTTAAATGACTGTCCTCCCGTATAATCAGCATCTGTCATAATCACCGGGTTCGCATTGTCAGGCATCAGATGAGGGTACAAAGGATTATTGTTTGCATAGATCTGGTCAGTCGGCAACTGGTTCCAGGTATATTTGAACATCTCCCATACGCCTCTGCCTCCTGGCTGATTCTTCGTATCGGTATACCCTGACACCAGCAACTGCGCCCGCAGCCTGTCCGTGATCTTTGCATTGATATTAGAGCGGAAGTTCCATCTGTCGTAGTTCATATCCCCGCTGCGGAACAGGCCGTCCTGGTTGAAATATCCCAGGTTAAAGAAATAGTTCGTCTTATCATTGCCCCCATTCACACTCAGCGTATGTTGTGTTTCCGGAGCAAATTCTCTCATGGTAGCACCTACCCAGTCCGACGATCTTAACGTTCCGTTCCGGTACAGTTCCATATCGGCATCAGAGAAGGAAGGCGGCATCTGGTTATAGAAGTTATTCCCAAAGCCACGTTTCTGCTGCTCGTTCTTCAGCATCATATATTGCAGCGCATCTACACCCTGCGGTACATTCAGGAACTGCTGCCAGCTCTGGTTCACCGCATAGGTGATATCGAATTTGCCGGTCTGACTGCGGGTACCTTTTTTACTGGTAACGAGGATCACTCCGTTTGCCGCACGCACGCCATAGATAGCAGCAGAAGCATCCTTCAGGATAGAGATACTTTCTATCTCATTCGGGTCCATCCTGGAAAGGTCTCCACCGCTACGTGGCACCCCGTCTATCACTACCAGCGGATTGCCCATGCCACGGATATCAAACACGTTATCATAGGCGCCCGGCTCACTGCTTTTTTGCACTACACGCAGGCCAGGCAGCTTACCCGTCATCATATTGATAACGTTCTCGTTTTTGGTCACTACCAGTTCACCTGACCTGATCACAGAAACGGCCCCCGTCACTGTCGCCTTTCGCTGAGTGCCATACCCTGTAACGATCACCTGGTTCAAACCGGCCGTTGTAGATGGCAGGCGGATCATCAGATTACCTGAACCGCTATAAGGTATTCTCAGCTCCCGGTATCCCACCAGGCGGACGTACAGAGTTATAAGCGATGCATCAGGTGCTTTCACGGTAAACCGGCCTTCCTTATCGGAAATAGCGCCCGATTGGGTACCTGCCACACCTATAGTCACCCCCTCCAGCACATTGCCATTGGCAGAGTCGATAACCTGGCCGCTAATGGTCCTGACCGTTACGAAGGTATCTTTTCGTTGTGCGTTGGCCCCTCCCGGTCGGGATAAAACGAGTGTACTGACCATCAGTAATTGTAACAACAGGGATTTTCCGTCCATGTTTTTAATAACATGAACGCATGCGTCATACGTGGATCTTTTCATATTGCAAGCTTTGCGTTTAACAAGGAGGTCTGTCGATCTCTGATTTCATAACAGGAATAAAAATTTTATACGCTAGTGAACTCTAATACTTTTAATGCTGATTCAGGAAAACATACTCATGACATAGATGAGAAGGCAAAAGAAGAGACCTGGCAACCGGACTGTAATTAACTGATCGGGAGATTAAAAAAGGCTTAACAAAAGGGTTAACGCAGGGCTTAATGGCTGATTTTCATAAAAAGAATTCAGGTAAATCGATTACGATCATTATACACCCGATTGTACCAGGCCCCTACATAACGTAATTACCATACGCCGATCGACCCCGTCAGGGGTCGTAATGTTTGTAGCCCCGGGTTTTCAACCCGGGGTATTAATGATTTGACAGACCCGATATTTATAATTGAAACCGCCGGCAATTCAAACCCGGGATACAAATGATTTGATACAACCCACGTCAATGATAACCGAATCGCATTCATGGGTACCCCGGGTTGAAAACCCGGGGCTACAAACATATCGACCCCTAACGGGGTCGTGCCGTATGCAAGACACCCATCCTGAATACAGATATCTGTTTCAATTACTTCGATTGAACCACATCCATTCCCTACCTTATCACATCATTGAACGACTTATAAAACTCTTCGCCATAAATGTCCCTGTAATCTTTTACGAACTTCTCATAGGTGTTATTCGCCAGTGAGTACCGTTTCAACTGAATGAGGCTCTTACATTTATACTCCAGCGCCTCTTCATGCAGGCGGTCAAACAGGAATATCGCATTCGTGATGCGTATAATAAACTCCGGATCTTCCGCCGTCTGCCCACTCTCTTTGAGATAGCCGAGGCTGAGATCGATAACGGCATTACTCACTTCCGCCTTGATATCATCCAGCCAGTCATACTCCGTCTTGGCAAGAAAGGCGCCCGCCTCCACTATTTTCAGCAGGTCGGTCATTAAGGGCAGGTCTGCTATCGCTTTTCGTTTAGTCAGGCCGACAAATTGCTCGTAATCAAGATAAAACCGGTCTTCTGTATACTGGAATTGCCAGTAAACCGCCTTCTTATTGATCATACAATTCCCAATCCGCTCCAGGATGCTTTTCAGTTTAGCCAGGTTGACCGACCGGTTATTTTTAGCGTCTTTAGCCGACTTCCCGTTCCAGAGTATTTCGTTCAGTTCATCAGCAGTGATGCCCTGCCCGGTCCTTACCGTATAGATCAGGATCAGGAGTAACAGCTCTTTCATCAACGGCGTAAAGAGCCCTGTCACTTCTTCCCCGGCATCATTAAATGCCTGGAAGGGACCGAAAAGGCGGATGCCTGACTTTGGCATCTCCACCCTATCCACCTCTTCGGGAATTAACACTTCCTCCGGATGATCTACCGACGCAACAGGCTCCCGGATAACCTGCAATGGGCGCTCTTCCTTTTCTTCTGCGGCCGCAACAGGGGAGTTTACCTTCTTAACTGTTTTCTTCCTGAACAGCCACCAGAGGCTTACCAGAGCAGCCGCAAAAAATAACGAGATGAAAAGCAGCCACTTACCAGAGAACCCTTTTCTGCCGGCCACTGTTGTCTCGACGGTATCCAGGTCAAGCGGGGGAAAATCAATAGTATAGACTTTTACAGTCGTTTTACGCTGACGCAGTTCCTGATCATCATACAATAGCGTCACCGCCACCAGCTTACCCACGCCCGGAGCATAATACAGGTCTGCAAAAGACTGCACATCATAAAACGCATAAGGAATGGGCGTTCCTGTCAGCTTGTATATGGGCCTGTCAATAGAGCCCTGTATCAACTGCAGCCTGGAATTGAAACTATCTTTGGGGAATACCAGCCCGTAATACTGTCTTCTTTTGGCATCGATCACGAGGCTGTTGGCAAAGGTGAACCTGCCATATACCGAGTCCAGGTTAAACCGTTTGCTGAAAGTGCGGGTACGCACATCGAAAGCAAACAGGTCATAATATCCGCGTGGGTCCAGCATCTGATCGCCGGTAATGCTACCATATCCTCCCACAATAAAAGCCGTATCGCCCGTAGTATTCAGTCCCAGCCCTGCCAGATAACGCGGAGGAAAAACACTGCCGCCGGCAGATAAGGTTTCCCATTCTCCTGTACGCAGCTTGTATCGTTGTACCTGGTTCTTATACTTGAGTTGCCCGTATCCGCCGATAATATATAACGCGGTATCTATCGGAGAAATGAATTTATTGGCGTGCCAGAACTCTGTCAGTATAGTATCCGGAAAAGTAGTGGTCCATTGAGGATGTACGTTGCTATAAGCCGCAACTTTCTTATGATCAATGTAAACATTATACAAGTGCTCCGTGAGCGTATCAAAAATAGCCTGGCACCCGACCAGTATGTTCTCCTGTGGTACGGCCTTCGCAGTCCGCGAATGCTGATTCTGCCGAAGGTCGTATGTTATGATGGAATCTATACCGGTGATCAGCAATTGCTCGTTCCGCTGGTCAAATGCCACAACAGCATTTCCATTCAGCGGGAAAGAACCGATCGTTTTCCAGTACTGATGACCCGGTTTCAGCCAGACCCCGTTCTTTACTTTTGCAGCTTCCTGCTTTACATCGTCGTAACAAAGCGTATCAGCTACTTCAGCCAGCGGCCAGTGATTGGTTAGCCGGTCGTTATGAAAGATCCGGATGTCCTTGATACGCATCGGCGGGATGTCCCTCGTGTGGAATCTTTCATCATCATTGGCGCCATAGAGGAATTTGAAACAGCTCCCCTTAAAAGAAAATGCGGCGCTGCCCACACTCTTATTGTTTACCGCTAATGATATCTGTTGCTTTTCCAGGTCCATGACGACGCACAGCCGGTTCCATTCATTGTATAATTTATAGGCATCACAAGAGAAGGAAATATTGAAAAAATGCTGACCTGAAATAACGCGGAAAAGAGAAGCCTTCTGATCATAGATCAGGTCAATATTCTGTTTGTCGTTTACAATACGGAGGATGTAACCGAAATAGATATGATTGTATGCAATAAAGTTCAGGTCAAATTCAAGACGTACCCTGCCAGAAAAACATAAGGGTTTACCTGTGGCAATTTCAAAAGCCGTCCTTTTCTCAGCGACCGCCTCGTGTCCATTAAATGCGAGCCCATAGGATAAATAAGATTGTGCCCGTCCTATAGTTAAAATGAGTAACAAAAATATAGTAAGGAAAGATCGATACATACTTAAGCAAAAAAACAATATTAAGTTGTATTGAGCAATCTACATACCTATTTTTTTACCATTACCGGCTAATAGACCACAAGCACGGCTCCTTTTTCCTGAACAGGCCGCCCCAGGATATCAATGCCCTGCATCAGCCACACATAAGCGCCCGCTTCAACCTTTTTACCCCTGAAAGTGCCGTCCCATCCGGTTTCAATATCTTTCGTCGTAAATACAACATTGCCCCAACGGTCCATCACCGTGAACAGCGTATAAGATGCAACACCGATCCCTTTGGGCTTGAACATATCATTATGGCCGTCCCCGTTTGGAGAGAAGGCAGTAGGTGAAACTACCTTGATGGTATCTATCACATGCACTCTTATCATCGTCGTGGCGCTCGCACAATCGCCGAACTCATAATTCATTCCGTAGGTAGTGGTTTCCATGATACCGGTGATCCTGAACACGCCCGTGTCATTGCTCTCTGACCATTCTGTACCGGGTATGAACAACACATATTTACCGATGCGATTGTCGTTAGCTTTTATTACAGCCGTCATCCCCCGCATGATGGTCACGTCTTTTGCAGGAGGCGCAGATAACGAAAGATTGACCGCCAATATAGGGAAAGGGGTGCTGTTCACTATGCATCCGTTACCGTCGGTCACCTGCAGTGTATAAGTTCCCGCCGGCAACATGTCGGCCTCCAGTGTATTCGAAATAACAGCACTGTCCTGATTCAGCCACGTATATGTAAGCGGAGGTTTACCGCCCACACTTATACCTGTTATCGTACCGGAAATGGTATTACACATATCGTCTATGACAGCAAGATTCTTATCATCTATTTCAGGCAGATCAGGTGTTTTCAGGTTCACAGTTGTAACCAGTTGCTCACATTGCTCAACATCAGTAACATACACCCGGTAAGTGCCGTCTCCCACATCTTTCAGATCTTTCTCCTGTCCGATCACCGTACCGCTTTGATCTGTCCAGCGATAGCTGACCGGTGTCCCGCCTACAATAACAAGACCGGTTACACTACCGTTCTGCAGATTACATACAGGGTCCTGTACGTTGATCTGTGAAACGTTCATCTGGTTAGGCTTATGTTTAGGTATAACGTATTCTATCCTGGTGCTGCAACCTACTGCATTGCTGATCAGCAACGTATATGTACCTGCCGCCATATTGGTCAGGTCCAGGCTGTTGCCTACAGTAGCGCCATTACGGTCTGCCCAGGTTACCGTCTCTGCGTTTGTAGCCTGCAAACCCGTTACGCCGCCATTGTCGACCGAGCAGTCAGCTTCCATTATTACAAGTCCGCTAATGTTAATTGTGATCAACCCCGGGGCTGAGATCGTAAACGGTGCAGAAGGTAGTGCAGGACAGGAAGATTCATCGGTAAGCGACAGTACATACTGCCCCGCTGGAATATTCACCAGGTCTAACGTATTGCCCACCACATCCTGGCTGGCATTCTTCCACGTGTATACGATATTTCCGGTACCCGTCACTTTCAACCCGGTAATACTGCCGGTCGGATCACTGCATATAGCATCTTTCAGTACCACTCCGCTGACGTCCAGTACAGGAGCGGACACGCCTTTGATCACAAACGGCCCTGCGGTAGCAGTACATGCGTTCACGGTATCGGTGATAGTCAGGGTATAGTCACCCGGCGCCAGGTTACCGAGTGTTGGCGTCGTTCCGACTACAACGCTCGCAGCATTACGCCAGGCAAATTTGAGGTTCATTCCCTGGAATTGTAACCCGCTGATACTGCCGTTGCTGACACCACAGGTAGCAGGATTTATAACCCCGGTGGCTGCTATTACCTGGGGCGTCTGATCTTTTACTTCAAAATAGGGAGAATAGACAATACATTCCGGCTTGCTGCATCCGCCGCCGTACATCACCAAGCGGTATTTTCCAGCCGGTACGTTATTCAGCGACGTATCTGTTCCCACAGTATTGCCAGCAGCATCTTCCCAATGGAAAGGCGTAGCATTGTAGAGGATCTTATTTTTGATGCTACCCGTGCTTTTACCGCACGCAGTATTGACGATATTAGCAGGGATATCTTCGCTCCATACCGGGTTGCTATAATCGGAAGTAGCACCGGCTGCATCCGTCGCGGATACTATTACGCCATCACGTCCTTTTAAGGCATACGTCCATTTGCCATCAGCACCGGCAAAGAATGTCTCAATATAATTCCTGCCGTCACATTTCGGACCGGAACCACATTTGAAAGGAACGAAGGCTTCCATCTTTGCGCCAGGCGTAGCCGTTCCGCTTAATGTCGTACCAGTACAAGCCGTAACGCGTACGAATGGCAACGGTCTTCCGTCGTTCGGCGCCCAGTCAAGCAGCGCAACGCTGTTGGCAGGACGATCAATATTGGAAGTTCTGTTGTTACAGAACATCTCATTTTGCGATACCGTTACGCGGTAGGACCTTACCACAGAAACCGGCGCATCACTACCACCGGCAATAATATTCTTGTCAGACAATATACCGCCGATCATTCCCTTCCCCAGGTTACAATCCCTGATCAATATCCCCGACGAGTGGTTCCCCAGCACATTCTGACCCGTTATATCCGTTCCTATTTTATTTCTTACAATACTGAAAGTACCATTGGCTAAACCGAATATTCCGATGCCATACACACTGGTACCTGCTACCTGGTTATCGCTGATCACCACATTACCGGTCGTACCGCCATAAATGCCCAGCAGTTCTCCTGTAGAGATGAAGAAGTTCATTGCACCTGTACCATTAATATCCGTTCCTATCTTATTAAAAGAGACGAGCGCATTCCCCGACTCAACATTCAGCTCCACGCCGTAATAGTTCCCCATGATCACATTCCCCCAGTCGTTCCCGTTACCCCCGAGTGTTACACCATTCAGGTACCTGAGATGCACGGGCTTATAACTGGATAACTGCGCAGTGGCGGTTATACCGTCTTCTTCAAGACCGATGATGTTACTTTGTATGACAAGGTTGCTGATCGTCTTCGGATCAAAATTTCCTGCATCGCCATAAATACAGTACTTATAACCATTGATGACATTTCCTTTTCCCGGACTTCCTATAGTAATATCAGAACAGGTGCCGCTGATCTCAATACCATGGCTTTCCACAACGCTATTCGACGTATTCTTGATAGCCAGACCATATATCTCAACCTTCTGTGCATTGTCCACTTTCAACGCATAATAGCTTGCCGGCGAGCCGGTAGCCTGTCTGTTCAGGTATACCCTGGCGCCGTTCGGACTCAGTTGGTTAGAGGCCTGCGTAGAGGCGTCAACAGCAATATTACTGGTCAATGCAGGCAGATCTGTGATCAACGTAATAGTCACATCCTGAACCTGGGTCCCGGGAAGATTAAAGTAGATATAGTCTTTTGCAGCAGTACCGTTGCTATTGGCTTTGGTGATTGCATCTCTCAAGGTTCCGGGTCCGCTGTCCGCTTTTGATATAACGATGAAATTGGCGGCTTTGGCTGGAGTAAGAATACAAAAACAAGATATGGTAATGAGCAGGAGTAATACACCTGTTGTAGGTTTCATGTTAGTCGATATTCGGGATATATAGGCAGCGTTTAACTACCGGGTCGAAAAATACATATATTTATTAAGAATATAATATAAAATGGGAATTCTTCACAGTAAAAAAGCGTAAAAATCGCTGTAAGGGACAAAAACTACTATTTCAAGTAAAAGGAAAGGGGCTCTTTTGGAACCCCTTCAGTATCATTTTCTAAAACATCCATATTCATTTTCCAGATGGGAAAAGTCGCATTCCAGCGCCTTACGGTCCCAGTTGCTGGTCTTAGCCGTAGCCTCGTATGTCGACTGCAGAAAATCCAGTAATGTATCTTCGGGATTATCTGATTGCTGTACCACGTCGTAGTGCAGCAGGAACTCGCCCATTTCAGGGCTATAGAAAGCCTCCTTAGGTTTAACCGATTGTTCTCCAAAAGCGGCATTAACCGGGTAACAATATGCATAAAACACTACATGCGGATATTGTTCACTGCCCGGCCAGAAGCCTGCGGAGCTTACTTCTTTGGAATAAGACTCCTGCATCACCACTGCCGGCATATTCGGGCTCTGCCCCGGATGCGGAGGTGCATCCCTTCCCGAAAACCGGGTCACCGCCAGGTCAAAACCTCCCCAGAAGAAATGTACCGGACTAACCTTGCCTGTAAAACGTGACCTGAAACGTGTAAAGACACCGTCGATCCTTACAAGCGCCTGCCAGTAATCAGCCATCTTTTGCGCGTCATACGAACGTGGTGCATGGTCTTCCTCAAACGGTATCGCACCTTCAATTTCGCTGGGTGTCGTATAAATAGAAACTGCTATGTCCAACACTTTTAGTTTCTCAAAGACCTCCTGGTAAAAGTCTGCCACCGTACGTGAACCTAAACTCACGCTTTCTCTTTTACCAATGCTGGTAATGATGAGCAACTGATGAACATGGAAATCAAAATCTATCTGAAAACTGCCATGCTCAAAAGGTACACTCCCCGTGCTCAGACCATAGGGAGTAACATACAATGTAACATGCCAGGAATGATTTAACCAGGGCATTTTTCTGAGCCGGATCTTTCCCACTACCTGTGTCCACAACTGGACCACCGTTAATGTATCTTTCAGCTCCGCGAATTTCAGCACTGGCCATTTACTTGTTTGTAAAGCGGTATCACCCATATTTGACTATTGAAAATGAACAGATTAGTGTTATCCATAGTAATTTAGTGAAAAAATATTTAGCCGGATGATCAGGTCGTGTTTTATACGCCAGATCCCACTATTTATACAATAAAAAAAGACAGGGATACAGCACTGTACCCCTGCCTAAAACCACAGCGTCGATGTCTATTCCACCACCAACTTCTTTGTTTCTATTTTTATATTGGAAACTGTTTTTACCAGATAAACACCCGGAACAAGATTACCTGTATTTACAGTAATACGTTGTTCTCCCGCAGGTATCCTTTGTTTCAGTGTTTTTACAAGCACCCCGTTTGCATTATAGATCTCGATCACCGCATCTGTAGCGCCCTGCAACTGGTAATGCAGTGTTACCTGTTCCCTGGCAGGGTTCGGGTAGATCTTCAAACCAGCCTTTGTCAGTTTGTTCTCAACCGGCAGTGCCTGTGGCGCCGCAAGTCTTGCAGCAGAGGTAGTTCCCCATCTGAACACTTCCCATCCGCCTGCAGCGGCACGGTTACAGTTCATTGGTTTTGTACCGTTTTCGGAACATACATATTGTCCCTTCAGGCTCTGGAAAGCCACGGTATTGCTGCTCATGTTGATCCAGTTAAATCTAGTCGTACTATCCAGTGTGGTACCGGTGCAGAACATCGGACTGGTAGCCGTTACATACAGCCCATTATTGCCTTTCAGCGCAATCGTATTGTTACCTGCATCCACAACCTGGAATTTCTCCCAGGGGCCTAATCCCGTACGGTTACAATTCATCGCCTGCGCACCATTTTCAGAACATACCAGCAGCGTGTCATGATACAGGTAGATCGTACTGCCAATAGGCGCTGGTGACGGCGGGTTCGTAATAGTCGTATCCTGTGCGTCTTCGATGATGATATCGTCAAAATAAGCAGTAAAATTGCCACTCAGCGCCGGATTATCATAAGCTATACTGATACCCGTGATCTCATCCCCGATCAGCTCTCCCTTACCGATCTGGCAAGTGAATTTCTGCCAGCTACCAACAGTACCGCGACCAACATTCGGATGCATTACATTACCATTATTGTCTTTATAAGCCGTCAGGCTACGCAGCACTTTACCTGACTTAAACGTCAGGTCTACCGATGTATACCTGCCGGGATTATTTACAGTATATTTCCAGAAGCTCAATTGCATATTGGCCTTCACCGCGATCTTCGTTTCTGAAACTTTATAATAGTAGGATGATGCTCCGCCAGCGGTACCGTTGATCTTTACAGTATATACGCCGCTTTTTGAAAATGCAGGCGCATTGTCGATCGTTACTGCAGTATTGCTCACCCCATTGGATGACAACAACGCATTCCGGTAAAAGCAGGCGTCAATCGGAGAAACAATATCCTGCGGCACGTTATTGATGATACAATTTGCTACCCTGCTTTCAAAGCTGTTCCTGTAATAGATAGGCCCAAGTGAGTAAGGGACCGGTATTTCCGCAGGCGTATCGGTACTGGTCAGCAAACGCGCTGCCTGTCCTGCAAGACGCAGGTAATAGTCTGATGACGTCCATACGCCATCCATAGAAAGCGTACCAAAATACTGATCTGTCGGAATGTCAAAATAGTCCACAGCAGAACTGATAATATTGGTCGATTCTTCAAACTCGTCCAGCATCGCATAATACATAGACTTCACGCCCACACTCTTGATGTTACGCGCCTGCTTCCACAGGAACTTACCGCCCAGTCTGCGGGTATCATTCGGATAGCCGCTCACATGTTGCGACCATGCACTGCCCGGCATGATCACCGGGTAAAAGCCCATACCATTCTGATCACAGTATTGCTTGTCAGGGATCAGATACTGTGTCTTGAAATTATCAGCTCCTGTCGTATCACTGTACACGCCCACCGTCCATGGAGAGATCATGTTGTATGCCTTGTATACGTCTGCAAAATCGGTACGGGAACCGTCATCCATCAATCGCCAGCCCCTCGGTACGCCCGCTATCACATAACAACCACGGTCTTTGAAGAACTGCGCCAGCTCCAGCGCCTGCGCCCTGTCTACAAGGATGGTCGAATAACCCAGTCCCCACAGCTCTACCACCGGTTTACCATCTACGGTTGCATACGCGCCTGATTTGGTCAGTTCGAAGATCTGCTCCATCTGATATACCCAATCGCGTTTAATGCCCTCTACAAGGTCAATAGAGTTCACTTCTCCATTGTTCTGGTCCGGCATACAGTACATCACATAAAATAACCTTCCGTTGGCCTCACAGGCGTTCTTGATATTGACATAATAATCATCCGTAGAAGTATATTTAATATTTCGTCCAACAGGTGCATTACGCTGGATTGCTACACCATCAAACCCTGTTCTTTTCAGCAACGCCATCTGCACGTCTATCACACCTTTATCGGTAGAGTTATACAGTCTGGCAGGTTTGCCATTACCCAGGTTAGCGAAATTGGTAGCGTACATCTGCACATTGGGATTATTGTCATAATCTGCCAACTGTGGAAATGTTTCAGTATTATGATTGCCTCTTCCGGCGCCAGGTACTTTGTCGTACGACCAATGACTCCAGTCTTCAGGTTTAGGTCCTGCCTCATGCCATAACTGGTAACCGGCAAACGATTTTCCCACAAATTCAGAAGCAGGATTGTTCGGTCTTGCAGGAACAGGCTGTGCATCCGGGTTCAGAGAACCCACGTACATAGTGATATCTTTGATGTAAGTATCCTCAGAACCATACCCCATACGGATATCACCGCCATAACCCATACTCCCATCCAGACCGGCGTCTTCCAGGAATATCAGGCGTGTTACCCATTTCTTCGTATTAGATTTCTTAAAATCTGCACCACCCCATCCGCTGCCGGAACGGGTATAGTTCAACCACACGAAATTCATGCTGTTGTCATAGTAGGTAACAGACAGGATGATCTTTTTTGCTGTAGTAGGAACTGCGGTCCTATCAGCACGTACATACATAAACTTTCCGGCAGGGATCTTCCGGCACAGTACTCCGTCCACTGTCGCTACTTCCGTGTAGCCTTCGCCGCTTTGGTTATTCTCAACGCCATAGGTCAGGCTACCGGATTGTACAGGATTTGTGAATTTGATCCAGGCAGATACTGCGGGCAGGGTAATGTCGCCCGCTTTTAGGATGCACGCGCAGATAAGGCACGCAAATAGTAATAGAGAGTGTTTCATATATAGTATTTAGTTGGGAAAAGATGTCAGGGATAGCTGACCTGTTGACGGGCTTCATACAGACCTTGCTGTAAATCAACAGATATGGATTTAGGCAAACGGGTTTACAGTGTTAAAGAGATATGGTTTTCGGGGTAAATATACAAAAACTTCATAGCTGTCCGAATGCAATCAGCATTTCATAACATGCTATTATTTTTAACCAGTTGTTCACCCGGTTTGACATAGGTTCAGCTTCGGTGACGCAGGCTTTTGATAGTTCTTATCCTACGATGATGCTACGTCTTTAACATAGCATCATCGTAGGATAAGAACTATCAAAGCGAATCTCAACCGAACATCAGGTGAATAACAAGGAGAGACCGATCATATAATTTCTATCGCCTTTCCCATTCCGATTTCAAAGCGGCAATATATTCCGGCAATGCATTCAATTCAGGAAAGCCTTCCTCTACGGGGTCTTCACTGGGCAACTCTGTCATGATATAAACGTTAATATACTGGGCAAAGGCTTTTTCTCCCAACACGCTCTGTAGCAACAGGAAAACGGCAGTATCAAGATGTTCATTCAGTTTAAGAAGATCATAGTTCTGCATATGTACCGCCAGGTTCAGTTTCTCCGGCGTTTCGGGATCTTCGATAGCGGTAAACCATATCTCATCCGGCGACAACTCAAGGTCTTCATATTCAATCCCTTCCCCGCCTTCATCTGCCGGTATTAATGCGGTAAAGGTCCAGTGTTCCAGTTCAGGCGCTTTTTCTACCAGGTATTCAGCATCATCAAAGAAGTCTTCGTCGCAGTTAGCTGTTATAATAAGTTCGCCATCATTATTCTCATTGATACGCATTTCGAAGAACAGGCTGGTACAATAAAGATGGAGCCTTTCTGTCAGCTCGTCAAATACCTCTACGATCTGATCCTGTTCCATTTCTCTGAAAAAGCGGAAGTCGTCTTTCCTTTCTTCAAACCAGCGCCAAAACTTTGCAGCGTCATTACTTCTAAGCATATCTTGTCCGTTTTATGGCCATACGCGGCCGGGGGGATAACATTAGTATTTATACCTGCAATTTAGGTTTTTTTGCATTTTACATAGGTATATAATATCCTTAATGTGACATCAGTATACACGCACTCATCAGCAATTGAATAACTGGCGGCCAGATACCCCAACAAGTTAATAAGAGGTTAACGCATAATATTTATCAACTTTTTCTCATGCTTTTACACAACAAGTATTTAAATTAGAGTGTTAATACCCAACCATGAAAAAACACTTACTGATTGTTTCGTTGCTACTTTTATCATCATTGTCATTTAGCGGGAAGGTTTTTACAAAAGTGTATATCTGCAGATCACCTGGCAGTTATGCCTATCATAAAACGCTTTGCAAAGGCCTCGGTCAATGTACACACAAGATAGACTCTGTAACCATACAGGATGCAGTAGCTATGGGCAAAAAGAACGCCTGTCGCTATTGCTACCGATAAGATTCCCATATTAATTTACCCCTTATTTCTTCCACGATGAATGCAAACGCCCCAACACTGGCGCCTGAACTAAAGGCGCACAGGATCTACAATCAACAGGATACTCCATGGTATTTTGGAGCCCATCTCAACCAGGCCAGGCACAATCTCTTTCTGGCCCTCAATGAGCTGACCATTAAGATCGGTGGGAACCCCATCGAGAATGACGACCAATTGCAAAGCGCCAAAGCACTGACGATACTCAATGCCACATCACCCAATCCCAACGAACTGGCAAAGGCGATGGAGTATTACGATAAGAACTTCCCGTTCCTGTTCTACATGCAGTACAGGTATGAAACCGATCAGGAAAGGGACGAGAGGATCTTCTCCCGTCAGAAGAACCGTAAACCCACTCCCGTTCAACACGCTTATAGCAGCGCCGTCAGGTATTTTGAGATCCTGAATACCCTCATCATTTTCCTCAACAAAGCCAGGAATCACTGTAACCATTATACGTATGCCCCGCTAACCATAGAAAAGGGCCTGGTACATCTGCTCAATGATGTATTTGACGTAAATGTGAGATTGATAAAAAACAGGTTCAACCTGGAAGAAGCCCAGCTGGACCATCTGAAAAGATATAGTGGCCTTGACAGAAAAACGAAAAAGCCTAAAGCCAACTACCGCTTCTGGTATTCATTTACTGCTACCGGAAATGGCGAAAATATCTCTGAAGCTGGATTGGCATTTTTTACCTGTCTCTTTCTTCCAAAAGGAGAAGCCTATCTGTTCCTGAAGAAACTACAAGGTTTTAAAAGGGCTGAAACTCCCGAATATAAAGCCACGCTGGAGGTATTTACTTCGAATATGTTACGCGTTCCTAGAGAAAGACTCGAAAGTGATAACAGTCCCCAGGCAGTGTTCCTTGACATGTGTAATGAACTGGCCAGGTGTCCCGGGGAGCTATTTG
The DNA here is from genome assembly GCA_902168105.1 of uncultured Flavihumibacter sp. GTDB lineage: Bacteria > Bacteroidota > Bacteroidia > Chitinophagales > Chitinophagaceae > Chitinophaga. Next base: position 214,663 of record CABHOY010000041.1, read on the forward strand.
AGTTGCTGGAAGAAGAAAAACAGGAACTATTCATTACCAGCCGGACTGACGATGAAGACAATACCGACAGTACCGGAGACAGCCCCGAGGCAAAAATGATCAGAAAAACCGACAGGTTCCTCTACTTCTCTCAACGCTATCTTGATATCACAAAAGGTCTTCCTCAAATGAGATTCGGCGTTGACCTGGGCACGTACTTTTATAGCATCTACCCGAAGACACTTGCCGGCATCGACGAAACCCGCCAGTTAACCAAACACCTGATCGGTTACGGCAGACTGGAAGATTTCGACAGAGACAAACGTCCTCCGGCATTTGCCGCTCTCTACGGACAAAAGGATGATCCGTTTGCCCCCTACATAAGAGAAACAACACCGCACTATCATACAGACGGTAAAAACATCCCCATCTACATCGGTGGCAGTTCCTGCGAATGGCCTGAAATCGGTACGATAGATGTTAAAGGAAAATCCTATCCGCGAAAGCTGAATAAAAACAATACGCTCCTTCCTTACGCAATACTCAGCGCAAAGGAAATGCCCGCGCTGATGTTATACCACCTGCTGCGAAAAGAGAAGAACAAAGGCGACGACGTGCAGAAAGTGATCGTCACTCATATCAATAACGTGAAGAAGTTCTTCAATGCTGTGCTGAACGGCAACGAAAAACCGGTGGATCAAAGCCCCCTCCAAAAACCAGACGGAGACGCATTAAAACACAGGTCGGACAAAGAATACTGCCGTCGCTATGAATTACTGTTGCAGCAACTGGACAGATACGCCCTTCATCCCTCCTACATACCGGAAAAGCTGGTCAACTACCTATTAGGCATTGCTCCCGCCGACTGGAAAGAAAAGGCGGTAAGAAGGCTGAATGACATGAAAGCCACTGCAGCAGAGCTGGTTGAACGGATGGAGTTAAGAGAGAAAGCCGATATCAAACCAGGTAAGCCCGGATTCAGAAAAGTAAAAGTAGGCAAACTGGCACAGTTGATCGTAGAAGACATGATGCTGATGCAACCGGTGCTGAAAGATGAAAATGATCAACCTGTTCCTGATTCAAAAGCAAATGGGCTGGCCTACAGATTACTGCAAAGCCACCTGGCTTTCTATGGCGTACACAGGGAGAATATCGCTGAGCTATTCAGAAGCTGTAAACTGACCGGCGGAACAAATCCCCACCCCTTCCTCCATCGCATCAATGTGAATGACGTGGCAGGCATCATCGAATTTTATAAAGCATACTTCAATGCGAAGATCGATTACCTTAATGCCTGCCTGAAAAACAAGCAATATGATCAGTATGATTTCTTAAAAATAAACGCCCAGCCAGATGATATTGCTGATCTGCTAAAAACTTACCTGCAGACAGAAGGGCCGTCTCACTCGCCTTTTAATCTGCCCCGGGGCTTCTTTCACCGTGCAACGGTCGACTGGCTAATGCTACACGGAACAGAAAGCAATAAAAAGTTCCTTGCTGATCATCCAGATACGAATACGGTCCATCTCACCAAACACCTGTTTGAACGGCAGGACACAACGCAGGCCTTCTATCACTGGAAACGGCACTATCACCTGTTCAGTGGTGACGTTCCCCTGTATCTAAACCTGGAAGAACGGAAGCAGGAAACAGATCGTACAATGAAGATCGTTAACAAGCTCCGCGATGAACTAACCAACATGGAGGAATTGGCAACAGAGATACAAGACAACTTCTATCATGAAATCAAGCGCCTCCGCTCAGTAGACGATATCATCAGGCACACAGAAACGAAATATGGCGCCTCATTTCCTGCAGTTTATGAGATTGAATGGCACGTATCCGACTACTACATGCATAAAGATGCTACCCGGCTTGTAACAGCTGCAATAGAAGGTCAGATCAAAGACAATAAACATTACCTCAACAGCTATAAGTTCTTCATTGAAAATGAAAAGTACTTACGCCTTATCGAGGCACAGGACATGCTGCTGTTCATGGCCGTAAAAGACCTGCTGAAAGAAAAGATCGGTGATATTTCACTAACCGAAACCCAGGACAAAGAAACCGGGACCTTCTTACTCAGCAACATATCTCCAGAAAACGCCGAAAACAATAAGAACTTACTGAACCAGCGGCCGGCCGGTGGTATCCACATTAACGTCGATTTCTTCGAAATAAATGAGAACGGGTCATTCACGAAATCAGAAAACGGTAAAGTGAGGGTAGGTACAGCCACCATCATAGACAAACATCTCAAAATTAAGAACGCAGGCAACTTCCGGAAACTCTTGAAAGATCGCCGCATCAATAATATCTGCTTCTATTTCAAACCGGATGCCGGTCATTTCACCATCAACCGCATGGTGCTGGAAAATGAATTCAGATCATATGACAAACAACGCCTGAAAGTACTTGAAGTCGTAGCTGCATTCGAGGAGAAACTTTATCTCAACAGTAACAAAGAAGAGAAAGCAACTTTCCTCAACAACAAAGGCGTCGCGGAACACAAGCTCTATCTTAGACATCACTTCAGCAGGTTCACACATGATCAGGAAAACCTTCAGCGGAATCTCCTTGCAATCAGAAACGCCCTCGCGCACAACCAATTCCCGCTGATGCACGACGATACCTTCGCCCTGTCAGCAGATGATTGGAGATCGATTAACGAACAATACCGCCCCTCCACACAAGGCAGTCACCAGGGATATGGTATCATCGACAAAATATCCTTATACGGGATACAGGGGTATCAATCTCTTATAGACAAAATAAGCCGACATGTGTGAGATCAACTGGGACCTGACTATTAAAGCCCTCGGCGTATTAGCTACCTTACTTGTAGCTGTACTGCTTTACTTCTTTACCAAAAGGAATATGCGCAATGAGACAATAGAGCGGATCAGCAGGTTCAGGAACGAAAAGCTGATGGAGGCCGGCATGGCCTTCTGGGCTTTACTTGCCTACATCACTCCTACCGAGAATAATCACTCTATCATCGTCTGGACGCAGAAGAAAGGACGGACGGAAAAAGAGTATTTCTTTCAACCTTTCCTTGCCGGAGAGTTTATCAGAAAGTTAAATGAGGTAAACTATGAGAAAGGGTTTGGGTTGTTTCTCAGTAAGTCTACAAGGGATCTTTTTTACGAATACAGGAATATTGTCTACGGTATTTTGCTGGCGGAGAAGAATAATACCAATGAGAAGATCCTCCTTTCTAATGATGAGATGGTGAAGAAGATGTTCGACTTGTATTGTAAGATGGTGGTGGAGTTGAGGAAGGAAGTTGGACCGGTGTAGGGTTAGAAAAACGAGAATATTTTGTTGTATTAGTTGTTTCAGAGAGAATTTATTCTCGCTGACTTCCTGTACAAAGTATTGGTAAACAATATTTTTATGTTTTAATGTTGGAGTGACCCGCGTTTTGTAGGGTAACGACAACAAAAAGAAGGTCAGGTTTTAGGTCAGGGACGTTGGAGTGACCCGCGTTTTGTAGGGTAACGACAGCTCAACTCATGCTTTGTTATCTGTCCTTTGTTGGAGCGCCCCCTGTTTTGTAGGGTAAAGACGACTTACTTCTACGGATACAAAAAAGGTATCTAGTTGGAGTGACCTGCGTTTGTAAGGTAACGACAACTAAAGCCGCGAACGTTTTCACCCACGACCCGTTGGAGCGACCTGCGTTTTGTGGGGTAACCACAACACAAGCCAGGGTTAGAATTGCTTTGTTGCGTTGGAATGGTCAGCGTTTTGTTAGAAAACAACAACTAATATGCTTTCCTTGTCTAAGGTATATGGTTTGGAGTGGCCGACGTTTTGTATGGTAACGACAACAAGCATACTAAATGAAAAAGTAATGAAGTTGGAAACACCCGCATTTCGTAGTGTAACAACAACACTCATGATTTTAAGATTTAAATGTTAGAGCTGGCGAAGCCTACGCTTTAGTAGATAGCCACAGCACCCTTCAACAAACCCACAATGTCCGGACGTTGGGAAAACCTGTATTTGCAGGGCAATCACGACCGTAGGTAAGAACGAGTTTAAACAATGGTAGTTGGAGAAACCTTCTTTTTGCTGGACAACAACAACTACTGATCATTTCATTTTACCGGAACCGCATAACTTTTTCATGGTCAATTTGTTTTTAAAATTAAGTTGGTCGGACCTATATTTTGTAGGCTAATCACAACAACATCAGTTTCATTAACCATTAAACCTTATCGTTGGAGAAGCGCATATTTTGTAGCGCAATCACAACTACAAATAAGTTTTCACATCCAATGTTAACGGTGGTGATTCTTACGTTTTGCAGGACAATTACAACCAGCATGTTTTTTGATTGATTATAAAAGTTAAGTTGGGAAGACCTACGTTCTGCAGGAGATACCAACATTGCAACAAAAGGTTTATACGATAATGTCAGTTGGAGCAACCTGCAATTTGCCATGGCTACCACAACAGCAAGTTTGACTAGCTATTATTTTGTGGACACAACCACAAAAAAACATTTGGGTTTCGTCAGTTAATCTTTAGTTGGGAAAGCCTGCATTTTTTAGGGCGACAACAACATTTAGCATGATTATTTATTTAAAAGTGAATCCGGAGAAGCCCCGTTTTTCAGGAACTAACGGCAAACACATTCACATAACAATCTTAACAGCGTGTTGGACAAACCTGCGTTTTGCAGGCCAGCTACAACACCAAATAAATTAGTTGTCCAAGTTAGCGTTGGGACAACCTGCATTACGTAAGGCCATCACAACACAATAGAAATGGGGATTAAATAAAATGAGTTGGAGAATCCTCTGTTAAGTAGGAATTACAACAAGCGCTATTGTGTTTTTAGTTTAAAAAGTTGTTGGGGAAAGCTGATTTTTCAAGGTTACCACAACAGTTGTTGTTCATTTTTTTGATTTTAAGTTGGGGAACCCACGTTATGTAGGGTTACACAACCGCAAAAGGGTGACAAATAAAAGTTTTGTTAGTTGGAGAAGCTCGCACTTTGTAGGGCTACACAACCGAATTTATGAGATTCGAGAGACGAAACGTTTGTTGGTGAAGCCTATATTTTGTAAGGCCACCCAAAACCTCGTATTTAAGGTTTGAGGTTTATTGTTTGTGTTGGAGTAACCTGCCTTTTGTAGGGTAACCCAACATCCTGCATTGAATTTTAAAAGTTAGAAAGTTGGAAAAACCTGCATTTTGCAGGGTCATCACAACAGCAGATAAGGAGAAGTTTAAACACACGTTGGAAAAGCCTCCTTTAGGGTTGGCAGGCCACAATAAGACATGATCTTTACTTTAAGATTGGTTGGAGAAACCTTCACTTTGTAAGGTCACACAACCATAGGTAAGTAAACAAGCATATTGTATCACAACCTTGAGGCTGAGACAGCAACAAGACAATAATATTTTATTTAACTGTACCTTTAAAATGTATATATAAATCCTCCACCACCTTGTCCCAGTTTTTAAATACGGGATGATATCCCTCGGCATCAATTTTATATCGTGCTATCGAGCCGGTGTACGTGCTATCCAGGTCAATAGAAGGATCACAGAAGGTGTCAATTACCAAACGTCTGATCGGTCCTGGCAGCCCCAAAAATTCGCCGCGCTCACGAGGCGTCATTTGTTCAAGCCCTTCATACACCTGTTGCAGAGTATTATACATATTTATAAATTCCTGCTCCTGGAATAACATAGCCTTTTGAAACTGATTCAGCACGTGACGTATCATTACGGTGTCGCCTGTGTCTATATCAGTATATGTATCAATAAAGTCACTATCAATATCCGGCGTCTCGCTGATTAATGCCACTTTCTTTATAGTGCTTTTGAAATCAACACCATAAACGCCCATCTCAAAATCACCCTGGCCAACTTTATGTTTTTTTAGCAATGGCTGCAGGATCTTTTCCACCTCTTCAAACCTCTTTAAAGCATACATTTTCTCTCTTACCCGAAAAGTACCTCCAGAGCCGGTCAGTCCAAAACAAAAAGCCCTCGATTTGTCTTTCGCAGTAATTGAAATGGCGTTGGAATAGGTTTTAACCTTGAACTCATCGCCGAATAGCTCCTCCGCTATATTTTTTAATACTTCCATATACTTTTAAACTTGAGAATCAAACGCGGTAACAGGCGATATCAGGATCTTGCAGCCTGTTTATGCCGACCCATGAAAATAAAGCATTAAATATAAATATTATTAAATATAACAAACCGGCTATTTTGAAGCACCCATCTCCCAATTTCTTCGTACCTTTAACCCACTCAAAATCAACTATTAAAGCATGCCTGAACAACACAGCATCATTCCTTTATCCGGCCGCATGGGCGACCAGGTCTTCTACCACAAAAAAGACAAACGTGGCAGGAAGAAATACTACGTCCGCAGAGCGCCGGAAATAGTCCACCAATCCACCGCCACTAAAAAGACGGCCACCGATTTCGGTACCGCCAGCAAGGCCAGTCGCCTGATCCGGCAGGGATTGAACGCATTTACCTGCCACTACAAGGACGAAACACTGCACTATCGTCTAAACACCCTCCTGGGAAAGATATTACGCCTGGACACAGACCGCCCCGCCGGGCAGAAAAGGCTCCTGCCGGAGCACATGTCCCTTTTAACCGGCTTCCGGTTCAATAATGAAACACGTGTCCCTAAAATGGACCGCATGTCGATAAAAGAGAACGCAAAGCTTATCGCCTTATCCGTCAATTTCGAGAAAGGAACGACCCGGATTAGGGTCTGTGAAGCAATAATGGCAGAACAAACAGGCTGCAATGAACTGACCTTACTCCTGGTGGAAACAGACGGGAAAGCACTGGACATCATCGATGTCCTCCAACCCGCCCCTATACAGCAACAGACCAGGGTCAGACCGTTATTACAGGTCCAACCTAACTCCATGTCAACGCCTACCTTACTTCGTATACACGCCTACCCATATCCGGGTACAAAGCATCGTTCTACCCAGGGTTCAGCGCGAAAGCGATCCCCATTGCTACCCCTCCCGGCTCCACTAACCTCTTCACGCCACCTATAACAGAATAAATTCTGTCAAGATCGTCCAACATCTGGCTACCATGATCCGGTCGCACAGGAAGCGTATGCCCTTCTCTTCCAAATACCAATCGTATTACGATAATTGAGGGAAAAGTGATATTTTCAGCGATCATATCACCCATACTTCATTCCACGTAAAAAACTTGTAAAATGAGGAAATGTTACCCTCTTCTTTTGCTATCACTATCAATGATCTTTTCAGCAGTTGGTCAGCCTGTTGTTCATTTACCCGACGACTCCGTATTAACGGTACTTATGCAAAAGCATAACGTACCGGCTTTAGGTATCGGCACTATCGAAAACAATCAGTTAAAAACGGTAAAGGTTTTCGGAGAACTGAGATCAGGCGTGCCTGCTCCCGTCAATACCATCTTTCAGGTCGCGTCGCTCACCAAACCGGTCGTAGAGATGACAACCTTACGATTAGTAAGCAAAGGACTTTGGTCGCTCGATGAACCCCTATACAAATACTGGATTGATCCTGATGTCACCAACGATCCAAGAAATAAGCGTCTAACCACCCGTCATGTACTTTCACATCAAACCGGTTTTGTTAACTGGCGCTGGCTTCATCCAAGCGGTAAACTTACTTTCGATTTCGAGCCAGGCACTAAAACACTATATTCCGGTGAAGGACTGGAGTATCTCAGACATGCATTGGAAGTCAAATTTAAAATGCCGCTTGCTGCTATCGTAGATAAATACCTTTTCAAACCGGATGGCATGAACGATACGCATTTTTTCTGGGATGAAAACGTAATAGAGGATAGATATGCGGTAGCCCACAATAAAAAAAATGAACCATACGAAATCAGAAAAAACAAAGAAGCCAGTGCTGCAGACTTGCTGATGACCACCGTTCATGATTATACAACATTCGGAATAAACGTTTTGAAGAAAACGGCATTAAACAATCAGATATGGCAGGACATGATACACATACAATCAAAAGAACCGAATGCAAAATTCGGACTGGGTTGGGAAGTATTTAATAACCTCAAAGGAAAAGAATTTGCGCTGCTACATTCCGGTAGCGACCCCGGTGTAAGAACGGTCATCGTCCTTTTACCTGAATCGAAAAGAGGTCTGGTGATCTTTACCAATAGCGATAATGGCATGGCACTCCTTAAGGATCTCATTAAAGAAACCCTGGACATCGGAGAAGAATTACTCGAAAGAACAAAATAAACAGATGCCCGGGGCTTCTACCCAGCCCCGGGCATAAAGCTACTTTCTACCGTCCGTTCAGCCCGAAAGCGATCCCCATTTCTAACCCTCTCAGTTCCGCTAACCCCTTTAACCGGCCTATAGCCGAATAACCAGGGTAAGTAGTCTTCTCAAGATCGTCCAGCATCTGGTGACCATGATCCGGTCGCACGGGAAGCGTATATCCCTTCCGCTGCATTAACAGCACTAATTCCTTCACCACACCGTACATATCCACTATGCCATCCAGGTGATCCGATTCAAAGAAGTTACCCGCCGCATCCTGTTGCGTATTACGCAGATGCACAAAATAGATGCGGTCTCCGAACCGCCGTATCATCTCCGGCAGATCATTATCTTTTCTAACCCCGAAAGAGCCCGTACAGAAACATAAACCATTAGCAGGAGAAGGTACTGCCATCAACAAAGCCTCCACATCCGCAGTAGTGCTGACAATACGCGGCAATCCCAAAACCGGGAAAGGCGGATCATCCGGATGAATTGCCAGCTGCACTCCCACAGATTCCGCTACCGGCGTAACTTCCTGCAGAAAATAGTACAAGTGCTCGCGCAACTTCGCTGCATCAATATCCTTATAAGTATCCAGCGCCTGCAATACTTCAAGTGCAGTAAAAGGCACATCACTGCCCGGCAATCCCAGTAAAGCATTCTTATAAAGCGTAGCCTGGTCTTTGTCGTTCATCCCGCTCAGTAAAGCCGCTGCTTCCGCAAGCTCGTCTGTCGTATAATCTTTCTCCGCGCCCGGCCTTTCCAACATGAATACATCGAAAGCAATAAAAGCCGATCGCTCGAACCGCAGGGCTTTACTACCATCCGGTAAAGTATAAGCGATGTCGGTACGTATCCAGTCCAGCACCGGCATAAAATTGTACGTCACTACCTTCAGCCCGCATTGTGCAATGTTCAACAGGCTTTGCTTATAATTGGCAATATGCAGCTGATAATCACCCGTTTGCTTTTTAATATCCTCACTCACCGGCAAACTTTCGATCACCGCCCAGGTCATACCGGCAGCTTCAATCACCGCCCTTCGTTTGTTGATCTCCCGGACGGTCCATACTTCCCCTACCGGAATATGATGCAACGCAGTTACCACTCCCGTACATCCTGACTGCCTGATATCCCACAAGCTCACCGGATCGTTCGGACCGAACCAGCGCATAGTTTTCTCCATCAATAACATTTGCTATGGTATTACTGTCAATGAAACAGATGTTGTTTTATCTGATGCCGTACCGGCCATAATTGTAAATGTACCCGGTTCCACACCCCACTTCATGTCCTTGTTATAAAATGATAAAGCGGATGCATCAATCGTGAAATGAACGGTTTGAGATTGACCCGGTTCCAGCCAGATCTTCTGAAAGCCCTTCAGTTCCATTACCGGACGGGGAACAGATGAATAATCATCTCTGATGTACAACTGCACAACCTCTGCTCCTGCCCTGCTGCCGGTATTCTTCACCGTTACACTCGCCACTGTTTTACCGTTTGCTTTAATTTTTTCTTCGGATAATATTAAGTCGCTATACCCGAAGCTCGTATAACTTAACCCGTGACCAAACGCAAATAGCGGACTTGCATCAAAGCCTAAATTATAACCACGACGCGCCGATGGTTTATAGTTGTAATAAGCAGGAATATGTCCCGCTGTCCTCGGAAATGAAATAGGTAATTTACCACTGGGATTAATGTCACCAAATAACACATCCACCATTGCATAACCGCTCTCCTGACCTAAATACCAACACTGCATAATCGCCGGCACTATAGCAGTAACAGGACCTAGACTTAACGGCGGACCGCTATTAACGAACGCACACGTAGGCTTACCTACTGCAGCCACAGCCTTCACCAACGCTATCTGCCCATTCAGCAGCTCCAGTGTAGGCATATCGCCCAGGTGATTACTGGCCCAGCCTTCCCTGTTCATGCTCTCATTACCACCAATAAACAACACTACTGCATCCGCCTGTTTCGCGATCTCCATTGCTGCATCGATCTTACTTTTATCCGGATTGTTCGCCGCAAGATTGATCGTATCGGCAAACCAGTTGTTCTTATCAGTCAAGGTAACACCTTCCGCATACAACACTTTTATCTTATCGCCATAACGCTCTTTCATAGCCTGCAAAGGCGAGATCGTAACGCGGGGTTTGCCGGAATAACCACCCAGCAAACACTTGTCCGCATTCGGTCCGATAAAAGCAATCGTTTTCACCTTGTTCTTATCCAACGGTAATACCTGCTGATCGTTCTTCAGCAATACCATCGCTTCCTGCGCTGCACGATAAGCTACCGCCCTCTTAGAAGCGCTGCCTACCAATGTGTCAGCACGCGCTACATCCACATAAGGGTTATCAAATAATCCTACACGAAATTTATTGATCAGTATTCTCTTTACGGCGGAATCTAGCGTTTTCACAGATACCCTGCCGCTCTTCACAGCCTGCGCCAGGTTCTTAAATCCATCCGGATCAGGTGTTTCTATCTCCACTCCTGCATTGATTGCCAGCACGCCCGCTTCATCCAGCGATGGCGTTACTTTATGCAAAGTCTGCACATCTCTCACAGCATAATAGTCCGACACTATCGCACCTTTAAAACCCCATTCCTTTCTCAGGATATCCTTCAGCAAATAACTATTAATGTGCGCCGGCAAACCGAATACTTCGTTATAACAGGCCATTACATTCATCGCTCCTGCCTCTTGTATACACGCTACGAACGGCTTGAAAAAGACCTCTCTTGCCGTCCGTATATCAATATTACTGGGCGATACATTCAGACCACCTTCACTCTGTCCATGAATACCAAAATGTTTCAATGTAGCAGCTACCTTGTCACGACCCAGATACACACCACCACCCTGGTATGCCTTGATCTGTGCTACAGATAACCGGGATATCAGGTATGGATCTTCTCCCATCGTTTCTTCCGTTCTGCCCCAACGCGGATCACGTACAATATCGACAACCGGGGCCAATACCTGTTGCCCGCCCCTGGCACGAACTTCCGCTGCAACATTCGTAAAAACATCCCCCATCAAAGCCTCATTCCAGGTACTGGCCAATGCGATCGGTACCGGAAAGTTAGTAGCATCCTGCGTTTGCTGACCATGCAACGATTCCTCATGTACCATCACAGGGATGCCCAGTCTTGTCTTCTCTATAAAATAACGCTGTATACTATTATACAATTCAGCCTGTTCTTTCGGATGACGCCCGTCACTGTTAGGTCCTCCTTTTTCATTCAAACGTGCTATCTCTCCCAGTCCGTTCTTCAATATCACGCCGGCTTTCGCCTCATCGAAAGTACCCAGCTCACTCAACAGACCAGCCTTTTGCGCCCAGAAACATTGCGTCTGCATCACCTTCTCACCCAGCGTCATTCTGGCTAACAGGTCCTTCGCCCGTGCATCCGGCGATAACTGCTTATTCCTGTAGGCAGGCAATTGCGCATAGCATACGTAACTGCTTAATAAAGCGATGGCTAAAAAATATTTCCTCATAGATCAATGAATGGTTAAGGCCTGCAACAATATGCTGCAGGCCGGTTTTTATGATGGAAGAGAAATATCAACGATCAATACCCAGGATTCTGATATTGCATCTTATTCATATCAGCAACAGCATCCAGTTGTCCTTTCGGAATAGGCCTCAACACATGAAACTCCTTGATACCGGCAGCACCGTCTGGATTGTACGCCTTCACTCTGTCAATCAGCTTACCACGTACCGCGAGGTCAGGCCAGCGCATGCTTTCTCCGCACAGCTCACGGGTGCGTTCATCCAATATAAAGTCCAGTGTGATCTGCGATACATCATTCACCCTGATAGCATTATATCGCGCCGTCACTTCACTTTCACTCAATCCCGGGCGATAGGCCGCACGTTGTTTTAACACATTGATCAGGCCTACGGCATCCGCCGGATGATTATCCCCTAACGCCGCTTCCGCCGCTATCAGGTATACTTCGGATAATTTGCTGACAACGAAAGGCCTTCCTCCCTGGTCGTTGGCCGCCAGTTTATTAGGGTCTTCATATTTACTCAGGCTTGGGTACATGTTCCTCGTTACCACAGGATCTATCGAACCGCCGATCAGATAAAACTCTCTCGGCGCGATCACACGGTATGGTTTCAGTTTCGGCCCTGCGGGCGATATGCCATTCAGTGAATCAGCGATCCTGTTAGTTTTCGCCATGATAAAAGCAGTGTCCACATTGGCAGTAAAACCGCCGCCTGTAACCGAAGCGATATATACCGTACGGAAAGTCCCGTCGTAACGGCTGTCATTTGTTTTATCTGCAAAGGCGACATTGTACAACCAGGGCGTCGGACAAAAACGTCGTATCGGACGGCCATACTGCACCGTCCTGGCAGATATAGGCTGTGTCGTGGAAGACGCCTCAGGCGCTCTCACAGAGGTATAGTCACCCACAAAATCATTATTGGCGTCAATCCCTTTTAAACCACCACCAATGCCGTTCGGATTACCTACTTCGTTCGCATTGTTATTGCCCGGGATACGTTCCACAGCATACAATATCTCCGCATTATAATCATTGCCCGGTCTGTGTACATCCGCATAATTCTGCTGAAGCGCCACACCATAAAAGGCCTGATTGTTGATCAGCTCCATCGCCGTGTTATAGGCGTTCGTGAAATCTGAGGGCTGTTTAGCCGTGGAATATGCCCGGCAGAGGTACGCCTTTGACAACATGTGTAAAGCGGCTGATTTAGACAATTTAAAGGCATTAGTGGGCCTTTTATCCGGCAGGTTCTCACTGGCAAAGGTCAGGTCGTCTATAATGACGTTATAATCCTTCACCAGCACATCTGCAACAGGCAATCTGTTGAACCCCTGGAAAGCCGTTTCATTGAACACCAGGTCTCCGTTCCCAAGATCTACCGGCACTGCTCCAAACTGCTGTACGAGCAGCAGATAATAAGCGGCTCTTAAGAACCGGGCTTCCCCCTGTATCACTCTCCGCTGGTCTTCACTGACAGGTACTTCCGGTGCATACTGCAATATGGCGTTCGCCAGATTGATATTCGAATAACTCCTGTTCCAGGGAGTCAGGATAGCGCCATTGGCAAAGTCCAGCGTATAGTTACCTAGCGTCAGGAAATCCTGCGTACCACCAGCGCCGTTCCGGGGCTGCTCTCCATAAGTATATTCATCCGTACCACATACCGCGATGGCTACAGCCCCCTCCGGACCATAGTTGAACCGCATACCGGAATACAGTGCATTCACAGCGTTCTGTAAACCCGCCGGTGTTTTAAAATACTCCGGAGAGAACACGGTGTACGGACGCTCCTCCAGCTTTTTGTTACAGCCGGTCACTGTTAGCAGTAATCCCCCGGCCATTATCGTCAGAAACTGATATATAGGCTTCATATGCATGCTAATGGTTTAAAGTGAGATATTGGCTCCAAGCGTGAAAGTCCTCATAGGCGGTGTGCCCAGGCCCACTGTAATAGAACCGTTCCCGTTAGTGTTCGGACGGATATTCCCCGGATCTGCCACACCCTGTGTACCTACGCCGGTCCCCTCCGGATCAACGCCCGTCTTATCAAAGAATGGAGAGAATATAGTAGCGACATTATCTACCGTCAGATAAAAACGTATTGCCTGCGCATTCAACCGTTTCAGCAAAGGACCATTAAATGTATATCCCAGGTTGATACTTCTGATCTTTACAAAAGACGCATCGTAGTATCCAAGCGTAGTCCATGCCGTACTGATATTGCTGATAGTAGCCTGCGGCTTCGGGAACCAGTTGGAAGGATTACTTTCCGTCCAGTAGTCCACCTTCAGACCGTTACGTTTACCATCCATTACCGTCAGATAAGCGGCATTCGGCTGATGCACCTGGCTGATAAGGGTTCCTCCGAAACGTGCATACATTACAATGCTCAGATCAATGCCTTTATAAGAGAACCTGTTGGTCAATCCACCCTGTAAACGCGCTTCCATACTACCGATCACATAACGGTCGTACAATGCGCTGATCTGTCCATCAGGTTTGCCCTCCGGCCCTCCATGGTCTTCAAACTTGATCTGTCCCGGAATAGCGCCATAGGTGGCTGCTTCAGCGGCCTCATTACTTTGCCAGATACCCAGTTTTTTATAGTCGTAAATAGCCGACATCGGGTGACCAACAAACAACTGATTCGCCACATCTTCCGTTACCTGGCTACTTAATTTCAGGATCTTATTCCTGTTAAAGAACAGGTTCAGATCAGTGCTCCAGGAGAACCCGCTCTTTGACCTGATATTTACTGATGATGCCGTAAACTCCAGTCCCTTGTTCTGCATCTCACCGATGTTCGTTTGATAAGCGCCTGACACGCCGGATGTAGGCGGCAGTGTTACACTATAGAGAATTCTATTGGTCTTCGCATAATAGTAATCCAGCGACCCTGTCAGTCTGTTATTAAACAAACCGAAGTCCACCCCGATATTACGCGTTTGCGTATACTCCCATTGCAAATTAGGATTGGGCAATGTAGCTACCTGATACCCTGTTACGATAGTACCGCCGTAGTTATACCTGATCACATTACCCGGAGCAGCCAGAAAGTTATCATTGGTCACAAGCCCCAATGATGCATAAGGCAATACCGCCTGATTGGAAGTCTGTCCCCATCCTGCACGTATCTTCAGATCAGACAGGAACTTCACTTTACTCATAAATGATTCCCTGCTTATATTCCATCCTGCGGATACCGCCGGATAGGAATGCCATTTCTGCCCGGGAGATAGTCTTGAAGAACCATCCATACGCCCTGTCAGTGTCAGCATATAACGATCATCATAGACATAGTTAACCCTCGCCATATACGATAACAAAGCCCATGAACTTTCATCGCCATCTACCACAGCAGCGGGCGTTGTATTGGATTGAGAGAGGTTATAGAATTGTACAAAATCTTCATTGATAGAATCTTTAGAAACAGAAGTAGAATGCATGTGGTTCTCCTGTACACTGTACAAACCTGTAAAGCTGATACGGTGTTTCTTGGCGATAGTTTTGTCGTAGTACAACAGGTGCTCCAGCGTATAACCCCATGCCTCTTCATTGAACACGGAAGCCGTATTGCCCTTGAAACCACGGAAGAACGCAGGATTGGTAGGCGTATTGGCACTCTGGAACTGATCGTTCTCCTGTTGCCTGAAACTCAGGCCCAGGTTCACGCGGTACCGTAAACCGTCTAATATTTCATACTCACCATAAATACTGTTGTTGGAGGTCATCCTGCGGATCTTGTCAACCCAGTTATTATTGTTCCGCTGCAACAGCAACGGACTATAAGTAGGATAGTTATTATCATCAATATTACCATTCGGCAACGGGATCACATTGCCGGCACTATCGTATGGAGGCATGAGCGGGCTTATTGCCAGCGTTGGGAACATTGTGTTCTGCGCCACAAACTGTGAGCCATTAGTCACACCTACCTGGTTGATAGTCGTGATACCCACCTTGATACGTTTACCGATACGGCTGTCGATAGTAGCACGTAAGGAATAACGTGTGAAATCCTGTCCCGGCACCACTGCTTCTTCTTTATAGTAACCACCGCCCAGTGAGAAGGTATTTCCGGCATGCCCGCCGGATACCGTCAGGTTGTGATTACTACGATAACCGGTACCATACATCAGGTCCTGCCAGTCAGTACTTCTGCCGCTGGCAATAGACTTTTGCTCTTCAGGCATGTACCCTTGTCCCCAGGTAGAAGTATCACGCATGGTCTGGTATTCCTGCGGATTAAACACCGGGTATTTATTAGCCACCTTACTGAAACCATGATAGCCACTGTAGGCGACACGGGTATCGCCGCTCTTACCACGTTTGGTAGTAACGATGACCACACCGTTAGCGCCCCTTGATCCGTAAATAGCAGTAGCAGAAGCATCTTTGAGCACATCGATAGAAGCGATATCGTCAGGGTTCAGATCGTTGAGCGTACCTTCAAAAGGAATACCGTCCACAACAAACAGGGGTTCATTGGAACCACTGATTGATCTTGTACCCCTTATCCTGATCTGCGCACCGGCGCCGGGAGTGGTACCTGCACGCTGGATCTCCAGACCAGCAGCACGGCCCTGTAACGCCTGTTGCACGTTAGCTACCGGCACTTCTCTCAGGGTGGTTTCATTCACGGAAACGACAGACCCTGTCACATCCTTACGCTTTTGCGTACCGTAACCTATCACCACCACTTCCCCTATATCTTTTGAAACAGGCAATAACTGTACGGTGATAGTCGTCTGATCTCCTACCACTATTTCTTTTTCTCCAAATCCCATACTTGTAACAACTAATACGGCCTGCGGACCGGCAGTAATAGTAAACTCCCCGCTGACGTTGGTCACCGTACCGTTCACCGTTCCTTTTACCTGAACTGTGGCGCCGATAATTGCAGTCCCCAGGTCGCTGATAACCCTGCCTTTTACTGTTTTATCCTGCTGAGCAAGACTTACCGCAGGAATGGCAAGCTGGCAAATAAGCATAACGGCGACCCAGAAAGCCGTATACTTCCGCCATTTCCCCCTATAGCATTGTAAATGTAAATTGACCATTTTCCCGTATTTTGTTAAGATGTAAATGAAATCGGTTGTAATCCCACCGCAATCAATACCTGTCTGAATAACGTGAACACTTCAGCGCAGCCGGTCATGCCGCAGCCGATCAAATCTGCCGGTAATTTTATGAAGTCACAGTAAAGGGTTACTTATAGCCTTGAGCAGGCGGGAAATGAGCTGTCTGTTTTTCATTAAACCGTTGGCACGAGCCTTCTTTCGTTTATTTCGTGGAACCCTTAGAAATGTGCTTACATTTGTGGAATCTTTTTGTCTGTCTTTTCAGACACGAATATAGCAATTTTAATAAAAAATACAACCGATTGTATTTTTTAGATAAAATATTTCTACTTTTATTTGTACAGGAAACATCCTTGTCATGTCAGAAGAAAAAGAAATCACGATTTACGATATAGCCAAACATCTGAACATTTCGCCTACTACGGTCAGCCGCGGGCTGAAGGACCATCCCACTATTAATATAAAAACGCGCAAGAAGATCGCGGAAGCGGCCCGCCAGCTGGGCTACCGCTCAAACACTTTCGCCAGCAGCCTCCGTAGCAAGCGCACAGAGACGCTGGGCGTTATTGTTCCCAGGCTGAATAGTAATTTTATGTCGTCGGTACTGGCAGGCATGGAAAATGCCGCCAGCAGGGAAGGTTACAACCTGATCATCGCACAGTCGCTGGAGCAGGCCGACAAGGAAATGGAGAACGTGATGACCATGTTCAATAAAAGAGTGGACGGGCTACTGGTCTCCCTGGCCTATGGCACAGAAAGCATCCGTCACTTTGATGTGTTCTTTAATAAAAAGATCCCGGTTATCTTCTTTGACCGCGTAGCTGCACATCCTGACAGTACCAGTATCATCATCGATAACTTCACTGCCGCCTACCAGGTTACCCGGCACCTCATTATACAGGGTCACAAACGCATTATGCACCTGGGTGGTAATATGTTACTGAATGTTTATTCCGAGCGATTAAGAGGCTATAAACAGGCATTGCAGGACCATAAGCTGCCTTTTGACGAGAAGCTGGTCATGACAGGCAATCTCACTGAAGAATGCGGCACAGACATCGCGAAACAGATCCTGAAGCTGAAACCTAAAGACAGGCCCGAAGCCGTCTTCTGCGCCAACGATACTGCCGCCGTCTATTGTATGATCGCCCTTAAGAACGCCGGCGTCAGCATCCCTGATGAAATTGCCTTCGCCGGTTTCAACAACGATCCGATCAGCAGGGTAATAGAACCGAACCTCACCACTGTGAACTATCCCGGTTATAATATGGGGCAGGCCGCAGTGACAGCACTCGCTAACCACCTCAACGGAGATACAAATATTACAGACACAAATACTATTGTACTAAGATCTGAACTGATTATCAGGGCATCCTCCGGAAAAAGGGAGCAGTAACTACAGCGCTCCTACTATCGTACACCTGCCCAGGTACTCCTTGTTGAAATAATCTGTATAATGTGCCGTCTTCCGCAGCTGCATAGTTTTAATATTCAATTCCCACACAGCCGCGTCAAGATATAATATACCGACCAGCAGCTCCACCGTTTCTGCATCTTTCTGGCGCATATCAAACACAGGATCAGTATCGATCGTTATCACCTCTTCTTCATCATGTTCCCCTTCGTACCATACAGTTAGCTCAAACTCACCCGCCATCACGGCCCAGTCTTCATTTTCACTGATCAATCCACAGGTCGGCTTCCCGTAGAACCAGTTCAGATAGGTTACATCCCTCGTCTCCAGATGCAGCAGATAAGCATTCTCGGATTGACTTACAATCCTACGCTGCTTACCTATAATGTATTTATCAGCCCCACTAAGGGTGAAATACGTGTTATATAAATTCGTAAACAATTCTGACATAGCGGCTGCAAAGTAATGGAACTCTTGTTTTATATACAAATCTGTGCATTAAAAAACGAGTGTTAATAAAGGAGCCGTATCGTTATAATTCTGGATGCCATGGTTAATATTTCCCAGGTTAAGACTCAAGGCAATGGCGCCATTACGTGATTTTCATTGGGATTGTGATCATTGATAACCCCGGGGCGCCCGTTACACAATTGTCATCGGGTTTGCATCATTGGCAACCGCGGATTATTAATTCCGCAATTCCATTGGATCATAACCATAGGTTACCCCGAAACGCCCATTATATAATTCCCATCGGATTGGCATCATGGCAACCGTGGATTATTAATTCCGTAATTCCGTTGGATCACAACCATAGGTTACCCCGAATTAAAACCCGGCGCTATAAACAATTAAGACCCCTACGGGGTCATATGCATTATTGAATCCTCCCGATTGATGAATTGGATCATTACAACCAACAAAAAATGCCGGTACGACCCCTGACGGGGTCGCCATGTTTGTAGCCCCGGGTTTTCAACCTGCGTTCACACGCGTTTAACATCACGGGGTTCCCCGGGGTTTACACGGATTTCAACCCCAGGTTTAATATCATATGATTTCGACCCCAATTGTATTATCATGTGTTTTCAATCCCGAATTATAATCCCCCTTCACCACATCTTTTACCAATTCCCCATCACAACATCCCAAAACAAATCTTTGTAATTAAAATTCTTTTCCCGACTTTTACGCAACCGATTGTAATTTTAATAACAACCAACAGCCCCGTTATGAAAAACACACTGTTGCTCATGCTCCTACTGTGCTGTGCGCAGCCTTTATGGGCCGAAGACGGATATGATCTATGGCTCCGCTATAAACGGATCGACAATAATACATTGTTATCATCCTACAGGAGGACCATCGCTGCCATCCACCTAGCTGGCAATTCCCCTGTTATGGATGCGGTAAAGAAAGAACTGGAACAGGGTCTGAATGGATTACTGCAAGCCCATATTCCGTTCACCAGCGGTCAACCTGTCAACAATACACTCATTGTTGGTACAGGATCAACGCTTGCTGCTTTGAAATTATTCCCCGAGGATGATCTGCAACAACTCGGACCTGAAGGTTTCCGCATCACATCCGGAACGATTGCCGGGAAATCTTGTACTGTCATTACAGCCAATACAGATATAGGCGTGCTTTACGGTACCTTTCATTTCCTCCGCCTGATACAAACCCTGCAACCCGTTGCAAATCTGCACATCACCTCAACTCCCCGTGTTAAACTGCGACTGCTGAACCACTGGGATAACCTTAACAGGTATGTCGAGCGCGGATATGCAGGTATCTCTATCTGGAACTGGCACACCTTACCTGAATATATAGATGACCGTTATATCGATTATGCCCGGGCAAACGCCTCCATTGGTATTAACGGTACGGTGCTGAACAACGTCAATGCCAACGCGACTGTCCTTACAGAGCCCTACCTGCTGAAGGTAGCAGCGCTGGCAAATGTGCTTCGCCCATATGGCATCAAAGTATATCTCAGCGCCCGCTTCAGCGCACCAATGGAGATCGGTCATTTGAAAACCGCCGATCCTTTAAACGATACCGTACGCCAATGGTGGCAGTCCAAAGCCAGGGAGATCTACACAATGATCCCCGACTTCGGAGGCTTTCTTGTCAAGGCGAACAGTGAAGGACAACCAGGCCCGCAAAGCTATGGCCGCACTCATGCCGACGGCGCTAATATGCTGGCAGACGCACTCTCGCCACTTGGAGGCATTGTTATCTGGCGGGCTTTCGTATACGACCCGGAGGCCAACGATCGCTTTAAACAGGCATATGATGAATTCACGCCGTTGGATGGTAAATTCCGTAAGAACGTCCTGGTACAAGTGAAGAACGGCCCCATCGATTTCCAGCCAAGAGAACCCTTCTCTCCCCTGTTCGGCGCTATGCCGAAAACGCCTTTGATGATGGAGTTCCAGCTAACGCAGGAATACCTGGGCCAGGGCACACACCTCGTTTACGAAGCGCCTCTGTTCAAAGAAGTGCTGGATGCAGATACACATAGCAAAGGAAAGAACAGCACCGTGGCAAAGGCCGTAGATGGTACCCTCAATGACCATACGCTTTCTGGTATCGCAGGAGTAGCCAATATCGGCAATGAACGCAACTGGACAAACCATCCCTTTGGTCAGGCAAACTGGTATGCCCTCGGCAGACTGTCATGGGATTACTCTTTGAGCAGCGAACAGATTGCCACAGAATGGGCCCGTCAAACATTCAGCAACGATCCGGCAGTAGTCAACACTATTACGAACATCATGCTGACCTCACGCGAAGCTGTCGTTAATTATATGACGCCGCTGGGTCTGCATCATATCATGGGCAATGGCCATCACTACGGCCCTGCACCATGGAGCAATAAAGCGCCCCGGCCTGACTGGGACCCTGTTTATTATCATAAAGCGGACGCAAAAGGGATCGGCTTCGACAGGACCGCTACCGGCTCTAACGCACTGCAACAATATCAGCCTGCCGTACGTCAGTTATATGCCGACAGCAACGCCTGCAGCGATCAATACCTGCTATGGTTCCATCATGTCAGCTGGCAGCATAAAATGCATTCCGGCAGGAACTTATGGAATGAGCTTTGCCATAAATACCAGGAAGGCGTCGATTCCGTAAACGCTATGCAACAGCAATGGAAGCAGTTAAAGAAACATATTGATCCGGAAAGATTTCACCAGGTAGAAATGTTCCTGGCCATCCAGCACAAAGATGCCATCTGGTGGAGGAATGTATGCCTGCTTTACTTCCAGACATTCTCCGGAATGCCGCTCCCCGCAGGATATGAACAACCGGACCATACACTCGGATACTATCAACAACAACGTTTCCCTAACGCACCAGGGAACTGATACACCTTAATTAAACAGATCGATATGGATACAGTAAACAAACGGGTAGCAATTGTAACAGGCGGCGGTTCAGGCATCGGACTGGCTATCACGGAAAAATTCATCGCCAGTGGCATTCACACCGTCATCGTAGGCAGGGATGAAAAAAAGCTGCAAGCTGCCAAAACACAATTAGGCGATCTCTGTTATCCGATCAACCATGATGTCAGCGATCTGCCAACTATTCCATCGCTTATCAAAAAAGTCATTGATATATTCGGGCATATTGATATCTTAGTGAACAACGCCGGTATCAATATGAAAAAGGATTTCATTGAGATCACCGACGAAGAGTTCCAGCAGATCATCACCACGAACCTCTGTTCTGTATTCTCTATTTCAAGGGAAGTAGTGAAACATATGTTGCCCAGGAACAGTGGTAATATCATCAATATAAGCTCAATGGCGGCCCAATACGGCATGCCGAGGGTAATTGCCTATAGTGCCAGTAAAACGGCGATAGATGGCATGACAAGGGCCATGGCGGTTGAATTATCCCCGAAAGGCATCCGCATCAATGCAATTGCCCCGGGATTTATCGAAACCGCTATGACAGCCAAAGCACTCAATGCCGATCCTGAAAGAAAGAAGAAAGCCGTTGGCAGAACACCCATGGGCCACATGGGCCAACCTATGGACATTGCTGATGCTGCACTTTTTCTCTCTTCGGATGCTGCCCGTTACATTACAGGCGTCATCCTACCGGTAGATGGCGGTAACTCAATTGGATTCTAGACTTTCATATATCACGTTTATGAAGACGCTTCTCTTGCTGCTGCTTTCCATAGTAATATGCTGTTCTGTCCGCGCACAGGTCCGCCTGCCACGCATGATCAGCGACAACATGATACTACAGAGAGAAGCCCAGCTAAACATCTGGGGCTGGGCCACCGCCGGGGAAAAGATCCTTCTCGGCTTCGCCGGCCGGCAATACGAAACGATCACTCCTGCAGACGGCCGCTGGCTGGTGACCATACCACCTATGGAAGCCGGCGGCCCTTATGACCTGACCATCGATGCCAGTAATCATATCAACGTCAAGAACATTCTTATCGGCGATGTCTGGATCTGCTCCGGACAATCCAATATGGAAACCCCGATGTCAAGGTTAAAGGACAAATACCCTGCTGTCATCGCAGCTGCACAGAATCCCAATATCAGGGCCTTTAATCCGGCCACCAGGATGGAATGGCAACGACCATTGGACGACTTTCAGACAGGCTCCTGGGAAATGGCGGACCCTGAAACAATATTACAGTTTTCCGGTGTCGCATATTTCTTTGCCAAAACCATCTATGAACAATACCATGTACCCATCGGCATCGTCAAAGTAGCCGCCGGAGGCTCCACCATAGAAGGATGGTTAAGCGAAGAAGCCCTGCAGCGAACGCCTGCTTACGCCAATGTACTCAGACTTAAGCAACCAGGTTACGTAGACAGTATCCGTCAGGCAGACCAAAAGGCCAGCGATGACTGGTATAGCCAATTATGGCAAGAGGACAAAGGAATACAGACAACAGTCCAATGGTCCGACAGTAGTTATGTCCCCGGCGACTGGAAAACAATGAACATCCCAGGCTATTGGCATGACCAGGGATTAACAAACATACACGGCTCCGTATGGTTCAGAAAGACCTTCCAGGTCCCGGCCGCTATGGCAGGCCAACCTGCCAGGCTTTTCCTCGGCAACATCGTTGACCGGGATTCCGTATACCTGAACGGTCAACTCATCGGCGCTACGCAATATCAATACCCTCCCCGGAAATATCCTGTTCCTGCCGGTATGCTGAAAAAGGGCGCCAATACCATCGTCGTACGTGTCATCAACTATAGCGGCAAAGGAGGCTTTTATAAAGACAAAGCTTATCAGCTGTTCACTACCACCGACACTATAAACCTGGAAGGCCCATGGCAATACCAGCTGGGCGCTGCCACCGATCCCATACCACCATCCACACCCTTTTACACACAGCCGCTGGGACTCTATAACGCTATGATAGCGCCCCTACTGCCATTTGCAATAAAGGGAGTGCTCTGGTACCAGGGAGAAGCGAATTCAGACAATCCAACAACGTACAAATCACTACTCGAAACACTCATAAAAGACTGGCGGATGAAATGGACAGGTATGCAACCAATGCAAAACTTCCCTTTTCTCTACGTGCAGTTACCAAATTATATGATCAGCCATCCGCAGCCAACTAATAGCAACTGGGCGCTTCTGCGGGAATCACAGCTGAAAACATTATCTGTTCCCAATACCGCCATGGCTGTAGCAATTGACATCGGTGAATGGAACGACATCCATCCCCTCAACAAAGAAGATGTTGGCAAACGTTTGGCGCTGGCAGCACGTAAACTCGCCTATCACGACAGCCTTGTGGTCAGCTCGGGTCCTTTGTATAAGAACATGACATCAGAAGGCAACAAGATCATCATACAATTCACTAATACCGGCGGCGGCCTTGTAGCAAAAAACGGCCCCTTAAAACAGTTTGCAATCGCCGGTCCGGACAAACAATTCAAATGGGCACACGCAGAAATAAAAGGCAATAAGATCATCGTCTGGCATGAAACCATCAACAAGCCCATAGCGGTCCGTTATGCCTGGGCCGACAACCCGGAAGGCGCTAACCTCTATAACAAAGAAGGATTGCCCGCCTCTCCTTTCAGGACTGATAACTTCTAAAGATCACAAGGGGAAAGGCAAGCCCATACACACAGGCCTAAAATCATAAACAAAGAAAATTACAGGCCAAGAAATCACAAACAGGCGTCACAAACGTAGACATCACAAGCCAGAACATTACAAGCACAGAACATTACAAGCACAGAGATGACAAGCCTGGAGATAAAGTCATTAACCATTTTCTGGCAATCAAGCCAAATGCGGGCTGTATTAGCAGACGTCACTTCATCAGACACGAATATCACAAACACTTATATCTCATACATAGACACCACAGCACGAACATCATTTGTGCCCGTATTTATATTTAAATACGAGCATTGCTATATTCAATCCCAGCGAGAGGATATTGGTTAAAATAATAGGAAGATCAGATCTGTCAAATCCATAGTATATCCATAATCCGTTCCCAACCAGCAATACAACAAACATCATCAATGAAACATCCTGCGCCTCTTTTGTCTTTACCGTTTTAATAAGCTGCGGAAGCAAAGAAGAAGAGGTGCATATACCTGCTATAAGCCCCAGCATCTCAATAAATTCCATAATCCAGGTTTACCATTAGAAACAACAAAACAATGCCAATTCTGACGGCCCCACAAATAACCATGATCATGATATATCGTAATGCCACAAAGCAGGCGCTCTCAAATGCGTAATATCATCGCTAAAAGAGTCTCCCCATTACAATTACAATTATAATTACAATTGGCTCATCGCAGCCCGACCAGTATGCAGATACCTATTACAGTGAAGAATTAGAAACGTCTACAAGCTCTCAGTAAAAAACAGTAAACCCATGACATTACAAGATTAGAGAATTAAGGGAATTGCCAATAGTGGAAGCCCATAAGTATAACTTATCCTTTGGAGTTATCCATAATAGGAACTCCAAAGTTGCGGCCGGTTTCAGGTAGGAATTGCGGGCCTCCGGCTCTTTGACACACGCTTGACACCACCAAATAGCGATCCAACGGCCCATACGCTTGAAAAGTCAAATAGGAATCCAACCAAAGAGGCGCCGACCGCAATCCTACCTGAAACCGAAAGCGACGAAAAAGCACAACAAAACACCCCAACCAACGGAGGCGCCGACCGCAATCCTACCTGAAACCGAAAGCGACGAAAACAAGTGGCACAATCTCTGATCAGATATCTAAAAGTATTTTCTAACCAAAAAACTTCACCATGTCTGATAACAAAACCAACGTAGGTCAGCAGGACCGGATCAGAATCGACGCTAATGACCCTGCTGAAGTGGAATATGTTCACAGACTATTTCCACATCTCGAACACAAACAGGTATTGGACGCCATCAAAAATAAAGGCCCTATAAGGGAAGATGTCATTAAATATCTGCAAAATCTGAAGTAACTTCAATAGAATGCCCTGCGTAAATTTACGCAGGGCTTTTTTTAACCAATCACAATCTCATATTATGGCAACAGGACATATCTTAGCGATAGACGTAGGCGGATCCCACATCAAAGGCACTATTCTGAACAGCAAAGGCGAATGGCAAATGGAGTACAAACGGTTGCCAACACCGAAAGAAGCAAAACCAGCAGACGTATTGGAAACTATATCGGCATTGGTAAAGGATATGCCCGAATATGAGAAAGTCTCGGTAGGCTTCCCGGGATATGTTCGTAATGGCGTCGTGTACACAGCGCCGAACCTCGGCAATCCATATTGGAAGAATATCGACCTGGGTCAGCAGATAGCCGATTTACTAGACAAACCGGTGAGGCTGGTAAATGACGCAGACCAGCTGGGTCTTGGCGTAGTCAGCGGTAAAGGATATGAACTCGCAGTAACGCTCGGCACCGGATTCGGCACCGCATTGCTCATAGATGGGTATTTGCTGCCACACCTTGAGCTTGCGCATCACCCGGTAACCCGGGAGCACGATTATGACGAATACATCGGAAATAAGGCCCTTGAAAGAGAAGGGAAAGAGAAATGGAACAAACGGATGGAACGGGTGCTGGACATCCTCAAAGTCGTTTTTAATTACGACCGGTTGTATATAGGCGGAGGCAGTGCGGATGAATTAACTATGCCACTGGATGATAACATTCATATTTTCACAAATAAAGAAGGTATTAAAGGCGGCGCACGGCTATGGGACATGGAAGATAAATACCACATCAGCACAAACTATCCTAAAAGATAGCGGTGAACATAAAAAAAATTATTGCTTACACAGGTACCAAATAGCAAGTCACACGTCATAGTATGCATACATGCCCGCCGGTTGATCGCGGCGGGCAGTATTTGCAGACAAATCAGAGCGCAAACAAACACCACAACTAAACATGACGTAAGCAGGTAAGGAAGGCTATATTTATATTACTCAAAATAATCGCGGTACAATAACCTTTGCAGGCACCTGGCTGTTGAGGATAAACCCATCATTACTCAAAATAATCATTGTACATCTGCTACAGGCACCAGCCAGTAGTGGAAGCTATGTATTACTCAAATGATCATTGTACAAAGATCTGCTGTAGGCATCGCCTGTAGCGTCACACCATCCCTTAATCAACAAAAAATATAAGGTACATCGACTATACACTGAAAACCAAATAGTATATCCATGAAAATCCATTACTGGAAGCCGGCCATTAAACGATGGCTCAGGCGAAGCTTTATCCTATCCTTTATCCTGAGTTGCGTCGCAGCAACCAACACAGGCTATGCACAGACCTTCGGCGATGTGATGGCCGCATCTGAGTGGAACACGTTCTTCCCTCACCGTTTTAACCCGGACGACCGCAGTGGCTCCGGAATACCACCTACAACAGCAGCAAAGGATTTTTATTCCTATGCTAACTTTGCCGAAGCGGTACGCCGTATGGGCAACATCAAGATCATTGTGGAAAGACGTTGTGGCACCAATGCGTACCGTCTTACCCGTATTGACAAAACAACAGGAGCATCGAAAGTGATCCGCACAGATGCGGATTTCAATATCTCTCCTAACAACATCCTGACAGAAACGCTGGATTATGCCTCTTTCGCAGGCGAAGGCGATCTGGCAGCGCGCAAGCGTGAGCTGTGTGCTTTCCTGGCGAACATCTCCCAGGAAACTACCGGAGGCTGGCCTACAGCACCTGGCGGGCAGTATGCATGGGGGCTTTATTTCCGTGAAGAGCAGGGTTTTGAGAATACCAACAACACCGGCTACATTGTGGCAGATGCAACTTATCCTGCAGCACCCGGTAAATCTTACCATGGCCGTGGCCCTATTCAGTTGAGCTACAACTACAACTATGGTCAGGTGAGTGAGTTCATCTTCGGCGATAAGAACGTACTGCTGGCAAATCCTGAAAAGGTGATCCAGGATGGCGTGATCGCTTTCGAAACCGGTATCTGGTTCTGGATGACACAACAGTATCCTAAACCATCCTGCCACGATGTAATGATCCCTGGCAAATGGGCGCCTACAGCTGAACAAACAGCATTAGGGCTGCGTCCTGGTTTTGGTGCTACCGTTAATATCATCAATGGAGGTATTGAGTGCGGCGGACCATCAGAAAACACAAAGGTACAGAGCCGTATAGGTCACTTCCAGCGTTATGCAAGCCTCAAAGCTGTAAGCCTTGAGCTGAATGGCGGTAACAACACAGCTAACTGTGGTTGTGCTAACATGCGTCCATTCGCATTCGATGCACAGGAATGTAGCAAGATCGCTTCCCTGAAGTTTACTTCACCTGCTAACAGCATCCTGAATGTAAGCTCTTTATCTGCTGTAACATTAACAGTATCCAAAAACGATCCACGTGGCGAGATCTCTCGGGTGTTCATTAACATAGATGGCAAACGCCTGTCAGGTACTTCCGTACAATGGACGCCATCTGCATATAAATCGTACACCGCGACTGCCGTGGGTATCCGTCCTGGTAAAGACTCTGTAGTGTCCAGCGTTACCTTTGCAGTATGGAATCAGCAGACATTTGAAGGTTGTGCAGGACTGCCTTTATGGAGTGCAGCAGCAACCTATGCTACTGCCGGCACTATTGTGCGTTACAACAGTACCATCTACCGCAACCTGTGGTGGGCCGGTGCAGCTGATATTCCGGGTGTAAGCTCGGCATGGGCTGTTGTTGGTGCTTGTAATGGCACTAATCCTCCAACTGATCCTCCTACAGATCCGGAAGATCCTACTGAGCCTTCTAAAGCGCCTATCGGCAAAACTATCTGGCTGAAAGGTTTCAACGGTCAATATGTAAGCTCTGAAAACGGTACACAACCAATGAACTGTAACCGTCCTGACGTACAGGGCTGGGAACAATTCCTGGTAGTAGATGCCGGTAACGGTAAAATTGCATTGAGCAGCCAGGGTAAATATGTATCCTCCGGTAATGGTACTGCTGCAATGACTTGTGCTGCTGTGACCATCCAGGCATGGGAACAGTTCACTTGGGTTGTGAATGCAGATAACACAATTTCCCTGAAGGGCAACAACAATATGTTTGTAAGCTCTGAGAACGGCACAAAAGCAATGACCTGTAGCCGTGCTACAGCACAGGGTTGGGAAGCCTTCACCTGGGGTGAAGTGACCAGCACTCCTCCTACTGATCCGGGAGATGGTGGCGATACAACTGTAACACCGCCTACACCTACAACAGATTTCAAAGTGATAGGCTACATGCCTTCATGGCAGGGTGACGTGAACACTGTACAATACAGCAAACTCACACATATCAACTATGCATTTATCCTGCCTAACGCAGACGGTAGCCTTCGTGGTCTGGAAAATCCATCCAAGCTGCAAAGCCTCGTAACCAAAGCACATGCTAACGGCGTAAAAGTAATGATCTCTGTAGGTGGCTGGAATAATGCTGACGATAGCGGATTCCATGGTCTGGCAAGCAATGCGACCGGTCGTACAAACTTTACCAATGCCCTCATCGCGCTGGTGAACCAGTATAACCTGGATGGTGTGGATATCGACTGGGAATATCCGGATCCTAACACACAGTCTGCCAACGACTATGTAACCCTCATGACCCAACTGTCCAACGCTATGCACAGCCGTGGTAAACTGCTTACAGCAGCTATCGTAGCACAAGGCGGCACTGGCGGCGGTATCCTGAGCAGTGTATTCCCTGTAGTGGATTTCCTGAACATCATGGCTTATGATGCTGATGGTCCTAACCACTCTACTTACGCATATGCACAAAGCTCTCTGAACTATTGGAGAGGCCGTGGCCTACCAAAAGAGAAAGCTGTACTGGGCGTTCCTTTCTATTCAAGGAATGGCTGGTATCCTTTCTGGCAGCTGCTGCAGATGGGCGCAAGTCCAAATGCCGACCAGTTCAACAACGAAGGCTACAACGGTATCCCTACTATGAAGAACAAAACCAACCTTGCATTTGACAATGGTGGTGGTGTGATGATCTGGGAACTGTCCAACGATGCAACTGGCGCTAACTCTCTCCTGGGTGCAATTCACGAAGTAGTATTACAACGTAGTGGTAATACTGAAAATCCTCCAACCAATCCTCCGGCCAGCGGTGCTCCTATTGGTCAGACTATCTGGCTGCAGGGCTTCAACGGTCAGTACGTGAGCTCTAAGAACGGCGTAGGCCCAATGTGGTGTAACGCTACTGCTGTAGCTGGCTGGAACCAGTTCCTGGTAACAGATGCAGGCGACGGTAAGATCGCACTGAGCAACCTGGGTAAATACGTGACCTCGGGTAACGGCACTGCAGCAATGACCTGCGCAGCTACAACTATCCAGGATTGGGAGAAATTTGACTGGATTGAGAATGCTGACGGTACTATCTCCCTGAGAGGTAGTAACGGCATGTATGTATCTTCTGAAAATGCAGTAGAAGCAATGAACTGTGACAGGGTTACTGTAGGTGGCTGGGAAGCCTTTAACTGGGGCGCTGTTAACGCTGCTGCAAGAACTGCAACAGTTGCTTCAATAGCTCCGGTAACCAGTAACAAGGCAGCTACTGCTTCTGTATATCCTAATCCAATAGGCAAGGGTAACACCTTTACCGTGACTATGGGTCAGTTTGATGCGAAACAACCGGTACGCATAACCATTCTTGACCTCAATAAGAAAGTTGTAGCTTCTCAGACCGCCAACGCCGGCGTAGTGAAAGTTTCAACTGCAGGGATCCCTGCCGGATTCTATGTTGTGGTGATCAGCAATGGTCATAATGTAATTACCAATAAGATAGTGATTCAATAAGACGATCACATAACGTCACATTAACAAGGCCGTCTCTCTCCAGGGACGGCCTTGTTTCCTTTCAGGAAGTATAATATTGATTAGCAGATATTTCCCTGTGGTATTACTGACCTGCCGGTAACACATCCTGAACCATTATCTGTTACATTCCTGTTAAAGAAGTCCACTCCTATCAGCACACGGTTCCTCAGTCGGGTAAAAACGACAGCGCCGCAGAAGACGGATCTCCTGCGGCGCTGTCGTTGACTAAAATTACAAATTGCTCTCATTCTGTGGTAATGGATACCTTGCCCATACATCATCATCAGGTCTGTCTTTCGGCAACGTATTCAGTAAATTATAACGTCTAAGGTCTATCCAGCGATGTCCCTCCATGAACAATGAATACCGCCTGTTATACAATAACTCCGTGGTCAGTGCTCCAACGGTGATACCTCCTGCATATGGCGTGAGGTTATGCTGTGTCCTGATACGGTTCAGGGCTACGATCGCATCAGGAATAGAACCCGATTGCAATTTTGCCTCCGCATAGATCAGGATCAGCTCTTCATTGCGAATAATGCTCACCGGTGAGTTTAGTGAACTCCAGATCACCACGTCGCGCGCGGCGGTCAATCCACCCTGGCTGGCAGAAGAGTTCCGCAGAGCAGTTTTAGCGATACGGTCGTCTCCAGGAATAATATCCGCAGCATAAGAAGGATGAGCCCCTCTTACTTCGCCATTTGTATTTGGAGCGAGGAACAGCGTATTAGCCAGGTCACCGCCATTAGTAGAGAAGAAATGATATACACCGTCGTTCAATGGTCCATTCAAATTAAAAAAGGACTCGTTCAACGCAGTCAGTGCAGCCGTCCAGTTCTTTCTGTAGAGATATACCCTGGCTGCCAGTGCACGGTTAAATTTCAGCAAACCGGCTGCATCCTTGAAACCTGCAAAACCGTTCGACAATGGGAACATTACTTCAGATCCCGTCAGGTCTGCTTTACCCGCTTCCAGGAATTGCAATACGGTGTCCATTACTTTTCCCGGGTCTGTGATCACAGGACCTAACGGAGCGCCATTAGGCACCGGTATACGCGCGCCGTTGGAATCTGTCATATTGATGTTCAGCAGCAATTGATAACCGATCAGTGTTTTTGCAAACCCTGTAAAGGCTTTTTTCTGCACATCGGACGCGATCTCCGGACGTGCATTACCTATTGCATCCAGTAGAATGAAACACTGCCTGATAACCTGGTAACGGGAGCCCCAGGGGTTTGTCAGGTAGAAGGTATTATTGTCCAGAACCCTGCTACCGCCGCCGAGAATGTCGGTTGTATAACGCGGTTCAGAACCGGAGAAACGATATACTTCCCTGCCTATCGCACCAAGACCGTCAAGGTATACTGCGTAGTTGTTACGCATACCTGATTCAGCCCCTGTTACCAGGTTAAACAGGTCACTACGTGTAGGATTATTTATAATATCACCTGCAACAGGTGTATTGAGACTGGTTATTTCTCCTTTCTGACAAGCATTCATAGTCAGCAGGAAAAAGGCAGCAGCTATTATTGAAAAATAGTTCTTCATATGTAATAATTTTTAACAGACAGAAAATGATCAGAAATCAACACCAACATGGAAACTACCTCTTTTAGAAGCAGGGAACGGCGTAACGTCCACACCGGTCGACAACCCGTTACTACCACGGCTTGTAGAGGTAGTAATGGTGTTACTTCCAAAGTTGGATACTTCAGGGTCATACCCTACATAATCTGTCCAGGTAAAGAAGTTATTGGCGGATACCCCCAGGCGGATACCCTTGATGAAGTTTGTGTTCTTCAATGGCACATTGTAATAAACCCCTATCTCACGGATACGCACATAGGAAGCATCCTGTACATAGATGGAAGCATCGCCTGCACCTGTACGGTAAGCCCCCAGTTTCTGGCCATGCGAGATCTCGTCATAGTCAAAGGAAGTACCACCCAGATCTGTCAGCAACTGTGTAAGGTTAATGTTGTCACCTCCTTTCTTCCAGTGGATCAGGAAACGCAGTGAGAAGTTCTTGAAGACGGTCAGTTCATCAAAGAAACTCATCTGGAACTTAGGTTCTGAATTACCGATCAGCTTCAGCTCACCTCCCACAGTACCTTTGATCTGTGTAGCAGGTTCTCCTTCTTCCAGGTAGAAAGTACCCAGTGAGTTACCGAAGGCGCCGATAGCATAAGGAGGGATCAGCAATTTCGTCACTTTGGAACGGTTACGCCACCAGTTAATGGTAGAAGACCATCTTACATTCTTCGTGTTAATAGGGATAGCTGTTAATCCCAGCTCAATACCCTGGTTTTTCAGGTCGCCGCTGTTCTTCCATTCGTTGGCATAACCTGACGATCCTGGCAATGCATGACGTAACAATACATCCTTGATACCTTTGTTATAATACGTAGCTTCCAGGTTGACCCTGCCATCCAGCACACTCACGTCCAATCCTGCTTCAAACTCAGACTGTCTTTCCGGTTTGATATCTGGATTACCCAGCAGATTATCTACCAATATACCTGGGAACCCTCCGATATTACTTCCCAGCATACCTGTGAACTTACTACTGTAAGGCGGTACGTTACCGGATTGTCCGTAAGCCGCACGCAGCTTCAGGTTCTCTACTCCTTTCACATCCCAGAATTTCATCTTGGCAAGGTTCCAGGAAACAGCTCCTTTAGGGAATACATAATATTTCTTGTAGTCGCCATTATTGGTAGATCTGTCAAAACGAACACCACCGCTCAGCGTGATCGCATCGATCAAGGTCAGGTCTTCCTGTATGAAAATACCATTGTCGCGGTATTTCTGCCTGAACTGCCTTGTAGCCGTATTGGCACTGGCGTCGAGATTACTTTGTCCGGAAACAAGGTTAGTAGCCACGGTAACGATATTGTCCATATAACCTGTTTCCAGGGTAGCTCCGGCAGTACTTGTCAGACTGATATTTTCATTTGGCGTGAAACTGTTGACAAGGAAACCTGCGAGATTGGTATTGGTATTATTGGTATTACCCTGGATAGAATGTCCTTGTAGTGCATTTTCTTCAAACTGCAGATCACGAGGGAAGAGGGCTGCCGTTTTATAGTTAAAATAGTCCAGACCTCCACGACCAATAAAGCGGGTGGAAGAATGCTCGTTCTGTTGTATGCGTATTTCCAGGTTAGCACCGCCAACAAAGCGGTTGGTCACCTCATTGTTTTCCATTTTATCGCGGGTCTCCAGTGGATTGGACGCTGCAAAAGCGTTACGGGGATATTCACCCAATGCATTAGGGAAGAGGTCCACAAAGGTAGGGGTAGATGACAAAGCCACACCGTAAGTCACACCGTTATTATCATTATTGGTCAATCCTCTGTCGGCATTGGAGTGAATATAACTCGTTGTAATGCCAAAAGACATGCGGTCGCTGATCTTATGGTCTACATTCACACGAACGGAGTTATTAAAATAACCGGTATTTTTTACAATACCATCTTCCTGCCTGCGATTGCCGGAGATATAAAAAGTGGTCTTGTCTCCACCACCACTCAATGATAAACCGGTATTCAATATCAGGCCAGTTTCTCCATACATTTCCTTTTCATAATCGACTATCTTACCTGCGCTGCTGGCCGCGTTGAATTGAGCCATATATTGCGCGCGTTTTGCTATTACAGCAGGATCGTTACTATCCGCAGCTCCCGCCAGATCAGCAGCTGTTTCCGCGGTAAGGGTACGCACACCCATCAGGTGCCTTACCTTCGCAAACCCTGTTTCATGGTTTACACTGATCCTTGTCTTACCGGCACGGCCTTTCTTAGTAGTGATGATCACCACACCGGCGGCGGCTTTAGCACCATACAAGGCAGCAGCTGAAGCTCCTTTCAGGATCTCAATGTTCTCAATATCCTGTGGATTCAGGTCTGCGATACGGCTGGAAGGGTTATCCTGGTTATTGGGGTTACCTGCCGTAGCGGCACCGGTTACATCGTTCAAGCCAGCGGGGATACTACTGTTATTGAAAAAGATACCATCCACTACATACAGTGGCTGTGAATTACCGAATACAGAAGTTATACCCCTCATCTTTATAGAGATACCACCACCGGGAGCGCCGGAGTTAGCGGTGATCAGGGCGCCCGGCACCTTGCCGCTCAACGCCGCATCAAAAGTCTGAGCAGGAGCAGTACCGGACAGTTGATTGGCGGAGATGGTCACCACAGTATTAGCGAGGTTACTTCTCTTTACCGTAGTAGCCAGACCTGTTACTACAATTTCATCCAGTTTCGCAAAGTCTTCCTCCAGGGTGATATCGAGTGAAGTACTGCCCGGCGAAACCTTAAGGGTCTGTGTTTTGTACCCGGTAAAAGAGACTAATAAAGTGGAACTGCCTGCGGGGATAGCCAGGTTGTAGGTTCCACCGGCATCTGAAATAGTTCCCCTGTTGGTGCCTTGTATTCTGATAGTTACACCGGGAATAGGCTTGCCATTCACGGCGTCCCTGATTCTGCCTGAAAGGTTTTGCTGCGCAAATAATGCTAGTGTACTACATACAAATAGCAGTACAAGCAAGCTGGATTTGGGTAGAAGCATAGCTTGTTCGATTTAGATATAATGATTGATAAATAAATGCTACTGTTTCACGTACGGTCTTGCGATCTTAGATTTTGGTGTTAAACTTGCTACAGGTCATGTTCTGCTTACTTAACAGTTAATAATGCATTGTGGTTCCCTGCCAGAAGCATTCAGCTACGGGTTTTTAGTACAGTCTGGAGGCAAGGCCCTCATAAGCCGGTTTTTATAACGTTGAATAAGTTCGGCAGATTACGAAAAACTCAAAGCATTTCGTTTTTTTTCTTTGGGTGATTTATGCTATATTTTCTTTCTAACGTCACTATTCTGCTATTTAATAGCACCAATAGCAATGTCCCGGAACCGGGTTACGAATGTAACCGGTTCCGGGACATTATCTTTTATGTGGATTGATCAGGGCTTTACACCTCCTTCAATAGCGCCTTTAAGATCCTTGGAGATCAGGCTACTACCGTCAAAGAATGATACGGTCGCCTTATCCTTTATAGTGAATTGTGTGGCTTTCAGGTGCAGCACCTTGCCATTAAAATTATCCAGCTTCAGAATTTCTCCTGTGGTATTCCGCTGTACCTGTATATAAGCGATGGCGTTAGGACCATCTTTGGATAGGTCAGCATAAAATGTGTAGTAATAATTCTCATCTTTCTGAAATCCGATCTCGGTGAAAGGGAATTTGTCACTGTTTGCTTTAACAACGAAAGTACAGAAAGAAGACATTGCCACAACAACAATAAGGAGTAGGTATAGTGCGCGCTTTCTCATAGGGATAGTTTACTTTAATAATAAAAAGGTTCGTGTGCATGTACAATTTAACAATATTTTATATTTAAAAGAAACTTTTATTCCTTATGCGAATAAAAAAGTTTGACCCTTATCTCGAAATATTTTTAAAAAAATTTTTCTTATCTGATAATCAGATACTTGACACCCGATTCCCTGTTTTACCTAAAAATATTTTTTTTGAGTGTAGCCCCTGCTTTTATGCACCGCTCTCTTTCATAACTCACATATAACAAACTAATTATGTATTTCTACACCCAGCATAGGGGTTACTCATAATATCTACCCGATCGCCTTCCTTCACCATATACTTTAAAATTTTTTTTAACCCTTGTACGCATATCGGGTATTAAATGTTGTCTTATATGCAAAGGGTTCATTCAATATAGTGCGCGTTTAAATTTTTGAATCGACTTTAATAATTCGTGTAAGCAACAACAATAAAGGTAAATCACAGATGAACAGAAGCTTAATGGTTCTTGCAGCCTGCTGCATAACTATGCCAGCAATTGCACAATCCTTTCAGATCAAAGGAAAGCTTGGAAGATTACAGTCACCCGCCAAGGTATACATTGGTTACACTTACGACGGTAAAAGTGTATATGATTCTACTTACCTGGACAACGGCAATTTCTCGTTCGACAGACCTGTCTCCTATCCTACCAACATTATGTTGACAGTAAGCAGGGACGGTGAAGCGCAGACCTTCTTTAATGCGAAGGACATTGCTCACTTATATGTGGAGCCAGGTTCCATCGTGTGGTTAACATCTGATGAAAGCATCGCGAATTTTGAGTCTAACGGATCTCAGGCGCAGGATGATTATAAAGTATATGAAAAGTTCATGACAGATGCAGAAGAAAAACTGACCCTGCTCACGGCTGAATCATCCAATACCCTGCAGAATGACGTATCAGAGAAAGGCCTTGCTGCGAAAAGCCAGTATATGGAACATTTCCGCGCAGCAATGGACTACAGGAAACTGAAAATGAAAGAGTTTATCCAGCAACATCCTGATATGTATATCAGCCTGGATATCCTTGAAGAATATGCCGGCGCCTTCATCAATCACGTTGACGTGGAACCGCTGTTCAGAACCCTGAACGACAAAACTAAAACATCAATAAAAGGCAAACTATATCTGAAAAAGATCGAGGTAGCTAAACAGACTGCCATTGGCGCTGTAGCTCCCGAATTCTCTCAGAAAGCCGCGGACGGTAGTAAAGTAGCTCTTTCTTCCTTCAAAGGAAAAGTAGTGCTGCTCAACTTCTGGGCCAGCTGGTCTGCAACTTCCAGAATAGAGAACCAGGAACTGAAGCAGATCGTAAAGAATTACAATGCAAAAGATCTGGTAGTAATAAATGTGTCACTGGACGAACGTAAGGAAGAGTGGGAAAAAGCCCTGGCGGAAGACAGAATGACCGGTTACAACGTATCCGATCTGAAATTCCTGAGAAACGAAGTAGCAGAACTTTATAATGTCACCGCGATCCCGCAGAACGTGTTGATAGATGCATCCGGAAAAATCATTGCCCGAAATGTGAAGGGTAGTCAACTGACAGAGAAATTAGCTGGTATACTTGGTAAATAATTAATTGATAAATAAGTAAAGAGTGTAATCATAACAGGTAGTCATAGTGAATTAATGCAAACCCGGCAGGTGTAGTGAAATTTAATATTTCATGAACCTGCCGGTTCTTTTTTGCAGTATATTTAGTCTACTGTATGGGCTCTCTTTTCCTTATTAATATTACATCGCTCCTACAGAAAACGTCAGTTTACCTTTCGCCTTCACACTTCCCTCCAGGTTTATCCTGTAAATATTATCGCCCCATTTTTGTCTCACACCTCCATCTTCCTCCGTTTGCAAGGGTACCTTTTCTACTTTAGCCACAAGCTGTGCCGCCGGATAGTGCAGGAAGAAATCCTTCGTTATTCCTCCTTCCTGCCGATGGATCACCA
The DNA here is from genome assembly GCA_902168105.1 of uncultured Flavihumibacter sp. Classification (GTDB taxonomy): domain Bacteria; phylum Bacteroidota; class Bacteroidia; order Chitinophagales; family Chitinophagaceae; genus Chitinophaga. The sequence goes on from CABHOY010000041.1 coordinate 252,625, forward strand.
GCACTCCAGGTTTCACTACTTCCACCGGGTAACAGGTCATTAAATGTTCCGTCACCTTGCTATCTGCACTGAGCTCCATCACATCATCTATCAGCACGTTCTTCCCTTTGTTCAGGCGGATACTCCGTTCCCATTTCTTTACACCCGCTGCTTCAGGATAGGAAGCCCCGATATCCATCGCTAGACCGCTACCAGCAGCATTGCTCTTATACACGACATCTTCCGCCCTGAACTTCCCGCCGGCCGATTGCGGATACCCATTTATACTCGGTACATTGTGATAGTCCGAACGGTTATACCAGATATCATATCGCTTACCACTGAAAGTTTTCGCAGTATAGGTCCCACGACCGATATCGATCAGCACCGGCAGTCCGTCGTAATACACCACATAGTTGCCGATGTCATTATGATTATGGCTTTCGTCATTATTCCCTCCCTTTGCCGCCACGAAGAAGCCGTCAGTGCTTCCGCCTTTGTCGCGTGCTATCATCACCTGCAGATCAGGCCACCAGCAATCACCGGGTAACACCAGTCCCGGTTTGGCTTGTTTAAGTTCATTCTGCATGAACAATACGAACAGATGTCTGAAGTAATGATACCCTCTGGTAGACGCCGGATTTTCCCGTTTCAGGTAATACGCCCCGAATTGCATCATAGCAGTATCTTTTATGTCCTTTCCAAACCGGTAGATCATACTAGCCGCCATTCCCGGTTGAGGGTCCGCATCTGCAAAGTTCAGGAAATAACGTTCACTGATCTGTGCCTTGTAAATGAAGCGGCCCATTTCAGCCACCTTCTTATCAGTATACACATAATCGAACGCCTGGTTGGTGGCCAGGTTAAGCATTGAAACATTATCATACAAAGATGCTGCAGCTGCGCCCCAGTACCCCGGACCTTCATCGCAGCCACCATCTGCAGGATACGGATTCAGGAACGCGTCAAGCACGCCCAGTATCTTCGATACGGCCGCTACCCGTTTACTATCATCCTTCTCCAGTAACAATACACTGTTCAGCCAGTTAGAACAGATCCAGGGATTCCAGTTATTCGGACGCCTGCCCTGACCACTGGAGCTCATCCATCCGTGATGTTTTGTCATCAGAGGCTCGAAGATCCGTTTGTTGGTTTCATAATAGATCCGCTTTCTTATCTGCGGAGAAACCTTGTCAAATTGTGCACCCAGGAAATAGTCCGTCCAGGCCAGTAAGGTGGCTGTCTCCGCTGAAAAAAGCTCTACAAAGGGAGCAGAAACATCCATCAATCCATCAAAAGATCTTGGCAGATGCGCAGGTACTCCCCAGAAAGATTCCTCACAGATGGACCATACACCGTTCACTATCGGATCAATGAACCTGCCCTTATTTTCGTACACTTCCGCCAGCAGTAAAGTTCCAAGCACCTCGCGTCTTTTACCGGCAATATCCTGGTACTCGCTACGGTTCCCGTTACGAATGATCAGCAATGATTTTACAGCAGGGATGCCCGGCCAATCGTAGTTTTGATATTCCTCTGCCTTCTTTATCAGGGCTGCTCCTATTACAGGATCTGCCAGCTGCCATCCTGCGCGGTTCTCCGTATGCGGGAAAGGCTCCCAGCGACTATACGGTATCAGTTTCTCTGTAAGTTCTGCAGGTGTATACCGGCCACTTAACAGGTTCTGGGCGGACAATAGCCCGCCGGTTAAAAGCAGCATGCAGGTTAAAACAATGTGTTTTTTCATGAGACCTTTGTTTGTTTAATATGCCCAGTCTGTAAGCAGGAATAAGTTATTACGGAAATTCCCGTGCTTTTCCCTAAGTACAGCTAGATCAATGTCAGTATATTTTTTTGCCGCCACTTCCGACAGCTCCAGGAACTCTTCATCATGTCTCGGCTTGACCTGCTGGTGCTGCCACTCCTTCCTTCCTGTAGCATAAGGCAGCAACCATGTATATGCCTTCTTCAGGCTTTTCCTTCCGGGACTTTCATAATTCCACAGATCAACCTGTACATTTTCAGCCAACAAAGCCAACTCAAAAAATGCGCGCAGATTAAACAGTGAATAATTCCAGGAGAGTGTTCTCGCCAGCTCTTTCGGCTGTTCTCCATCTGCTTCAAGCTGTTTGTCTATCCGTGTTTTGGTCTGCTGCTCCAGCATCTCTTTTGCCAGCTCCCGCTGACCTGTGAACAATGCAATTATCACCTGTTGCACGTCATACCAGGTCCCGTGATTATTCAGCTCGTCGGCTTCATCCCGTCCTATCGGACTGGAACGCATCCATTGCAGGAATTGTCTGTACCATTCCTGTATACCTTTATAATCAGCTGCAGATAATGCTTTTGAGCCCTTCAATAACTGGATGCCGTCAATCAGCATGGTTACATTGTGCGTATCAATAAGCCCGATACCCCTGCCATCTGTAATACCGGGTATGGCCTGACCATAATTCAGGTGAGGATTCATCCGTGTGGCAGTATCGAGGAACCAGGTACGTAACAAACCCGCTGCATGCGCAGCATACTTTTCATTGCCGGTATAGAACCAGGCCAATCCCAGGAAATATACATCCCGGGATATGGCGTTCTGAAATTCATCATCTTTGATCGCATAGCGTTCCGGATTGACCTGTCCGTCCTTTCGGATGTAAGGCAATCCATTGGCCTTGCTGGAGTCTGGCCACCAGTATGGCCCCACACTCATATAATCGTGCTTGTTGCCACTGGGCGGCGCCTTATCCTTGTATACAACAGAATAAGGGCCGTTCCTCAGTGACCGGTCAGCTATGGAAAGTAGTTCTGTCAGTGCCTGTTGCATGGCAGTATCCCGCTGCGCGATCTTCCGTTTCCCGTCCAGCAGTTTCGCCGGTTTGATCAGAAAGGTCTCAGGAGGCGTCTGCGCAGAAAGGGTGCTTATACACATCAACAGGGCTAACAACAACATAATGCAGATCTCAATTGAGGGCGTCCTCATAATAGCGTTATTTAAGCGTGTAACGTTTCATACTGATGGTGCCACTTTTCTTGCCATCATCGGCTTTGTTGATGTAAATATATGCACGGTATTTACCATCAGCTGTTTCCACCCAGACGCCTGCTTCAGATTTAAGATTGATCGCATAATCCGGCGTACCCGTCATATCCAGCTGACGGAAATCCACATCATCGATATAGATCCCGTACTGTAGCCGTGCAAGGTGAAAATCTCTCAACGCCCAGGTTTTCTTAACCTTCGTCACCCTGTTTACACCGGCCGGTAATACTACACCCGGTAAATATGCGGTATCAGCCCCCGGTGATACCAGCGCATGTTTGAAAGTGATATTGGGAATAGCGCGATAGAGGTAAACGAGATCGATTTTGTCAGCGTTCGCAGTAGCATCTTTTTCATTATAGACAGCCATATCTGCAACGGAGATGAAACAGGCGTCACCGTCCTTTACCGGCAGATCAAGCGCCATATCCATATTTGAGATCGCATACGGCCCCATAACGTAAGAGACAGTTTCACCATTGCTGCTTTTTGCAGTGAAAGTGAACCGGACTTCCTTTCCCTTTGCGGCCTTCGGGATCCTGTAGTAATAGCGGAGCGTTACCGCATTAGTGTCTTTTGTAAATGTAACGGTCGTCACGTTCCCTTGATTCACAGAGGAATCACCTATCGGAATGCCGACATCTTCGCCACTTCCATTTGTGTAATATGATTTATTCTCCAGGTACGTCGCAGTATCGCCCTGAATAGACGCCTCCACTTGAGCAGAGATGATCTTACCCCTGGTCGCCGGCAATCCCATGGCGTAGGCAAACTCTATGTTTAAACCTGCCAGGTTAGGCCCCAGCGTCCTTTTGATACAGTCGTTCTGTAGTTCATTCTTCGGCTCCGGAATTGCATAGTCCTTATCCTTACACCCCACTATCGAAAGGCACAGGGAGAACAACCCTAATGTATATCCAAAATATTTAGCGTTCATAAAATGCATGTTTAAGTATAAAAACTACCTTGGCTGTACAGTGACTGTCACTTTATAAGTCTTTCTGACCTGCCTGTTGCCCGAAATCACAGTATATGTTCTTGGTGTCGCCAGGTCGGAGAAGTCGGTAAAACCGGTGATCTTCGGGTCCAGCTTAGCATCTGTCACCAGTGTGAACTGGGGATAAAGATGCTTCAGATCAGTCCCGTAAAATACTGTAACACCAATGGTACAGGCTACCGTATCTATTTCGGCGTTCTTCGTACGCACCGTCTGGAAGTCGGAGCCCAGCAACTCAAAATTGCTGACATAACATTCTGCACGGTCTGTGATCAACAGCCCGTCTTCATCAATCGGCGTATCTTTTCTGCAACCCATCCAGCACAAAGCAGTAAGGAGCAATAAGGTGATCGTGGAATATCTTTTCATCATGTTGTTATTAGTAGTTTACAATTACAGCCAGGGCGTATTCTGTGTCAGGTTAGGGTTCCTGTTACGCTCTCCCGGAGGTATCCTGAAAATGTAACATTGTTCATATTCCCGCTCGGACATATTCTGAAAATAGCGGGTCATCTGTGCGCCATAGGTATCTATACGCCAAACGCCACTACCATATGGAGGATTCCACACACGCTCGATAGCTCTCCATCGGCGAAGATCGAACGGACGTTGTCCTTCTCCGAACAGTTCAACGATACGCTCCTGTTCAATAGCGTTAAAAAATGCGTCTTTACTGGCAGTTTTATCAGCAGTTAAAGGAGGAAGATTTCCCCGGTGACGCACCCTGTTCACCAGCGCTATAGCATCTGCCTGTGGCCCGTTCACTGCGTTCGTTGCTTCTGCATACATCAGGTATACATCCGCCAGACGCATAACGGGATAATTATAGGTACCGTCGCTGCGGCCCAGGCCAGCAGTATTGCGGAGGAACTTACGCAGCACATAGCCGGAATTACAGCCATCGGTATTATAGGTGATGTACTGAACACCGTCAAGGGTCACCGACTGGTTCCAGGTTTTATAAATGAAAGGCACCCATCCGGTCGACTTCAGTGAGATCATCCCAACGCTCCTTTCAAAATCCCACATAATAGAAGACTTCATCCTGAAGTCGCGGTTTGCATAGCTTTGGGGATTTACAGCCGAATTAAGGGCAGTTCTCGCCCCGGCCGCAGATGGGTTCATCGGGATCATTTTGGGCGCAAAATCGCCTGTAATGGTCGATTGATACCTGTCGGCTATTTCATACCGGGGAGATACCCAGCATTGGGAACCTTCATGGGAACGCCCAGCAACATCTCTCATCAGTTCTTCCCCCTGGTTGGTGCCGGTGCCACCATGCGTAAAGGCCATGATCATTTCAGCATCTCCATTGGCGACTGCCGTAAACAGGTAATAGTAGTTAGGCAGCTTATCTGCTTTTCCCAACTCGTCGCATTCGCCAGGTTCACCACCCCTGAAAAGTGTCAGACCATAATCATTGATAACCTTGCTGAAATCATCAGCAGCCGATCTGTAAGCCTGATCACCCGTTGCTTCATCCGGCGTGAATGTATCCAGTTCTGGCCAGCCGAATTTATTCCAGCATGCCCAGTATAACTGCACCTTACCACGGAAAGCCAGTGCTGCTGCTTTTGACGCCCTCCCTATCTCAGGCGCTCTCGCCGGCAGTTTCTCAAAAGCATAGGTAAGATCTGCGATAATAGAATCCTTTACCTGCGCAAGTGGTGTGCGTGTAAGATTGGCCACTTCTGCATTGTCAAATATCACATGATCTATATATGGCACGTCCCCCCACATGGAGATCAGCCGGAAATAAACCATAGCTCTGAGCAAACGGGCTTCGCCCACCACTCTTTCCAGTTTAGGCAGTGAGGTTTCATTTGCCGCAGCCAGCATCTTCTGCACGTTTTCAATCACATAGTTTGCACGATGTACACCCCCATAAAGATGCTCATACATTTTGTCGAAGTTGTCGCCATAACCGGAAGGGTTATAGTCTCCACCATTATAGGCATCCCCTTTTTGCAGATTACCACTGGCAGTGCTGGTACCACGGGTCCTGATATATTCACCCTGTCCGTCGAAATAATAATCACGGTCGAAGAGTGGCCTGATATCGGCATAGGCGCCCATCAGGGCATAAGTTGCATCACCCTCTGTTTTCCAGAAGGAACCCGCTCCCAGTTCTGTGGTCGGTTCCCTGTTCAACAGGTCTTTCGTGCAACTGCTGGTTAAGAAAGCCATCAGGCATAACATACCAGCAAAGTATATTTTAACAGTAGCTTGTTTCATGATCATTACTTTTATAAACTCATATTTAAACCCACTGAATAAGACCTGTTCAATGGGTACGCGTTACTCCTGTTCCCCGTCAGTTCAGGGTCCAGTCCGCGGAAAGATGTGATCGTAGCAATATTCTCCGTAGCACAATAGATACGGAAGCTGCCTATACCGATCCGCTGCATTAACTTCTCAGGAAAACGATATCCCAGCTGAATATTCTTAAAGCGGACATAACTCAGATCATCCAGCCAGAAGGTCGTCTCCACCCGGTTATTGCTGCCACCCAGCCGGGGCCATTCACCGTCGCGGTTTTCTACTGACCACGGATTGTTCCAGTGGTCCCACGATGATGCGTAACGTTGTGCACCGAAGTTGATATTGTTGTAATTATTGATCCAGTAATCTTTACGGCCGGTCGCTCCGGTTATCAGGAATGACAGATCTATTCCCTTCCAGGAAAACCCTGCATTAATTGCAGCACTGGTGGTAGGCCTGTCACGCTGCGTATTAGGGTACGCCTTCATATCATTTCCGTCAATACGGCCGTCGCCGTTCAGGTCCTTTCTGATAAGATCTCCGGGAGATGCTCCCTGCGGTGTATTACTGTACACATCCTGCCATGTCTGCGCTATACCGTTATCCTCATAGGTATACAGGAAATGATATGGCATGTCCAGGAATGTCCATCCACGCCCCAGGAACTCGTTCCATTTTTCCAGTGTGGTAGTATTATAGGATGCATTCAGATTGATACTATAACTCAGTTCACCTACCTTGTCCGACCAGCCGATATTCGCCTCAATACCCCGGTTACGCAGATCACCGATGTTCTTACGTGGCGCATTATACGCCCCTGTAAGCAGGATAGACATTTCCGAAGGACGGTTCATACCCGTCGTCAGACGATTATAGTAATCAAACTCCGTAGTCAGGCGATTGTCCAGGAATCCCAGCTCCAGACCGATGTTCAGTACTTTCGTAGACTCCCACGACAGGTCCTTGTTAACCATTTTCTCATTTACAAACCCCTTTGCGATCGTACCATCTATCATGTAGTGACTTGACCCCAGCGTAGCCTGTTGCTCAAAACGGCCTACGCCACTGTTATTACCCAGGCCTCCATAAGAAACACGGGCTTTACCATTACTAAGGAAACGTTTTGTGAAAGCACTGATGAATTTCTCTTCCGTAAAGCGCCAACCCAGAGCCACTGAAGGGAAAAAGCCATATTGATTTCCCGGTAGGAAACGAGAAGAACCATCGTAACGGAAATTAGCTTCGAACAGATACCTGTTAAATGCAGTGTAGCTTACACGGCCAATGTATGAGCGCAGCCCTTCTGTACTAGAGTTCCCGCCTGTAGACTGAATATCTGTCAGCGCCGCATCGACTTCATGTAACGTCGGGTACAACCGGTCATTACGGGAAGTACCCTGCGAACGGTCATACCAGAATTCCTCGCTATACACACCCAGCAGGCTGATATCATGATTTTCACCGAACGTCTTGTGATAGTTCAACCGGCCGTTCAGCATCGTCTTATATCCTGTAAAAGTATAGTTGCCTATACCGGCATTCTCCCCTACATATACACGGCTGCCAAAACCGCCTGTCTGAAAGTTGAACGAGCGGTTCGGAATATTGGCACTCCAGCGGAACTGGTTATAGTAATTCAATGTATAATCAACGCGACCTGTAAGACCTTTTATCGGCTCCCAGTCTACATATGCCGTGGCATTGGCCTCTTGCCTGTTCTGCCGGTTCAGCATATTCTGGTATACTGTATATGGATTGTATGCCTGTGGATCTTCATTATAAGCCATTACGCCACCATAGTATCCGGTCAGCGGATCATACGGCGTGATACCGGCAATAGCATATTGCAGGTCAAAGCCGGCTGTATTAGAGGCGTCATCATCTGTATAACCATCATTTAATGCATAGGTATACTTTGACCAGTTGCCATTGAAACGCAGACCAGCGTTTATATTCTTACGCAACTTGTTATCATAATTGAAGCGGACGTTATATCTCTTGTAATCATTATTGATCTGTAGTCCCTTTTCATTCATGATACCGGCGGATATAAAGAAATTGGAATTATCAGTTCCCCCTGATGCAGAAAGATTGTAGTTCTGGATACCTCCGTCACGCATCACAACGTCCCACCAATCTGTATTGGGATAGCGCAGCGGGTCTACCATACTCATCGCCATCCACTGATCGATAGTACCGTCTTTAAAGTTATAGTTGTCGCGGAGTGTATTCACCGCAGCAGCACGCTGATGGAGGGTCAGTGCACGGGCATAATCAGCCATGAACTCATACGAGCGTGTAGGCACTTCAACGCCATATCCGCCGGAGAAACTAATCACTGTTTTCTTCTGTCCCTTACCCGATTTTGTGGTGATCAGGATCACCCCGTTGGCAGCCCTGGAGCCATAAACCGAAGCAGAGGTCGCATCTTTTAATATTGAGACGGACTCAATATCATTCATGTTAATACGGTTGATATCAACGTCCGGCATACCGTCCACTACTACCAGCGGACTGGCATTATTAACGGTACCGAGTCCGCGGATCATCAGGCTTGCAGCGTTGTTTCCCGCCATGCCCGAAGACTGTACAACCGATAGTCCTGGCGCAAGTCCTGACAAAGCAGAGGACGTATTAGGCAATGCCCTGCTGGTGATCTTTTCGTCCATTTTTATGACAGATACCGAGCCAACAAGATTGACCTTCTTTTGTGTACCGTATCCAACTACGACCACCTCACCCAATGCTTTCTGGTCTGACTCCAGTATAATATTAACTGTAGACGAACCGGAAAATGCGGCTTCTTTTTTCAGGTATCCCATGGAGGAAAAAATCAACGTGCCTTTGGCTGCACGCAATTGCAGGGAGTAATGTCCTTCTCCATTTGTAACGGTACCGGAGGAAGTACCTTTCAGTGACACACTTACACCTGGTAATGGTTGCTGGTTGGCATCTGTAACCCTACCACTGATGTTCTGATGTTGTGTGGTGTCCTGTTGAAAATAGTGCGTATCAGCTTCAGACCGCTTGCTTGCTACAGCATTTGTAATTGATCCTGCTGAAAGGAGGAGAACAGGCAGAATACTTATGGCATAGAGCCATCGTACCCCCAGTCCCTGTGGGAGTAAATAAGTCATCATAACGTTAGTTATTTAAATAAGACAATAAAAGGCCTGTGCCGTGTTCTACCGGCATAGTACAATAGCACTCCACCCTGGGAATGCAAACGTTTGCATACTAGGAGCTGCTAATAACGGTTCTGTTAAGTGAATTTGTCATGCGTGGAATGATTTTTTAATTTCTGGATTTAAATCTTGGTCAAGGGAAACTCGTCTACAGAATATACAGTTCTTCAATTACAAATGTAATAAAAAGGCAATCGATTGCAAGAAAATAATTTAAATGCTTTTATAATTATAAAACATCCGCTAACCGGACACATATTTGAATTATAATTCACTGTTTACCAACATACTCAGGTTAAGAAAACAATGAGTACACAACGAAACGGGGTTCTTTACAGCTTCGGTAATACATCCGCATCTGCACAACCCGCACTAGTGCTGTATATAATTTATTATACAACCACTACGACCGACTATTCCTCTATATAAATACCACTTCTTATAATCAGTACGCAGAAATTGTGGCTTTATTATCATGATCAGCAAAAAACAGCACCGTCTCAATTATCCTGCTGCCAATCCATGTTTTGTACATAATAATGCATTATTCCTTCATTGCTCCTTCGCCTCCATAAAAGGAACTTAGTCAAACCCGCATGAAGTGTCTTTTAAAATAATGACAATTGAATTATATAAATATCAAATAACGATCGGTATATTTGCGACATGAAATTCACGCCCAGATCAGAAACTACCCGACAGTTTATAATAGAATCTATCGCAGACATGATGAATAAGAAAGGTTATGCCGGCACTTCTATTACGGACCTCGAAAAAGCAACCGGTCTTACGAAAGGTAGTATTTATGGGAACTTCGAAAACAAAGAGCAGATCGCCTATGCTGTTTTCGACTACAATCTTCAACAGCTGAGAAAAGCAATCAGCAATGCAGAAGATAAGTGCGATACCTATAAGGACAAACTGCTGGCAAATATTGCGGTATATGCAACCCTGGGAAACACCTATGGTGGCTGCCCAATGATGAATACGGCTATAGAATCCGATGATACGCATGAGGGATTAAGACAGCGGGCAGCTGACGGCGTTTTAAGATGGAAACAGGACCTTACCACCCTGATCGAAAAAGGTATTGCTACCGGAGAATTCAAAAAAGACACCGACAAAGAAAAAATTGCCCTCGTTCTGATCGCATTGATCGAAGGTGGGATATTTATAGGCAAAACAACACAGCATCTTATTTTCTGTGATATAGTGATGACCACAGCCAAAGAAACCGTCAAATCCATTTGTCTCAAATAAAATTTTTTAATTTTCCATATACCGATCGTTATATAATCACCATTAAACGTAAACTGAACATGAACTATAAGATCTTCGGAAAAAAAACAGGGCTGCGCGTCTCAGAACTGTCATTGGGAACAGGCAACTTCGGTACCCGCTGGGGGCACGGCGCTTCACCTGAAGACTCCAAAAAGATATTCGATATGTATGTCGAAGCAGGCGGGAACTTTATAGACACTGCAGATGCCTATCAACACGGTGAGTCGGAAGAGTTATTGGCAGGATTCATTCAAGGCAGACGTGATGATCTGGTACTGGCATCTAAATTTACAATGGGTGGCGATACGCTGCTTACAACAGGCAACAGCCGTAAGAATATGGTCCGCTCAATAGAGGCCAGTCTTAAACGTCTAAAAACGGATAGACTCGACCTTTACTGGGCACATATGGCAGATGGTCAAACTCCTATAGAAGAAATTGTCCGCACATTTGACGACCTCGTACGTGATGGCAAAATCCTGTATGCCGGCTTCTCAAATTACCCTGCCTGGCAAATAGCTAATGCATCATTACTGGCCGATCTACGTGGCTGGTCGCCCATTGCCGGCATCCAGATCGAATACAATCTGATAGATCGTACCCCCGATAGAGAATTATTGCCAATGGCAGAAGCCCTCGGATTAGGAGTGACCTTCTGGTCTCCCCTTGCCGGCGGCACACTAACAGGTAAATACCGTACTCCGTCAAATGAAAATGAATCCCGTCAAAAAGCATGGGGCGGTCACCTTATGAAAGGCGAAAGTAGCGACAGGGAAACACGCATCCTTGATACACTCGCGGTAATAGCGGGAGAACACAATGCCAAAATGCTCCATATCGCACTGGCATGGATGCGCCAGAAATATCAGCATAGTTCACTTTCTGCGGTTACCATCCTCGGACCACGTAATACCGCACAACTCCAGGATAACCTTGATGCCTTGAATATAATACTTACTGAAGAGCAGGTAAGCAGACTAACTGAAGTCAGCGCAATCCCTTTAGGCTCTCCCCATGAAGTCATTGCGGGCTATCAGAAAGCGCTGTTCAGTGCGGGCTCCGGTCTGGTGCTTTCCTGAGTACACAACAATACGTCTATACTGTTCTCGATAATACTGTCATAAATGGCTCCTGCAAAATTGCGGGGGCTATTTAGCATCAACTCAAACGAAGCCATAAAAATATGCTGATCCTGGGACATGCTTTCACCCCGTTGTGATTTTTAAACACAAATACTTATTTTGAGGCATTAATTGAGTTTCCGTTATGCATTTCTACTCCTTACATAAAAAGATGTCTTTCTCATCTGTTGCCGTTTTGCTTTTGCTGTTAATACATAGTTCTGCATCCGGTCAGGGAGATCCCATCGTCAAAACACCCCGTGGATACATAAGAGGTATACAGGAGAAAGGAATCTTTGTTTTTAAAGGAATTCCCTTTGCCGCGCCACCTGTTGGAACACTGCGGTTCAAGGCACCTGTACCTGTACATTCCTGGAACGATACCCTCTCCTGCACCCACTTTGGAAATACAGCAATGCAATCTGCAGGAAACATTGAAACAGTAAAAGGTAATGAAGACTGCCTTCAGCTCAACCTTTACACGCCATCCCTGAAACCCAAAAAAGGTTTGCCCGTACTGGTATGGGTACACGGAGGAGGTATGACCGGCGGCAGCGGGATGGGACAGAACGGACATTCATTTTCACATAACGACAGTATTATCACCATCACCATCAATTACCGTCTTGGCGTATTTGGGTTCTTATACATGGGAGACGTCGCCGGATATCAGTCTGCGGGCAATAACGGATTGCTCGACTGCATCATGGCATTGAAGTGGATCAGGGAAAATATTAAGGCCTTCGGTGGAGATCCTTCCCGCGTAACCCTCATCGGGGAATCCGCAGGTGCTAAACTGATCTCCGCATTGCTGGTAACGCCGGCGGCTAAAGGATATTTCAGTCAGCTGATATTGGAAAGCGGCGCTGTAAATTGTATCCGTGATATTGCCACAGCTAAAGCTATCCGCAAACGCCTTATGGATACGCTAGGTATTTCCGATCCGGCTGATCTTCTGCACCTTCCTGCCGCCACCCTTATAACAGCACAAGCCAAGGTGTTAGGTGGCGCCAAAGGCACTAACTATTTTGGTCCTCTTCAGGATGGGAAACTGATCAGAGAGGATGCCTTACAATACGTCCGTAATCACCCGGATAGAAAAGTCCGCGTCTTACTGGGCACCAACAAAGCAGAAAGTACGCTGTTCATGAACATGGACAAAAGATTGTATACGCCTGATTCAACCGTACTGAGCGACTGGTTCGGCGATAATTATCCGTATAGTTATAAAGCCTGGCAGGCGCTCCTGCATATGTCCGGCGATTCAGCAGCTATTATTACGCTCAGCCGTTACATGTATCAGCTGCACACTTACCGCCTGGCCAAAACATTGGCAGCAGGAGGATATAAAACCTGGATGTACTCTTTTGAACAGCTTAATAAAGGCGCTGCCGCCACTCATGGAGAGGAACTAGCCTATGTTTTCTATGAGCCGGGAAATGGCACGCCAGCTAATGTTCAACTGGCTGTACTGCTACATCAATATTGGGTTGATTTTATAAAGGGCGGCCAACTCTGGCACAAATATGACAGAGAGAGATCGGGGATGATCTTCGCAGCAGAAAGCCATGTAGCCGTTCTGGATGATTATGAAGATCCCGCTCATCCAACCATGGGATTTATACTACATTGATACTAAAAGAAAAGCCTTCGTCCGTAAACGAAGGCCTTATTCATATAGTTGTAACCCTTCAGTTATATAGTAGGCATACCGCCTGTTACAGCAACAGTAGCGCCAGACACATAGCTGGCTTCCTGTGAGGCCAGTAAAACATAAACAGGCGCTAATTCTGCCGGCTGACCGGGACGTTTCATCGGTGTGTTTTCTCCGAACTTCGCCGTATGCTCTGCAGGAAAGCTGGCGGGTATCAGTGGCGTCCAGATCGGACCCGGCGCTACACAATTCACACGGATCCCTTTTTCGCCCCACAATTGGGCCAGACTGGCCGTAAAATTCTGAATTGCACCTTTGGTCACTGTGTAAGGAATGAGTGTCGGCCGGGGCGTATAAGCATTGACAGAAGTCGTATTGATCACGGCACTGCCCGGCTTCAGATGAGGTTCTGCCGCCTTACACAAATAAAACATCGCCGATACGTTCACCTTAAAAGTTTTTTCCCATTCTTCAGCTGAGATCTCCGACAACGATTCATGAGATATCTGAAAGGCGGCATTGTTCACGAGGATATCTAAACCGCCAAATTCCTTTACAGCCCTCTCTATCATTTCTTTACAATGTTCCTCGCTGCTGATATCTCCGGGAAAAAGAATGACCTTTCTTCCTTCTTTCTCTATATAGGCGGCTGTCTCTTTTGCATCTTCCTCTTCATTTAAATAAGAGATCAGGACGTCAGCCCCTTCCCTGGCGTAGGCAATTGCTACCGCCTTTCCTATTCCGGAGTCGCCACCCGTAATAATAGCTTTCCGTCCTGTAAGTTTACCACTTCCTTTATAAGTGTCCTCACCGTGATCCGGTTTAGGAGACATTTTCTGTTCTGAGCCCGGCAACTCCTGTTCCTGTTTAGGAAATTCAGGTTTAGGATACTGATCGACCGGGTTAACAATAACCGTATTTTTTTCTTTTACTTCTGTTGCCATGATATGATGATTTAAATGGTTTACATATGCGTTCGCTATCGCCGGACATGCGGACTTCTATATGCTTAAAATTCAGTGCCAGAATATCCCCTTCCCCGCAAGGCTATTCTGATAACTAAAACTGTTGATCCCAGTCATCATGCATGTAACCATTTATACCCAATCAGCCAATACAAGCCGTAATTCAGTTTCATCTTTTCAACTGTTCAGATTGGCCTGGTTCACCCTCCGGTTTGTCCCGTTTGCCACCCATCGTATTAAATATCCGGATGTATGTTTGCTCTTTCAAAACCAATTGTATGAAACCCAGATTTCTGGTACTCGTAATCTTCCTAATATCAACACATTTGCAAATGAATGCTCAGCAAGCACAAAACGGACACTATGCCACGGTGAATGGCCTAAAGATGTATTATGAGATCCACGGTAAGGGCATGCCCCTGGTATTACTACATGGTGGCGGCTCCACTATTGAGTCGAACTATGGCCGCGTCCTGCCAGACCTTGCAAAAACACACCAGGTAATTGCTGTAGAGTTACAGGCACACGGACATACGCCTGACATTGACAGACCGCTAAGTTTTGAACAGGATGCAGATGATGTAGCAGCACTGTTGAAACAACTGCATATTGAAAAAGCGGATATTATGGGTTTCAGTAACGGGGCAACTACTTCATTGCAGATCGCTATCCGTCATCCACAACTGGTTAATAAACTGGTGCTTGCTTCGACCCTTTACAAACGCGATGGCATGGCCGATGGTTTCTTCAAAGGCATGGAGCAAGCTACACTTGATCAGATGCCGCAGCCATTGAAAGATGCTTACCTGGAGGCCAATCCTGATCCGAAAGGACTAGACGCTATGTTTCACAGGGATGTAGCCAGAATGGTAAGCTTTAAAGATATCAGCGATGAGCTCATTAAAAATATCCAGGCGCCGGCCCTCGTTATCAATGGCGATAAAGAAGCTATAAAGGCGGAACATGCTTTTGCCTTATCACGTATATTGCCACATGGTCAATTGACCATATTACCTGGCGGACACGGAGATTACATTGGGGAGATCTGTGCACCTGACAAGAACAGTAAAATACCGCTGCTTGTTGTTGGGATGATCAACGAATTCCTTCAGCAATAAAAATAAGGAAGCCGGCAAGAAATTGCCGGCTTATTGCGTGACTAGCTAAAAAAGGTCAACAATACTGTGCTTGGTAAATGATTGTCTACCTGGGAACATTACCAATAGTCATTTTGAGGGAGCTCTTGGCGTAATTGTATCAGGGATTCATTAGCGATAATAAAAACCAACCAACTTTAATAATTTATGCTTTCTCGTCTGCCATATGACTCATCATTTAGTGAAGCAATGACAAACGATATATACCATTTTCTTTTGAATACTTAAGGTCGTTTGCCCGTGCATAACGCTCGAGGAAGACCTCAACAGGCTGTTCACGATCTATAACAGCGGCTGTTCTCTTTTCACGGATCGCATCGTCAAATTCGACTTTCTCACCGTAATACCTTGTCACTGCCTGTTCGATATCTTCTACTCCAGCATCTGGTAAATCGATCATGCGGCGTTTCCACTCCATG
Organism: uncultured Flavihumibacter sp.; assembly: GCA_902168105.1. Taxonomy (GTDB): domain Bacteria; phylum Bacteroidota; class Bacteroidia; order Chitinophagales; family Chitinophagaceae; genus Chitinophaga. The sequence goes on from CABHOY010000041.1 coordinate 268,682, forward strand.
ATAGCGCTCGTATCGGATAGCTGCGCCTGCAACCGATCATTGATATATACAGCCTCCTGGCCGGGTTTAAGATGCACGCTTTGTTGCCCTCCCTTCACATTGATGCTACCAGTTATTAATGAGATCTGCAGGGGCTTTTCGTTATAATATGCCCTTACATTAAAACTAGTGCCCAACACCACTACGGTTTCATTGCGTAAATGAACGATGAATGGCTGGCTGGCATTTTCCTTTACATCCAGGAATGCTTCTCCGCTGAGTGAAACTTCCCGTTTCCCGTTTCCAAAACCTGTATACCAACTAAGCACGGAACCTGAGTTCATATGTACCAGTGTACCATCACTCAGTCTTATTTTATATTCTCTGCCCCAGGGCACTATCAACTTAACTACCTCATTTTTACCAACGGCCCCGGCAATTGAAATTGTTTTATCCCCGTTATATGTAAATAACTCTTCTTCATTTATTTCACCATGCTGACCATTCAGCGCTATCACCTCATCGTCAAGATCTAACCATACGCTCTGTCCTTTCCCGAATAAAACTTCCGGCCTGTTATCCTGTCCGGAGAAGTAGAATACCGCAAAGAACGCACCCACCATACAGGCTGCCGCCACTGATACTGATATAGTAAACATCCGGCGTACACGTCCCTGTGTATGCAAGCGGGCGTTTCCCAGTTCAATGATCTTTTCTGCAGAAGTGTTCCTTACCTCACTGATATCTTTCATGTTAGGTTCCAGAACCTTGTGCATATCTTCGGACAATATTCTCACATCAGAAGAACTTTTCATCAACTCCTCTAGCTCCGCACGTTCATCGTCCGTGATTGATCCGGTTATTTCGGCAATTATGAGGGCTTCTGTTTTCAAGTTCCTTTTTTTCATGGTTATACTTTTATAGACAAGACTGCGACAAGAAATAGATGAAAAGAAATAAAATTTTTTTTGACGGACCTTTTCCCTTCTTTCCACTAAGTTTTGGCCTGATAGATTTCAGGACATTCTGTACCTGTGTTTTTAAGGTTGTTTCCGACACTCCGGCTTGAGCAGCTGCCTCTTTATAGCTCATCTGCCGGAAAAAGATCATTTCAAACGCCTTCCTGCTTTTTGGAGGAACTTTCTTTAACAGTTGTTTGATCCGTAACGTCAGTTCACTGTCTTTGTCGACAGATGGCTGCAACGTCAACTCCGGTTCTGCATCTTCTGCATACTTCTGTTTCCGTAAAGCATAACTTCTATTTTTCTTAAGTTTGTTGGTGCAAAGATTATGGGTAGCGGAGATAAGATACGTCCTAAGATCACCGTGGATCTTCAGGGAAGCTCTTTTTGTCCATAACCTGATAAATAATTCCTGCATTACATCTTCCGCATCGTCCATATTTTCCAGACGGTAATAAGCATATGCTTTGACATTTGTCCTAAATAGCTCAAATATGCGGGCAAACTCTGTTTCGTCAATCTTATTGAGCCTTATAATCAGTCTAGCATTCTCTGTTTGTCGCATACCAATGGAATTCTTTCATCGTTACAAAATGTTGACGGCGCCAATTGCGTACAGCCTACCCGTGAATCTAATTGTCTTGGGATTATCATAAGATTCCGGAAGAAGGGTTTAGTCAAGGGAAAGTGTACTAAATTACTTATTATCGTTATGATAATAAAATTATAGCAACTCCAAAGACCGGTTTACATGTTATGAAAGGATTTACCACAAAGGATCTCCGTTAATTCATATTTTTTTTCAACATAAGTAGCGCCCAAAAAAACACAACTTTGAATCATCTGCTTGGTTAATAAATATTGTCTACCCGCGGGGAGCAATACCAACGTATTAAAAAAAACTTACACTAGCTATATGCAACTTTTTAAGAGGCATGCCACCATATTATTCCTCATGCTATTATCTCAGTTGTTATTATATTTTCCCACTGAAGTAATTGCGCAGCAACCATCATCCCAATCTGCTGTACTGGTTACTTTATCTTTAGACAATACTCCATTATACATCATATTTGACCACATCAAGAAACAAACAGGGCTCTATCTCTTTTACTCTAAAAACGACCTTGCTGACGAGGAGATATATGATGTACACGCGCTCAATGAACCGATAGAAACGCTCATCAACCGCCTTGTGAGTAAGAAAGGCTTTTCCTGCAGGTTGGAAGGCAATACGATACTTATCAATAAGGCCCCCCGGCAGCCAGTTACCGGTCCCGCCACAACGGAACCTGCCACCGTCACCACCGACAAAAGAATATACCGCTTACGGGGACAGGTGAAAGACAGTTCAGGGACGCCATTACCAGGTGCTACTATCTGGATAAAAGGGACCGACAGAAGGTACAGTTCCAAGGAAGACGGCGCATTCTTCCTTTCGACCACTGCTCCCCATCCTGTACTGCAGATAAGCTACACCGGTTATGCTACACAGGAATACCATGTTCCGGACCCGGACGCCGACGTCCACGTTACACTCAATCAATCTCCCAGCCACCTTGATGAAACGATCATCATTGCTTATGGCACGACGTCAAAAAGATTGAATACGGGGAATGTTGCAAGTGTAACGGCTGCCGATATAGAAAAATATCCCGTAGCGAATCCTCTCCTCGCGCTTCAGGGCCGGGTGCCCGGTTTAACTGTCTACCAGTCCAGTGGTGCACCAGGTACTCCTCTTGATATCCGTCTTAGGGTACAGAACTCATTTCTAAGCAACAATTCGCCGCTTATTGTCATTGACGGTATTCCAATCCCTACCGGCAATCAGCGCATCAATTTGCTAACCTCTGATCCTAATGGTAGTGTCGGATTGCTTTCCAGTCTTAATAACATGGATATAGCAAGTATTGAGGTTCTGAAGGACGCAGATGCCACTGCCATCTATGGTAGTCGTGGTGGGAATGGGGTTATCCAGATCACTACCAAAAAAGGAACAGCGGGTAAGATAAAGGTCACTGCTGATTATATGCAGGGTTTCAGTCAGATCAGCAGAAAGCTTTCATTACTTAACACACAACAATACCTCGAAGTCAGACGCGAAGCCTTCAGAAATGACAACATCACGCCAAATAACGACCCTGGTACCCCCGGTTATGCCTTTGATATTTACTCCTGGGATACAACCCGGTATACTGACTGGCAAAAATGGTTGGTAGGAAATACTGCCCCTGTTACAAGGGCAAACATATTTCTGTCAGGTGGTAATGCGACCACGCAATTAATGATGAGCGCAGGCTATTATCGGGAGGGCACTGTATATCCTTCCGAGATGTCTTTTCTCAGAGGTACCACTAGTCTATCCCTGAATCACAGATCGGTAGATGGTAAATTCAAGCTGGGAATGTATTATAACTATGCCAAAGACAGGAATGGCATGTTCAACGGACAGTTGTCACCGATCCTACTTCCACCAAATGCACCAAATGTATATGATGCTAATCATCAGCTTGTCTGGATCGAAGGAAAAGAGCCATTCCGGAATCCCGCTGCGGAATTTCTTAAACGTTATACACATAAAAAAGAAAATCAGCTCCTTAATCTGCATGCAACATATTCTATCCTGGATAACCTCTGGATTAAACTAAACCTGGGATATAATAGTACGGACGCTGCTGAAAATCAAATCATTCCCAAAGCCTCCCTGAACCCCTATCTGGTAGATGTCTTAACCGGCACCGCCTCTTTTGGTAATAATAACTTCAAAAGTTACCTGGTCGAACCCCAGGCAGAATATCGCCGCGGGCTTGGAGACGGTGAACTCTCGGTCATGGCGGGAGCATCATATCAGTACACAACCAACAATACCTTTTCCATTACGGGTACAGGTTATACAAATGATGCGTTGCTTTACTCAATCGACGGAGCAGGTGTCATATCCAGCAAACAGACTAACCGCATCGAGTACAAATATGGTGCAGTGTTTGGCAGGGCGACCTATAAGCTCAGAAACCGGTATATCGTTAATTTATCTGGACGACGGGATGGAAGTAGCAAATTCAGTCCCGAAAACCGCTATAGTAATTTCGGTGCCATTGGTGCGGCGTGGATCTTCTCAGAAGAACCATTTATAAAGTCATCGATTCCATTCCTCAGCTTTGGAAAACTACGATCAAGTTTTGGTGTTACCGGTAACGATCAGATAGCCGACTATAAATATCTCGATACATGGTCACCTTCTCTTAATCCCTATCAGGGCATAACACCGATGTCTCCCGAAGTGCTTTATAACCCCGATTACAATTGGGAAAGGACTAAAAAACTGGAAATAGCATTCGAACTCGAATTTTTCAAAGACAGACTGGTGGCATCCATCGCCCACTTCCGGAACAGAAGCGACAACCAGCTGGTAGAATATAGATTACCATTTCAGACAGGCTTTGGTAGCATTTTAAAAAACTTTGATGCGCTGGTTCAGAGCAGTGGGTGGGAATTTACATTCAGTGGCGACATCCTAAAAACAAAGTCTCTCATATTCAATGCCGCAGCCAATTTCAGCGTTCCTAGAAACAGGTTACTCCGTTTCACCAACCTAGCCGGTTCTTCGTATAACAGCAAATATATTATAGGTGAATCACTCAATGTGCTTAATAAATTTCGGTCTACAGGAGTTTCCGCCGAAAATGGACTTTTCCAGTTGACTGATTCAGATGGAGATGGCCGCTATAATGATGCAGACTATAAGATTATAGGAACTCTTGATCCGAAATACCATGGCGGCATTCAACTGAATCTGCGATACAAACACCTCAACGTTTCAGTCTCAGGAGATTTTAGAAAGCAGCTGGTTCCTAATTCGCTTTCCAGTACTTACCTAAATAATTTATTCCCCGGATTACCAGGCAATCAGCTAGATCTGATACTTGATCGCTGGCAACAAAAGGGAGATAAGGCAAAGTATCCCCGATATTCGATAAAACCAACAGGGGAAGTGTATTCCAATAAAGCCAATATTCTATTATCCGATGAAGCTTTTTCTGATGGCAGCTTTTTCAAGTGCAGGAACGTCGCAATTACTTATACGCTGAATATCGGCCAGCATAAAGAAACAGCTATCACAAAAATAACTTTCTTCGGCAATGCACAAAATCTTTTTACCATCACCGGTTACAAAGAGGGAGATCCTGAAACTGCCGGCGTTTTCTCATTAGCAACACTCATGACTATAACAAGTGGAATGCGGTTTTCCTTACGATGATTTAAATGCAGAAATATGCGAAATACATTTATTAGTTGTACCGCCAAACAATTTCTATTAATTGCAGCTATCAGCTATTGTTCGTCCAGCTGCAATAAAATACTTAATGTTGATAATCCAACTGACAAAATTGTAGGCAACGACTTGTTTAAAGATAAAGAATCAGCAGAATCAGCTATTTTAGGGATTTACTCTGCAATTTCCGATAACTCCAATATCTTCGCAGGTGCTATCACTTTCTATACTGCTATATATGGAGATGAGGCCGTTTATACAGGACAAGCCATTTCCAGCCTTGAATTCTACCAGGGCGCCATCTCGCCCACCAATTCCTTTATTGAGACTAACTTCTGGGCAACGACCTATCGCCTCGTTTATCAAATCAACGTGTCCCTCGAAAAATTGGAAAGCAGCAAAACATTGCCCCTCGCTACCAAAAACCAACTAAGCGGCGAGTGTAAATTCCTAAGGGCATTTATTTACTTTCATATGATTCAGCTGTTCGGAGAAGTACCACTTATCACTGGCACAGACTACAGGTTAAACGAAAATATGGGGAGAACCCTTACATCATCTATCAAAGATCTTATCGAGGCGGACCTGCTTAGCGCCAAAGAACTGCTTACAGCTACCTATCCCGGAAATGAAAAGGTAAGAGCCAATAAATGGGCAGCTGCGGCTCTTTTAGCGCGACATTACCTATATCAGCAGTTGTGGTCGAAAGCAGAGAAAGAAGCGTCGGAAATTATCAATACGGGCCTTTACCGGCTCACTGCACCCAATGACGTTTTTTTAGCAAACAGCTCCGAAGCCATATTTCAGATACAACCTGTACGACCTGGATATAATACAATGGAAGGCAATATGTTTATTCCAGCAGAATCAGCAAGGCCCTCCTATGCATTGACAACATCCCTGATCAATGCTTTTGAAGCAAATGACAAACGATGGTCAGCATGGGTAAAAAGTAAGGAGATAAATGGAACCACCTATTATTATCCTTTTAAGTATAAGAAAAAGATTGACTTCTCACCTAACTTTAGTCTGACAGAATACAGTATGATATCCCGCCTTAGTGAAGTATTGTTGATTCGTGCGGAAAGCCGTGTATATATAGATCTTCTGCCTGATGCTGTTGCCGATCTCGATGCCATCAGGCAGCGCGCTGGTCTGCCACTGATCAGTATCACCGATCCTGACATAACCGGTATTGAGCTAGTTGAAAAGATACAACAAGAAAGAAGAATCGAATTTTTTATAGAATGCGGACACCGTTGGTTTGATCTTAAAAGAACAGGCAAAGCATATATAACATTGCTGACTATTAAACCTAACTGGAAAGTGGAAAACGGTTTATGGCCTATACCACAGGCGCAAATATCACTAAATCCGAATCTTGACCAGAACCCAGGATATTAATTAATCTAACGAATACACGAAAACAAAACAACACCAGGTTATTGCCCCGGTGTCGTTCTGATCACCTCCTTCAAAAACTGGGATACTCGCCAGTAGTGTAGATATAAGTAGCACCTTGTGCTCGAAGACAAACCGTGGGTTGAGAACCCGAACAGAGTGTTTGTGCCTGCGACTGCGTTTGATTTACAAGGACGAGGTTATCATCCCAATCTAACCAATTGTACTTAATATCAGCAGAAGAGTTGCCAGAAATACTAGATGCCACAGCGCCGCCAGTTCCTGCTACAGCGGCCAGGATTGCAAAGAGAAGTTTGATTTTTTTCATACGATTGCTTATTTGTAATTGAGGATTGAAGAGTTATTTTGAAACTGACCGGCGCTACAGAACGCAGCACCGATTCATGATGTGCAATCAATTTTTCTCTCTACTGATTTAAAGGTATAAGTCCCCCATAATGCTAACTGAAGACCCAATTAGCTAGTCAAATTTTAAAACTCATGGTCAGGGGAAATCGCGCACCGGATTCGTTTTCCGGTGCAATGCAACCTTTACAATCAATGCAATTAAATTTGTCCCGTAAACGTACCTGTCAAAGTATAAATGTCAATTTTATTGTCCCATTACGTAAGCGATTACTCTTCGTTACTTGTCATATCAACAAGCATTATTCAAATAATGTTTTGCGTTCTTTAAATTATGCTGATTTTTTTCTGAATTGCTGTTCGAGGTAGATAGCTGTAAAGCCTACCGCAAGAAAAAAGATGTTGAAAATCAGATGTTGCCCCCATGTGAATTTAGAGATCACTCCGCCACAGGTACAAGGTATCTTGCCATAGTAGTTGAGTTTGATCAGGATGATATAGCCTGTAAAGCATATCATCATCGCCGTTGCGAAGAACATCCCTATTCTTCTGAAAGGAATAGTCATCATCAAAATAGCAGCCAGTATCTCGGCCGTCGGAATTCCCCATACCAGCAAAGGCGTAAACCTGTCAGGGAATGGCTGCTTATTCATCTGAAGAACAAAAACGTCGTAATTCATTAGTTTCGATACAGCCGCGTAAACGAACATGCCCGTAAATAAAAAGTAACAGATCAAAAGAACAGCATCCCTGGTTTTCATACTAACCATTTGTGTGAGCAGTTTAATTATATGTCCCCCTAAAAATGAATGGAAAAAGCAAAGCAGAGAAACCAAGGTAATTTTTTTTCATTACAACTTAGTTAATCCTATGTTAATGAAAATTACCTTTTACCTTGATTTGCTTTCTTTTACTGTCAGCCGTTGTAGCGGGAATTGTGGAGTGAGTGAGGAAACTGTTCTGTTACCGGGGTTGTAATTACTCTAAAGGGATGCCACTAAAATTCGAAAATCAACCTCTTTGATAGATGACCCTGTTTTCAAATTCTCCGGCCACTACCCTGCCGTAGATAGTCTTCGTCCAACCGTTCTCAAAACCATGGTTATTAGCGATCAGGAACCCTTTGTTCGCGTCTCTCTTCACGATCTTGTGTGCATCAATGTAACGGCCCCGCACCTTGCAGAATACGATATCTCCGATCGTGTATTCATCCGCCTTTGAAAACGTAAGCAGGGTCCCGCTCTTTAAAATAGGTAACATAGAACTCCCGAAGGCCTTCATCCTCCCAGTCCCGGCTGTCTGCAGCTCGCTTTTTAATCTCTCGTATTTATTCATCTTGTCAAAAATTATAATGTATAAATATAATAAATATTATATTGCACCCTCTTCCCCTATCATTATTATTGATATTAAGCCTCAACGTCGCTTAAAGGCTGATACAACCTGCTTTATACAAGGATCATACAAGGATTAACTTACGTTCATCTTACGTTCAAAGACGTAGGATGAACGTAAGTTAATCCTTGTATGATCCTTGTATGATCCACGAAAATTCAAACCCCATACGGCGATGAAGCGGCTCAATAACAACAGATATACTCGGAACACATCTTGCCTATAACGTTATATGGAACTCATATCCCATGCTTCTTCTCCCTGAAAGGTGCCCTTCCTTCTCAATCCCCTGTATTGCTCCGGAGAAATATGCATGGTCTTCTTGAATAAGCGGGAAAAATGATAGGGATCATCATAACCGGTAGCTACCGCTACATCTTTCACCTTCATACCAGTAGTATATAACAGCAGGCAGGCTTCCTGTAATTTAAGATGAATGAAATAATTCAGTGGCGACATACCCGTCGCCTTCTTAAATAAATTTGAAAAATGAGAAGGAGACAGATCACACTTCTGTGCTAATTCATCTACTGTGAGCGTGGCAGACAAATGCTGTTGCATAAACTTGATCGTACCCTCTATCCTGTTCTGCGCCTCTTTCTTTTCCACACATTCTTTTTCAGGAAAAAGGAACGAAGAAATGAAATGATATAAACAAAGATGCGCCTTACCAAGATTATCTTTTCCGAATCCCATCTTCAGACTTTGGTACATAATATCCCACAACTGGATACCAGCTTCATTTGACTGTATATGTCGCGGCCCGTCCAGCAACCCGATATTAAACCCCTTGTTAAAGCTCTCAATATCATTACTGCTGAAATGCACCCAATAGATGGTCCAGGGATTTTTATCGTCCGATCCGTAACATAGACGGGCTTTTGTAGCAGGCAAGATCACAAATTCATTTAGTCCCATTTCAAAACGCCTGTCGTTCACTGAATACCAGCCTTTTCCTTTCACACAGTATAACAGGATATTATCGGGACAGCCGTTCTTCCTTTCCCTGTAATGGAACGCCGCTTTGGGAAAATAACCTATATGCGTGACGTATAACTGACCTAATACGGGATTTGTTTTAATGGCATTTTTCCAGACGGTGTCGGGGAGACTGATCATACGCTCTCCTTCAAAACCGTCTTTTCGTTTTACAGTTTTCATAACGCTACATGTATTATATTAACTTAGCACAATACTATCTTGACATAGGTAAAATCAGAATATTCTACATTTCTCATAACCGGCGAATGTTAAATTAACTCAGCCCAATACTATCTTCTCTTAGTCCAAATCTGGCGGTATAACCCTACTCATAACGTGGTAAATAGTAAATTACCTTAGCCCAATACTATCTTGACAAGGCCCAATTTCGGCATCAAAGCAAGTTAACAATTTTGTACAAAATCGTAGGATAATCCATCAAAATAAATGAATGTTCCATTTCCCTGACATCTCTCATAAGATAGTTTTGTTCGCAATTCCATGTATGATCTAGTTTTATTCACTCATTTTTCCTAAAGACTGGTTTATGCCAAAATCTCTGTCTGTGTCCCGGTCCCGGACATTTAAATCCGCGTGCCTGTTTTTTCTCTTATCCACATTTCTTGCCTACAATGCTGTTGCACAACAAACACAAAAACTAACCGTCACCGGAACTATTACAGATACTTCCGGTACAAAACTTGAAGGTGTAAGCATTGTCGCCGAAAACAAGAAGAATGTAGCCACCATGAGTAACTCAAACGGAAAGTTTGTACTCGATGTTGAGCCAGGTACTATGCTCAAATTTTCATTCATAGGATTTGAGCAACAATTCATTTCAGTAACAGCTAACACAAAGGTGATCAACCTTGTACTGAAACCTTCCACCTTCAGTGCCGAAGAAGTGGTAGTTGTAGCCTATGGAAGAAAGCAAAGGAAAGAAGCTGTTGTAGGATCAGTAACTAGTATTGATCCCGCCGCACTGAAGATCCCCGCCAGTAACCTTACCAATGCGATGGCCGGACAAATTGCCGGTATGGTCGCATTCCAACGAGGCGGTCAGCCCGGTCTGGACAATGCAAATTTCTTCATCCGCGGCGTAACTACCTTTGGTTACAGTGCAAGTCCGCTGATACTGGTAGATAACGTTGAGCTGACCTCCAATGATCTCGCACGTTTGCAGGTTGACGACATCGCCAGTTTCTCTATCCTTAAAGATGCCAGCGCAGCTGCGCTCTATGGCGCCAGAGGTGCGAACGGCGTTATCCTCGTTACCACCAAAGAAGGTAAGATAGGTAAGGCCCGTATGAACTTCCGTTACGAGCGTTCCATCTCCAAACCTACACAAACAGTAAAACTGGCCGATCCTGTTACTTACATGAAACTGTACAATGAAGCGTTAACCACCCGTAATCCGCTGGCTACGCCTCAGTACACCCCAAACCAGATCATCAATACACAGGCCACTATGGACCGCGCTCCCGGCAGCAATCCTTATGTATATCCTGCTGTTGACTGGATGTCCACTTTGTTCAAGAACCAGACCACCACGCAACGTGCAAACTTCAATGTGCAGGGAGGTACTGAAATGGCAAGGTATTATATAGCCGGATCTTACGACAAGGATAATGGCATCCTGCAGGTCAACCCCGTTAATAACTTCAATTCATCCATGAAGTTTGAGAACTATCAGCTACGGTCAAACGTAAATGTGAAACTGACCAAAACAACTGAAGCTGTTGTTCGCTTATGGGGAAATTTTAATGAATATAACGGACCGATAACGGACGACCAGTCGGGTTTTGCGAGTGACATGTACGACAGAGCGTTGCATACAAGCCCTGTTTCCTTTCCTGCGTACTTCCCTGCTGATAGCTCCAACCTGCTAAGCAAACATATTCTTTTCGGTAATTCCCTCAGTACGACAGGCCAGCTGCAAAACAATCCATATGCAGCCCTGATGTACGGATATAAAGCGTTTTCCGAATCAAAGTTGTCCGCTCAGTTTGAATTGAACCAAAACCTGAACTTCATTACAGAAGGACTGGCATTTCACGGGCAATTCAGCACCAACAGGTATGCGTATTTTGACCTCAAAAGAGCATATAAGCCGTTCTACTATGATGTGCAGACTTATGATCAGACGGCCAATACCTACACGCTTAACTGGCTCAATAACCAGCCGGGACAGGCACAGGAGTTCCTCAGTTACTATCCTGGCAGCAAGAATATAAATACATTCCTTTACCTGCAGGGTAGCCTTGACTATGCACGGGCTTTTGGAAAACACAATATCAGCGGCGCCCTGATCGGAACACGCCAGCAAAAATTAAATGCTGATGCGAACGATCCTAATACAGGATTTCCATCTTTACAATACTCACTGCCCTACCGCAATCTCGGACTTGCAGGTAGAGCTACTTACTCTTTCGCCAGTAAATATTTCCTGGAATTTAACTTTGGGTACAACGGGTCCGAACGTTTCTCTACCCAATACCGCTGGGGCTTCTTCCCTACTATTGGTGCAGGGTGGGTAGTGTCTAACGAGAAATTCTGGAAAGGAGGATTCGCCGATATCGTGACAAGACTGAAATTGAGAGGCAGCTATGGTCTCGTAGGTAATGACAACATCGACAACACCCGTTTCTATTATCTGTCTAACGTAACACCTGATGATGTAAACGGCCCTTCTGCTGTCTTCGGCACTAATAACAGTGTAAAGCTATACGGTACCACTATTCAGAACTATCCTAATCCGGGCGTAACCTGGGAAACCTCACGTAAGGTCAACCTCGCGGCCGAGATCACATTACTGCACCAGCTGAATATCACGGCAGAGATCTACCACGAATACAGGTATAACATCCTGCAGCAACGCGGATACATTCCTGTAACAAACGGCCTGGAAGCAGCGGTTAAATCCAATGTCGGCGCTGCTTATGCTAAAGGACTGGACCTGAACATCAACTATAAACAGAACATCTCAAAAGATGTGTGGGCTTCTGTGATGGGTAACCTGACCGTTACCTCCAACCGTTACGGACGTTTTGAAGAGCCGGAATATAAATATGGCTATCGCTTCCAGAATGGCAGACCAATCAATCAACCCTTCGGTTATATCGCGGAAAGGTTATTTGTAGATGATAAAGAAGCCGCCAACTCTCCCACTCAGTTATTCGGTTCTTCTCCATTGCCGATCGGTGGCGATATCAAATACAGGGACGTTAACAAAGACGGTATCATTAACCAGGATGACCAAGTACCTATCGGATTGCCTACAACGCCGCAGATCATCTACGGATTCGGCTTCTCCATGGGATACAAAAACTTTGACGTGAATGCATTCTTCCAGGGACTTGCCAGGGAATCTTTCTTCATCAACGCTACGTCAGAAGACGACAGGTATCGTGGCAAATATGGTACGGCGCCATTTGTAAACAATGCACAGATCTTACAGGCCTATGCAGAAAACCACTGGTCTGAAGAAAATCAAAGCCTGTATGCTTTATGGCCACGTTTGTCTACAACAGATATCCTGAACAACCAGCAACAGAGCACCTGGTGGCTGAGAGACGGAAGCTTTATGCGGTTAAAATCAATTGAAGTAGGTTACTCGTTGCCAAAGTCGCTGGCCAGACGCATGTACATTTCGAATATGCGCTTCTACTTCAGTGGTCTGAACCTGTTCACCTTCAGCCATTTCAAATTATGGGATCCCGAACAGGCTGGCCAGGGCTTCAGCTACCCGATCCAGAAGGTATTCAATTTTGGAGCTAACGTCAATTTTTAAACGAACGTAACGTAAACGATTACAATGCAAACCATCATAAAACTTTTACTTTGCGCCGCCTTTTGCATGTCTGTACTGGCACTGCCGTCCTGCAAAAAATACCTGGACGTGGTGCCCGATGATGTGGCCACACTCGAAAGCGCTTTCGCAAATGCTAATGAAACACAGGCCTATTTATTCGGATGTTATGCCACACTACAGGCGCTCTCCGATGTGCGCAGGAACCCTGGTTTTACCACATCAGGCGAGATCATGTTCCCTTATCCCCTACCAGACCAGACTACACTGGGCGGTGCCGGCGGCGACGCGGGATTCAGTATCATACGCGGACTCCAGAACAGCGCCAATCCGCTGATGAACTACTGGGACGGTTATAACATGGGGCTGAATATGTGGCAGGCCATCAGGAAATGTAACATCTTCCTCGAGAACTCATACAGACCTTTGGACCTGACAGAATTCCAGCGAAAAAGATGGAACGCCGAAGCCAAATTCCTGAAAGCTTATTTCCATTACTGGCTGATAAGGATGTATGGTCCCATTCCCATCGTAGATGCAAATCTGCCGGTTAATGCTTCTATCGACGAAGTAAGGATAAAACAACAGCCACTGGACTCCTGCTTTAATTATGTAGTACGACTGCTGGACGAAGCTATTGTTGATCTTCCGCCTGTTATACAGAACCTGGCTGCTGAACAGGGACGCATCAGCGGCACTATTGCCATGGCAGTAAAAGCAGAAGTGCTTGTTACCCAGGCAAGTCCTTTATTCAACGGTAATCCCGATTATGCCAGCATGAAAAGAGGCGATGGTACAAAATTGTTCCCATCAGAATATACTGACAAAAAATGGGAGCGTGCCATGAACGCCTGTAAAGATGCTATTGACGCAGCAGCCACCGCCGGCGCAGATCTCTATCAGCTCAGGATCACCGGGGGCGTTGTACACCTTTCAGATGCAACACGCCAGATGCTTACTATACAAGGAGCATTTGTAGATAGCTGGAATACAGAACAGATCTGGACGCTCAATCCGCAATTCGGCTGGCAGTATATGGCGTCTCCGCGTGTAACAGCAGATGCCGCCGGGAACGTATTTGCAGTCTATACCAATTTCTCAGTACCTATAGGACAGTCAGAGATCTTCTACAGTAACCACGGCGTACCTATTAATGAAGACAGGTCCTGGGACTATAAGAACCGTTACAAACTACAGACAGGAGATGACGCTCATGCGTACTACATCAAGAAAGGCTATACCACTGTTAAAGGTAACTTTGCAAGAGAACCCCGCTACTATGCTGATGTTGCCTTTGATGGCAGCGTATGGTTCGGATCAGGCAATCTCGACGACAACAATCCTAACTACGTGAATGCAGTGAATGGTTTCGCCGCTCCCCCCGATCAGCTGCGCTATAACGCCACCGGTTACTGGGCAAAAAAACTGGTCCCATATCAAACTACATTCGGACAAAACAGTGTGCAACAGAACTATTCATGGCCCTTTATGCGCCTGACAAGCCTTTGGCTGTTGTATGCCGAGTGTATGAATGAGGTGAGCGGCCCTGGTGAAGAAGTATATAAATGGATTGATAAAGTACGGGCAAGAGCCGGCCTGCAGGGCGTGGTCAGCTCATGGTCACAGTATTCCAGCAACCCTAATAAATACAATTCTAAAGACGGATTACGGGCAATCATTCACCAGGAAAGAAGAATTGAAACAGCATTCGAAGGACAAGCAGGATGGGACCTTCGCAGATGGAAAGAATTACAGGGTGTGTTAAGTACTCCCCTGCTGGGATGGAACGTGTTTAACAAAACAACGGAAGGATATTACCAGGTGAGGATCGCACAACAAACAGCTTTCGGTGTAAGGAATTACCTGTACCCGATACAGGACTATGATCTTTTAACCAACCCTAACCTGGTACAAACACTTTACTGGTAAAGCAGCCTATCCATTATTTAATTATCACGTATGAAATATAGATCACATCATATACATCAGCTTCTCTTACTGCTCATAACAGTAGCGGCATTAGCAACGTCATGTAAAAGAATGGATGGTTACAACGAAATTGTATCTACCGATATGACGAAGCCCGCATCTGTCACAAATGTGAGAGTGCAGAACTTCAATGGAGGAGCTTATATCACTTATTCGCTTCCTAATTCGCCCAACATCCTGTATGTGCAGGCGGAATATAAGATCAACGGAGAAACAAGCAGGCAGTCAAAATCTTCATATTATTCCGACAGCATTACTGTAAGTGGCTTTGCAAAAAGTCAGGATTATGAGGTGATATTACATACGGTAAGCCGCGCACAGGTTTACTCCGATCCTGTGACTGTCATCGTTCATCCTGACACGCCGCCTTACTTGCTGACACGCCCTACGGTGGAAATGAAACCCGACTTTGGGGGAGTGAATATCACCTGTATCAATAAAACAAAATCCAGCCTGGGTATCATTACAGTGCTGCCTGATGAAACAAACAAGTATCAGATCATCTCACAGAATTATACAGATCAGGATACTATTTCATTCAGCCTACGGGGTTATGACACCATTCCTCATCAATTCGGCGTGTATGTAACAGACCAGTGGGGTAATATATCTGACACTTTATATTCCAGCATCAAGCCCGTATATGAAGCGCAGATGGACAAATCATTGTTCCAGAGCTATCGTTTGGGAACAGATGCTGAAACAGGTTTTGGCTGGGAGTTACAGAATTTATGGAATGGCTCTCCGGGATCGCCAGGTTATCATACGGAACAGCCTATCCAGCCATTAGTATGGCCTGCGGTGATCACCTTCGATATGGGCAAGGCTACGCGATTAAGCCGGTATACGATCTGGAACAGGGGTATAGACGGCAGCGGTAACTGGTTGTGGCAGGCAGGAGCACCACAAAAATGGGTATTGTGGGGACGGGACGATCAGCCGGTAGACGAGACCATGCCGGACGAAAACAATCTGCCGCCGGTAGGTGGCCGTACGCCTAACGGCTGGATCAACCTCGGCGTATTTGATGCACCACCAAAGCCATCCAAATTGCCTAATCCGCAATATACATCAGCCGACCTCGCAGTATGGAATGCCGGCTTCAGCTTCAATTTCTCTCTCGATCTGCCTAAAGTCAGGTATATGCGATTTGAATGCGTCTCTAATATGGCACAGACAAATAACTTTTTCAACGTCACAGAGCTGACCTTCTGGGGAGATCCGAGATAATTAACAACTTAAAACGGCGAAAAATGAAACGATATCATACAAACAAAATATACCTGCTTGCATGCTTCCTGGTATTGCTGGCCTGCAGTAAAAAACCTACTGATTACCGTGATTTCCTGGACGGAGAAGAACTTGTATATCCAGGCGCAGTATCTGATGCGAAAGTACTACCGGGCAACAACCGCCTCCAATTGATCTGGCATCCCAGTCCCGATCCAAGTGTTATTAAATACACTATATACTGGAACAACCGGGCCGATTCCATCACGATCAATTCTACTACACACAATGCTACAGATACTGTCAGATGTACAATATCCGGACTATCCGAATATGTATATTCCTTCGTGATCTATTCTTATGATGCAAAAGGTAACAGGTCTGTAGCAACAGAGATCAGCAACGCGAGAGTATATGGCACTGTATATACCGCAACACTAAACAACAGGTTGAGCAACCCGGACAATCCTTATACTATTAATGAAGATAGCTCTGTCATTATCCGTTTCGCCACGCCTGACACCATCAACATTAATACAGCGTTACAATACACCAAAAAGAACGGTGACGTAGCGGAGATGTCCTTATCTCCTGATACTGACTCTCTCACGCTGGCCGACTATAAATTTGGTACGCCGGTAGTGTATAAATCTTCCTATATTCCTGTTGCGTCGGCGCTGGATACATTTTATGCTTTGCAAAATGATACATTTCCTGCTATCTTAAGGCTGATTCAATGTGACAAAAGCCTTTTCCAGGAACATGATCTTTGGGGAGATATGGGCATCTACGAATCCGGTACCCGGGTAAGCAAACTATGGGACGGATCAGTAGGTCCGCAAGGTTATCCGAATATCTTCCACGCTGATGGAAACGGTTCCATGCCAAGAGTGCTTAGCTTTGATATGGGAAAAGTTTATAACAACCTGGGCATGATAGAAGAAACGGGCAGGGACTGTTGTAACAATCCTGACCAGTTTGAGGTATGGGGTATTGACGATCTCACAGATGCAGTACCGGAGTTAAATTCTAATGATGGAGGCTGGAAGGCCGCAATGCAGGCAAAAGGATGGACATTGCTGAAAGAGGTAGTAAGAACAGACAATGGTAATGCAGCCTATAAAACGCCGCTAATGAGCAATCCGCCGCCTGTACGTTACATCCGTATCAGAGTGCTGCACAACGCCAACGGGGAAAACAGCTATACAAATTTATCAGAGCTCACGTTCTGGAATAAAGAATAATTAACACAAGTTACAGGTCTAATGATGTTTTTAAGAACAAGAATTATTACTACGATTATCATGGCATTTCCGGTATTGCTTTGCACTGCGCAAAGCAATACCCTGGAATTGAAGTATGACAAGCCGGCCCAGACATGGGAAGAAACCCTTCCCCTCGGTAATGGCCGTCTGGGTATGATGCCTGACGGTGGTATCAAGACCGAGAAGATCGTCCTGAACGATATTACGCTCTGGTCGGGCGCACCACAGGACGCCAACAATTACGAGGCGTATAAACAGTTACCCCGTATCAGGCAACTACTGCAGGAAGGCAGGAATGATGAAGCCCAGGCGCTGATGGACAAAGACTTCATCTGCACCGGTAAAGGTTCCGGCGATGTTCCTTTTGGCTGTTACCAGGTATTAGGAGAACTGCAGCTACAGTTCGAGGGAGCCGGAAATGGCACTCCTGAGCAGTACGAAAGAAAGCTTTCCTTACAACAATCCATCGCCACCAGCAGCTATAAAGTCGATGGCGTTACTTACCGCCGCGAATACTTTACCAGTTATGGAGATGACCTGGGGATGATCAGGCTTACCGCAAGTCAGCCGGGAAAACTCAGTTGTCGCGTAACAATGAGCAGGCAGGAAAGATCGTCGGCCCGTACTACCGGCAATGCACTTGAACTATATGGTCAGCTGGATAATGGCACTGACGGAAAGGGTATGCAGTACCAGGCGACGGTGAAAGCCAGTACGAAAGGCGGTACTATCAGTACACAGGGGAACGCCCTGGTGATCAAAGATGCTACGGAGATCATACTGTATGTTTCTGCGGGTACTGATTTCAGGAACCCTGACTTCAAAAAGAAGATCAGCCAGACACTGGCATCCGCTATGAAAAAGGACTATACTATCCAACGGAAACAGCATATCGCCAATTACGGAAAACTGTTTAACAGGGTACAGTTAAGCCTGGGCAAAGGCAGTGCAAGTACCTTACCGACAGACAAGCGGCTGGCTGCATTCTACAACAACTCAGCTGCGGATAATGAACTGCCTGTACTCTTTTACCAGTTTGGCCGTTACCTGCTGATATCCAGCACAAGACCTGGTTTGCTGCCACCTAATTTACAGGGGCTCTGGGCCAATCAGATCCACACGCCCTGGAATGGCGACTATCACCTCGACGTGAATGTACAGATGAATCACTGGCCGGTAGAAGTTTCCAATCTTCCTGAACTGAACCTGCCTTTGGCTGACCTTGTAAAAGGAATGGTGGAACCAGGCAAAAGAACTGCCCGCGCCTATTACAATGCACCGGGATGGGTTGCGCATGTTATTACGAATATCTGGGGCTTCACGGAACCTGGGGAAAGCGCTTCCTGGGGAGCTACAAAATCAGGCTCCGGATGGCTTTGTAATAATCTCTGGGAGCATTACGCATTTACAAACGACAAGAAATACCTGGCTGATATCTACCCGGTCATCAAAGAATCCGCCGTGTTCTATAACAGTCTGCTGATCAAAGATGATAAAACAGGCTGGCTGGTAATGTCGCCTTCCTCCTCTCCTGAAAACACATTCTATTTGCCCAATGGCAAACATGCGAGTATCTGTATCGGCGCTACGATCGATAACCAGATCGTCCGCGATCTGTTCAACAACGTGATCAGTGCTTCTGCGACACTTGATAAGGACAGCGCTTTCAGAAAAGAGCTAAAGGAAAAGATCGCCCTGCTCCCGCCTCCTGGTGTAATTGCCAAAGATGGCAGGATCATGGAATGGCTGGAGGATTATAAAGAAACCGATCCTCAACACAGACATCTTTCGCATTTATGGGGTTTATACCCTGCTTCCCTGATCACGGCGGAGAATACACCCGACCTGGCAGCGGCAGCTAAGAAAACGCTGGAAGTACGCGGTGATGACGGCCCAAGCTGGACGATCGCCTATAAGCTGTTGTTCTGGGCGAGGTTGCAGGACGGTAACCGCTCATTCAAACTGTTACGGGAGCTGCTGAAACCAACTGCCAGAACGGATATCAACTACGGCGCAGGTGGAGGCGTATACCAGAATATGTTATCAGCCGGTCCTCCCTTCCAGATAGATGGCAACTTCGGCGCCACCGCTGGTATCGCAGAAATGCTATTACAGAGCCATGCAGGGCTTATTAACCTCCTTCCCTCCATACCGGATCAATGGAAGGCAGAAGGCGCCGTAAAAGGCTTAAAAGCACGCGGAAACTTTACCGTAGACTTTGCATGGAAGGATGGGAAGGTAACGAGTTACAAAATCACTTCGCCTACGCCACGTAAAGTGAAGGTAAAGGTCAACGGTGTGATGAAAGAGATCATGGCAGCTAAGAGCTGATTCACCTTTTATACTTTTAGAAACCGTCTCATGAATAAATGAGGCGGTTTTTTCGATTAAATGAGTGGTTTAATGTCAGCTACGTTTATGCTCACTTAAAAAACGGTTACATAGCGCCAGAATTTCATCAGGCGTCTTTTCCAAACCGTGAATAGAAAAAATAACTTCTTCTTTCGCTTTACCTGCAACGCAAAGATGATATTTCGGTACAGTATAGGTCGTTGACCCCGTACCATCAGTAGGGCTCATGGTATATTCTTTGTAATAGATCTGTAATCTGAACCCTGTTATATTTTCCCAC
This sequence comes from uncultured Flavihumibacter sp., assembly GCA_902168105.1. GTDB lineage: Bacteria > Bacteroidota > Bacteroidia > Chitinophagales > Chitinophagaceae > Chitinophaga. Next base: position 288,963 of record CABHOY010000041.1, read on the forward strand.
AGAAGCCGTTTTTCAGATCCTGCCATGAATTTTCGCAAAAAGGCAAAGCTATCATAGATGCTTCTGCTTGGAGATAGTACTAATCCTTCATCTGATATTTTCATAGCTGCTTTTAAAGGGATTTTAGTCGCAGTAAAACTGATGAATGAAGGAAGAAGAAAGCCCAATGCAATTATGCCGTATATGATAAGGTCGTATTTATTCCTGGCTGTAAACATTGCATATAAAAACCACAGAACTGGTATTGACACTATCAATAGGCATCCAAGGCTTGTTTCTTCATTCGCTTCAGTGGATCTTTTTATGATTATGGGTTCCATTTGTAAACGGGGCTCTGAAATTATTGTAATCCCGAAGATATGGCATAACGCAGTGACTGGCAAGTTTTAGTCAACTACATAACAGCTACCGGTCTTTAAAATGTGACTACAATATGTCTACATATTAAAAGAAGCTCCCTTATTTATTAATAAGAGAGTCTCTTTCAAATGCCCTTACAAAATGGTATTGAGTACGCCACCATCGGCACGGAGCGCTGCGCCGTTCGTTGCGGAGGACAGCGGACTGCAGAGGTATACGGCCATATTCGCTATCTCGTCCGGTTTTATAAACCGCTGCAATAGCGATGTAGGGTTTAATGCTGTCATAAGATCTGCCTTTACATCTTCTACATGCCGGTTTTGCCCTGCGGATATTTGTTCAACTGCAACCGCTACTCCATCAGAATAGGTTGGTCCGCCGATAATTGTGTTGACAGTAACGCCGGTGTTTTTCGTTAACTGGGACAGCCCCCGGCTGACGGATAGCATGGCTGTTTTCGTCATACCATAGTGTATCATGTTTTCTGGAATGTTGATACCCGATTCGCTACTGATAAAGATCACCCTCCCCCAGTTCTTCTCCAGCATTTTGGGTAACAGGGCTCTTGACAGGCGCACCCCGCTCATTACATTCACTTCAAAGAATCGTGTCCAGTCGCTGTCATGTGTGTCAAAGAAGGGGCGCAGGTCGAAGATGCCGACGTTATTTACCAGGATGTCAATATCCGGCAATGCTTGTAACAGTTCGCTGACGGCATTGACGTCGGTAAAGTCGGCTGCTATTCCCGAAACCTCTGCAGCAGGTATTTCCTCTCTTAACGCTGCCAGCGCCTTGTTGATCTTGTCCGGTGTTCTTCCATTGATAATAACGCTGGCGCCTTCGGCCAACAACTGTCTTGCGATGGCGAAGCCGATGCCTTGTGTCGATCCGCTGATAAAAGCGGTCTTTGATCTCAATTGCAGATCCATTAGTATGTTGGTTTATGTTGGTTGCCGGTTTTATGTTGATTGCCGGTTTTATGTTGGTTGCAGCGTTCACTGCGGTTTCATATCATATACGGTCTGTGCCCGCTTGTAATGCTATTCAGCGTTGGTATTCGGTTATGCTTTTGTGTTTTGATCTGACTTCACCAACAATGCAGGGAACCGGGCGAAGGCCCGTATACGATATGAAACCTTCGCTACCTCCTGGCATCCTGTGAGATATTGAAATTTCTATGTTTAGGACATATATAGACTATCATGCCTGTCCGCTTTGATCTCAGGTAAATAACATTGTCTTTATTCTGATGCTCTTATTTTTGTATTGATCACTACAAAAATGGTCAAAAAAAATCAGCTGATAATTTCCAGCTGCATTTCGATCTGTTTACTGAGGATCTTCTGATCAGGATACATACGCCTGGTAACGTTCATTCCGTTCCATAGGGTGATCAGGTAACGGCCCAGGACCTCCGGGTTCGTCTGGTTCTTCAGTGTTCCGTTCTTCTGTGCTTTCTTTATGGTGGTTGTGAAGAATTGTTCGACCTCTTTCAGGATCGTGATCGCTTCCTCCTCCAGTTCACTGTCCAGGCAAGCCATTTCCACAACAGTATTAACGATGATACAACCTTGTAAGTGGGTCTGACGGTCATCCTTTGCCATGCTACGGAAGAAGTCTTTGATCAGTTCCACGGGCACTTTGCTATGTTCCAGTTCTTCCCGGAATTGCTGAAAGGCTTCCCTTCGCTGTTGAATTGCTTTCCTGAACAGTTCTTTCTTCCCTCCTTTGAACGCATGATAGAAGCTACCACTGCCCAGGCCAGTAGCTTCGAGAATATCTTCCAGTGAGGTGGCAGTAAAGCCTTTCTCCCAGAATACTTTCTGCGCCTTATTTAATACTTCTTTATTGTCGTATATACTGGGTCTGCCTCTCATTGGTCAATGTTTACTGTGTTAACACAAGGGAAATCCTATTTTTGTATTGATCATTACAAAAATAGGACAATTTTTAAATCCCGGTATATTTTTTCTGCTTTCGATTATTTACAGATCATTTAATCCTTTGCCTTCAAGAATTTGCGGCGTACATTTTTCGACCCTTGATTCACGGGTTTTGGACTGTTTAGGTGCAGAGAAATGAAGAAGATAGGCTCTCTGCCGTCCTGGTGTTAATGCGTCAAAAGCTGTTTTCAAGGCTGGATCTTTATCCAGTTTATTCTGGAACTCTTCAGCTACTGCAAACTCGGTAACCTTTTTAAATTTCACCTGCAGGCCGGCCTTTTCCACTTCTATGGCCTCGTAGATATAGGATTTCAGGACAGGCGCTAATTTCACGATTTCCTTCACATTAGTAAAGCGTGTCTGCCGTGCTGCCTGTACATTCTCTGTCTGTATAACCAGGATGTCATCAGCATCACTCAGTAATACCCCTTTGAAGAATAAAAACGCGCAGTACTCCTTGAATACATGTATTAAAACGATGTTGTTACCCTCGTAGGTATAGCAGGGACAACCCCATTTTAATTCTTCGGTCAATCCGCAACTAAGAGCGATCAATCTCAATTGTTCTATTTCTTTCTGCCACTTCTCATTCTGATCAAAATAGAAATCAACCTTGGGATTCATGTTATTCATGTTATTCTGTTTATTGATTAGCTAAGATAAATTTTCTATCCGCAGGTCTGAAATACCAGGATGCTGCTGTCAATACGATCAGTAACAGTGATGGGTATATTTCCGTTGCAGGATCTCCTACTATCATATGTGAAATGGCGGCTCCTGACATGGCAAAGAAAAAACCGGCATAAGCCCATTCCTTCAGCAGCGGATACCTGGGTATAAGTACCGCAACTACTCCTAAAAATTTCCAGATAGCTAAGATCGTAAGAATATAGACAGGATATCCCAGCTGCGTGATCATATCTACTTCATCTTTCTGTTTCATTAATTGTACTACGCCTGTCGATACCATTCCTAAAGCGAGCCACAGTGTTGCTATCCAATAGATAATTTTGTTCCTTTTTGTCATGGGATGTTATTTTACTTTTAATTGTCCTACGATTTTTTCCAAACGATCATGCGCCATACTCATACCCTTACCCATGCCTATTTTTATCATCCCGTCCCTATGTTCAACTGATTCATACACAATATGGATATTAAGTCTGCTTTTATCCTCACTCACTTCAACAAATTCCAGGAATTCAAGCTGAACGCCAAACGGTGCATTCTCCATTTCGAATGTCCGTGTGATCTTTTTATTGGGGCTAAACTCGTGGAATACACCATTGGCCTGAAACACAGGATTACCTTGTGGGTCTGAGGTTATGTAATGCCAGCTGCCGTGTCTTTTATTTTCAAGCTTCTGCACTTTTGTTCCCATCCACTGCTCTACAATTTCAGCTTCTGCATATGCCTTAAAGAGTAGTTCCAGCGGCAGATCAAATTCTCTCGTTATTACTAAATCCTGTTTGCCTTCTTCGGCGTTCACCTTTGTTTTTTGCTCCATAGTGTTATTGTTTAGGTTTATAGTTTTTCATAATAGATTCCAGTTTATTAAATCTGTCATCCCACATCTGGCGGAATGGTTCAATAAAATCTGCTATTTCTTTCATTTTCTGAGGGTTTAAATGGTAATATATCTCCCGTCCGTTCTGCTCCTGTTTCAATAATTCACACTCGGTCAGTATGGCCAGGTGTTTTGACACTGTCGGCCTGGCGGTATCGAAATTGGCAGCTATCGCTCCTGCTGTCATTGACTGTGACGCTACAAGGACCAATATGGCCCTTCTGGTAGGATCTGCTATGGCCTGAAATACATCTCTTCTTAAATTCATTGCGTAGCTATTTGACTACAAATATACATGTAGCTATTTAGCTACACAAATATTTTATCTAAAAAATCAGGTTTTCTTATCATGTGATAGGACAAATGCCCTTAATCTGGTTCTTTTTTGCGGGCAATTCGTCTATCCACAGAAGACAAAGAGGCGTTCATTTTAATATATGACTTAACTAGGTGTCGGACAATCATATTGAAAGACGCAAAAGTTACTGATCTGGGTGTAGTCAATAAGAAAAGCCATTAAACATAGCTATAACTACGTTTAATGGCTTTTCTTATTGATTAATCAATCAGTTTTATCAGGCAGTCTGGGCATCCCCAAGCTGCTTAGATTTTCTGGACCTCATGTAAACTACCAGGCATGTAAAAGCCACTATCAGGATAATAGGCAGCACTAAAGTAACCTGTAATACGTCAGGGCCTGCAAGGTTCTTTGCCTCATTCAGTGCGATAGCCTCAGGAGTGCCCTCGGCGGCAGCCGTATAAGCATCCAGGTTGGAACCTGCAGGAAGATGCTTAACGATCAACCCGTCATAAAATCCTCCCATGAACATAGTATATATCGATACGGCGAACATCCCCGCACCGCCCATCAGGTTAAGCCCCAGTGCTCCGGATTGCGGGATATTCTCAGCAACAAAACCGATCATAGTCGGCCAGAAGTAACATACTCCGATACCGAAGATCACGGCTGCAACGAACACTGAGCTTCCTGTAAATGTGCTCAGCATATAAAGCCCTATAGCTGCGAAAATGGCTGAAAACAGGAGAACTCCCTGCGGCGCCAGCTTTTTAACGATCGGCTTGGCAAAGGCCCGGCCTACGACCATAATGCCGGTTGTCAATGTCAACAGCAGCAACGCATTATCGGTCACGTTTTTCAGCAGCATACCTATCCACTGTCCCGTGAACAGTTCAGTGATCGCGGTCATGAACATACAAATCAGCATAAAGATGAACAGTGGCGTAAGTATTGCCTTGTACATGTCACCCTCAGAATAACCAGATGAAACCCTTTCCGTAAGCGGAAAATCAAGCCGTGAAAACAAAAAGCCATAGATCAGGGTAGGAATCAGCATCGTGGCCACCTGCAGCTGCCAGCCCAGATTTAGCTTGACAAACAAAGTAACCACCAATGTGCCGATCACGATACCTCCAGGAAACCAAAGGTGAAAATAGTTCAGCCTTGTTGTCTTTTCATTAGGGTAAAGTGCAGCTACCAGCGGATTGCAAGCCGCTTCTACCGTACCGTTGGCAATACCGATCAGCAGCGTGGAGAAAAACAGCGTCCAATAACCCTGCGCAAAAATAGTAAGTGCTATACCTGCAAGGTGAAAAAGAAAAGCGATGACCAGTAGGCGTTTCATGCCGATAATGTCGACTATAACACCACCGATGACCATCGCCAGTGGAAAACCCCAGAAAGCGGTAGCCGTAATGGTACCCAGCTGAGTAGCACTTAGCTGGAAATCTATCCCTAACTGATTCATCATCCCTGCACGGATACCGAAGGAAAGTGAGGTTACTAACAATGCCAGGCAGCTTGCCCAGAATAACTTATTGGTTTGAATGTTCTTCATATACGTGGTTTTGGACGTGAAAATTTAATGTTTTAGTATCTGGGTTCTTTCATCGGCCACGGCCCCCTACCTTAAGGTATGGCGCCATATCTACTTCACATCCTATGGTTTCATCACAGGGACTTTATTAGCTGTTCGCCGGTATATTTTGGGGGATGTTTTTCTTGTAATGCCGACATTTACTCAGATCTACGTTCGCACCGGATTAAATTATAAAAAAAGTTCGAACTTTTCTCATATTTGATAAGAAAAGCACAATATCATAGTTATTATAAATATAATATAAATTTTGAAGATTACGATGATTACCTAAAATAGAAAATGCTTACTACCAGCTAGGTATAGCTCGAACAATTATGATACTGTATTTCCTTGTATTCAGGACTTGAAACAATTCCACTAAATCCTGCACATTGGGCACGGTTTAGAAACAAATCAAATTTCGATGGAAATGACACTAATAATTAAAGCATTTATCTTATCGCTATTCACTTACCAAGTGCTTACAGTGGCCACGGAACGGAATCCGACTTTGTATAAGGTTGTAGTAGAGGATACATTAAAGCCTGTTTTATACCTCTATGTTGATCAGCTCCCAAAATTTAAAGGTGGAAGTGATTCGCTAAATGAATTTGTCAGGAAAAATTTCACCTGGCCTAAGGAAGATATATGTTTTGAAGGTACCATTATGACATCATTCATTATTGAAAAAGATGGGATAGTGAACAACGTCAAGACAATCCCCAGCCATTGCCTTCCCTGCGAAAGGGAAGCAATAAGGCTAATTTCAAAAATGCCGTCCTGGATTCCTGGGAAAGTGAAAAATCGGACTGTCAGGACGATCATTTACTTTCCGGTGAAATTCATTTTAGAGGAGTAGAGAAGAATATAGAGTTCACGCTGTCTGAATCTCCTAATTCAACTTTTGTCTCAATGTATTAGCCGCAATAAACCAGATAAGCAGCATAGGGAGTATGATCATCAGTGAAAGTCGAGGCAGAGAATGCATCAGGGTAGACATCTGTCCCATAGTCGCTGATACCAGGAACAAATAAATAAGAAGAATACCACTTCCCAACAAGCCATGTATAACACCAACTTTAACGTAAGGATTCCCCCTTTCAATTTCTCCTATTGCCCGCTTGCCCAAAAAATAAGATGAACCGAACAACAGTGCAAAAAAGCTCAATACCAGCGGGTTTAATTGAGCCTGGATATAGAATAGTATGCCATTAGCAAAATCTCCTCTGGTCTCTGCCACCAGCCAGATCAATTCAAGGAGGATCACGGCGTACAATGTTATCTTACATACTTGTTTCCCTGCTTCGTGTCGGTTCATATTAATTCAAGTTAAATATTTCGAAGGGTACAAGATAAGCATTGAAATACATACTTTCTTTAAAGAAATGTTAACTTCGCCGCTTCGTAAAAAAGACGTTATGCTATCCTTTCAAGAAGCCCGGGACATCGCCGCCAAAATTGTTGAACAATCCGGTTCTTCGAACCGTTATGATATAATAATTATTGATGCTCATATTATTGAAACACCGTACGCATGGGTCTTTCCCTATAATACAAGGGGGGCACTGGAAGGAGATATTTTTTGTGCGTTAGGCGGTAATTCTCCAGTTTTTGTGAGTAAAAAGGACGGAACAGTTTCAACTTTCCCTTCCTATCTTACGACTGAGAGAATGATCGATCAATATGAAGAAGAACGGGAAATAGGCCACCTGAAATTGATTACCAACGTCTATGCGGAAGTAGCTAAATTACTGAAGCTCAAACAAGTCCTTAATTTATCGCAAGAAGAACTGGCTAATTTAAAGGTGAATCAAAATCCTACTATTTGTAAAGGGTCCAAAACAAGGTTAGATAAGCTCGCAGCGCTATTAGCTGAGAATGGGATACATATTTTCCTAAACGCCTGATCTCTTCCCCCCTTCCTGTCCAGGTTGCAAAAACATCTTCAAATTCAATATCAGTTTTCTCGGGAATGAGAAGTATTGTTTTAATATCGACCATTACTGCCTACTTTATTAACGTTATGGGATCTACATAATTAAGATACGCGGCCGGAAATATCACACTACTCCCCCACTTCCTTATCCAGCGAATCCTTGTCACTCCCTCTTTTCAATCTTACCTGTGGATTCGTCTGTGTCCCTGTTACACTGAACGGCACACCCCAGATACCTAAAGGCGGCAATCCAATACGGCCCTTCAGGTTCAGCCTTCCATTAAAACTTACCTGCCCTTCAAAGCGGGGACGGAAACCGGCAATACGCATCTTGGTCCGCTCGATCGTAATGATGTTGTTACTGATAGTTGATCTAATATCTACTTCGGATAGGTTCGGATCTTTAATATTCCGCTTGGTGGTATTGCTGACAGCATTAAATAATTTGAAGCCTTTCAGTTTTATCTTCTTCAGTGATAACACCCCTTCTCCTTTCAGGGAAGGATAGATCAGGCGCATGTTCTCACCGAACTTCCCATTGATACGGTAATCCAGTCCGACGATGCCGCTGGCGGAACCTGCGGATGATACCATATCATGAAATAACCTGATCTCGTTATAAGCACGTTTGATGTCAAACTCCCGTGCATTAATATGGTAGTCGAATGTGGCACTCTCTTCGTTCTGACTGGCATATTGCCCTTCCATTTCAACAGGAGCTCCAATAATATTGAAGCCTGTCTTGGTCAATTGCAAACTGCCGTTGTCCATTTGCAACTGACCCTGAAAATGCTGTATATCTATCCCCCGGAAACCAACTTTACCTGCTGATGCGTTCAGCGTCAGTGAGAGGTTATCGGGTATCACGACAACCCCTGAAGATCCCGGATCATCGCTGCTATTAACGTTGCTATTGGAAGATACCAGTTCATCTATCAGGATGTAGCTGCTCTTCAGGTTAAAAGCTCCCTGCAAACGTTGGTCCTTCTGCGTGGCATAGCCGATGAGGTTATACAAATGACCATCCAGGTGAAGGTCTGATTTACCATAATGTGCGTCGAATTGATCGAACCACATTTTATCTTCCTCGAAACGGAAAACCCCGTTATTGATTAAAAAAGGCAGTGGGAATGCGGCCGCTTTTAGTGAGACATCCCTGAGTGTCAGCGTTCCTTTATTAAACAGCTTGTCGTACTGGCTGTTCATGGCGTCGCTCTTCGTGCCCTGCAGGTTCAGATCAGCCTTCACATAACCTTTGGCTTCATATCCTTCCTTGCCCAATACCTGGTATATCTTACCAAGATCTATGATACCATTGGCAAGAATATTATAGTGCAGATCATCGAAATTATTCAGCGCAGCTTTGAGCGTAAAGGCCTGTCCTTCAAATTCAAAAGACACCGGCTTTATATCAATTTTCAGATCATGCAAGCTACCGGCGGTATCTGTCAGGGTAGCATTCACATTGATCTTCTCAACAGGATGTTTGTAGTATTTCGTTTGTACTACTCCGTTGTTCATATTGAGTGCAGCTGTTGTTACAGGGAAGAGGTTGTTCGCTGGCCGATAGATCCCTTTACTCTGGATATTAATGCTCAGATCACCGGTCATATCTACACCATCCAGCGGATAGAATTTCTCAACATCAGCCAGATGCAACAGTCCTTTCAGGCTGCCGTCCACGTGTGGTTCCTGTACATTGTTCAACTGCAGATATCCTTTGAGATAGTTACCCAATACTTCGGCATTGAGTTTACTTACGTCAACATGTACATTGGCATAGTTATTATCCGGGCAGGAAGCCTGCACATCAAAGCTGACCCGACGGATAGGTTCCTTCACCCCCCTGAACTTCAGATACCCGTCGCTGAGACTGGATTTAAAATCAAATACAGGAATACTGCTGATCACTACATCTGACTCATGTCCCGGGCCATTGTTCACTGTATACTGCGTATATCTGCCATCTGCCTGTAACTGAGCCAGTAGGCGGCCTTTCAGGTCAAAGGCATCCCAGCCCATAGCTTGCGCCCATTTATCCATGTCCAGATCAGCGCTCATTTTTGCATGGATATCAGGCCTTCCCAGTCCGGTCACTTTAATATCTGAACTGAAATATCCTTTATCCAATTTAAAGAATGCAGAGTCAACATTGATGGTAAACTTGTCGGGGTTCATTTCCGGTAGCTTTGCCCGGAAATCAAGACGTAAGCCTTCTATAGCAGAAGGTGCGCCGGCACTGGCAATCGTTCCTTCTCTTACTTTCATATGAAATGCGAGATCGGGCATCTTGTTAGTCTTCGCAATATATTTCCCTGTCAATGAAGCATTTACTTCTGCATCTCCTTTGATATCGGTATTTTCCATCCAGGTGGTATACTTGGCAGGCAACGCACTAAAGAGCGCCTCCAGTGTAGATTCACCTGAAGTGAGTTTAAAATCTATTTTATAGCCGTTCTTCAGGAAGCTGAATGCACCATTCAGCTTCATTGGCAGCTGATTGATCTTCAGATCATTCCTCTCAAAAACGAAGTTCAGTGATTTCGTATTGATACGTGTGATCAGGTTGCCGTCCAGTTTTTTGGATTGTATATAGGGAATATCTCTGTAGGACAGATCAAATGAAGCGACGCTGATATGTGAGTACAGGTCAAACTGAGATTTATCCAGGTCGCCTTTTCCGGTGTAGTTCACCTCTTTAGCTCTTATTTGTAAGGCTAGGGATTTATCATTGTAGAAGATCTTACAATGTTCCAGCTGGATCCGTTCAATTTTTAATGATACATTGCTGCTATCGGCGTTTTTGCCTGAGGAAGGAGAAGGCTGATATACGTTGTAATTGGGACGGCCTTCAGTATCCACCAATACGTGGATGTTCCCCTTTGTCAGATAAATCTTATCGACCCTGGTAGTACCTGAAAAAATACTGGCCAGGTTTACACCCAACGATACTTCCCCGGCAGATACCAATGTATCCTGCTCGAAAGGAGATGATCCTTTCAGGCTAAAGTCGTACAGGGTAAGCGTCAGTGAAGGAAAATGATTAAAAAAAGATAACCTTGCCTTTGAAAAATTGATCTCGCCAGTGATATTATGATTTGTCCAGCTCTTTATTTTATTTGAAACGGCCGCGGGAAACAGGAGCGGCAACAGAAAAAGTATCAGTAACATTCCCCCGGCAGTTATTGAAATAATTTTCAACGTCTGCCATGCGGTTCTCTTCATAGTAGCACTAAGCATAAGGTATAGGATCGTTTATTTGCACTCCTCTAGCGGCGCAAAGATAGACATTCCTACAAATGTTTAAAAAAAATAAGATGTTAATCTGCTTTTTTAAACGGTGTGTTAAGTGAGGCGTGGGCACTTACGGCGTAACCATCTTTACTCACCACCAGGTATAAGCGGTACAGTTCAGGGGAATCGGGAATGGTCAGGTCAAGATCGGGGCCTGTTCCTACAGGACGCATATAGATGGCATTACCCCAACCATCTGTTTTGTAAAGGAACCATTCAAATTTCAGTTTATAGTTGATGGAATGGCCAAGATTCCACTGCCCGTTATAAACCAGCGCGTGATAGGTTAACACTGTTTCCGGATAAGTGATGCGGGCAGGACGCAATATCTTAATGGCTGGTAACGGCGGGCCAGCTCTATCGATATGCCAGAGGCGGGCCAGTTGGGAATAAGCTGGTTTATAATGCCGCTCAAGATCGAGCAGTCCGTTAAAAGTAACTGCATTCCGGCTTTGCTGGTCCTGCCAAGCCCTGATAAACAGCGGTTTCCCCGCACCTGCCGCAATGTATTGACTTACGTTCATCGCACTGGCAAAACAGTACACCTTCGTCTCTGGCAGGGTAATGGAACTTGTATCATCCGGAACTGCAAGTCCCAGGCAGGCTATTTCAGGCAGTGCGCTGGCAAATGTCTCCAGTGTAGCATGAACGGTTTCGTCCAGCGGAACGTCCAGTGTTACCGGTCGTTCCGGATCAACTGCTTTGATCTCCCGCACCAGTTCCCGTAGCGAGGTTAAATATTCATCCTGATACCTCAATAACGCTGGTTTCGTGTACCTTAAAGCTAAACCGGACCAGGCATTATTTGAGAGATGCCAACCAATAATACTGCTGTCATCTTTTCTTTTCTTAATGGTAGCGATCACTGACTTCGTAAAATCGTTCCAATCCCGGTTACTGCTGAAATCCCCTTCCACATCAGGCATCCAGAAGGCATATTGCACGTACATGCCCAGTTCATTTGCCACTGCCAGGATATTGTGGTCGTATACGCCGGGGCCATATCGCCTGATCGTGTTAATGCCTATTCCCCGCATTTCTTTCAGGTCCCATTGCACTACCTTTCTCGTCAGTGCCTGCTGGTTCCTGAACCAGGGACTACCTTTCACATACACCACCCCACGAATACTATCCATTATATGTTCCTGATAGCGGGTTCCACTGATGGTGTCAAACGGCGTCAGTGGCCGGATGATATCCTCATCATTTTTCTGCAGCATGTGCATAGCCTGCAGCGATCTGGCGGGCTTTGATAACTTCCAGTCAAGTACCCCGCTGTCTTTCTTACTTACCATGTTTACGTCGTAACTGCTATTGAAAAGAACAGCGGCTTTTATCTCGGGAAAGCGGGCCTGCATATCTGAAAAGGCCTCTTGCAACCAGTGCTGCTGGTTGCCTTCCTTTTTCAAAGAACCTAATTCGGCCACTATAACAGGTAAACCAGTACGAAATAGCTGTTTCTGATGATAAGGTGTATAAAGCTCGTTAAAACTGTACCATTGTCCGTCGGGATTCTTACTGCCATAATTCAATATGGTTACGCCCAGCCAGTCAACATAGCCATTACCGGGATAATACTTCGCCACTGCTTCCGGTTTCCACGGGTTCCATACCCAGATGACATTCCTCACGCCCGCATGACTAAAATAATCATGCACATATTTCCACGCCTGCACGTATTCTGCTGCCGTATTATGTCCTGTGCCCGACCAGGGATAAGCCGGGTTATCCGGCTCATGTCCGAACCTGATAAAAACAGGCCGTTGCAATGCCTTCACCCGGGCCACGAACTTCTTCAGATAATCGTCAAAGTATCCCTGACTGATGTGAAGCATCATTTTCCTTTCCCGGCTCAATGCTGTATCGTTACGGGTAGTCCGGAACAACGCGGCCCAGGGTTCCCAGGTGATCATGGGCACGGCGGCTGTACTGTATATAGCGTTCATCAGGGAATCCTGCGGGAAACAATGCGGCGCATCTCCCCAGGGAATATAACAGGAGATGATATTGAAGTGGCTATTGCCCATCTTATTGTACGAGCTAACTTCCTGCATAGATGTTATACCGGAAGCATCGGCGGGGCTGAAAATACCAGTAAGGAAGACCGGCTGTTTTACCACCGGCTTGCCTGCATAACTGGCGGGCGGTTTCGCATCTTCATAAACAAGCCACACTGTAAGGGCGCAAACAATCAACGTAAGCGGCAGCGCGGTCTGTCTTACTACTACGTATAAGCTATGCCGTAACTTCCATATAAGCCTTTTAAACGCGTAGTAGTGATGATATAACCACTCGGTCAGTGTAGCAGGCGGATATGTGGATATGCGCCCCCGCCAGATGCCTGCCAGTATATTGAATAACATGATCAGGCAGTTCAGAAAGGCTATACCTGCCATTACCAAAGAAAAAGGATTCCAATCCCGCCATAACCCATACGCGATGGCCCCCGCAGAAATAAGGAACACGGCGGCATTGGGTATGAACAGTTTCCAGTCGGTACCTTCTTTATCATCTTTTGGTGTGGGGATATAAGGCACTTTCCTGCGGATCAACGTATATATCAGCCCTACAATATAGATCCACCAGGTGCCGATCAGCAGCAATCCGCCTACCATATGAAACCCGCTTTCTTCTTCCCCCATCACCCAACGTTGCACAAAATGCCTGATGAGAAGGGGGATGCAAACATAAGGAAATCCGAGTATTGCAAATGACAGCAGGTCGAGTTGAAATGGAATAACACCCAGCACCAGCGACAATACCGGTACCAGGAAGTTGATAAAGCTGATAATTCCTACGAAGTAATGAAACGGCAACGTGCCATAATGCAATTTCTGTCGCCAGGTAAAATGCCTGAACAATTGAGGATAGGCTGTCACCAACAGTTCGAAAGTGCCGCGCGACCATTTCAGCTGTTGTTTATAATAGGCAGAAAGCGTTGACGGCACCAGCCCTAGTGTTAACACTTCCGGCACATATACTGACTTCCATCCTTTTGCGTGCAGCTGCATGGCGGTATGCATGTCTTCCGCAAGCCCTGCCGCATGTCCGCCAATGCTGTCCAGTGCTGTTCTCCGGAATGTGCAGTTAGCGCCGATAGCCTGTACGGTACCATATTTATGCATGGACATCATCATGGGGCCATAGAACTGAAAGGTTTGCTGGGCGGCGCCTTTCGCAACGATACTATCTCCGATGTTACTATATGCCTGTACGATCTGTACAAAGCCTATGCGGGCATCATCAAAATAAGGCACGACCCTGTCAAGAAAATCAGGTGTCGGTACATGGTCAGGGTCCAATACAATACAAAGTTCGCCGGTGGCGTATTGCAATGCATTGTTGATATTACCGGCTTTCGCATTTAACCTGTTATTGCGGGTAACATGACACACTCCTAACTGCTGGCAGATCTCTTTCAGGAAAGGGTCATTGGCTTCATCGCAGAGATAGCTGGTATGCGGGTAAGTGATGGCCTGCATTGCCTTGAGCGTCCTGATGATCATTTCATAAGGCTCTCCGGCACAGAATGTGGTAAGGATATCTATAGTAGGACGGGATGCCGACACCGGCCTGGCAGGTATAGTGATATAGAAATAATGGTACCACTCGTGCAATGTTTTCAGACAGGTGAAAATAACAGCCACCATCAGCAGCCAGTATAATGGGAGGTTACCCTTGTTAGCGGTGCTAAAGAGGCAGTATAACAGTACGCCCATGCTGATAACTCCGGTAATGATCATGAACCGGAGAATAAATAATTCTTTCTTTGAAGGTGGGAAAACGCGTTTCCTTGTTACCATATCATATTCCTACTACGTAAAAAGGTGTATTGGCCGTCGCCACATTTCCATCATCATCATAGACCCATGAATAGATCCTGTAGGGACCTTCTTTTTCAGGCGCCCGGAAAGTTACCCGGAAGCTGTCTCCGGGAGTCAGATCAACCGTGTATGCTTTAGGTTCATGTATATTCTGGGGGTCGAGATCTTCATCAAGTACTTTCCATACTATCCGCAGTCCCGTCGTTACCGGATGTATCATCTTAACCTCGGCAGTTTGCTGTGTGCCCGGTTTCATTATAATGTTGTCTGCCGCCCCTTTGCCGTTTACCAGCATGTACTCCAGTTCCGGCGGGTTCCGTAATTGAGTCGCCCCCGTCCATAAAGACTGCATTTCTCTCACAATAGCGGTAGCGCCGCCTCTCTCATCCAGGATACTGTACCAGGTGGGCGTCACTTCTTCTTTTTGCCCCCAGTAAAAAGTAAGTGCGCCAAGAAAACGGGGGTCGTCAACCGGTAGGTCCGTCGTATACATCTCACGATACTGCGCTGCCTTTTTTGTACTTGTAGGTTCTATCGGCACGCTCCATATTGTGTTGACCGATTCCTGGGGCGAGTATATGCCCCATTCCGTTATTAAGAAAGGACCTTTCCACAACCAGCTGAATGATGAAAGATTATCTTTTAATTTCTTCAGATCGCCGAAGGTGTTAAAGGAAATGATATCGAGACCTTTTACTTTGAGGCGTATGTTTATAATATTCCTGAACTGATAGTTCACCATGGTGGTAGTAACAGGATGGTCCGGGTCTTCAGTATGGATCATATCAAGCAACCTGTTATATACATCATAGAATTTATTGTACCTGGCTTTAAACGGAAAATCAACTTCATTACCCAGGCACCACATCAGCAATGCCGGATGTGAGCGATAACGCTGAATGACCTCACGGTAGGCGGTATACTGCTCATCCACCTTTTTCTGGTTGCGGTAAAACAGATCAACATATCTGCTTTCCGGAATATACAGACCGGCGATGACAGCGAGGTTATTGGCGGCAGCGGAATCCAGTATAGCGCCCAATCCTGCGGTATCCCATGTCCGCACTGTATTTCCGCCTATTGCATTTAGCATGGCCATATGCGTATACCCGGAACCTCCTTTCACTACAAATGGGGCGCCGTTCCGGTACAAATTATACCTGCCATGCTCTTTTGCTATCCGGACTTTCCTCAAAGGGTCCGTGGCTTTATTGCAATTGCAAAAAAGAAAAAGGGACAAATAAAATGGAAGCGTATATCGTCGTATACATTCAGCAGTCATTCTCTCTTATAGATTTGATATCTGCGATCATTCAAGTCTTATAAATATAGTACGAATAAGGCAATATACCATCATGTATATCAGGCAATAACGCCGGGCGGGACAATACCCTTTGAGGATTCAATATATTCCAAGAACTAAAACCCCGCTGAATTGTTATCAACCTTACAAGGAGGTGCGGTATCATGCCGGAACCATATAACCAAAACAATTAAAATCTTTAAGCTATGCCGAAGTATGTAATTGAAAGGGAGATCCCGGGTGCAGGTAACTTAACTGCCGACCAGCTAAAGGACGTGTCACAATCTTCGTGTGATGTGTTACGTGATATGGGCCCGGAAATACAATGGGTACACAGTTATGTGACAGGCGATAAAATTTACTGTGTATACATTGCGCCCAATGAAGAAATGATCCTTGAACATGCGAGAAAGGGAGGATTCCCTGCCAATTCAGTCAAGCCGGTAGCTGCAGTGATTGATCCGACAACTGCAGAATAAACCGGTTGTCCGTTGATATAGATATTATTGAACCAGGCTTCCTGTATTAGTCCGGTAATGAGATATCCATGTAGTTAAAAAAAGTGCTATTTTGCTATTACTGCAAAAGACACAAGAGCTAAAAGTAATTCGAAATATGGATATCGCACAGATCAGGAAAGACACCATTGGTTGTGAAAATATCATCCATTTTAATAATGCCGGTGCAGCCCTCATGCCTGCCAGCGTCGCCAATACCATCCGGGCCTGGCTCACGGAAGAGGAACTGTGGGGTGGATATGAAGTTGCTGATAAACTAAAAGGGGAGCTTGATAATTTTTACGACACTGCCGCCAGCTTATTACACTGTAAAAACCATAATATAGCCTTTACCACAAATGCTACGGACAGTTACAACAGGGCGCTTTCTGCCATTCCATTTAAACAGGGGGATGTTATACTGACCTCTGAAAATGATTACCCTTCCAATTTCATCGCTTTTATATCCCTGCAGAAAAGGTCCGGCGTGCAGCTCGTCACTGTCAGAAACGCACCTTCGGGAGAAATTGATCTCGATGATCTTGAGAA
Source organism: uncultured Flavihumibacter sp. (assembly GCA_902168105.1). Lineage (GTDB taxonomy): Bacteria > Bacteroidota > Bacteroidia > Chitinophagales > Chitinophagaceae > Chitinophaga. The sequence continues at coordinate 306,113 of CABHOY010000041.1, forward strand.
AAAACTCCGTACATATGCACCACGACTGGTATCTGTGACACATGTGCCTACCAGTTCAGGGCTGGTACAGCCGGTTGCAGCCATTGGGGAAATCATCAAAGAACATGACACCCTTTACCTGCTGGATGCCTGTCAATCCCTCGGGCAAATGGATGTAGACGCAGTGGCCACTCATGCAGACTTCATCAGCGGAACGCTCCGTAAATTCCTGCGGGGTCCCAGAGGCGCGGGTCTTTTGTATGTTTCTGATAAAGCGCTGGCAGCCGGACTGGAACCCCTCTTTATTGACCTGAGAGGTGCTGAATGGACCTCAAAAGAGACTTACCAGCCGTTACCGGATGCGAAACGGTTTGAAGATTGGGAAACTGCCTACGCGCTGATGGCGGGAAGTACGGCCGCTATCAGGTACCTGCTCTCGCTGGGGACCAATAACGTCCAGTCGCGGAATGAGCACCTGTCAGGTATATTAAGGTCCAAGCTGAGTGAAATAGACAAGATACAATTACAGGATAAAGGTAGTACCAAATGTAACATCATCACTTTCAGCATGCAGGGTCACGACCCGGAAAGCGTCAAACGCGACTTCAGGCGCGAAGGCATAAATATCTATACCACCTCGAAGACTTCTGCACAAATGGACTTCGTACAAAAAGGGATCGAATGGGCGGTAAGGGTATCCCCGCATTACTATAATACCGAAGCTGAAATTGATCGCTTCATTGAAACCCTGAAGACCTATGTTTAAGCAACTGTGACCTGGTCTGAAAGATAAACGTCCTGTATGGCGTTCAGTAGCGCTACACCATCTCCGAAAGGCCGTTGAAATGCTTTTCTTCCCGAGATGAGGCCCATGCCACCCGCCCGTTTATTGATCACGGCGGTACGTACCGCTTCCTTCAGATCACCGGCACCCGAAGACGCTCCACCGGAGTTGATCAATCCTATACGACCGCTATAACAGTTCAAGACCTGGTAACGGCACATATCAATGGGATTTGCTGTACTCAACTCTGTATACATACGTTCGTCCAGTTTACCGTAAGAACTGCTTCCCATATTAAGGGCCTTATACCCACCGTTCATCTCCGGCAGTTTCTGTTTGATGATATCTGCCTGTATGGTAACGCCCAGGTGATTGGCCTGCCCGGTCAGATCGGCGGCCAGGTGATAGTCTTTACCACCTTTGAACGCATCATTACGAAGGTAACACCACAGTATAGTGGCCATCCCTAAATTGTGCGCTTCCTCAAAAGCCTTTGACACTTCAACTATCTGCCGCCTTGACTCGGCCGAGCCAAAGTAAATGGTAGCACCAACCGCCACCGCCCCGAGGTTCCAGGCATCCCGTACAGAGCCGAACATGGTCTGATCGAATGTATTCGGATAGGTCAGCAGCTCGTTATGATTGATCTTAACGATGAAAGGGATCTTATGGGCATACTTCCGGGACATCAGGGCCAGTCCTCCGAAGGTAGTGGCTACGGCGTTACATCCTCCTTCCATGGCAAGCCGGACTATATTTTCCGGATCGAAGTATTGCGGATTGGGTGCGAAGGATGCGCCTGCGCTATGTTCAATACCCTGATCTATCGGCAGAATAGAAACATATCCTGTACCCGACAGACGGCCTGAATTATATAACTGCGCCAGGCTGCGTAAGGTTTGGGCATTCCTGTTTGAAAGGGCAAAATGATCGTCAAGAAAACGAGGGGAAGGAAGATGCAATTGTTCTTTGGGAAACTTGCATTTATAGGTCAACAGATTCTGTGCATCGTCGCCTAATATGCTGTTCAATTTGTCTAAAGTCATGGTATTTTATTTAATATGAATTACCGCAACTACTATGTCCTATTGATGGGAACGAAGCTACAAAAAAATCTGACTAACTATTCAGCTACAGGTGGCTAAAGACTACAGGAATATGTGGCAAGGGTTCTTTACCCTGATTGTAAATTAGCTCTTATTAAAAAACTCATGCCCGATCAGATCATAAAAGACACAGCCCGGCCAGTTGGATATAAGTTATACCTCAGAATGGTTCTTCAACATTCGGACATACCCAAAAGGACCATCATATTTTACACTGTTTTATCCGGTATCGTCAATGCGGTTTTATTATCTGTTCTGAATGCGGCGGCCAACTCTGCCGGCGAAGGAGAAGTGCAGGTAAAATACCTCCTGATGTTTGGTTGTGCTTTAGCTGTATTTTATATCACTAAAAGATATATCCTAAGAAAATCTGTTGTCATAGTAGAGAATGCCGTTTATAACCTGCGACTCAGGATCCTGGAAAAACTGCGGAAATGTGAGCTCTCTCCTATGGAGTCTATCGGTAAGGATGAGATCTTTACACGGGTGTCCAACGATACCAACTTCATCTCGCAGTCGGCCGCCGTTATCATCAATGCATTTCAGGCACTGGTACTTGTAACCTTTGCACTTATCTACATTGCGTTCCTTTCATTCACCGCTTTTGCAGCCACTATCCTGATCCTTGCCATCGCCATTTCTTATTTCCTCAGAAGACAAAGTGCGATCAACCAGGAAATACGGGCTGCCAATCAGAATGAAGCTGCGTTTTATGATCACATAGAGAACCTCGTGGAGGGGTTTAAAGAAATAAAGATTAATCACCTGAAAAATGAACAGCTGTTCAGCGACATCCGGGAGACTGCTGATTATGGCAAGTCCGTCAAGATAAGTAGTGGATTACGTTTTGCCGTTGGGTTCATGTTTTCAGAAATGGTGTTTTATCTCCTGCTGGCCTCTATCATTTTCCTGCTTCCGCAATTCCAGACGCTCTACGCGGGCACACTCACCCGCCTTACCGCATCTATCCTGTTTGTGATCGGCCCTCTCGAAAATATTGTGACCACCATTCCCCTGTTTGCAAAAGCCATCCAGGCTACACAGAACATTGACCATCTTGAACGGAAGATCTCCTCTTTCTCGGAAGAGGAGATCAGGAATGCCTATCCTCCCCTACCAGCATTCGAGGAGATCAAACTGGAGAATGTGGTGTATGATTATATGGACGAGGACAGGCAATCATCTTTTACATTAGGGCCGATAAATTTCAACTTAAAGAAAGGAGCGCTCATATGTATTATAGGTGGTAACGGAAGTGGAAAATCCACCTTTCTGAAAGTACTTACAAATCTTTATCATCCGGGTTCAGGCCGCATTATGGTGAACGGGCATGATCTAAAACATTACAACAAGGAGGATTACCGCTATTGGTTCTCCACCATCTTTACCGACTTCCACCTGTTCCCTAAAATATACGGCATACCCAAACTCAATGCCGACAAGGTAAACGAGTATATCGCCCTGATGGGATTGTCGCACAAGACACATTTTAACGGGGAAAATTTCAGCAATGTAAGATTGTCGACCGGTCAGCGTAAAAGGCTGGCGCTGATATGTACCTTATTAGAAGATAAACCCATTATGGTATTGGATGAAGTGACCGCCGATCAGGACCCCGGTTTCAAGAAATTCTTTTACACAGAAGTCTTACCCTCATTCCGGTTAAGAGGTAAAACTGTCATTATGGTCTCGCACGATGATAAGTATACCGAACAATTTGATCAGGTAATAGAAATGGAATATGGTAAGATCATCTCACAATAACGAACTATAATTATGCACCAGTCCCTTGTTAATTTCCCGGATATAACTACCGCGCTGCTTAACCGCTCCGATCTCGCAGAAAGAAAGATCACCTTCGTAAAAGGAATGACAGAAGAAGAAGCCCTGACCCACGAACAGCTTATTCATGCCGCTAAAGGATTGTTAGGTCATTTTACTGCTCATGGCATAAAAAAAGGAGATGAACTGATCATTCAGACAGATGATAACAAAAAGTTTGTGATTGCCTTCGTGGCCTGTTTGTTAGGAAGGATCATTGCTGTGCCACTTGCTACAGGCACACAGGACGAGCATAAACAAAAGATCAGGAATGCCTGGCGTATCATGAAACGTCCGTTCCTGTTTGCAGATGCTGAAAGCCTCACAAGGCTCGAACAATTTTTTACAGCAGGTGACGCAGGATGGTGGAAAGAGATGCAGGCTTTTGTAGTATTATGGACAACCGATATCAAACCAGCACAGATCAGTTATGCCGCCTCTCCCTATGAAATTGCCTATCTGCAATTCTCATCAGGTTCTACGGGACAGCCAAAAGGGATCATAATCTCACATATGAATGTGCTGAGCAATGTTCATGCTATTCAGATCAGCGCTGACATGGTCCCGGGAGAAACCGGCGTTTCCTGGCTACCGCTGACACATGATATGGGATTGGTGGGCTGTCTCTTAAAGACACTACTGGTGGGCTGCAACCTGGTGTTGATCCCTACAGCTTTATTTATCCGGCATCCCATGATATGGATGCATAAAGTGGATGAGCATCGTGGTAATATCGGTTACTCCCCCAATTTTGGTTATAAATATTTCCTGCAGGATTTTGAAAGTAAAAGCCAGCATGTACAGTGGGACCTGAGCAGCCTTAAAGCCATCTATAACGGCGCTGAAAGTATTAACCATGAACTGATCAGCCAATTTATTACAGCACTTAAACCTCATAAAATAAGCCAGGAAGTGATGCTGCCAGCCTATGGCATGGCAGAAGCCACATTGATGGCGTCCTTCCATCCCTATGGCACACCCGTTATCGCTGTTACCGTAAATAGGTTAAGCCTCCAACATGAGGGTACAGTGGAATTTGTACCGGCAGGATCCCCACAGGCTATCACCCTCGTATCCTGTGGTCAGGCGTCTGAGTATGTGCAGATCAGGATCACCGATAAACATGATCAGCCGCTGGCAGACGGACAAACAGGTAATATCCAGTTAAAAGGACTCAGTATTACTTCCGGTTATTATCAGCTGGAAGACGCTGATACATTTTCTGCAGATGGCTGGCTGAAGACCGGTGACACCGGTTTTATTCATGAAGGCAATCTCTATATCGCAGGGCGGGAAAAGGAAATGATCATCATCAACGGATTGAACTATTATCCTTACGACCTGGAGAGAGTGCTGGAAGCAGAAGACGGGAAGTTATTCAGTCTTACGAAAACAGCAGCAGCTTCCGTGCCGGATGACAATAATGGTGAGGAGTTGGTCATCTTTATACAATACAGAGGGTCCGACCAGCAGTTTACAGGTGTTTCAGAGCAGGTGAGAAAGATCATTATGAAACACTTTGGTCTTGTGGTAAAAGCGGTTGTACCGGTAAGCCGTATTCCTAAAACGACCAGCGGTAAGCTACAACGAACCAAACTGGCAGAAGAATACCTGGAAAAGAGAGCGCCTGCACAGAAGAAGCTATCTCAGTACAGCACCTACGTACAATTAATACAGCAGGAAATTACCGCTCTATTTGGCATTACTGATATACAGACCGATGTACCGCTGACCGATATGGGATTCGATTCCCTGAAAGGCACGGAACTGATCAACCGGATCAATCAGATCACACAACTCAGCTTAAGCCCCACCGTAGTATTTGAGTATCCTACCATTCACCGGCTTGCCGGGCACCTGGCAACTGTCAGGCAGGAAAAGCAGACTGTTACCCGCCAGGCGACTTTTGAGCCGGTCGCTATTATTGGTATGTCAGGTAAATTCCCGGCAGGCGCCGATGATCCGGAAAAGCTCTGGGAACTGTTGATCAAAGGTATCGATCCGGTTATGACAGTACCCGTGGAAAGATGGCGTGTACAAAATGGTGAAAAGGCCTTTGCCGGCAGCTTTGTCGATCACCCTGAATTATTTGATGCGGGGTTCTTTGGTATTTCACCCAAAGAGGCAGCTGCACTGGACCCGCAACAGCGGATGTTGCTGGAGACAGCTTTTCTGGCTTTGCAGGATGCTGGTTATCCGCTTCCGGCGATTCAACATACCGATACAGGTGTTTTCCTGGGCCTTAGCCACAGTGATTATATGCGTGCCCATATCTGTTCTGACGATATGGAAGCAATCGATCCTTATTCCCTAACGGGAACTATTACCAGCACCGCTGCAGGCAGGTTGTCTTATTTCTTTGATCTGACCGGCCCTGCGATGGTCATTAATACCGCATGCTCTTCTTCCCTCGCGGCGATCCATTATGCGTGCAAAAGCCTGCAATCTGGCGACTGCACCATGGCTATTGCCGGAGGGGTAAACCTGATGCTGGCGCCGGAACCTAGTGTTGCCCTCACCAGGATACAGGCATTATCGCCCGATGGGAGATGTAAAACCTTTGATGCCGGAGCAGATGGTTATGGCCGAGGAGAAGGATGCGCTCTGGTTATATTGAAACCACTGGCCAGTGCCATAGAGAACGGGGATGCTATACTAGGCATCATCCGTAGCTCAGCAATCAACCAGGACGGAAAAAGCAATGGTATGACAGCGCCGAATGGACTGGCGCAACAACGATTGCTTAGTAAGGCAATTCAGATGGCAGGTATTCACCCTGAAGAAATAGACTATGTGGAAGCGCATGGAACTGGTACGCCCTTGGGAGACCCGTTGGAGTTAGAAGCCATGCAACAGGCCTATCAAACCGGCAGCAGACAATCGCCTTTGCTTACAGGCAGCCTCAAGTCCAATATCGGGCATCTGGAATCGGCAGCAGGTATTGCTGGCCTCATCAAGATACTGTTATCTTTCCGTCATCAACAAATACCCGGCAATCTTCACTTCCATCGCCCTAATCCGCTGATACCCTGGAAAACCGCACAGATAAAGGTGGTGGATCAACCAATCAGCTGGCCGGCGGATAAAAAGAGGATAGCAGGAATCAGTTCATTTGGTTTCAGCGGCACCAATGCCCACGCTATTATTGAAGCCCCGGCCGTCGCCCGTAATACTTCTCCTGATAAAGGCAGTTACATCTGCACGCTGTCAGCTCATTCCATAGCAGCGCTGAAGGAGATGACAGCTGATCTAGGGAAATATCTTTCCGGCACTACTGCTTCTATCGGAGAGATCACTTACAATATCAACAGAAGAAATAACGGACTGACCTATCACTGGCATTGTATAACGAACAGTAAGGAGGCCCTGGCGGCATCGTTAAGTAAGTTCTCTGAAGAACAGGCTGTCTATTGTAAACAGGTAAAACATACTATTGGCTTCCAGTTCACCGGGCAGGGTTCTCAATACACCGGCATGGGTAAAGAGCTGTATGAGTATTATCCTGTTTTCAGCCAGGCGATAGACGATTGCAGTAAGCTGTATGCAAAATATAATAACGGTATATCCCTAGCAGATATCATCTTCAAAGAAGATCCGGACAAACGCATTGATCAGACCCGTTATGCGCAACCGGCGCTTTTCTGTTTATCGTATGCACTGTCTGCATTGTATAAAAGTTTTGGTATCACGCCTGCAATCGTAATGGGGCATAGCATCGGCGAGTTTACTGCATCGTGTATAGCAGGATTACTGCCATTAGAAGATGCGGTGATGCTGATAAGCGACAGGGCCAGGTTAATGCAGGAATTACCTGCCGGTACCAGTATGATGTCACTGAATGTTTCAGAAGCACGGGCAAAGCAACTGATAACAGCTCTTAAACTTGACCTGTATATCGCCTGTGTGAACGCTCCTCAACAGACAGTCGTTTCCGGAAAAACAGATCAGCTGCAATTGCTGAAAAACAATGTAAAGGACATCAATTGTTCCCCGTTGAACGTATCACATGCCTTCCACTCTCCATTAATGGCCCCTGCAGCAGAGGCGCTGATGCAAACCAGTGCCAAAGTCAGACAAGGGAAAGCAGCCATCCCTGTGATCTCCAACGTTACCGGACTTACACTCAATGACACACAACAACAAGACCCGGCCTACTGGTCAAAACATATGCTGCAAGCAGTCCGGTACAATGACTCCATTCATTCATTGCAGCAATCAGGATGTACATTGTGCCTGGAGGCCGGTCCGCAACCGGTGTTGACCAATATGGTCAAAGACCTGCAACTCCCGTCTCTCGAAGCCATTCCTTCACTGAAAAGAGGCAAGCCTGCCGTTACACAGTTCCTGGAAAGCCTTGCCTGCCTGCAAAGAAATGGTATCCATGTAGACTGGAAACAGGGCGAGAGTGGATATCAGCTGCAACATCTGCCAATGGCGCCTTATCCGTTCCAGAAAAAGAAATACTGGATGCCATTGTTTGTAGCCGGACAAGGCAAACCAACATCATCCGGAGATATCAATGAAGGCAGCATTTCAGAACTGGTATACCAAAAGGTTTCAACGGAAGGAACGGCAGCTCCGGCTATACAGGTGATCCTCTACGATCAGCAACTTGAAACGGCAGAGCGCTGGCGACAACAGCTACAGTCGGCCGGTACGGATACTATCATCGCTCATATTGGCGCCGTTCCTGAAATAACAGAGGGGCTGACTGTATGCTATATCGCCAATCTTTTCGAAGAAAGTACGCCTGCCATTGACCAACAGGAACTGTTACACCTTGCGGCATTGACAGAAAAGATCCGGTCGGCCTCTGTTGAGCGGTTTATCATTGTTACCAACAACGTACATCAGCAGCACGCGAATGTCAATCTTCAAAGTAGCATGTTATGGGGTTTCTTCATCTCCCTGAAACATGAACTGGACCATGTTCAGTTTACTGTTATTGACGTCGATGCAAATGAATATAGCCAGGCATTAGCACTTATCACCAGTCAGCTTCCAGCTACGGGATTTCAATTTGTGATCCGTGGCGGCCAATGGTCCATGCCTGTACTTGAGCAGCGGCCGCTCATTCAAAAAGCGACAGCATTGTCTATTCAGAGAGACAAAACATATATTGTTACTGGCGGTTTCGGCAGTCTGGGCACACAGGCGGTGCAATGGCTGATACAAAAGGGCGCAGGGCATATTGTTATCACGGGCCGCGGTCCTTTACGTGAAACGTTGTCGTCACAATGGGAACTGCAAGGCTGCAGGATCACTTACATACGGATGAAGGAACATGAATCACTGACCCAACGGTTAAAGACCATTACAAACGTAAAAGGCATCATTCATACATCAGGCACGATCAACGATAAGTTACTCTTATCCCATAGTGCGGAAAGCTTCACATCAGTATTCGAGGGGAAGGTGCAGCATGCATGGGAGCTTCACCAATTGAGCCAGCAATGGCAACCGGACTTCTTCGTACTGTTTTCCTCTACCGTATCGCTGGTAGGTAATGCCGGACAAACAAACTATGGAGCGGCGAACTATCTGCTGAACAGTCTTGCACAACTGCGTAAGGCGCAGCAACTGCCTTGTCTCAGTATCTGCTGGGGACCATGGAAAAATTCAACAATGGCCGCATCATTGTCGTCCCATTTTGAGCAGCTGGGGATACGTCCTTTTGAAAACCAGCGAGGCATCCGGTTAATGGAATCGCTGATGCAGACAAACGGCCCGGTATATGCAGCGCTGGATATTACCCCCGGACAGGCATTTCCAGGCTGGTTGCAGCCCTATTTACCCCAGGGGTGGCATAAGACCACGGGAGATGAAGATATCGCCCGTATTGCCCTTGTTTTGCCCGAAGATGAAACAGGCATGCTGGAGCTGGTAAAAAAGCTGGCCAAAGAGGTCTTAGGACTTGGACAGGATGAGGCACTTGTTACAGACCGGCCTTATTTTGAAACCGGGTTTGATTCCATCATGCTGAGTACACTCAAAAACAAGCTGGTGGCTACCACGGGCATTCCCATTCCGATATCGCATTTCTTCCAGTATCCGACAATCGCCACCTTGTCCGGTTACATCTTTTCTGCGTTAAACAAACCGGCATATGATCCGGACGATTTACTGATCGCAGAGATCAGCATGATCTCGGACGACGAAATAGCAAATATCCTAAACGAATATAAAGTGTAATGGAAACATATTACATCGGTCTTTCAAATACATTCCACGACTCCTCTATTGCCATCATGAACAATCAGGGAGAGGTACTGTTTGCAGAAGCGACAGAAAGAAAACTACAATATAAGAGAGGGCTGAGCTGTCCTGCCGACAACTTTGATATAGGCCGCACACTGAAAAAATATTGTAAGAGAGGCGCTTCCTTTGTGGTAGCTACGTCGTGGAGCCAGGATTACCTGGAGTTCCTGGACAGGCTGGAACGGCTTGGGTTCTTTTCGGAAAAGAGCCTGACAAACCCTTTGTTACAACTTCCTTCCAGGTACATCTTTTCAAAGGCATCCATCTATACTATCCTCAAGTTGCAACACCAGTACCAGAAAAATGCAGGTACAGGTATCTTACTTGCCCTGCAACAGCATTTCCCTGAAAGTAAAGTGAGCTTCCGTAGCTTCTCCCACCACCTCGCGCATGCCGCCTACGCCTGTTATACCAGTCCGTACGAAAATGCCGCCTGTGCGGTAATTGACGGTTATGGAGAAGGTGGTTCCATCTCCATCTATCATTACGAAAATGATCAAGTGAAGGAGGTCAGGCTGCATAAAGGGCCTCAAAGCCTGGGATGGCTGTATGAAATGATCACGACTTTATGTGGATTTGACTGGTTTACCGGCGAGGAATGGAAAGTAATGGGGCTTGCGCCTTATGGCAAGATCATCCCGGAGGCCTACAAACTAATAAAGGAATTATGCTGGTATGACAACCTCCGCCTGCATTATCCCCCTGTAGAAAGGATCATCGCGATACTGAAAGAACTGGAAGCGTTCAAGCGGGCGCCCGACAGTGATCCGTGGACGGCGGCAGATCTGGCATTTACAGGACAGACCTGTTTTTCAGAGCTGACTACAGCCATGCTTAAAGACGTCGAGTCACTTAAACTATCGCCCAACCTGGTTATCGGTGGTGGCTGCGGATTGAATTCCTCCTTTAACGGAACAGTCACATCTACAACCGGCTTCAGTAAACTATTCGTTCCTTCTGCACCGGCAGACGACGGCAATTCCATAGGCGCCGCTATGCTGTCATTGAAAGAAGACAATCCGGGTATTAAACTGGGCAGCAAATCCTTCTTTACACCATACCTGGGTTCTGCAATCCAGGAAGAAGCTATCAAACGGATGTTACAGCTGGGCAGGGTCAATAATATCCGTCACCTGCCCCTTAGTATCCATAAAGAAACTGCCGCGAAACTGGCAGAAGGAAAACTCGTGGCATGGGTACAGGGAAGAGCGGAGTTCGGCCCGCGGTCACTCGGCAACCGGAGTATCTTGGCCGATCCAAGACCGAAAGACATGAAGAACAAGATCAACTCAATGGTGAAGTTCAGGGAAGAGTTCCGTCCGTTTGCGCCTTCTATCCTGCATGAATTCGGGGATACCTACTTTGAGAATTATGAAGAGACCCCTTACATGGAACGGACGCTTATTTTTAAGAAGGAAGTGAAGAGCCAGATACCGGCGGTGGTACATGCCAATCATACCGGCAGACTACAAACTGTAAAAAAAGAGTGGAACGCCTCTTACTATAAACTGATCAAATCGTTCTATGATATAACAGGCGTCCCCATTGTACTTAACACGAGTTTAAATATCATGGGAAAACCTATACTGCACTCACTGGAAGATGCTATCGGGATGTTTTATACGACTGGTCTGGATGTACTGGTCGTTAACGATTATATGATAGAGAAGTAAAGCTCTATTGAAATATTTCATGGAGGATCCTCATGTATACCTGTAAGTTCTTGTGCAAATATTCACTGTCAAGCATGGATACATGGGGACCCGTTCCTTCACAAACCACTACACTGCCATTGGTCACCTCTTCCCATGCAGACCAGCGTTCAATATTCTCCCTGTTCTCTTCTGAGCTGATGTAAAATATATCAGCGTCGATCTTTCCGTTGTCTTCCAGCTGATGAATAAACCTTGTGGAGGCTTCAATACGAAGGCGCATCCGGGCCGCCATTTCAGGAGAACTGATGATCGCTTTAGCGCGTGGATCATCCAGGTAATCTGTAGCGATCTGACTGATCATTGACTCTTCAAGCGGTTCTGCTTTCAGGAATCTTCTGGAATCCAGGAACACGAGCGCATTTACACGCCGCCCTACTTTCTCAAGTGCCTGTGCCACATGAAAACCCATACTTCCTCCGGCGGAGAACCCACAGAATACAGGGCTTCCCGCTGGTTGCAGTTGCTGTACAATGGCCGCCATCTTTGCGATCGTATCGTGCTCAATGAAGTTAATACCGATCACCCGGTAACCTTCCAGATGTACAGCCAGTTTTCCAAAGCCTACGGCATAACCAACAGCAGGCGGAAAAAAGAACAACGTCTTATCTGCCGGCCCCTCCCTTAGTACGATATATTCAGCCTCTACCTGCTGGTCCATACCGGCCATATGCTGCCTGATGGTAGCTGCAAAATCTTTCAGTACCGGGTCCTGGTATAACTGTATAACGGGCAACGTTACATTGAATTGCTGCTGCACAGCACTAATGATGCGGAAGGATATCAGGCTGTGACCACCGGATTCAAAGAAATTATCTTCCGGCGACACCGGTTGTCCCAGCTCCTTACCCCACAGGCCAACAAGATATTGTTCTATTTTATCGTCACTTCCTTTCATGGTAGTGGTGGAGACCGGAAGCGGCAGTTTTCGCCTGTCTACTTTCCCGTTAGCGGTCAATGGCAATGTCTCCAGTGGAATAAAGTACTGGGGGATAAAATGTGCAGGTAGTGTCAACGCCAGGAATGAACGGAGTTCTTTTACCGACATTGGCGCTGCCTTAAAAATAATATAAGCAGCCAGAGAAGTAATGCCCGTTACCTTAACAGGAACTACGCAAGCCTGTTTAATACCGGAATGTTCCTGCAAACGGTATACTATTTCCCCTGGTTCTATCCGGTAACCACGTATCTTTACCTGCTCATCTTTTCTTCCGCCAAACTCCAGCAGTCCTCCGGGTAGCCAGCGACCGGTATCTCCGCTACGGTACAATCGCCCTTCATCATTCAGCGGATGCGTAATGAACCTGAATGCTGTCAGCTCTTTGTTGTTATAATATCCTGCGGAGACACCATCCCCCCCTACACATATCTCTCCAAAAACACCTTCCGGGCATAATTGCAGCTGTTTGTCCATGATGTACACGGATGCTCCCGGAAGCGGCGTACCTATGTAGGAACTACCTGTCGCATGTAATATCTCATCATCTGTTACCTGATGCCAGGTAACATGTACAGTGGTTTCTGTGATACCATACAGGTTAAACAAACCCACCTGTTCATGCCGTGGTATATCGAGCCATTTACGCAGTTTTGTGAAATCCAGGACATCCCCGCCAAATATCACCATACGCAGTTCTCCCACCTTCATGATATCCAGCAGACCGTAAAAAGAAGATGGCGTCTGGTTCAGAATGGTAATCCCTTTTTCTTCCAATACCTGACAGAACATGCCCGTATCCCTGACCTGGTTGCGGTCGGGGATATAGAGGGAACCGCCATTCACCAGGGCGCCATACATTTCCCATACAGAGAAATCAAATGCCGCAGAATGCGCCATGATCCATTTATCTGTTGCAGAGAAAGATAACCAGGGCTCCTGTTGCAGGAACAGATGCTGTAAATTGCTGTGTTTTACCTGACACCCTTTGGGGTTTCCGCTTGAACCGGAAGTGTAAATGATGTAGGCGATATCTTCTCCGCTGATAACAGGCATTGTTAATGTTGTTACTTCCGCCGGTATATCCTCTATCAGGATAAGCGGTACCCCGGTCAATGCTGTTGAAAGGTACAAACTGCTGATCATCGCCCTGGCGTCACTATCGGCAGCGATATACAATTTCCTGTCTGCCGGGTATTCAACGTCTACCGGGACATACGTAGCGCCGGCCTTTAATACCGCCAGTATTGCAATGATCAGTTCCGCCGAAGGAGGAAGGCAAACCAGCACACGATCACCCTTACGGATACCTTGTGCACGTATCAGCCACCCTGCCAGTAGTTCCACCCTACTCAGCATATCGGCATAGGACACGGTTTGTTGCTGATCTTCCAGGGCTATTTTCCCGGGATATGTTCTGCCAGCGGTTTCAATAGCATCCAGGATATTAATACCCGGATCGAAGCTACCGTAAGGCTCCCCTGCGTTCAGCAATGCCAGTCTTTCCTGTTCGGGTACAATATCCAGACCGGCTATTGTACTGTCAGGATCATTTACCATATGCTCCAGCACCTGCAACAGGCAGGCAGCTACTTTTCCGATAGCCACGTCCGAATACCTGTTCCTGTTATACATGAAATTAACGATGCAGTAGGTGCCGGGGTAAACGACCACCGCCAATGGATACCCTACCTGTGCTGCGCCATTTTCTGAAACGACAGATATATTGGTATTGGTCATGGACTCTTCCATGGCACTCAGCGGATAGTTTTCAAATATCAGTACATGGTCCAGCAAGTCGTTTTTAAGCGCTGAACAGGTTTGTATATCCGCCAGGGAAAGATACTGGTGTTGCTGTATGTCAAACAGGTAATTCCTCGCCGTTGTGAGCAGGGAAGAAATGGTCTCATCCTCCCAGCGAACGCGTACGGGAAGAGTATTTATAAACAGTCCAAGCAGATCTTCAAACCCTTCCATTTCATAAGGTCTGCCGGCGACAGTTACGCCAAACACAACATCATTGGTATTATTATACTTGCTTAGCAGAATGCCCCAGGCAACCTGCATAAAAGTACTGACAGTCAGCCGGGACTTTGTACACAAAGCGCCGATCTGCGCTGTTAATTCAGCAGAAAGTGTAAGCATGTACTCTCCTGCATCATAGGCGGCGTTTTGCTGTACACCGGTTGAGGGAATAGTAGCTAGTGTATCATATTCCTCCAGATAGCGGCTCCAGAATGAACGGGAAGCGGCAGGATCCTTTCCTTTTACCCAGTCAAGATATTTTGTAAAGGAAGTATATTGTCTCCAGGTATGTTCTTTACCCATACACAATGCCTCATAGCAAGCCATTATCTGTTGCATGATCAGCTGGAAGCACCATCCGTCCATAATGATATGGTGATAGTACAAAAGCAGTTGCGCTCCTTGCGGCTGAAGGAATATTTTCACCTTTAACGCGGGTCCTGTAGCCAGGTCAACTCCTTCACTCAACCACTTCTTTTTTGTATCTGCGATATCGTTGCTTTCTGAGATCTCAACAGACAAGGCGTCATCATCGCTAACAGTACAGTAAAAGTGATGGTCTTCTCCCGTAAAAAAACGGAGCCGCAGAATATCAAACTGTTGCACAGCGCCTTTGATAGCCTTTTCGAGTAACACTGGTTGCAGCGCACCTGCAACATGAAAATGCCTGATAATATGATTAGCTGCCGATTCCGGGAATACCTTGTAATGATAATACATGGCTTCCTGCATGGGCAAAAGCCGGTAACGGCTTACAACAGGCTTTTCAGGCCGTAACCGGGCTGCCAGTGTTCTTACGGTAGTGTAGTTGAATATATCCGGCAATTGGCAATTCAGGCCCTTTCTGTTTAATTTAGCCACTATCTGAATAGCCTTGATAGAATCTCCACCTGATGCGAAGAAGTCACTGTCTGCACCGACAGGCAGCCCTAGTACCTCAGACCATATTCCGGCAATAATCGTTTCTGTTTCATCCAGGTTACCGTCGACGGCTACATGTTGCCCCACATGCTCATATGGATCAGGAAAACGGCTGTGGTCTATTTTTCCATTGGCCGTAACAGGCAATTTATCCAGCTTAACAAAGAACGCTGGTATCATATACTCGGGCAAGACTTTCAGCAGTTCCTGGCGCCAGGCTGGTGGCGCGGCATCTTTATCTGCCAGATAATAACATACCAGTTCTTCTCCGAATGACCGCGATGGTATGAGCCTTAGGAATACTTCACTGACGCCTGGGGATTGTATAGCTTTTTTGATCTCTTCCAGCTCTACCCTGTGACCGTGTATCTTAACCTGGCTGTCTTTTCTTCCTTCCAGGCATACTGTTCCATCCCCCATCCAATAGCCAACATCACCGGTATGATATACCCTTACCGTTCTGCCATTCAGTGTTATCTCTTTGAACTTTTCACTGGTGAGCGCTTCGCGTTCATAGTAACCTTTCGCCACACCTTTACCTCCTATCAGCAACTCTCCTTTTTCACCAGGTACGCAAAAGTCGCCAGCAGCATTGACAATAAACACCTCGTTCCCACTAAGGGGTTTGCCCACTACTGGTTTTAAAGCAAAACCAGGCAGGGTGACAGGCTGATACAAAGTCCCTATCGTGGTTTCAGTAGGTCCGTAGTGATTTACGAACTGTATATCCGGCTTAATGGTTGCGAACCGTTCTATACCGCCGACATCTATCGTCTCTCCACCTGAAAAGACCAGTCGCAGGGACGAGTCCTTTAACGATGCAATGTTCTCCGCCTGTAAGAGCAGGTAACAGATGGAAGGCGTCAGTTTCAGGAAAGTGATCTGTTGTTCCCTGATGTAGTCAACCATCCAATCGGCATCCTGTCTCTTTTCACCAGGGATGATATGCACGGCTGCACCGCTCGTCAAACATCCCCATAGACTGGTATACCCGAGGTCGTAAGCATATGACGCCTGCAGAATGCTCTGATCATTTTCAGTCAACTGAAAGGTATGTTTCAGCCAACCTGTATAATTCAGCATGTTATGGCCTGTCACCATTACGCCCTTCGGTGTGCCAGTAGTACCGGAAGTATAGATCATACATGCTGTTTCTTCACCTGTAAACTGGCGGGGTTGCAACAGTAGTTCCTTCTCCTTACAGAGTAATTTAAAACGTACCAACGGTACATTATAATCAGGTTGTTCTTCATTGATCAATATACATTTCAACGGCGCGTCTGACAGGATCTGCTGAATTCTCGCAGCTGGATTTCCTGCGTCTACAGGCACATATGCTGCGCCTGTTTTCATGATAGCCAACAATGCAACGGGCAGCCAATGATCTTCCGGCATCATCACGCCGACAAAGTCGCCAGCAGCAATCCCATGCCGTTCTATCAGCGCAGCAGCCGCCTTATCCGAATACTCATCCAATTCCTTGTATGTAAGACTACCGGAAAGGCTCTTCACAGCTGTAAATTCCGGGTATTGCAACGCGATCGTTTTACAGGCTTCCAGGATATGCACAAACTCACTTTCCACCCTTGTTCCGGCAGTGCATACTCTTTCCGCACAGGACGCGCGGAAAAAGTTCAGCCTGTTATGGCCTCCGTTTATACGGTCCGTTAAAAGTGCCAGGTACAAGTCCTGCATCTGACGGATATCTTCTATACGGAAGTAACCGGGATGATACAGGAATAATACCCGCATCCCCGTATCGTCACTGATCACCTGGCATTTCAATTTTCTACCCAGCAGCCATTGCAATCCTTCTGAAGCGCCATTCAACGCCAGGTAACCGAACTGGTAATCAAATACCTGTTCGGCCGTATGATAGAACTGAAAAGCTTTTATATTAGTCAAGATGTCCGCCGATCTGTTATATGCGCAAGGCAATACCTTGCTCAACAGGCCGATGGTATCTTTCAGCTCTTCGAATTCCCTGCCGTGGCACTCCACTCCGATCGTAAAAGACTCACTATCTGTAAGCAGCTGCAACATATCCAGGAAGCTGACTAGAAAAACATCTTCCCCTTCAGCTCCTATGCGTTCGCTCAATTCAGCAGGCAGCATTAATGTCTTTACACCGGCGTCCAACTGGCTGTCTGTATATTTCAATTCATTATGAAGAACCAGCTGCGAACCTTTGTATTGGGCATTCCAGAAGATAGACGCCTCCGCCTGCCCTTCACTGTCCTGTAGCTGGTGTTGCCATTCAGCATATTGCAGGTAACCTATTTCTTCTGTGGGCGCCGTACCGGTTTCCAGTAACGTTATAAGTTGTCGCTGTAATATGTGCAAACTGCTCAGATCCGCTACCAGTGGATTCACCAATAAAGTCACGTCGGTTTTACTATTTCCTTGCTGCAGGTATACGCGAACAGGCGGATCTGTTACTGTGGCCTTCTCCATTTTGCCAGGCAGGGACCTTTGCCTGGAGAAGGAAGGTGTCACTTCCAGCCCGGCAGACTGTAACCATTCCCCCTGCTCATTCTCATGAACAGATAGTTTGAATGCTTCATAACAATCCAGCAATTGTGTGATGGCGAGTTCAACTTCTTTCTGTGAAAATCGTCCCGGCAGCGTAAAAACCAGCTTATTATAAAAAAAGTGCGCCTTTGAAAGAATCAGTGACTGTTGTTGTGAGGATAGTCTATAGGCAAACGCTGTGTTCATGGTGTGAGTCAGTTTATTAAAGCGGTTTATATTGAATCAGATCAGGGAAAAAACGTTCTGCCTTCCGCATATAGGCATCAAACTCTATTTGCAGCCCTATTGGATTAGCAATCCACTGACGCGTCAGTCTTGCTACCTCCGGATCAACCATTTTAACATCACCGGCATGCATTGCCATCAGGTTAGCCATACAGGATTGCTCGGCTGCGATCATCAGGATAGCCGCCGTCTCCAGTTCTGCCGCCATAGTAAGGGTACCGTGGTTACGCAGTAAGAGTGTGTGGTTGCCGCCGGTTGCGTCTACCAGTTTCTGTCCTTCTGACAAAGACAGCACCGGTCCGTTATATTCGTCATATAAAGCATGGTCTTCAAAGAACATACAGCTGGTTTGGTTAACTGGCTGTATCTGTCGCCCCAGGGAAGCATATAATGTGGCATTCGGCGAGTGCGTATGTACGATACAATGCGTATCGGGTCTGCCCTTGTGCAGGGCTGCATGGATACAGAATCCTGCCACATTCACCGGATAGTCGCCTTCCAGTACGTTACCTTTTCCATCCACCGTGATCAGGTTATCAGGGGTCACTTCTTCGAAGAAAAGTCCGAATGGATTTACCCAGAATGCATCTTCCCGGTCAGGTACCTTCATTGATATATGCCCGCTGATACCTTCATCCAGTTTCTCCATTGCCAGTATTCGGTAAAGGGCGGCCAGCCGGTAACGCAGCCACGGCACTGTTTGCGAACGTTCTTTCCGGCTGAAAAAAGCGGCGGTATTCCGACGTGCATTTCCCACAGCATTGACCGTTCCTTCAATTGGATCGGACATCGCTACCAATACTTTACGGTCGCCGGTAAATGGTTTTCTGCTATGCGCAAAGCGCATGTTATCCAATAAAAGCACATCGCCGCTCTCCCAGGAAAATACGATCTGCGCCTTTTCATATGCAGCCATGACGGCATCAAAGTCCACTGTCGTCAGGGCGGTACCATCTCCCAGAAAACTGTTCCGTGGTACATTCTCTTCCCCCAGTAAGCTCACTAATGAAGACCTTGTATCGTCATCCAGGTTCATAAGGTTAAACAGGTGCGCCTGGTTAAACCACACTTTCTCTCCCGTTACCGGGTGTACTGCTATGGCCTGGGCCGTGTAACTGGTCTGTAATACGTCTCCGTCCTTCCAGTTAAAGCTCACACCTCTTTTCTCACAGTATGTCTTCACCTGTTCTCTATCATCAGTACCAAATACCTTCTGCCAGCTCAAGTCGATCTCTTTGTGGAAGGTCCTTACATACTTTACGCCGGCACGTTCGAATCTTTCTTTTACCGGCGCGGGCATCAGTTTGTATACCAGTGCGGAATCGGCGATTGGGGTTTCTCCTCCGCTGGCTGCATTCTCCTTACAATAGAACCATATTTTACCCGGCCAGGTATTCGTATAAGAGTGTTCATTATGAAAAGGTATTGACCTTTCCTTCGGATATTCTGTTGACGTATATACTTTATCGCCCACCTTCGTCCTCGGTGTAGAAGGTTCCGAATAATCAAGCAAACGGGTGGCATATAACTGGCAGATCTGCTGAAAATCATCCTCGTTAGCTATAGTGAATCCACGGAAAAGAATGGCGCCATATTGCCGGTATAGTTTATCCAGTTGTACCTTATTGTCAAGTACCCATTGTCTCAGCTGCTGACCGGCATTGCTACAAGTCAGTACCACATATAGCGAACCTTCTTCATTGCCGCGGATAACTTCCTGGCGCACTGGGTTCACCTGTTGAACTGGACGGGGTACAGTACGTTTCAGTGACTGTAAAATATCCTGGTTTTTCATTTTTTCATGCTTTTAAGTAATTCGTGCGACTTCGTCCTGAGCTTTGACGCTGCATCTTCCCAGCTATTGGCCAGCAGCATTTCCACTTGTGCATCCTCCTGTACGCAAAGCTGATCAAGCAAATGTTCCCATTGTTTGATATATGAAACAATAGCCGATTTTGTATACTTCGCCGCTTTATATTCCACATTGAGTGACAGCGTGCCATTATAGGGTTGTACCGTAAAACTGAGATCAAATTTGCTGCCTTCCATCACTACTTCTATTTCGGTTACGTCAATATTATTCCGGGCATTTTCCTGCGCGGCGAAGTCGTTATATACAAAGCGGGAATTGATGTATTCCGATAACTGAAGCCCTTTTTCTTTTCTCATCAATGCCGATAGTTCATCGAAGGAAAGATCCGTATGATGCATGTCCTGCCGTATTCCCTCCGCGAAGTCCTGCAATGCCTTCCTTACCGGTATATGCTTGTCAATGTCCACAACCACCGGCATCATATTGACAAAAAAACCTATCACAGGCTCCATGCTGGTATTCGTTCTTCCCGAGACTGAACTGCCCAGCAGAAAATGCTCAGTACCGGAAAGCCTGGCCTGGAGGAGTGCGAAACTGAATAACAACAACTGGAAATCTGTAACCTGCCGTTTCCTGGCCAGCTGCAATACCTTACGTGTAAGCTCGTCCGGCAGGATATGATGCAGGGTGATCCCTTCTATCGTATCATCAGATAACACATAAGGGAATAGAGCGCGTTGTAACCCCGGAGTCACTTTATTCAGCCAGTAAGTACCCGAAGTTTCCAGCACGGCCTGTGCCCGTGCAGACATCCATTGGGCAATATCTACATAACGTAAAGGCAGTGGCGTCAGCGATGCTGCTGTTCCTGCAAGTTTAGCTTCATAGATGGCTAAGAGGTCCGACAACAATACTGCTATAGACCAACCATCTGAAATAATATGATGCAGGTTGATCACCATATAAAATTCATGACTATCGCTCTCCATGATCAGCACCCGGAACAATGGCGCCTGGTCCAGTTTGAAAGGCGTATTACTGAACACCTTTGCCAGGTCCATGATCTCCTCAACAGACCTTTGCCCGTTCAGGAATGTCAGGTATGCGGAAGGATCAGGTAATGTCGTCAGCTGAACAACCGGCCCATTCTCCAGCAATATGAAAGCCGCCCTTAACTGATCATGCCGCCCTACGAGTGCTTCAAAAGACGCTTCCAGTATATCTCTTTTCAAAGGCGTAGATATCCTGAAAGCAGTGGTCATGTTATAGGATATATTATCCGGCTCACGTTGCTGCAGGAACCATAATCTTCTTTGTAAAGGAGAGACGCTATAGTAAGTTTGCTCACCTACGTGAGGAATAATAAACGTACCTCCGTGTCTGCGTGAGGCGACAAACATGGCCAGGTCATACAACCGGGGATGTTTGAACACGTCGAATAAATTGATCTGGATGTTAAACCGTTCTCTTAACCTGCTAACCAGTTTGATGGCTAAGAGGCTTTGTCCGCCCGACAGAAAAAAATCAGCCTCCGGTTCAACAGTCTTCAGCCTTAACATTTCCTTGAATATATCGGCCACTTTCTCTTCAATATCAGCTGGCACCTGTACCACCGGTGGTGGTGTATAACTCAGGCTTTCATTACTACTTCCCATTGGCGGCGTCAGTTCCTGCAGGCTGGCAATGCCCATATCCTGCAACATTGGTCCAGACTGCAGCAATGTACAGAACGCATTATACATGTGTACCGGCAGTGCAGCGTCGATCAGGTTAGTGGCATGTATAAAAGTGAGAGAGAATGTATTATCAGCTTCTGTTATTTCAATGCTCAGGTCAAACCGCGCGCCTGATTCAGCCGCAGGGTCCAGCCCTTCCTGGTTGGTCGTTCCTTCGCCTGCTACCACATAGTTGAACAGGATGTTGAATAACGGATGTTTGCTGCCATACCTTGACAACTGCTTATCCCGCAATAAATGAGCAGGCGGATACCAGGCGTGTTCCATCACCCGGGCTAACTGTATACCTGTTGTATGTACATATTCACCGAATGATGCAACCGGGTCAAGGCGTACATGAAATGGCAGTGTGCTGACCATAAACCCCGTCACATCCTGCATTTCATCAGTCATCCTATTGGAAAATGGTAAACCGCAAAGCAGGCGATTGTCTTCAGTATAACCAGACAAAATGATATGGAATGCGGAGAAGATCAGTGTGAAGTCTGTTACACCCAGTTTCGACGACAAAGACCTGATCCTGTTTACCACAGCAGGTGGCAATACCGGCCGGAATACGGACCCTTCAAAGGGAGAACCACTGGTTGCAGCGGCAGGAAGAGATGGCATAAGGGGTATTGTATCAAGATATTCCGCCCACCATGTTTTGTCTTTCTGGTATTGATCTCCCTTCAGATAAGTATTGTGATACCACATTGCCACATCATGGAACTGTAGCACAGGAGCTTGTACCGGTAACTGTTTATATAGCCGCATCAGGTCGGACGCGAATATTGTATTCGAATGTTCGTCCGTCACAAGATGATGAATATCCAACAGTAGATAATATGCCTGATTGTGCGCTAACAGATATATCCTGAACAAGGGCGCCTGACTGATATCAATAACAGACCGTTGCACGCCGAATGCCTGTAAAGGAGATAACTTAGGCAGGGTGAGGCTCATGATACCACCTGACCGTATAAAGGCATCATATACCTCTTTAACAGACAGTATCTGTTGTGATACCTGCCCGTCTTGCTCAGTGAACCTTGTACGAAGCACGGTATACCTCTCCAACAGCTGTTCTACTGCCTGCAAGAGACGTTGTTCATCGGGACCTTGTTCAAGTTTTATTAACGCGGGCACGTAATAACTAAATCCTATGTCGGGTAAACTATCTAATACATAAATGCTCTCCTGGGAAGGCATTAAGGCCAGGTTATCCGGAGCAGCCACACTTATAATGGTGGCAGTCTTCGACGGACTGGCCTTCTTAATATAAGCTGACAGTTTATCAAGCGTTGAATGCTGCAATATATCCGGAAGAGAGATCTGTATACCGAAATTCCTTTTTATGGCAGACATCATCCTGACAGCGGTCAGGCTATGTGCGCCATTTGCAAAGAAGTCCTTTGCAGGGTCTATTTCATTACCGATCACCTGCGCCCAGACCTGTAATAACTTCGCGGCTGTTTCATCGTTCTGAAAACGTTTGGAAACTGACTTCTCCACTTCCTGCTCTTTTAATAGCGCGGACAACTGCTTTCGGTTGATCTTACCACTGGCCAGCCGGGGGATGTCATCGATCATCTTAAAGCCTGAAGGGATCATATAGGCCGGCAACTGTTTCGTCAATGTAGTCCTGATAGTAACGGCTGGCACTTCTTCTCCGGTATAAAATGCATACAGGAAGGATGCGCCGTCGTCCCTTTTCATCAGCAATACCACAGCTTCCCGGATACCTTCCACAGACAGTAGTTTTGCTTCTATATCACCTGGCTCTATACGTTGTCCGTTCAGCTTCACCTGCTGATCTATCCGACCGAGATAAATGAGCTCACCAACATCGTTCCACATGGCAAGGTCGCCGGTTCTATACATGCGGGCTCCCTTCACAAACGGATCGGCAAGGAACTTCTCTGCGGTCAGTTGTTCCCGGTTGATATATTCCCTCGCCACTCCTGCTCCCGCAATACACAGCTCTCCGCTTATCCAGGGAGGCAACAATGCCTGTTCTTTATCCAGTATATAGGCCCTCGTGTTCAGTAAAGGTTTCCCTATCGGCACGTACGTGTATTGTTCCGGCCAGGGGGAACAGGTAAAACCTGTGCAATCAACCGTGGCCTCCGTTGGCCCATACAGATTCACCAGGATGGCGCCGGTGCGCTTGTACACATGTTCATTGAACTGTTCCATGGATGCATACAACAAAGCCTCCCCGCTTGCAAATACAAATCGCAGAGAGGCACATTCGTCCACCAGTCTTTCCTGTACGACAATATCCATGAACAGGGTCAGCATGGAGGGTACAAAGTGCGTAACGGTCACATGGTGGTCCTTAATGGTACGTACGATCTCGTACGGTTCACTTTCCTTACCTGGCGCCAGGAAGAAGGTCGTGCAACCTGAGAATAGCCAGTGGAACAACTCCCATACGGAAACATCAAAACCAATACTTGTTTTCTGCAGGATACAATCATCTTTTGACAAAGGGAAAGCCTGCTGCATCCAGTACATCCTGTTCACCACTGCGCTATGTTCAACTACAACGCCCTTAGGCATACCAGTAGAACCGGATGTATAAATGATATATGTGGGATCAGTTACCAGCGGCATGATGACAGGGCTATACGCCGTAACCGGCTGCCTGATCAGGGTTTCCATATCGATGTATAATACATCCGTCTCTATCAGCGGAGCGCCCCATCCTAATACGACTTTTACATGGGCATCCTGTAGCACGAATGCAATACGGTCTTCCGGCATCCTCAGATCTATCGGCACATAAGTACCTGCGCGCTTGAATATTGAAATGACGGCTACTTCCAGCCATACAGAGCGCTTGCAGCATATGGCGACCTTATCGCCCCTGCCGATGCCAGCCTGTGCCAATGCATGCTGTACGGCATTACTATAAGCCTCCAGATCATGTATTGACAGGCTATGTTCTTCATCCGCAATCCTTACCGGAGAATTCTTTCCCAACAGATCGTAGTAGAATGACAATAATGTCTTATCCGCCGGATAAAACCCTTCCGTATCATTAAAACGATGGATCAGGTCATTGGTTTGCTGATCTCCCCACAGCCTTATTTCAGACAGGCGCTTAGCTTTGCTAATGCCCTGAACTAACTGTTCGCCGATAACAGTCAGATGTGCCAGCACCTGACGGATAAGCGCTTCCGGGTACCTGTCCACATTAAAGGAG
This sequence comes from uncultured Flavihumibacter sp., assembly GCA_902168105.1. GTDB lineage: Bacteria > Bacteroidota > Bacteroidia > Chitinophagales > Chitinophagaceae > Chitinophaga. Next base: position 331,152 of record CABHOY010000041.1, read on the forward strand.
ATACGCCATAATATCTTTTTACTGGCAGAGATATGCACTGACAACGGATAGTTCGTGCGGTCAAACACCTCCGACCCCGAGATCTTTCCTTCCGCCAGCCCGGCTTCGTCATAAGGATAATCTTCTACCGCCACCACATGATCAAACAGTTCTCCTTCAATACCAGCCTTACGCCTGATATCAGCTACAGCGCAATACTGAAAAGGCAGGCTATTAATGAAACGGCTTGAAATGCCTGTAAAATAATCAGCAATTGTCGTCTCATCATCTGTATGAAAAGGAAAAGGAACTGTGTTGATGCACATGCCCACTATGTCCGTAGCATTCGCAATGTTTATTTCCCTGCCAGAAACCGTGATACCTGCAATCACCTTCTTCTGGCGGCTGTAACGTGATAGTAATATGCCCCATACGCCATACAGGATGGTATTAATACTCACCTGCAAAGTAGCGGCTGCCTGTTTCAATTGCGCACTCAGCTCTTCGCTGAACATGGTATGCAGAGATACCTGTTCCATATTGAGCGAAGGTTGCATGAAGGACTCCGTAAGCGAGCCAGGTGTAAAGTCAGACTCTATATCCAGGTGATTAAGCCAGTACTGCGTTACCTCATCCTGCTGCTGACGGGATAAATAATCTGTCAGACCGGCAAAAGAGACCGGCCCTTTAGATACCGTCTTTCCCTGGTATAGGGATATCAGCTCGTTCATTACTATGGCAAAGCTCCAGCCATCCAATATGATATGGTGAAAGGATATCACCAGGCGTGAACTACCGTCGGTATGTATAATGGCGGTCCTGAACAAGGTATCGGCAAGTATATCAAAAGCGCGTTCCCTGTCGGCTCGCAGAAACGCTGCTATCTGTTCTTCCTTTTCAAGTGAATGGATACTTAGTTCTGGCGTTACTTCATCCATGATCACCTGCATCGGCCGTACGCCTTTGTCTGCAACAAAGCGTATACGCAGTGCATCATGACGCTGCATTACGGTCGCCAGGCCTGAACGGAACCTCTCCACATCAATCCTGCCCGGCATGGTAAAGCTATATTGCTCGAAATAAGCCTGCCTGTCCGTTTTCGCAAGGGCATGAAATAATAACCCCTCCTGCAGGGGTGTTAATACCTGTATGCTCTTAATATTGCCCATATTTATATTGAATTAAGGATCTCTTCCAATTCCTGTTCATTCAACCCAAGTCCGTCGGTACCGGATATCTTCTTCTTAAACATGCCATCTCCTTTATCTAATGCATCGATAAACCGCTCAAGGGCTATAATATATTTCCCGATCAACTGGCTGACGGAATCATTCGTAAATAGTGTTCTGTGATAAGAAAGGCTTACCTGCAGGGAGCCTTCGGTAATGATCAGCGTAAAGAAGAGCGCTGAAGGCATACAGATGTCCGGCCCTACATTCTGCTGCGATGCTGACAGCGGATGAATGGAATACAAGCCGCCTCCAACACTTTCTATCTGTCCGAGGTAGTTAAATGTGATCAGCGGTTCAGCGCCATGGCCGGTTTCATGCAGTTCGCCCAGGTAGCGCTGACAGAGATAACCTTCTCCGTTGCCAGGTACCTGTTCCAATGCGGCGATCGTTTGCTGTATGGAAGTATGCACATCACCGGTACTAGTACAAGGTAATACCACCGGATACTTCATGGTGAACCAGCCAACTGTGTCTGCAAAAGATGAAGCATCGTCGGTACTGTTCCTGCCATGCGATTCGAGGTATAAAGTAACGGCAGGCTTTCCGCTCCAGTCATGTATGGCGCTTGCCAGCGCCGCCAGCAGCACTTCCTGCATGGTCACCTTCATCGCGTGTAAAGGCAATGAAAGCAGCTGACCGGTCGTTGCTGCAGACAACCCTTCGTTCAGGTGATCGTAATGCTGATACGTCTTTTCCACGGATGCAAAACCTATCCAGTCCTCCGAAGCCTTTTCTTCCATTTTCATCCAATGAGACATTTCAGGTACTGTAAGGCTGTCTGTCCTCTTCCTCAATGCCAGCGACCATTTCAGGTAAGAGGCAGCTGTATTCTCTTTCCCGGAATGATCTTCAGCCAGCTGTTCTAAAATGATGCGCCATGACACGCCGTCGATGATCAGGTGATGCGCCAGCAGGAATACGACATCATGTTCTTCTTCATGGAATAATATACACCTGAATAAAGGTCCCTTTTCAAGGTCAAACTGTTGCTGCCAGTAATGTGTTTGTGCTTTCAGATCGTATACTGATTCTTCCATAAAACAGCCATCCGGCATACCATCGGCAGGCAGCACCTCTTGTATACGCTCGTTGCCTGTCAAAGGAAAAATGGTACGCATGGCTCCATGACGTCGCCACAAACCGGAGATGGCGGCTTTAAGATCTGTTACTGCAATTCTTCCGTTTGCCTGCAGCAAAACCGACTGGTTATAATGATGAAGATCTTTTGTATTATCAGTGAAGAACTTTATCTGCAAAGGCGTAAGTGGGATCGCACCACCATCGGCCAGATCATCAGCAGGAATATGATCCGTTTCTTTCAGGTAGTCCACCAGTTGTAAAATGGTCGGATACCGGAGTATATCTCCCACCTGTAAGCTCCAGCCTCTTTCTCTCATCTTTGCCACTACCTGTATCGCTTTGATAGAGTCGCCGCCTATACCCAGGAAATGGTCGTGAATACCTATTGAAGGTTTTTGTAACACAGCCTCCCATACCTGGGCGAGCATCTTTTCCTGCGGAGTACGTGGCGGTACTGATTCCTTTTTTGCACGTACCTCTTCAGGAGATGGCAGTGCCGTCACATCCAGTTTGCCGTTGACATTCACAGGGAACTGCGCTAATGCAACGAGGCTGCCAGGCTGCATATATGCGGGCAGCTGATGTTCCATCTCTTCCCTGATACCATTTGTCAGTCCCGCATCTCCCGTGTAATAACCCACCAGTTCTTCATTACGGAGCATTACAAAAGCTTCGCTGACGCCAGCTACACTACGTATTACCGCTGCTATTTCGCCTGGTTCTATACGGTAACCCCGTATCTTGATCATGTCGTCATTACGGCCTGTATAGCATATGTTCCCATCAGGCAACCAGTAGCCATTATCGCCGGTCCGGTATAAGCCGTTTATAAAACGTTCCGTTGTTCTTGCGGCATCGTTGAAGTATCCCGCACCTACCGTGCTACCTCCTACCCAGATCTCACCTTCAATACCAGGCATACAGGGCTTCATTCGCCTGTTCAGGATATATGCTTGTGTATTGCTGATAGGTTTCCCGATCAGTATATCATCATATGACTGTGGCACTTCCCATACAATACATCCTACTGTACACTCAGTCGGGCCGTATTCATTGTAAATGCGCATACCAGGATTTAAGGAACGGAGAATCGCTATATCAAGGTCCTGCAAGGCTTCTCCACCCACAATACAGGTATCGACCGTAGTCCCGGATATTTCCAGGAACGGCAGCATACGGATATGTGAAGGCGTCAGCTTAATAGCATTCATCCTTGTAAAGGCGTCTTTCAAATGTTCATTAACAGCGCCTTCTTCGGAGCAAATGAACAAAGTCGCACCTCGTAACAGGGTACAAAAGACAGATGTAACCGTCAGGTCAAATGCGACCGGCGTAAACAAAGGCATTTTACCAGATGCGTTGTTGGAGAAATAATAGTTGATAGCCCAACCGGTATAATGCAACAGGTTGTTCATGGTAATGACACAACCTTTAGGTTGCCCTGTAGTACCCGATGTATATAGTATGTAAGCCGGTTGATCTTTCGTCCACCTCGGCAGGTCCCTTTGTTTGATCGTTATTTGCGATGCCTGCCTGAAAACCTCTTCAGGAGAGATACTCTTGTCAGCTCCAGGATCGTCTGTTATAGCCAGTTTCGCGGCCGACTGCTGCATGATATACCTGATCCTTGCATCTGGATATTGCTTATCTGCCGGAATATAAGTAGCTCCGCTAAGCATCACCGCACAGATGACCGGTAACAGTTTTTCCGTGCGTGCCATATTGATCAATATCCTGTCACCCGGCATTATCCCATGTTGTACGATCAGTACCTCCGCTATTTGCCTTGACTGCCTGACTAACTCCTGGTAAGTCATGTTCCCCCCATCCCACTCAAGCGCAATATGATCCGGATAACGACCTGCAGTCGCCATCAACATATCAGGAAGCGAGACAAATTCAAAGGGAACTTCAGCACCGGATAGCACATGTGCCGGGGCTGTATTTAACACTGCTTCTCCTGATATAAAACCAGCGACATATTGCAATAATGTTTGCCTGACCCACTCCAATGATGAAGCGGGAATAGCATTTTTATCCGCCTGTAATACGATCCTTGTTGAACGAGCGGTATCTTCTGCAAAAAAAGAAAGGATAAAGGGTTCGGAACAGGAAAGACTGTCTATACAGGCAGGCATTTCTGCCCATACTGCTTCGGGAAAATGTTCCTGTTCCAGGTATTCAAAGCTACAGGTACATGCATTGGGAAGTGTAACGTGCTCAAACTCTTCACGGTGCAGGTCAAAACGTTCCCTCTTTTCTTTCAGCTTCAGCACATCCTGTGGCTGCTCCTTCCGGAAGCTGCTATAGACACCTTTCGCAAACGGTCCAGGGATCTGTTTAAATTCATCAAACTGACGCCCCGATGATACATATGCAGCAGTGCCGATACCCTGCTTCAAATAGGAAGTTGTGATATTCGTCCATGCCCAGTACCAGATATCGGCGGGAGTGACATTTCTTTGTATTGCGGCCTGCTGTAATTGGCTAAACAACGTCTCATCAGCATTCAGGTCTACTGTGATATATGAAGAATATCCGATGTGCGCATCGCCCTCCTGCAACGTCAGTGTTCCTCTGAAATGTACAGCGCCCTGTTCCAGTTCTGCTGGTAGCGCTGCATTGTCGCCGGCCGTACTTTCCAGCCATTCAACATACTGAATGAATTGCAGGGGATCTTCGTCCTGATCATTCGCAGTGAGCAGCTGCCAGGCGAGGAAACGTAAGGACCAGCTATCTAACCATACTGTAGGAGCGATGATCCCAACATACGCGGGAATTCCCTTACCATTATTGAATATGACCAGTCTGATCCTGCCGTTATCCGTCGACATCTTCCGCCACTCCGCGACGATATCTTCCATATCCCGTTCCTTGTTTGCTATCACAGTTATAGTCGTCTGGTCCTGCTCCGTTATATCCTGAAAAGGAATGCTAACATTGTTTGTGTATGTACTAACAGATCTCAGTATACCGTGTCTGTTCACCAACTGTTTCCAGCGGGCTGCGATATCGTGCGTAACAGGGCCAGATATTTTAAACAATGCGCGGTGTAATAATGCCTGGTTCCAGCCGAGGCTGAAGTATTTTTTCTGCACAGGAGATATACAATGGATACTCATATTGAAAACCTTAATTCTTTTTCAGAAAACTGCGGATACTGGCCATCTGTGCAGCCTGCATCATATCCTTTTCCGCGTTATGCAATTTATATTCAAGCGCCATCACCGTTTGAGAAGGTTCACTATTAAGGGCAGCCAGTATCTGTTCAAACTTTGCTATTCCACGCTGCACAAAATTCCCGCTGTAACTTCCCTGGTCATATAAACATTCCGCAGAAAGGCCCTGATTATCTGATGTAAAATGTATTTCCATGCTAAACTTCCTGCTCATAGCAGTATGTAAGGGACGGACACTGATATCAGTCGGTGTGATAAGTTCCTGACGGTAATGCTCCGCGAAGTCGTCGATATGTATTTCAAGCACACCTCTTCCGGCCGTTTCCTCTTTTGCTGTGGGCACCCAATGGGCGACGTACCTTTCCGGCTGATCAAGGAACGTTGTACACTGGGCCTGTACATGTTCGATCAGATCTGATATATGCGTGTATAACTGCTTATAGATAGTCACAGGCACTACGTTCATGAACAATCCAACTGTATTATTCCAGGCAGGGTCAAAACGTCCGTGCAGCGGCGCAAATACCGTCAGCACTGGTTGTGACACATCGTCCATAAATGCAAGCGCCTGCAAACCGGTGATCAGCGCAAAGGGAGACACCTTATATGCGGCAGATAATTCTGTGATGGTATCATTCGAATACTTATGAAATACCTGTTTGAAATAACCTGGTCCCTGATCTGTATCCTTTGCGGCATCCCGGTCCTTTAGTAAACAATACTGCACCATTGCCGGCCTGTCCACTTTAACAGGAACAAGCTGACTCATATCACGCGCATATTCCCTGTATGGAGCAATTGCCTTATAAAGCCCAGGTTCTCCGTAATATTCCAGGATGGATGTGATCAGGACCTTAATGCTCCATGCGTCCGCAATGAGATGATGCAGCACGAACGTAAACAGATGTTGTTGCTCTTCCCGCTTTTGAATAAAGAACCGGCATAAAGGTTCCTTTTCCGGGTCCATGATTATACCGGATCCATCGCCATATTGCACCTGACTCGTTTCTATGGGGAATACTTTGTATTGCAATCCATCTCCCAATACACGGAAGCGGCATCTCAACATATCCTGCACTTCCAGTACCCTGTTCAAGGCATTCCTGAAACGGGTTTCATCAAGGAGGCCATTCAATTCAAAGGAGCCTTTCATCAGATATTTGTCTCTACCGCTCATTTCCATATCCGCCCATATTCTTTGTTGCATTGGTGTAGCAGGATGCCAGTCGTTTTCCGTCACCTGCAATTCTGCGACAAGCTCCCTTTCTTTCTGATCAAGCAGGGCAGACAATTCCTTTACCTGCGGATACCGGTAAAGCTCTCCCAGCGTTACAGACTTTTGCGTAAGCCTGTAGATAGTTGAAATAACCTGGATAGCCCGCAGACTATTACCACCTGCAGCAAAGAAGTGAGTATTCCTGTCAGCCTGCATCCCCAGCAGACCTGAATACAACCTGCTTATCATCTCCTCGCTTTCTGATACAGGCAGGCTTATTTGCACCTCCTCATTACTGAATGGTGAAGGCAGACTGTTAATGTCCTTCTTGCCGTTGCTGGTGAGAGGGATGTCCGGTATGATAACAAAAAAGGAAGGAACCATATAAGCCGGTAGGGATGTCCTGGCGTAAGACATCAACATATCGGCATTACATAAAGTACCTTCAGGCACAACATAAGCCACTAGCTGATTCATACCATCGAAGGTCTTATACACAACTGTAGCGTCTTTTACCAGCCGATGCGCTGTGAGGCAATGCCTGATCTCTTCCAGCTCCACCCTGTTACCATTGATCTTTACCTGCTCGTCTTTTCTTCCCGCGAAAGCCAGCCGCCCATCGTCAAGCCAGCGAACAAAGTCCCCCGTACGGTACCATATCTCCTCTCCTTGCGTATAAAAACGTAAGGCAGTTTCCGCCTCATTATTGTAGTATCCTTTTGTCAATCCTGGTCCGGAGACATGTAGTTCTCCGGTTACGCCCGCAGGAACCGGTTGATGGTCTGCATCCAGTACTTTGATCCTGACATTTGCCATCGGCATACCGATAGGCATCAGGTTATCCGTGGGATAGATCCTCGTAAAGGTGGTGCAGATCGCATTTTCAGACGGGCCATACGCATTAAACAACATATGCCGTCCGGCTAATGCAAGTCCTGTTCTTTCCGGCAGCGCCTCGCCCGCAGCGATCAATACACGCAGTACACGTGGTAGATCTGTAGATAACGCTGATAAGTAAACTGGTGGAATAGTGGCCACCGTAATCCCATTATTCATCAGCCAGTCAAGAAATATATACTGGTTAGTGATCAGTTCTGGTGAAGCAGTATATACTGTGGCGTTGGATAACAATGCCAGCAACACTTCTGACAGCGAAGCATCAAAACCCGGGGAAGAAAACCACAGGCAACGATCAGTCTTTTCTATGCCAAATCCCGCGATCTGTGCAATGATCGTATTTAACAAGCCGGTGTGCGATATACTTAGTCCTTTGGGCTTACCAGTAGATCCTGAGGTAAAGATCATATAAGCGGCTGAAGATCCGGTTATACCCGCCGGTGCATTTTCCGTTGTTCCAAACCCTGGTATCCGTACTTCTACTCCGTCAAGTTTGTATGGCTGTCCTGAAGTATTCAGCACCATTTTCGCATCACATTCCCTTATAACAGACATTATACGCTCTTCCGGCCAGTTTGCGTCAATAGGCAGATATACGCCACCGCCGTTCATAATCGCCAGCATAGCGGTAATAGTCAGCTCATTGCGGGCGGCCAGCACTGGTATGATCTGCCCAGGAATGATCCCGTCCATATGCATGGTGCTCACCTGTTGTAATAGTGTACCGTAACTGACCGCTTTACCCTCGTGAACGATAGCCGTGCGTTCAGCATATTGAATAGCCACTTCCCGGAAACGGGCAATAACCGTTTCCCCGGGCGCAATATCAACAACGGGGCCTTTGCCACAGTTCCCCCATTCCCTTATTTCTTCAACAGAAAGCATCGGGATGTTCCCTACCGGAATTTCCGGTTCATTCATTAGTTGTCCTGCCAGGAACAGGCAATGTCTTACCAGCTGGCGGATAAAAGATTCGGGATAGCTGCTTTTGTTATAATCGACAGTTAGTCCCAATTCATTTTTATGCAGGGAGAAATTGAAAGCCAGTTCTACTTTCGTCCTGGTATGATATTCATATTGTAATTTCTCCAGCCTCAGGCCTCCGGTCTCTATGATATTGCCCGCTCGTCTTTCCTGGAAGTTTACCAGTACCTGAAACAGACTATCGCCCGATGTTCCATGAAGCGCTGTCAACTCTTTTGCCAGTGCTTCATAGGGATATTGCTGATGCTGCAATCCTTCAGTTAAATGCAGGTTCCATCTGTCTGTCAATGTATGGAAAGATGTAGTCGTATCAAGTTCATTCCTTAACAAAAGCGTATTAAGGAAGAAACCGACCTGCTGCATAAATGCCTCATGCAAGCGGGTATCGACCGGTATGGCCAGGACCCTGTCCTTATCACCACCATAGCGATATAATAGCATATCTACAATGGACAGGAGTAATGGAAATACGGTGATCTTTCTTCCCTTTGAGAATGACAATATCTTTTCTGACAGTTCTCCTCCTAATGTAACCGTATAGCTGCCTGCTATGTTAGTTTGCTGACGAACGCCCTTTACAGGTACTTTCAATGCTGCTGCCGGCAAAGGAGAGTTAAATTTCTCCAGCCAGTAATCACGGCTTTCCGTATGCCGCAATTGCCTGTTCTGCCAGGCAGCATATTCTTTATACTGTAAACCGGGAGTGGCATCTCCCGCCTGTTGATGATATTCCGTTAACAACTGTTCAAACAAGATCTCTTCAGAAAGCCCGTCTGCTATGATGTGGTGCAGATTGATCAGCAGCAGCCATTCCTGTTCATCCAGTTTATACAAGGCTACCCGGTAAAGGGGCAATGTGTCAAGCGGTATGTGTAATTGCGCATGCTGTTTGCATACCACGTCTACATCAACTGTTGATTCATCGTATTCGTAGATGAAAGTATGATCGTTATGGATCACCTGCCTGGGAATACCCTCCTTATCGCAGATAAACGTAGTCCGCAATGATTCAAAGCGGCCGATCAGTTTCTCAAAAGCGGCCGCAAACTGCTTCCTCGAAAAGTCTCCCTGGACCCTGTATGCCGCTGGCATGTTATAGGCTGTGGAGAAACGGACGCCATGATGTTCTGTCCATATACGCAGTTGCTGTCCGGATAACTCGTACGATTCCTGTAAAGGAAGTGCAACGGGTTCTATTAAACGAACTTTAGCGCCTCTTACAGCCCTTATCGCCTGCTGGGAGAGCAATGGGTAGTCAAATATGTCTTTTAACGTAAATGCGGCCTCAAAATGCTTATTTAGGCGAGCCACTAATGCGGAAGCTTTGATGCTTTGTCCGCCGGAAGCAAAAAAATGGTCTTGTCTTCCCACCTGCTCTACCTGCAACAATTCCCTCCAGATGGCAGCAATTATCTGCTCCGTCTCATTAACGGGCGCTTCATAACTCTTTGTGTCGTCTTTAATGGTCAGACTATGGGAAAGCAGCCTTCGGGCGTCCACCTTTCCATTGACGGTCAGGGGGATTTCCTTCACCCGGTAATAGTATTGGGGCACCATATACACCGGCAGGCGCTCTTTAAGCGCTTCCCTCAGGTTTAATACATCCGCATCGCCATCGAAGAACAACCCCAGTTCCTTGTCGTCTCCACGCTGTTCTGCCAGTATCTGTGCCGTTTTAACGCCTGTGATATTATTTACGTGGTGTATGATCTCGTCTGTTTCTATTCTGTATCCCCGGATCTTTAACTGTTGGTCGGTTCTTCCCAGGAAAACCAGCTCTCCATTTGGCAACTGCCTTGCAAGGTCACCTGTCCGGTAAAATCGTCTGCCAATACCAGTTTCATGATCGACAAACTTTTCCCTGGTTAATACTTCATTATTCAGGTACCCTTTTGCAATGCCATTCCCCGCCAGGAACAGTTCACCCGCAAGGCCCGGCATCAACGCCCTGCCAGCACTATTGAGAATGAAGGCCTCCATCCCGTCTATCGGATGTCCGATCGTTATCAACTGATCATCCGGCCGGATACTTTTCACGATACAACCCACCGTCGCCTCGGTAGGACCATATTCATTGAACAGCAGAATATCTTTATTGAGCCTGAACAACACCGCAGCTTGTGAGGGTAACAATTGCTCTCCCCCGGTGATCACCACCTGTACAGGTGATTGCATCAGTTCCTGGTATTTCAGCAGGCTGATATGGGAAGGGGTCAGTTTTATGCAGTCAATGCCTTCCCTTCCTGAAAAACATTGTCGCAGGACCGCGTCTGTCTGCTCCGCCTCTCCAAACACGACGACCTTCTTCCCCGTTACTAAGGGCAAAAAGATACTGGTGATGGTAAGATCGAAAGACAATGGCGTAAACCATGGGAAGCTGCCGCAGGTCGCATCCTTAGTGTATGTTTTAATACACCAATGGAGGTAGTGGGAAAGATTGCCAACCGTCAGCATACAACCTTTCGGTCTTCCCGTTGTACCCGAGGTATAGATCACATAAGAAAGGGCTTCGCCATTTTCCTGCGGATAGTCTATCTGGCTTTCCACCCCATCTAATAATGATCCTATCGCGCAGCCTGAACCATCGTCTGTACTATCAGTGAGTATCAATACCGGAGCAGCGTCATCTAGGATCGACTGTATCCTGGATACGGGCTGCGACCTATCTATAGGCAGGAAGGCGGCACCTGCTTTCATAACAGCGATAACAGCGATGATCACCTGCGCACTTCTCGGAGCATTAATAGCCACAATATCCCCCGGACGTACGCCCTTCTTTTCAATGAGTGCAGCAGCCAGCTTGCCCGTTATAAGTTCAAGTGAGCTATAGGTATACTTTGTATCTCCATCGACTACAGCGATTGCATCAGGGTATTTTTTACATGCTGTCTGAAACAGTGAAATAAACCCTGGCTGTGGAACTACCGGCAGCGGTGCATCAAAGGACAGATCATCCGCCAGCAGGTGAACATCCGTGAGCTTTTCCAGGTCGGTCGCTGCCAGATCCAATAATCTTTGCAGTACTTTGTCTATCTGCTCAACACCACTCCTGTCAAAGCGTGTAGCATCGTAACTCCATCTTGTCGTCAGGCCATCTGTCCCTTCCAGGATGTCCAGCTGCAAAGCAACGCCGGGAAGTACTATCTGCCAATCGTTGCAAGGGGTGATATGCGCTGGTATTTTGACATATTGCAGCACGTAAGGCACGCCATTATCTGAAACGTCTTCTATAAATTCATGTGTGAAATATTCTGCCAGCGATTGTTTCTCTTCCATTGACTGAGAGATACTATACACCAATGCTTTAAAACTATCCATCAAAGCTACTGGCAACGGAACCACCTGGTCAATAAGGCCTGCGGTGTTATTCAGTTCATCATAAACCCTGCCGCTCAGCAGTACACCGGGTGTCACAACATCCCTGCCCGTAAAATGACTTAACAAAACACTGAATATACCATAACAGCAATCTTGTGCTGACATACCTGCTTTTTCAGCTGCAAGCAGCAGCGACGTTCCTTGCCTTTTTATAATAGTGCTTTCATAGGCAGGTCTATTCGCAGTCCTCCTTTCAAATATAAACGGCGCTGTTCCCGTGGCCTGTTGCTGTTTAAACCAAGCATTTACCTCATCCGGCTGTTGTTCCAATGTTTCTGTCTGCCAGCTTACATACTGAGAATAAGATATCAGGGGGACATCCACCTGCTTACCTGAAAAAACATGTTGTATCGCACCGCATAGCCTGACTACACTATGAAAGTCAACCAGGCCAAAAGGGACCTGTATATAAGCATTATAACAAGCATTTCCTCTTGAAGCTCCAAAGACGACATATTCACTTAACGCTTCCTGATACCTGCGGCAATTGTCACGGAATGCACTTATGTTCTCCGGTCGGTCTTCAAGAAATATATGTAGCTGACGCCCATCTGGCGTTTCCACTTTTTGTAATGGATACACCACATCAGGCTGATAAATAAAGTGTATAAAAAGGGCTTCCTGCGTCTCAAACATCGCACGTAGCATTTCCTCAAGCACCTTCAGATCAGCCACTGGTTCGCAATGGATCTCCCACGAAAAGCTGACAGGCAACTGAGGTATGTCTTTTTGAAAATATCCTTTCTGTTTTTCAGTAACAGGCAGGATTACATCACCGGATAAACTCGTCATTATAGTCTGATAGGTTTCATCATGATTACATTGATCTCTCTTTCCCCGCGGAAGGAATTACGTCCGTGTGCCACCAGCATATTATCCATCAGCAGGATATCTTTCTTCTTCCAGGGGAAATAGACGCATTCTTCTTCATAAGCGGCATGGATCAGCTCCAGGTATTCGGCTTCAATAGGTGAACCGTCTCCATAATAAGTATTAAAAGGAAGTTCGTCGCTGCTGGAAAAAGCCGCTCTTATTTCAGGAATAAGGGCCAGGAAATTGAAGAAATATCCGTGATTGAACCAGATGTCTTCTCCTGTTACCGGATGTGTTCTTACTGCGGGCCTTTGCCATTTGATCTCCAGCCGGTCATTACCTGTCCAGGTAAATTCCTGTCCATATGTTTTACAATGCTGTTCCACTACTGCAGGATCTTTTGTCTGGAATACCTCCTGCCATGATAACCCTACCCCTTGCTGCAGTAGTCTGCGGTAAAGGATGCCCTTTTCACGGAAGGTGTTTACCAGTTTCTCTGGCAGGCGTTTCAATACTTTACGCACGTCTGCTATAGGTGTCTCTCCGCGTTCCGATGGTTCTTTCGCACAGTAGAAAGCGATCTTCTGTGGCCAGGTGTGGGAGTAAGACAGCTCGTTATGCATGTTTATAACCTGATCTGCCGGATGTTCAGTAGAGGTATATACATTTTCCCTGACCTCCGTTCGTGGAGAGGACCTATCCTTATAGGAAAGGAACTCTTCGTTAAAGGCACCCATTACATCCTGGAAGGCATTTCTGTCAGGCACATCAAAGCCCCTGAATAAGATGGCCCCATATACTTTCAGTTCAAGCTCCACCTCTTCCTGGTGACCAGACAACCACGATTGCAATGAAATGCCGTCTATAGCCGGCTTATAGACCACCGGAAAACCCGGCGTTCTTTCGATAATATCTCCTGCAAGATCAATAGTCCGTGGTTTCACATCTTTTAATGAAAATTGCTGTCTTTGAAATTGCATAGAGTATTATTTTGTAGTGGTTAATTTTAAAAGGTTTTCATTCCGGCGGGAGTGTAAGGCTTGTTTGGCTTTCGCTGACCGGCTTTCTTTTAGTTTCGCGGTCAGCGCTGCGAGGGATTCATCCCGACCTGTAAACGCTAGTTCCAGCAGTAACTGCCAGTCTTCCAGCATCTCTTTTACCAGTGCAGCAGGATAACGTGAGGTGTCGTAATGTATGCGCAGATCTATGTCATCATGCCCTTCATCAAAACGGAATTCCATCGGATATTTTCTCGGGTCTACCGACATATTCCTGAAACTGCTCACTGTCAGGTCATCAAAATGTCTTGCACTATGATGCCGTTTCAGCCGGAAGTTCTGCAGTGATATTTCTATTTCAAAGAACGGATGTAGTTCTCCTTCCTGCCGGGACCAGCATTCGTTCTTTAAGGTCTCGAAGGAGTAATCCTGTTTCTCAAACATCTCCATCAGATGCAACTTCAGGCGTTCCAACAAATGGGTAAATGTTTCTTCCCCGTCCAGCTGGATACGCAGCACCAGTATATTCAGGAAATGTCCTATCAGTTTATTCCATTTTGCTTTACTTCTTCCGGTAACAGGCGTTCCCGTAGTAATGTCTGTTGCGCCGGTATAACTGTGTAATAACAATTGCGTAACGGCTGTTATTACAGCGAACACACTAACGTTAAGATCCGTCGCCAGCTGCCTGATGCCGGCATAGACCGGGCCGTTTATTAGCAATGCTGCTTCTCCATTTCCCGGAATACCATTAACTGTTACGCCAGGAATATGTAATGGTGCGATTGCCTTCACTTGTTGCTGCCAGAATGATCGTAACATTTCATTCTGTGTATTTTCCTGTTCTTCCTGCACATAATGACGGTATTGTAATGAGGATGCACCTTTAACCTGTTGTCCGTTCACAAGGGCGTTATACAGGTCTATCAGGTCGTTAAAGAGTATTTCCAATGACCATCCGTCACAAACAATATGATGTACTGTCACAGCAACAAGGTGGGTCCCGTTTTCCCTTTTGCATACAGATACCCGCCATAACCATTCCTCGTCCGGACTAAAGGCCTCCTGGTTCTTTGCCAGTAAGAGCTGTTCCGCAGCTGTATCATCGTCCGGAAGATCAAGGTGGCTTAATGTAAACCTGCGATCAGGCAAAGGCTTCTGCCAGGGAATACCCTCCTTTTCATAGAATACCGTCTGCAATATTTCATGCCGCTGTGTAAGCAGGTTGCAAGCCTCCTCGAATTTATCAGGTAGGAAAGGTCCTTCTATCAGCAGTGTTTCCGACAGATTGAACAATGCGGACCTGGGCTGTAACTGCCATGACCACCATATATTCTGTTGTGCGGCGGAGAGCTTAATTTCGGGTACTGCAATCTCTTCTTCTGCACTGATCAGGCCCTCTTGCAACAGCTCCATACAACTATCCATAACTGACTGTTTCAGGTAGCTGATATCAGCGGCTGAATGTGGAGTTGATACATAACAATTCCGGCCCTCCCATATGTAGATCCCTTTTGCCAGCAGTTTATAGAAAAGTAATTCGTAGTTACCTTTCAGCACAAACCGGAACAATGACCCGAAGTGCACCATACTAACAGGAATACGCTGACTTTTGAAGAATGTATTCAGTTCATCGCAGATGCCACTGGTTGTTTGCTCCAGTTCCCGGTAGATGCCGGGGTTTGCTTCCAGGTGGTCTAATACATGTATGCCTGCTTCCATTGCCAGCGGATGATGGCAGAATGTACCTGCTACAAACGTATTGGTAACAGTAGGATGTGAATTGTCTCCATAAGACCAGCATCCGCCATCCACAGCGTCCATGAAACGTTTGCTGCCCGCTACTACGCCTATCGGAATGCCGCCGCCAATGATCTTACCATATACGGAGATATCCGGTCTTACTTTTGTAAATGCGCGGATACCATTGACAGCAAACCTGAATCCTGATATCACCTCGTCAAATATCAATGCTATATTGTGCTGTGTCGTAATACCTGACAAACTTTCGAGGAATTGTACAGGAAAGAAATCCGGTCTGCGGCTCTGCACCGGTTCCACCAATATAGCGGCGATATCTCCCGTCATACCGGCAATCACTTCCAGGTCTTCCTCATTCCCATAACGCAACACCAGTACGTCCTGTCCTACGGATGTATTCACTCCGGGCGCCAGTGGCTCTCCGTATACACTCTTTCCCTGACGGGCAAGGATACCATCAAAAGTGCCATGATAAGACCCCGAAAAGATGACGATCTTATTCTTCTGTGTTACCGCTCTTGCCAGTCTGATAGCCACCATGACAGCTTCCGTGCCTGTATTGTAAAATGCGGCACGTTCGTTACCGGTGATATTACAGATGCGCATAGCCAGCTTTCCCGCCTGCGGACTTAAAGCCCCGAGGAATAATTTATGCTCCAGTACTTCCTGTAAACTTTTATTGATGAATGACGGGTTATAACCGAACAGGTGTACACCAAAACCCATTGTAAAATCCAGGTACCGGTTACCGTCCATATCCCAGATATAAGCGCCTTCTGCTTTCACCGCTACGGGCTGGTATACCATTTCTTTCCAGCGCGGTTTAAACCCTGCGATGTTCCTGTTGTTTGCAAGGTATTGACGATATTCCTGTGTCAGCTGTTTAGAGCTGCTGCTGTTTTTCACAACATCGTTCACCAATGCCCGCAAAGCATGATCATTACCGGCTGTCGTTTGGTCCGGTGATATTTCCGGGGTCTTATAAGGCACATAGGCCGCCTCTTCTGTTTTCTTTACCGGCATTGCTCCGGGTGCCGCCGCCAACAGATATTCCTTTAACTTTCCCGGTGTATTCAGTTTGTCGTAGAATAACGATACTTCGATATTCACCTTTTTATCTTCAAGGATCCGTTCCCGCAGATGCATGATCATAATTGAATCCATGCCCATACCAAAGAAATCATCCTCATCACTGAATGTGCCGGCTTTCATTTCTGTAATCTCAGCAACGATCCTGTCTGTATATAATGCGATTGAAATATCTTCCGTCGTATTGACCGTTGCAAGTGTCTCCCCGGTTGTTACAATCTCGCCAGCAGGATTTACAAATGAACGGTACCGGCCGTCGTCCACCCAAAACGCTTCATGATCGAACTGGTAAACAGGAATAGGAACAGCTACACCATTTAGCGAATAGATATGTGCCTGGTTTGCTGATAAAAATTGTTGCGCATCTTCCCGTAATAGTGGGCAGTGGCTATCATTCATTCCTGGAGACACCAGCAAGCTTTCATTATTACCCTTTACCACCAGCTCCAGTAAACGGGATGCCGCCGCTTTATTTTCAGCTATCAGCGCCACACGCTCTTCGAAATGGTCCCGGCGATGCAAAGCGGTATATGCAACATCAGGAAACGCAACGTCTGTATTCCCGAGGTAGGCGATATAAGCAGTTGCCAGTTTCTTCAATGCACCGGCAGACCTGGCAGAGAGTAATAATACGCTGCATTCATCAGGATGCTGACTACTATATTGATGTACTGCCGACTGCAATATCATATGCACGTTCGTGCCACTGAACCCAAAAGAACTTACTGATGCAAAACTGTTTGCATAAGCGGGCAGCCCCGTCGTAGCAGTCACCACTTTCACCTGCTCGTTCCAGCTGATAGCCGGATTGGGATTGTGATAATGCAGACTTGCCGGTACTTTTCCGTGGTACAGGCATAACGAAGTTTTTATCAGGGCGGCAATACCGGCGGCTGATTCCAGGTGCCCGATATTAGTTTTCACGCTTCCTACATAAAGCGGGTGTTTTCTCTTACTACCGTTTATATACGCCTGTTGAAGCGCTTCAGCTTCTATAGGATCGCCCAGTTTTGTACCTGTTCCATGTGCTTCTACATACAACACTTCATCAGGATGTACATTCGCACTTTTAAGCGCCGCTTTCAGCAGCCTTTCCTGCGCCAACCCGTTGGGGGCTGTCATACCGTTACTGGCCCCATCCTGGTTAATAGCAGCCCCTTTTATAACCGATATAATATGATCACCATCTCTTATAGCATCGTCATAACGTTTCAGCACGACCACCCCACATCCCTCACCACGGCCATAGCCATCTGCTGCTGCATCAAACGCCTTACATCTGCCATCAGTAGCCAGCGCCCTCGTTCTTGACAGTGAAATATATCCCAGGGGCGTCAGGAAAAGGTTAATCCCCCCGGCGATAGCAATACTGGTCTTTCCGGAACGGAGCTCCCTTACGGCAAGGTCCACCGCTACCAGGGACGAAGAACAGGCAGTATCCACCATCATGTTGGCGCCGGTCAGTCCCAGCTGATAAGCGATCCTGCCACTGGTCGTAGAGGTGGCGTTACCCGTTACAAAAAAATGTGTGATACCCTCCGGATTTTCTCCTGTTACCAGATGTTTGTAATGATCGTCAGACGCACTCAGGAACACAGCGGTATCTGTGCCTTTAAGACCTCCGGGCCTTATATTGGCCGCTTCCAGCGCCTGCCAGGTTGTTTCAAGCAAGATCCGCTGTTGGGGCGACATCTGTTTTGCTTCTGCAGGATTGATCCTGAAAAACGCCGCGTCAAATCCCTTTACGTTATCTAAAAAAGCACCCGTGGTACAATAGGACTTACCCGGTGCATCGGGGTTCTTATCATAAAAGCGTTCAGCATTCCAGCGATCTTCCGGAACCGGTGTTACCGCATCTTTTGCATTACACAGATTATCCCAGAATGCCGCCACGTTTTCCGCGCCAGGAAAGCGGCAGGACATGCCAACAATGGCAACGGGCATGTCCTCCTTCCTCTCCAGTGTGTCTATACGTTCCTCTGCAATTTTCAGCCTCTCATATAACTTCTTTACCAGCTCTATATTTTCCATAGACGATTAATATTTTTGCATTTCTTCACTCACCATTTTTAATACCTCTTCATCACTCATATCATAGAGACTGCTTACCTTCCCTGTTTTGACCTGCGGAGCTATTGCCTTTTCAAAGCCGCTGTTCACATAAGCCGACAAGCCGCTGATCGTTGGATAGTTGAACAACATATTGGTCGTCACTGTCAACCCCAGCTGTGCGTTAATACATTGTACATATTTGACAAGCAGGATGGAATCCATTCCCATATCGCTGAAGCTCCTTGTAATGTCCACCGGTTCCCCGCCATCCATTGCCAGGACCTGTTTCACTAATCTTATCAATTCTTTGCTGATCAGGTCCTGCCTTTCCACGTCATCAGTGATCAGGGACAGATCTGTCTTACCCGCAACAGGTACCTCTGATCTATTCTCTGCCGGGCGCAGGTTTTCCCAGAAAGCTACAGGTCCCTGCATTTCCATCATGGCGATAAAGCGCGGCGTATCGAGTCGTACGTATACCAACTGCGGCGTATCGGCTACCAACAGGGAAGCGTATACCCTGCGAACGGCGCCTGCATTAAAAGGTGGTACACCTGACTCTTTCAACAGATCAACACTGTTCTCAGTTTCCAACATCATATTGCTGCCTTCCCAGGGTCCCCAGTTGATAGTTTTAGCCGGGATACCCTGTTTTCTCAATCGCAGGATAAACCCATCCATATAGGCGTTGGCGGCGGCATAATGGGACAACATCCCAGATCCCCACACTGCTGCAATGGAAGAATAAGTAACCAGGAAATCCAGCCGCTCCAGGGGCAGGCTGGCTGCAATGTTTTGCAGTCCGGTAATTTTTGGTCCGGCCACATACATGATGTCATCGGTAGTCAGGTTATGCTGTAAACAACGACTGTTTGTTCCCGCCGCATGAACAATGCCTTTCAATATCTTCTTTTCCTTCCGCAGCCAATCGGCAAGTCCGCGCACTGCCGCAGCGTCTGTAACGTCCAGCTGCCTGTAAATAACACGATCATTGGCAGTATTACTGTTTATACTTCTTCCCGTGATAATTACTGTACCGGCTCCCTTCTGCACCATCCACGCTGCAAGATGAGCGCCTAATGACCCTTTGCCACCGGTAATAAGATAAGTCCCTTCCGGATCGCAGGAGATCTCTGTTGCGGATGACAGCCCGCTGGCCGCAAGGGCCGGATACCAGTATTGTTCGCCTCTGAAGGCTATTTCCCTGAAACAGGATTGTTGTACATAATTGTTGAGGAACGCAGCATCCGGTAACTGTTTGTTTATGTCCAGCACCAGCATAACAGCGCCACGCATTTCCAGTGATGCTGATTTTACAAAGGCGGTCAGACTATATTGCAGTGCTGATATATCATCATTCCCCGGTGCATTGAAAGCATTATGGGTCACAAAGAGTATAGCTGCCGGCGTGCGGCCTAACTGTTGTACCGTTTTAAAAAACGTCAGCAATTGCTGATAAACGCTTCTCAACCCTGCGTCATCTGTCTCTTCCAAAGCGCAGATATCATACACCAGGCAGAAAGGCCGCAGACCAAAGCCTCCATTCAGACTATCCAGCGTAGATAACCGGTCGTACGGCATCGATATAGTTCCGCTTTTGTCCAGAAACCATTGCCTGTTCAGGTCTGTTCCAGCACTTGTTTCTACATAAACATATTGTAATGTTTCTTTTTCCTCCAGCATAGCCATTTCTAACGCCTTCCACTGAATACCGTAACAACCTGCAGCAGACGCTCCTGGCAGTTTTCCCAGCCAGTGCGACTTAAGATGATAACGGGGCGCCGGTAACTGCGTATTGGTAGTTGTCGCTGTCGTTTCACAGGCGGCTACTACACAATGTGCGATAGTGCCTGTAAAACCAAATGAACTGACACCGCCGGTTAGCCGGGAACTATTATTGAAACTGTGGATATCTGTGTTGATCTGAAAGGGCATATTATCCCAGTCAATATGATGGTTAGGCTGCTGGAAATGCAGGTGTGGAGGAAGTTGCCTGTGATGAATACTCAGGCATACTTTCATGAACCCGGCCAGTCCTGCAGCGGCCTCCAGGTGCCCTACATTACTTTTAACAGACCCCAGCAACAGTTTTTTGCCACCTGTACGATTGCCAAATACCTGCTTCAAACCTTCTGCCTCCACAGGGTCGCCCAGTGAAGTCCCTGTACCATGTCCTTCTATAAAACCTATATCATCGGGTTGCATACCCGCAGCACGTAAGGCATTACGGATCACTTTCGCCTGGCTGCCGGGATCAGGTACTGTAAGTCCGCCGCTGGCGCCATCCTGAGCAACAGCAGATCCTTTTATACAAGCATAGATGCGGTCTCCGTCTTTTACCGCATCAGATAATCTTTTTAGTACAACCGACAAACAACCTTCTGAACGTACGTAGCCGTTAGCACTGTCGTCAAAGGCCTTGCATCGTCCATCGGGCGATAACATCCCTGCTTCCGTCAGGCTCGCCTGCAGATAAGGTGATAATACCAGGTTTGCACCACTGACAATGGCAACCTTACATTCGTTCCTTTTAAGACTTTCAGCGCCCTGGTGCAGGGCTACCAATGAAGAGGAACAGGCGGTGTCGATACTTAAACAAGGACCGTGAAAACCGTAACAATAAGAGATACGGCCACTGGCGCCGCTTAAAGAGTTACCACTTCCCAGATAGGGGTCTACCATATATTTATCATCCTGCTGCATGATATGCAGACTGTAGTCGAACGCGCTGATGCCGGTAAAAACACCGGTATCAGTACCTTTAAGCGACCCTGGAGATATTCCAGCATCAGCAAGCGCATTACCCACCACCATCAGCAACTGCCGTTGTTGCGGATCAATATATCTTGCTTCTGCTGGTGAGATGTGAAAATATTCGTTATCAAACAATGTGATGTCATCCAGTAGCCCTGCATGTGGCATCGCCTGACTAACCGGACCTTGCTGATGTCCCATATCCTGCCACCGGGCTGTTAAACCATTGTCAGCTATCAGATCCTCTCCTGTCAGCAATGCATCCCAGAAGTCCTGTGCAGAACGGATACCACCGGGCAAATGACAGGCCATACCGACCACCGCTATTTCTTCGGTTGAAGGATCACGGCTTTTTTCTTCTTCCAGTTTTCTTTCCAGGTTCCGGATGATCAGAAACGACTTCTGAAGACTGCTAAGCGTATCATGGGATGTTGATTGAGCTGTAGTATTCACAATAGTTAACTTTAATTGGTAGATGGGTTAAATACACGCTTTTAAGAGCGGCAGCTGCAAATGCGTAAAATGCATGCTGATATATTTAGTTAGCGTCTGACTGAAAGCAGTGGCATCTGAAAAATAGAAATGATTGCCTTCCAGCCATTCCTGGTAACATGCCGCCGTAGTGTGTTCTTTCCAGAAAATTGCGGGATCGGGGCCAACACTTTCATCGTCCGTCCCGTTCATGATCACGAAGGGCAGGTCAAAGGCTTCGCGATGACGGTACGAATAGGTGTCATTCAAACGCAGATCATTCCGGATGATCGGAAGATAGAATGAGAGGAAGTCAGGATGCCGCAGAAAGTATTCCGGGATCCCCCCCATCCGGGAAAGGCAGGTTAGCAGCTCATCGTCTGGCAATAACGATCTGTTGGTGTTCTCTGAAACGGCCGCAGGCCCCTTCCTGCCCGAAAAGAAGACCAGTTCCGGCAGGTCCATGTCATAACGCCGCATACAGGCCATTGTTTCAAAGGCAATAAGCGCCCCCAGGCTATGGCCCAGAAATACCAGCGGCAACTGCTGATCTCTGTTCTTCCGGACTATCTCCATGCAATCTTTTGCTGTGGCATCCATGTCTTTTAGGAACGGCTCATGTATCCTCCTGCCTCTTCCGGCATAACAGATCGTAGATGTTACTGTCACCGGCAGCAGTTCTTTCTCTATAGGAACATAGGAAACCTCGCTTCCGCCCGCGTGGGGGAAAATAAAAAGCTGTACGCCGTTTGTACGCATCGCTTTAATGTTTGTGATATGTAAGAATTACCGGCCCTTATTTATCGGCTGGAATAGATAAAGCGCTATGAGCACCACTACGGGGGTAAGAACGATGCCCAGGCAAAATGATCCCCAGAATCCGATACGCGTACGTATACCGGCGATCCCGCAAACCACTGCAAGAATTATCCAACCGATAAATAAGGGGCTGAAAATGATATTAAACATATTCCGGTCAATTATATCGCGTCAGGCTCTGGATCTTTTCCTGCCTTCCTGGAAGTAAAAGGTTTCTTAACTGTTGTAGTGATATTACTTACAACTTCTTTTCCTTTGTCCAGCTCTTCTGAAAAGTACTCCTTTACATCTGCTGGCTTGAAATCAAGCATAGTACCACCTTGTGCAAAATGTTTATCAAACACTCTACCTACAGCGTATGTAGTGGCTCCGGCAAATGCGGGGAATGTAACAGCTCCTATGGCGGATCCTACCACAGGAATGGCCTTAATGGCACTTCCCAGGAAGCTTGTTACCAATGCCTTGCTACCCAGACCGCCCACTAAGGACGCGAGCAATGATTTACCCAGATCTTCTGCGAACTGTACACCGTGTAATTTGGCCAGTTTGCTGATCATAGAAAGTTGTACGCCAGTAACAGCTGCTACATCCACTATTGGAATGGGAACAGCCCCTACACCCATAGAAATAAGTACGTGCTTCTTAATAATTGCCCGTGAGCTGACTTCTCTGTCAGTCGATGTGGTTACTTCGACTTGTGAATTTTCTATCATGTTAATTTTATTTTACTGATGAAAAATGTCTTGGTTATTTAAGGTCTGTTCGGTGTAGCTGGTCTTACCGTGGCGCCGCCGGTAGCAGGCACTGTTGTAAACTGATCGCCCATTATCACAGGAAGCCCCCCGGAGCCATTACTACCCATAATGATCATCTTCGAATTCGGTGAGGCAGCCAGGCGTTGTGTCACATCGAGCGCCCTCCACTGAGCCGGCGATACATTCAATATAGTAGCGAAGTCTCTTATACCCTGCGCTTCTATTATCTTACGCTGCCGCTCCTTCTGCTCTACCGCCAGCCGGTATCTGTATTCTTCGTTCAGCTGTTGCCTAGCATACACTGCTGTGATAGCACTATCAATGATATCAGGCAGTTCAACCTTCGAAATGAAATATCCTTCTATTTGCACTTTATTGTTGACAAGGACCTTTCTCAGACTATCAATTTCATTTTTCTCCGTCACGCCTCTATCCATCATAAAAATATCTTCGGGGGCAAGTTCTGAGATGTCCTTCCTGATCTTAGCCTCAATACAAGGCGCAACAAGCGTATTCTTATAATCCGTCCCTACTTGCTGATGCAACAGCGGGAGGAAGTTCCTGTCGGGCTTAAATAACACTGCATAGTCCAGGCGGACCTTGAGCCCGTTCTTACTCATAATAGACTGGCTGAAATTGAGCTTTTGTGTCCTTACATCATAAATGGTCATCGTATTGAACGGACTAATGATATGCAACCCTTCACCATATGTCCTCTTAATATCAGTTCCAGTCGCTACACTATATAACACACCGGCTTCACCCGACTTTATTACGACGAAAACACGTTTATGAAAAAACACAGCAAAAAAAAGAAGCACCAGTATTACAATAGCCGCTCTTCTTAAAAATTCATTCCTGTCTGATCGGGTATCAAAAATTTTCATAACCTGCCCTCTGCAAGACTATTTAACTGGTTAGCCAATGATATATCTGTGAATAACTGATGGAAAGCTTAAGGGAGCAAATAGATGTCTTCATTAATGTCATTACTGGGTTTTATCATATTATCAATACGCTTTATGATCTTGTTTCCCGATATATACATACACACGCATAGCAGGAAAATATCACAACGTAAACGGTGATACTTCCGGGTACGCTCTTTAAGCATACTCAAACAATGAACGCAACGAAATCTGTGGTCATCCGTGGGAATAAGGATTTATCATACTCAACAGCTGAAATGTGTATTATCAGGGTTCCTGACATTTCAATTCTTATTTTATTTAAATTTTTCTGATATTCGTTTATGTAACTTCAAATAAAATTCGTGCTATTATCAATATTATTTACCACATAAAAGTGTAGTCCTTAATGATACTTTGATTTTATATCTTGTCTGGGTCATAACCATATTCCACTAAAAGTCAATAATTCGTACATCTTGTGATTTGTCATAGTGAAACGGACGAGTCAACCTTCCAGCCCGTTCCCCTATTTTTTGTTAACGGTATAAACTATTTGATAGCTCTATTGTTTTCTATTCTCTTCGTTTTAAACCAACGCATGTACTTATCTTATTCCCAATGATTCAAAAATTTTAAAAACCAATGTTATCAGTCAATCTAAATCGAAAATATCAGATCGGCATCATTGAAGAAGACACACAATTCAGCGACGATCTTATATTACACATCTCTCAAAACAGCCATTTTTCCACCTGTCTCAATACCAACAGTATCTCTACTGCTTTCCGTATCCTGTATAATTACCCTTCTCTTAACCCCGATCTCTTATTACTAAGTGTACAGACCGCAGATGCAGAAAAGATGGAAGAAATAAAAGAGTTTAAGGAACTAAAGCCTGAAATGCTCGTTGTACTGCTTACTAAAGAAGAAAACAAACATATTATTCAGCTGGCGTTTGATCAGGGTGCCGATGGCTATCTCATGAAAACTGAAAACTTCTACAGTATAGAGCACAAAATGATCAATATGCTCGAATTCGGTCAACCGGCGGTCAGCCAGCAGATATTCAGATATATGCTTTACCGTAACAGAAATGAAAAACCTGCTACAAGGGAAAAGCTGACCAAGAAAGAAAAAGAAATTACAGAAATGGTGCTGGAGGGAATGTCTTACAAACAGATCGCTGCAAACCTTCATCTAAGCTTAAATACCATTCAATACCACATGAAAAACATCTTCCTTAAACTGGATATTAAAACCAAAACAGAGTTATTTAAGATCTATTATCATTAAGTTCGCAGGATAAAAAACAATCGGGGCTTCATTATGAAGCTCCGACCGCATTGACGAAACAAACAGTAAGATAAAAGGCGCTACAACAAATACAGGTCAACAATAAAGATCATCTGTTCACTGTTCTATTATCTGTTTCATCATTCACTGTTTGACTTATTTCAATACATCCAATACAGGATGGTCAATCGCCGATAACTTATCCATCTCCGGTTTGATCAATTCCATCACGGCAATGCTGTTCGTTCCTTTCTGAAGCCACTCCGCAGGTACATATATCGTTTGCTGCGGACCAACCTCCCAGTATCTGCCCAGGTTATGCCCATTCACCCAGACAGTACCTTTGCCCCAGTCGCTCATATCGAGGTAAGTATCTCCTATTGTCTCTAAGGTGAACGTCCCTTCTTTCAATGCCGGCACATTTGATCCTGCAATTGTTTTTTTCGTTTTCACTACTGGCAGTTTGTCAAACGGCAATTTGTATAACTGCCAGTTGCTCACTTCCTTCCCCGCCCAGATCACTTTTTCAGTTATTCCCTTTTTATTTGTCAGCAGATAAGGGCCGAAATTAATACGGCCGAGGTTTTCCACCAGCAGGTCCAGTTTTACATTTCCTGCCGGTAGTTGCAGCTGTATACTGTCTAGTCCTGATCTTCTGTCCAGCACACCTACCCTCTTACCATTGACCATCACGATACAGTAATCCCGTAGTTCTTTGATCTTTAGCCAGGCTTTTTTATTTCCTTCCAGCTTTGTACTGTACAATACCCATCCATATGCCTGTCCCAGGTCTTCGAAAGTAAGCGGCTTAATGCTACCCGCAGGCACAGGCAGGAAGTTGAACAATGGCGTTGAGCTTGTAAAACGGATGTCAGGTATCCCAATAACCGGTCTGGCAGCAGGCACTTCGGGCAGTATTGTTCCTTCAGGCAGATGTTTCGATATGACGTTCCGGAACTGCATAAACTTTTCCGTAGCGTTCCCCGCTTCGTCAAGAGGTGCATCATAATCATAACTGCTGATCTGCGGCTCGTACGGCGTACGATCATTCGCATTAGCACCATTCATGAAGCCCCTGGTTGTTCCCCCATGGAACATGTACATATTGATGGATATACCTGCCGCCAATACACTGTCCAGTTTCCCCAGGTATTGCTGGTAAGGAACAGTATGATGTTTTGTTCCCCACCAGTCGAACCAGGCAGGATACCATTCTGCTATATAATACGGTCCTTTCCCGTTATGGTTTTCATTGATCAGTCTTTTTACTTTCGAAGGATCATCTACGCCGTTTATAGCTGGTAAAAGTCCCGGCAGATGCCCATCTTTAATAGCGGGCTCCGGATCGCAGGTATAAAGCAGGCCATCAAAGCCCGCATCTATAAATAGCTTCCGGTTAATGTCCAGATAGTCCTTATCATTCGAATAGGAACCGTATTCATTTTCTATCTGCACCATCAGGATATTCCCCCCGTGCTCCACCAGTAATGGCGAGAGCTGTTTGCCCACTGCCATGATATAGTTCCTGTAAGCTTCCAGGTATTGTGGTTCTTTACCTCGTACTACCAGCCCTTTTATCTGCTGCAACCAATACGGATATCCACCAAACTCCCACTCCGCACACACATAGGGACTAGGCCTTAATACTACCCATAGTCCTTCCTCCTGTGCTGTTTTCACAAAAGCTGCAATATCATTATTGCCTGAAAAATCATATTGTCCTTTTTCAGGTTCGTGTACATTCCAGAATACATAGGTGCCAATGGTATTCAGCCCCATAGCTTTTGCCATTTTCATTCTTGCCCGCCAGCATTCGCGCGGCACCCTCGGATAATGCATTTCACCTGAGATCATCAGGAAGGGCTTCCCATCCAGCAGGAATGCGGTATCGCCCAGTGCGAATGTATGTTTACCTGTCTGCTGCGCAAGTGCGGGCATGCTGAAGATCACCATCAGCAAAGCAATGATGCCAGTCCTTTTCATCCTTCATTGTTTATTAATGAATACTTTCCGTCACCGTAACAACAGCCCGGGCGGGTATTACTATACTGTTATTTACAGCGAGGGGATGCAGATTATCCTCGCCGGAGGTCACATAGGAACGAAGCCTGCGAAACTGTCCCTTTTTACGGTCCAGCGAAATGTGCCTGTCATCATGAGTACTATTTACAATCACCACGCTTATTGACTGATCTGTATTTTTATAGGCGGAAACGAGTAAGCTACTATCCCCCTGTACATCGGCGCTTATCCTTTTAGCGCCTGGCCTTACAAAGCGGCTATAGTTGCCCATAGCCCACAACATTTTACTGTCGTGATACTGTCCGTCCTGCTTATTCTTGTCTATATAGATCAGTCCATCTTTATAATCATATGGCGATATTGCAAGCCAGTATTGCCAGGCCGACGCATTGGCAACTGTCAGGTCGTCATGGATAACACGGGCCAGGTATAATGCTGCGTCCATACCATAGTCTCTTTTGTTACCATTGATCTCTCCTGCATTATCACCAAGTATACAATACTCAGATTGCCAGAATCCAAGCCCTTTAAAGGACTTAATATGTCCGGCTACTTCCTCCCTCGTCCGGATGGATGCTGTACGTGGAGAAGTGGTAAAATAACTGTGACCGGAAATAACGCGGCTAACATTCGACAGGTTCCCCAGGTAATCAGGAGAGCTGTTATCAAAGAAGGCCGTGATCTGTTGGCCCCGGGCAGGTTTGTTCTTTCCTCCATACAGATAGTCCAGCTGTCCTGCCTCACTGACCATTATTTTGGTGGAAAGCTTCCGTGCAGCCAGTGTTTTACTCAGGCTTCTGGTTAGCCCGCTGATCTGATCATTGTCATAGGGACATCCCTCCTGTTTATTATCACTCCAGTCCCATTGAGGTTCATTCACAGGGCTGATCACATCAAACCGGATTCCGGCCATTTTGCTGATCCCTTCCATTGCATCAGCGATGTAAGTTGCGAAGGCATCATAGTTATCGGGTTTGATATTACAATTGCCTTTGTCAGCAAACGCCCTCCCATTAATGGTAAGGTTTACCGGAGGACTGTTCAGGAATGCCAGGAATTGCTTCACCCTTCTTTCCTTCGCCGCCTGCAGGAACCACAGTTGTCCTGACTGGTTCTGCCATTTCGCGGCACGACGCCATTCATCGGTAATACCGCTGCCCTCTCCCTGTTCCGTACTACCGGCGCCTATGTTGTAACGCCAGAGGGACAATCCGATCCCTTTAGGCTGACCTGCTGCAGTTGTATCTGAACTGAACAGCCAGTCAGCTATGGTGTTCTTCTTTTCTGCGGGCCAGTTACCTACAAATTGTGCCGACCATGCGTCGGATGCGCCGAAATTGTCGATCGTCTGATATGTCACTTCCGGATCGATGTTTATATGTACCGCGGCGGTCTGTCCCGCCGCGGTTCGCATACACGTATAAAGCAGTATTGCCGATACGATGATCTCTTTCATACTAATATCCTGTTGTTTGGTCTAACTTATTGTTTGAAGCCTGGATCTCTGTTCTCGGAATAGGCAGGAAGTAATTCTTCTCAGCGAACAGGCGGCCCGTCAGTGCTATTTTCCGGGTATATACAGGAGCTCCATTTTTCAACTCTACGGTAATGCCATACGCCGGTACGTTCTCCGTTTGCATGGCTATC
The DNA here is from genome assembly GCA_902168105.1 of uncultured Flavihumibacter sp. Taxonomy (GTDB): domain Bacteria; phylum Bacteroidota; class Bacteroidia; order Chitinophagales; family Chitinophagaceae; genus Chitinophaga. The sequence continues at coordinate 360,482 of CABHOY010000041.1, forward strand.
TTCCAGCGGCGAACATCATAAAAACGGTGCTCTTCAAAGGCCAGTTCCACCTGTCTTTCTCTTCTGATCGCTTCCCTCATTTGATCTTTAGACAGACCTGCCTGTAATGCCGGCTGATTAACACTTGCACGCTGTCTTACCTGGTTTACCGCGCTATATACTGTTGCATCAGGCCCTACGGCTTCATTCTGCGCTTCAGCATAGTTCAGCAATACTTCGGCATAGCGGAGATATATCCACGGCTGACGGCCGGCCACATCCCATGGGTTTTCGATGGGATAGGAATCATCCATGAATTTACGCAGATAATAACCGGTTTTAGTTGTATTCCAGTTGGATGGTCCGTCATTACTGTCTTTACCTCCGGGCGTGTAGGTCTGTATGGTACTTCCACGGTAAGTGGCGCCGTTATAGAGTATAGTCGCATAAAAACGGGCGTCACGATTAACATAAGGAGTAGTTGCATTATATCCGGAAGCCGGATCTGTGATCGGTTTACCGCTCTTCATCTCATAAGCATCTACCAGGTTCTGTAACGGTGTATTTCCTGCCCAGCCATTGTATCCGTTAGGACCATTAGCTATTTCCATACAAACGTGACGGGCGCCTATTGCATACAGTCTTGAGAAAATAGCTTCATTGTTATCTGAATTCTGGAACAATTTAACGTAATCCGCTGCGATGCTATATTTATTCATGTCCATTACGACTTTTGCTGCAGCAGCTGCTGCTTCCCAGGTGCCTGCATTGTACAACGGACTTGCCGCATACAATAACAGCCGTGCTTTCAAAGCCAGTGCCGCTCCTTTAGTAGCCCTGCCCGCCTGCCAACTGTCGTCATTCACTTCCGGCAGATGTTGTGCTGCAGAATCCAGTTCGGCCACTGCATAACTGATACAATCATTCAAAGACGACCGGGTAAAAAGAGAAGGATCAGTCATATCATCTTCCAGGTTGTACACCTTATCGCCCATCAGCACCACTGTGCCATAATTCCTGATAAGGTCGTGATAACGGAAGGCACGGATGAAATGTAATTCTCCCCTCAGTTTATTTCTCAGCTGCTCACTCATAGGCACCTGCATAATGTTAACCAGCCCGTAGTTACACTCTCTGATACTGCGGTAACTTCTACCCCAGATTGTTCCTGCAATACCGGTATTTTCCGGCGCCAGCAGTCCTCTTTGTATCAGCCAGGTATTATCATCATTATTGTAGATGGATTCATCGCTCACAGAGCTCCACATCGCATATTCAAATCCTCTGCCGAAACCGGGAGGTGTACCTTCTCCTTCTTTATCCTGCAGTTTGATGCTCATGTAACGGTTAATAACATAATTCTGAAATAAAGCAGAATCCGATAGCACCGTCACATCTGGTACTCTGTCTGTCGGCACGATGTCGAGGTAATTTTTCTTACACGAAGTAAACAAGCCTCCGGTGATCAGCAGAATGGATATAATAATATTGTTAGTTTTCATTGATGGAATTTTTACGATTAAAACTTAACATTCGCTCCTACGTTCACAATACGCTGCTGCGGATAAAACTGTCCGCTGTTGCTGCTACCTTCCGGGTCGTAGTCTTTTACATTTGTAATGGTGAACAGGTTGAAAGCATTGGCATAGATCCTCAGTCCGGAGATCTTCATACGTGATAATATACCCGCATTCAAATTGTACCCCACTTCCACGTTCTTCAGGCGGATAAAAGAAGCGTTATTCAGCCAGAAGGAATTTCTGTACAATCCTCCATTGATGGAAGAGGATGCTCTCTCATCTACTCTCGGATAACTACCGCCTCCATTCGACGGGCTCCATCTGTTATCTGCCCAGCTGCTATAAAAATTACCGATAGTACCTGATTCTGGCAATACATACTGGCTCACATGTGTTTGTCCTGCCAATACCAGCGATACGTCAAACCCTTTATAGTCAACACCCATTACGACACCATAGGTGACCTCAGGCACATTCGTGTATTTTGTCCGGGTCTGATCATCAGCAGTAATACTACCATCACCGTTATAATCCTCATAGATCAGATCTCCCAGCTGCGCGCCGGTCAGATGAGGGTATTTAGTCAGTTCATCCGCTGTTCTGTAAATGCCTATTGCATTATACAACAGGTCCGTGTTCAAAGGCCTGCCGGTTTTCCGCTGATAATCCAGGGTTCCTGCCGCTTCGTCAATGAAGATCACTTTGCTTTTTGCGTAGGTCATGTTACCGCTGATATGATAGCCAACACCACTGTTCGTACGATTATCATAGCCCAATGTTGCTTCAATACCGCTGCTATTCACCTTTCCGATATTTTCAGAAGGCACCAGCGGATCGCTTCCGTTAGGATTTACGATACCTGATACCTGTGGGATGGAAGCATTTCTCTGTGTCAGGATGTCGGAACGTTTCTGCTTGAAATAAATAAATTCCAGGGAGAAGTGACGCAGGAACTGGGCATTCAGTCCGAGGTCCATTTTTTCAGCTGTTTCCCAGGTAATGTTTGGATTACCCAGTTTGGTAAGATCGATACCGGAATGGATCGCAGAACCGATCACGTACATATTGCTGAAAGAATAGTTATCGAACGACTGGAACAGGCCCACATTATCATTACCCAGCGTACCATAGGAGCCACGCAGTTTCAGGTCGTTAATAAAGCCAACTGAAGACTTAAACCATTCTTCCTGGGAGATGCGCCATCCTGCAGATACGGAAGGAAAGAAACCATACTGGTTGCCTTTGGCGAAGGTTGAAGAACCGTCTATACGAGCCTGTGCTTCCAGCAGGTATTTCTCCTGGTAGTTATAAGCGATGCGGCCGAAGTAACTTTTCCTGGTGAAATTATAGCTGTTGCCTGAGTTATTCTTATCGGTCGCTGCAGCACCACCCTGCGACAGTTCAGGTGTCAGTGAGGTCGGGAAATTCATCCTGTAGGCCCCAAGACTGTCCTGCGCGGTTTTACTTTGTTCGTATGCAACGAAGGCACTGATATTATGCTGACCGAACTGGCGGGCATAGTTCAATTTGATATTGGATGTGACCAGCGACCGGTTCAGCTGTCCTTCCGCCAGGGTAGCCGCACCGTTAGAACCGCCGATAACGGTCTTCTTATAGCTGTCACTAGCTTCGTCGTAAGTGTAAACGGAGTAAGGTTTACTGAACGCTTTGGCGAAACTCCAGGATTTGTCGATAGAAAAGAATCCGTCCAATGATAATCCTTCAACACCCGGAATAGCATAACTGCCTTTCAGGATACCGTTGAATACCTGTGTAGGGTTCCGGTTAGTACCACCAATATCAGTTACCTGCAATATGGGGTTGTTGTTCTCAATACCGGAAGTGGGTAATCCATTCGGGTAGATAGCTGCTACCGTTGGATAAGCCCTGTAAATGGAACGGAAGATATCTCCGGCGCCTGTAATGGGATAAAGGCGGTCTTCCTGACGGCCGGACAGGTAGATACTCACCTTCAGCCGTTTGGTGATATCCGCATCAATGTTTGAACGGAAATTATACTGGTGGTAATCTGTCACACCTTGTTTATATATGCCCTCCTGCTTGATCATGCCCAGGGATACGTAGTACCTTACATTATCACTACCTCCGTTTACGGACAGGTTGTGCTGGTTCTGGAGTGCTGTTTTCCTCAGCGCCTCTTTCTGCCAGTCTGTATTGGGATAAAGCAGGGGATCAGAACCGTCCCTGAACTTTTGTATTTCGTCAGCGGTATAAAACTGGTTCATACCTCCTGACGGATTACCGTAATATTGGATCTCATTCATGATGGAGGCATATGTTGGTGCGTCAGCCATCTTTGGTAACCTGGTTGGAGAGGAAAAGCCCTGGTTGAAACTATAGGAGATCACCGGTTTTCCCGTTTTACCCCTTTTTGTCGTTACGAGGATCACCCCATTTGCCGCGCGACTACCATACACTGCTGCGGATGCATCTTTCAGGACGCTGATACTTTCAATATCGTTGGGGTCCAGCCTGTCCAGACCACCTATCTGACCTGGCACTCCATCTACCACGATCAGGACGTCATTGTTACCCGTAGTGGCCTGTCCGCGGATGAGGATATTGGAACCGTCATACCCTGGCTCGCCGGACCGGTTATTAGCCATTACGCCTGAGAAACGGCCGGTCAGCGCATTGGATACGTTGGGCTGCGGACTTTTAACGATATCCGCTCCTTTTACCACAGAAATGGAGCCGGTCAGGGTCGCTTTTTTCTGGGTACCGTAACCTACCACCACCACTTCATTTACATTCTGGCTGGTGGTAACAAGCGTCACATTTACCGGAGCGGTATTTCTTACTGCAATTTCCTGTGTGACATATGAAACGTGATTAAATACAAGGGTATCTCCTACACCTGCCTGCAGGGTAAATCTCCCCTCCTCGTTGGTGAGCGTACCCTGGTTCGTTCCCTTTATCCGGACACTGACACCGGGAATAGCCCCTGTCGCCTCAGATACTTTCCCTGTGATATTTGACTTTTGCGCCCTTACTTCAGGTATCAGGGACAGGGAAAAAAGAAGCATCAGTAGCAATTGTCGTAGCGACACTAAATTCACTACAGTGGATAAGCTTTTTTTCATAACGTACATTCCTTTAAAATTGATAGATTGTTGGTTGCACTATTGTTACGTGGTAATTACCTGACTAAATTAGGGGGATAAAAAGGACCCGTAGAGGGGATAAATCGCTTAAAAAAGGGGGTATTTTCACATTTTAGAAGGCCGGAGTGTCGGATTTGACCACGTTCAGGTCCTGGTTAAATGAATGCCGGTACTTTTTTACATAGGCCGACGGATTCATCCCGAATAATTTGCAGAACTGCTCCCTGAAATATTTATTATCGGCTATTCCTACCTGGAAGGCTGCCTGGTTGACCGTATAGTTTTCCTTCAGCATTAATACTGCTGCTTTCCGTAGCCTGATAGAACGGATAAAGGCATTGATCGTTTGTCCGGAGATCGATTTTACCTTCTTATAGAGGCTGGAGTGACTCATACCTATCGCCTGGGTGAAGGTTTTGATAGAAAAATCCTCATTCCCGAGGTTAGCTTCTACTATTTCTATACACCTCTTTAAAAAGTCCTGGTATTCCGCCGGGACCTTCACATAACTCGCCTTCAGGGTAATGCTTTCCTGGAAATACTGCTGGAGGAGGTTCCGGTTCCTGATAATGGTCTGCACTTTTACCAGCAAGAGGGCGCTATCGAAGGGTTTGGTAATATAATCGTCCGCGCCGCCCCCGATCCCTTCTATACGGGCCTCAGAAGAAGAAGCTGATGTCAGTAAGATAACAGGGATATGGCTGACAATATCTGTCTCCTTGATCTTCCGGCACAATTCGATCCCGTTCATGCCCTCCATATGGACATCGCTGATCACAAGGTCCGGCATATATTTCTCCACTGCGGTAAATCCGTCGGTCCCGTTATCGGCATCGTAAATAATATATTTATCTGCAAAAAGCCGGCGCAGGTAGTCCCGGATCTCAGCATTGTCATCAATGACCAGGATGGACCTTTTTTCCGTGATCATTTCACCTGACGACATTGGTTTCTCCGGCATCCGGTATACATCATCGATCAGCTCATCGAGGATTGCCGATTTCTTAACCGGCTCCTCCTTCAGGATGGTGGCGTCAAAATGCTCCTTTCCTCTTTTCAGGTGAACACAGAATGTAGTGCCTTCATTTAGTCTGCTGGAATAGGAGACCTTGCCTTTATGGTTTTCAACGAACTTTTTCACCAGGTAAAGCCCGATACCGAATCCTGAACTATGGTTATCGCCATGCTGGAATTTATCAAATATCTTATCTCCCATGTTCTCAGGGATCCCCGGTCCGGAGTCCTGTAATTTTATGTCTACCCCACCAGTTGTTTGCTGAATGCCGAAGGAGATCTCCCCCCCCTCGGGAGTGAATTTAAAAGCGTTGGACAATAGGTTGAAAAGGGCGATCTCTATCTGCTCGTAGTTCGCATATATTTCGATAGATCCATCATTATCCGTCAGGAACTGGTACCTGATGTTCCGGGTTTCGGCCTGCTGGGTGAAACAGAGGAACACCTCGTTGCATAAAGCAATGATATCGAACTTAGTCACCGTCAGTTCTTCATTATCCGCTTTCCGGAATAACAACAGCTGATCCACCAGGCTCAGTAACCTCCTCGCATTTCTGTACACCACACCCAGTTTCTCACTGTCTTTCAGTTCTTTCAGTGGATTGATGATCAATGTAAGCGGAGTACGGAACTCGTGGGAGATATTTGTAAAAAAGGACAGCTTTTTCTCGTTCATCTCTTTTTCCTTTTCACTTTCCAGGTGGGCCAGCCTGATCTCGTATTTCAGGCGTTCCTGACGGGCCTTATATTGTATAAAGAGATAAATAACGCCAAAGATGAGCGCAATATAGATACCATAGGCCCAACCCGTTCTGTACCAGGGAGGCAATACGATGATCTTCAGCAATTCCGTCTCCTCACCCCATTTTCCATCGGCATTCGTGACCCGGAGCATAAAATTATAGTTCCCTTCCTGCAGGTGGGTATAATTGGCCGTGCGGGATTCACGCGCATCGTTCCAGCCCTTATCCCATCCTTCCAGCAGGTAACTGTAACCGATCTTATCCGGCGAAGTATATTCCAGCGCTACAAAGTCGAGTGAAACAGCGGCTTTGTCATAGGGAACTGTGATCTCCTGTATATTCTCCAAAGACCGCTTAGAGATGTAATCATTGTTCTGCTCTGCTGGTACATTATTCAAACGGATGCCAGTCAGGAAGGCTGGTGAAAAGTTGCTCCGTTCATAAATGCTGTCAGGATGGAAAATATTAAAGCCTTTAATTCCCCCGAAAAAGAATTCGCCTGACTTCAGCTTCAAAGCGGCATTGTATGCAAACTGATTACTCTGCAGTCCGTCGGTTTGCGAAAAGCTCCTGCAGGTGTGGTTTACCGGATCGAACTTTGCCAGGCCATTGAATGTACTTAGCCAGAGATTGCCTTTATCATCTTCCAGCAAACGGAGCACTGAATTACCTGGTAATCCATCTGCTTCGGAGAAGCGTTTATATTTACCATTTGCCGGGTTGAACTCCAGCAATCCTCCACCTTCTGTGCCCACCCACAAAATTCCCCGGCGGTCTTCATGCACGGTACGTACGGTATATCCGATCCTATAGGTCCGGTGCTGCTTATGATCGCGATCGATCTTTACCAGTGAGGAATAATTCCCGCCCCACATGTTGCCCTGACGATCTTCCGCCAGGCACTGTAGATTGACGAGTGTTCTATCGAAAAGTTCAAAGGTGTTCGTCTGCCGGTTAAAGAGATATAATGTGCCATTATTAGATGTACTGGCCCACAGTCTTTTTTGCGCATCTTCATAGATCACCCAGACATTGTTCTCTGCCGCCTGGGTAAATGGATTAAAACAGGTATACCGGTCAAATGCGTCCCGGCTTTTATTGTATCTGCTTACACCACCGAACCAGGTAGCTATCCAAAGATCTCCATTGGAATCTTTCAGCATACCGGTGATAAAATTACTGCTGATGGTCTGTTTATTCTCCCGGTCGTAGTTGTAATTCTTTACGGTATTGCTCTCACGGTCCCAGTATTTAAGTCCTCCCCCATCCGTACCTATCCACATATTCCTGCCGTCTGCCTCACAGAAGGAGAGTATAAAATTGTCGACCGTACCTTTGAAGGAATGTTGTTCGAATAAATTACGCCTGTTATCAATAATATTAACACCGCCACGTAGTGTGCCGATCCACTTACGTCCCTCGCGGTCTTCGCAGATGGAATAAACCGCGTTACTGCTCAATGGGTAGTCGCTGTGTTCCGCCCTTCCGTCTCTGACAATGAAAATACCGTGGCCGTCGGAAGCGGCCCATAGTACTCCCTGGTTATCAGCACAAAGGCTTACGATCTTGCTGTTTTCTTTGAGATAGTTAGCCGAGTAAGCATTATGATACCTGAAAAGACCTTTGTCAGTACCGATCCAGAGAGCGCCGCTCCTGTCGGACTTCAGGCAATTAGCTTGTTTTAACTCATTATTGATGACAGTAACTGTTGCTTTACTGCAATCATATTTACATAATCCGATATCCTGAACGAATATATATGCGATGGTTTTATCCGCATTAAAGTCTATTGCGGTTACTTCATAATTTGTGCTATTATTTATAGGGATCTGCCGTCCTGCGGCCGAATGCCGGTTAAATAACAGTAATCCTTTGGTTTCCGAGCCTACCAGTACTGTACCGTCATTGCCGGCTTTGATGACATGAATATTCCCTTCGACAGCTTTACCTGTTGCAACATTTCTGGCTACGCAAAAGCGTTCATTAACTGGATCAAATATGCTGACGCCTTTACGTCCTCCTATCCATAACCGGTGGTCGGTGTCGCCATCTATGGTATAGATACCATTATCTATCAGTGAAGTAGTGTCTCCTATCCTGTTCCTGTAAATCCTGAATTTATATCCATCGTACCGGTTCAGCCCATCATAGGTACCGAACCACATGAAGCCTTTATAATCCTGATAAACGTTTACGACCGCATTATTGGAGAGCCCGTTTTCTATACTCAGATACCGCAAAGGTTGCTCAGCAGCGAATAGACCATTCAAATGAATGGTCATCCATATCATCAACATTGTCCACCGCATTCTGTCAGCGCTTATTTGTTGTCAAAATAACATTTTTTATTGTAATCGCACCCAACAATATAGCATTTCAAGAAAAGAAATGGCCCTTATTTCTTCGGGGCTGGAAATGTCCGGTTCGCCCCGAATCTGGTCCACTTAAACTATTTACTGATTGTCCTGCAGCTGTTGCAGGTATAGTTTTGAGCCATCAATTATAAACACTCAACAAAACACGGAAACTACAAAACACAATTCTATGAAACATCTTATTTTATCCGCCCTTCTGGCGTTGGGCCTTGCATCGTGCAGTAAAGACGAAACTCCTTCCAAAGATCAGGACAATGTAACAGTTGATTATCATCAGACAGCCACGACACAGTTCGTACAATCTGGCGATACCAAATATGCATACCGCGTTCTGGGTAACAAAGAAGGCACTCCCCTGGTAATGATATCTCCGCTGGGAGGCACTATGGACGATTGGGACCCGGCACTCACCAATGGCCTCGCTCAAAAATACAAGGTGATCATATTTGATAACCAGGGCGTGGCATCTTCTACAGGTAAAACCCCTTCGACTATCGCCGACATGGCTAAAGGCGCCGTTGCGTTCATTAAGGCAATGGGGTATACTAAAGTGAACCTGATGGGATTTTCCATGGGCGCATTTATTACGCAACAGATCGTACTTACTGAACCAGCATTAGTTAATAAGATCGTGCTTACCGGTGTAGGTCCTAAAGGCAGTGAAGGTCTTTCTAGCTTGCCTGATATATTAGCAGGTGGCGCTGGTCTGAGCCCGCTCGAATCATACCTGTATTTCGGATTTACAACGTCCACTACCAGTAGAGATGCAGGTAAACTGTCTTTCGAAAGGACGCTCAAACGTACCGTTAACAGAGATTCAACTTTGAGCAATGAAAGCAGTGTGGCACAGCTCACAGCAGTACTGGCATGGGCGCAACCGTATCCGAATGCACTGAAGGAACTGGAAGCTGTTACACAGCCTACATTGATCCTGCAAGGTGAAAAAGACCGTCCTGTTCCTGTGATCAATGCGATCAATATATCACAGCACATACCTAATGCACGCCTGGTGGTTTATCCGGATGCAGCGCACGCCGCACTGTTCCAACTGCCAGCCGAGTTCACAAAAGAAATTGCTGATTTTCTGAACTAACAATGCTTTCTTACGTAAACAGCGAAACCGTGTAGGCCTTATGGTCTATGCGGTTTTCCATTATGTACCCTTCTTCAGATCTTTGGCACCTCGTTATTTGCCTGGCTTCGAGAAAGACGGTGATATTATTTCGCTTAACCTCAACGGTGAATGGATCGTACGTGGGCTTGAGGTTACAAAGGCCGGCGCGAAGATCAGGGTTCCGCTGATCCATAAGAAAAACCATCTCATCATGCATGCGGAAAACCTGGGTTCTATTCCGCCTAATACGGCTTCGATGAAGTTAAACGATGGCACTAAAGTTCATGAGATCACGTTGAATTCGGACGCGGGGAAAAGTGAGGGGATCTTATTTGTGCGGCCGTAATCGGTATGCCCGATCATGCCCGGATAGCGGCTGTTCAAGAATAACAAACAATCACTCAATTACTGTCGGGGCAGAAAACACAGGCTTTAGTTTATCCAAGTCCTTTTTGATAAAGGTCAACAACTCCTCTCCTATTCGCCAAACCTGAGTACTTCCCGGGGCGGGTAAATAACCTGTTTCCTGGCAAGTTGCCTTTGCATTTGCAATAGCGGTTTCTATAGATATCGGATGAGAATCAGAATTAAATCCTCCCTGGATGATCGTTGGTAAGAAGGGTTTCCAATATTTACATTTTGTGATGTCATTAAGCTCGGGCAATTGAACTTTTGCATGAAAATATAACCATACTTCAAAGCACGGGTTACTTTGTGTCACCTGCCAATGCGGATTGGTACCTTCACAAACTATAATGACATAAAAAGCATCCCGAAATGGCTCCTTCTTCTCGTAGGAAAACTTAATCGGCTTTGGCATACTTATCCCAGTTTAAGTCTTTCAAATTTCCTAAGAAAGGGATGCCTCCATAACGGCCATTTAAGTACCCTTTCCGTATATCAATAGTGTGGTGTTCTTTAAATTCACTCAACGCATAAACTTCTGTAGCCCCTTCCTTATTCTTTTCGGCAAACCAGATTTCATCAGCGCGGAATATTTCCTGATCTAACAGGTTAGATTCATGAGTAGAAAAAATTAATTGCCCCTTTGTTTCTTTGTCATGGGAAAACTTATTAATTAATTCTTTGATCAATAAAGGGTGAATACTTCGTTCTATCTCATCTATAACATAAACTTTCTTAGTACTCATGGCTGCATAAAAAGCAGGCAGATAATCAAGTAACCTTCTTGTGCCATCAGATTCTTCGTCCGCAGCGAACTTTACTTCTCTTCCATCTATATCATGTAAGAAATAAAGTCTTTTGGCCATTACTTTCTGATCTCGCGATACAAATATAATTTCTTCATGTGCAGTTAAGAATGATCTTATTTTATCCGGATCTGCTTTTAGTTCAGCTGTTATCTTTTCCGCCTGTTGCCTATTATCTTCTCCAAAAAACTCGTCGATGGAGATCGTATCTACATTTATGCTCTTGATTCCAGTATTAAAAGCTTGCATTACATCCGTAGCAAATTGATAGAAGCCTTCGTTTTCTTCCAAATGAATGGCTAGTTTAGATGGTCGGCCATTGGGCATTACAGGAATCACGTCACTATCGAACCAATTAAGAGCCTTTTTGAACGGATCGAAGACTTTGTTTTTTCTACCCGCCATGTGAAATAATACCGGCTGGTTTCGTTCCAACACCTCATTCTTCAAAAATAAAGGAAAGACGGAAGCTTCCTTATCGTCCACCACTTCTTTGCAAAAGATAAGCTCTAATTCTTTTGTATCTACCTTATCCGTACGAAGAAAAAGTGTATAATCATCTTTCTTTCCAAGACCGCTTATTTGCAATTCCTCCTCGATGACAATTCCCTGATTTAAGGTAATACCGTAGTAGTAAGGAACATCTTCCTTAATAAACTCTACGCCCAGATATACATCTTTATTGCGACTATCTCTATCAAATTTGAAAGTCCCTGTATAAAAGTCAATTGGTAATTTGCCTGATTCAACGAACACGGTCAGAAGTGCCAAAGCCTTGATAAGATTGCTTTTACCAGCCCCATTAGCACCGTACATTGCATTTAGTTTAAGAACTCCTATGTCACCGTCATACACATGATAAGGCATTCGATTGAAACGGCCGGGTAACATATTAAACTCGGTCAATTCCTTAAAGGAAAATAGGTTTTTAACAAGAAATCTTACGAGCATCCCGTGATATTTTCACACAAAATAGCATTTTTTAGCCAATGATCTGTAACAAACCAGTAACAGAACATCATTAGACGTGAAAAAGTAACTCAATCCTTTAAATTCACCATGTAGGCTGTATATTAGAAAGATATTCCTTCTTAACTTCCATAAGCCGCAAACGCTTCCAGGTACTTATTGATAAATTCTTCCTTCCGTTTCAGCCGATATTGCATAATAAAACGGGGATGCTCCAGCGGTACGATCGTTTCAAAGAAGCGTTCCTTTTCGTTCAGCTGTTTCAAAAAGGCAGCATTCTTTCCTGTACCAAAACAATAACAAACACGGGTATCTATTCCAAATTCCAGCTGCTCGCGGATGCTTGTCACCATAAAGTCGTACACAGCATTGGTCAGCGCCTTACTATCGTAATAGTTATAATTGATCTCTGAGCCATCCGGTTGTACGGAGGTGAATCCCAGTGGCGAAACAGACGCGAAATAGAAGTCATTGTAAAAGGCCGTAGCGCCTCCATAAGCACTGATCACATCATAAACGTACACCGATGAAGGCTCGTGCGTTTTCAACCCTTCAATACTGATCCCAACTACTTCCGTCAGCCTTTTGGTATCGGTAAAAGGGATACCGGTCGCACCGGACCCTAATCTGCCGGGATTAATACCCATGATCATTCTTCGTTGATGATGATCGCTGTAATACTTACGGTAGAATTGCTGCATGATATCCATTACCTGTGGCTGTTCACGAAACGGGTTCATGATCCGGATGCCCGGGGGGAGCGAGCCTGTATAATGCAGGTTACTGTTGAATTCTATGACGTGGTCGGCGAAAGTCTTCTTTTTCTTCATGATGGGATTTGGCCTGTAAAGATATATTTAAATGTTACTCATAACAGCTGCGCATCAATCTCCTGTTTCAGTAAATTGATCAGCAACAACATCTGGCTGTTATCCTGCGCGATCCTTGATACAAGGATGCCGCCTTCAAGCATGGCAAAAGCTTTTACCACAAAAGCATGGATATCCCAATCGCGCTTAAATTCACCATCGTCGATGCCCTTTTGCAGTAAGGCTTTCATGAACGCCTGTATATCGCCGATAGCCTTGTTCACTATGTCCCTGATAACCGGACTTGTATCGTCGGCTTCCATGCCGAAGTTCAGAATAGGGCAACCTATTCCCGATCGGCGATCAGTTGACAATGGGGCCCGAAGAGGCTATTGAAGCAGCAAAGCTTGTTGATGTGAACACCGAATTTGGCGTACATTACGATACTTTTGATATAATCAGGATTGATAAAGCACACACCATACAGACATTTAAGAAAGCAGGGGTGACGTTACACCTGGCGGGCATCGGAGACACAATAACTATCTGACTTACATAAGGCGGGCATTGTCCCGCCTCCCGCAGCTTTTAACGGCACTATACCTGGATAAAGGCACATATGAGATGGTTGTATACAAATAATACACGCAGGCTCATTTCTTCACCGGTTTTCCAGGTTTAGTCAGCTGGGGCCTAGATGGTTTCAATAACTCAAAGGATTGCGCTATCTGGTGGAACAAGTCCCGTGATTCCTCCAAACGGGAGAACCTGGTTATACCGGTTATCATATACACCATACTTTTCCGGTACACGACAAAATAGCTTCCGCATAATGTATCGTTCATATTGGGCAGCTCATGCATATCTTCAAACCAGCGCATTTTTTCTCCATTCACCCAATAAGTCCCGGTGTCTTTAACGGTCTCCAGGCGATTCTTTTTTGTCATTCTTTGCAGCAGTGACAATGCACTGTCGACATTCAGACCAGGATGTCTGAAGATAGCCACGTTGAAATTATCAGGAACACGCTTTTCATCCATACTGCTTACATTCACGCCTGCTATTTTCATGGATGGGCTGTCGGGAGTAGCCTGATACTTCCAGGTTTCCGGTACACTTATAGAAAAATTGCTGACAGTATCCTTGTAGATGTAAAATGACTGTGCTTTAATTGACATCTGCCATAGCAGGCAGCAAACGAGCAGCAAATACTTCATAGAATAGATTAATTCCACCAGCGAAGGTATAAAATGAAAAGCAGTACCGGAAATCATCATCGCCCTCCCGGACAACCTGTGTAAGCCCACAGTTGCAGGGATTATCGTAACTTAATAGTAAAATCGGTCGCCATGAGAAAGCATCTTTTACTGGTGATACCAGCCTGTTCCTTGCTGGCATTATTCTCCTTCCGGCTCCTCACCGATCAAAAGAATAAAACAGCTGTGCTGTCCGTGCCTGCAGCGGGCGACAGGGACTTCATAGCCTGCGCTCCCCCTGCCGGAAAAACAGTCCGGACGGATGTAAACGGAAAGTTTGCGCCTGTGTTTCCGGGATGGGGCGCTTATCATTACGGTATACATACCTCCAGCGACAGCGCCCAGTTCTATTTTGACCAGGGCCTGAACCTGTATTACAGCTATCACCTCACAGAAGCCCTTGCTTCGTTCAAAGAGGCGGCCAGGTATGATACATCCTGTGTGATGGCCTACTGGGGACAGGCGTTGGCGATGGGGCCTTACTATAACAGTTACTATTATGAAATGCCGGTTACCATATTTCCTGTACTGGAAAAAATGAAACAGGCAATCCCAGGGACAGAAAAGGAAAAAGACCTTGTAAAGGCGATGAATGAAAGATATTCCGCCGACACAACTGACAGCAAACGCACTGAATTAAACCGCGCCTATGCCCGGTCGCTGGCCACTCTGATAAAAAAACATCCTGCTGACGCGGATATAAAAGCGCTGTATATAGATGCTGTGATGCTGGAACACACCTGGGACTTCTGGCAGAGCGATGGTACGCCCAAAGCATGGACGCCTGAACTGGTCGCCTATTGCGATGAGATACTGAAAGAACATCCTAACCACCCTGCTGCATTACATTACCAGATCCACCTGGTGGAAGCGTCCCGGCATCCGGAGAAAGCATTAGCGTCTGCGGATAAGCTGAAGGATGCGTTGCCCGGCGTACCCCATATGGTGCATATGTCCAGTCACATGTACCAGCGTAATGGTTTGTATGCGAAAGGTGTTGAAATAAACGAAGACGCCTCTTCGTTACTCATCCACTACGATTCTTTAGCCTCCCATCTGAACCTGGGCATATTTGGCCTCACGCATTACGACGCCGTTGGTGCTTTCTGTGCAATGAATGCAAACATGTATGAGAAAGGCAGGGAAATGTCCGGTCACCTTCACGACATATTATCAACAAACTACAAATCACGTCTTTCCAATACTTTTTTTCAGTACCTCTACATGATGCCTATGTTTAATGCTATCAGGTCAGGCAAATGGAATGAGGTCCTTGCAATGCCGGCACCGGATAAAGCTCTTCGCTATGCCAGGTTGCTTGATCATTTCGGGAAAGGGCTTGCTTCCCTGCGGAAAGCTGATACAATAGCTGCCATCCATCACTTAGGTCAGTTACAGGAATTAATGGATGATAAATCCCTGGCTATCAGAAACCTTCCTTTTAATACGGCCATAGAACCCGCAAAAATTGCCGAAGCTATATTGGCTGGCGAGCTTCTTTTGGCGCATGGCAAGCTGGAAGCAGGTATTCAGTCCCTGGAAAATGCTGTGTCGTTAGAGGACAATATGGTTTACCGTGAACCTAAAGAATGGCCGATCCCTGCACGTCATTTTCTCGGTGCAAGCCTGATAAAGCTCAACAAAGCAGTTGAGGCGGCGCAGGTATACCGGGATGATCTCGTACGAAATCCAGGCAATGGATGGGCACTTCTCGGGCTATATCAAAGCCTTTCCATGCAGCATAAAGGCAGGGAGGCAGACAAATACAGGGAATCATTTAAGCTGGCTTTTGCTACTGCGGATGAACAACCGCCTGCATCTGCGTACTGACATATGCCTGTGTACCACTAACTATTTTCTTCCAAATTTCCATGTTGCTTTTATTTTATACGAGGCGACGAAGCTATTTTCCAATGGCGTACATTTACTATGCGTCGCGCGCATCAATGCCCGACAGCTTCCACCAGTTATGTTCAACCTTTAATACCCACAATTCATCTAATGAAAAATCTAATCACGCCATTACTATTTATGCTGATCGCATCCACTACCTTTGCCCAACAGCGTACAGCTGAAGACAGCAAACCCGCACAGCTGGCAGATGGCATTCCGACAGCCACATTGAAAGCCGAAAAGCTGGATGCTGATAAGATCAGGGCACTGGCTGCTGAGATTGAGAAGAACACTTTCCCTAATATTCACAGCCTGCTGATCAGCCGTCACAACAAGCTCGTATATGAACATTACTGGCGGGGTGAAGATCAGTACTGGGGCAATCCCATAGGTGTGGTCCCTCACGAAAGGGACAGCCTGCACGACATCAGAAGCATCTCCAAGAGTATTGTTTCCGCCTGCATCGGGATCGCCATACAACAGGGAAAAATCAAAAGCGTTGACCAGAAGGTCCTCAGTTTCTTTTCCTCTTATTCCGCCCAGGATACCGGCCTTAAATCGATGCTCACGATCGAACATCTGCTCACGATGAGCTCCGGTATTGTATGGAATGAAGAAGTCCCTTACGACAATCCTGAAAACAGTGAAATAAGAATGATCTTCAGCCCGGATCCTGTGGGATATGTGCTTAGTCAGCCGATGGAAGCGCCTCCCGGAGAGAAATGGAAATACAATGGTGGAACAACGCAGCTGTTGGCAGCGATCCTTCAACTAAGCACCGGCTTATCTGTCGACAAATTCGCCGCGGCGTACCTGTTCAAGCCCCTGGGCATTACCGCCTTTGAATGGCTGAAATATCCGGGCACGACTATGCCTGCAGCTGCATCGGGATTACGTTTACGGTCCAGGGACCTGTTAAAGTTCGGCCTGTTATATAGTAATAACGGTGTATGGAAAGGGCGTCAGATCGTACCTGCACAATGGGTAAAAGACTCTTTTAAGTCGCACGTAAAACAGGGCGATCATGGCGCTTACGGCTACCAGTTCTGGATATGGGATGATAAGATCAACGACAAACCTGTACGCGTCGTGAACTGTGTTGGTAATGGCGATCAGCGGATCATTTTTTTCAAGGAAAATGACCTCGTTGTAGTTATCACTGCCGGCAATTATAATAAATGGCAGATCAAAAAAAATAGTGCAGCCATGATGAGGGAGTATATCGGCCCATCAGCGGAGTGAAAATTCTCCGAAGTGCCAGAGTATGCCTGACGGATCGTGCACGAAACATTCCTTTCCCCAGTCTTCCGTCCGGATCGGCGTAAGTTTCACACCTTCATATTTAGCCGTCAGATCCAGCGCCACCAGTTCTTTCCAGAAGCGCTCTACGTCTTCGACCTCTAAAAAGATCATAGAATTATCTATCCAATCCTGCGCGTAGGCGTCCTGTAAGTAGAATGCCAATGTTCCGGTTTTGAAAACAGACATATTGTGCGACAATACACTTTCTTCGAAACCCAGGTCCCGGTAAAAACTGCGGGATGTTTTAAAATCCTTCGCGCCGATGAATGGCCGGATAGATACAGCTTTATGTTCCATGGTTTTCATTTTTAGTAATTGCCGATAATGGCGGTACTAAAGATATCATAAAGCCCGGACAAATCTCCGGGCTTTATGATATTCATGAAATTTTCACCATCGGATGAACATATTATTTCTTCCTGTAGCCAGCGGTTCCCATTGTAGATCCTGACAGTGGTTGATAATAAACAGCATCTGCCTTTGACAACAGCCATGTCGGATATTTTTTATTCGCCAGTGTACCTGTGCCTTCTACTGCAACAGCGCCGTTTTCTACATAAATGTAATTTTTCGGGTAGATGGTAGCCGCAGCATTGAGTGGGCGGATAAACGCATTCGCATTGATGATCTGAGCACTGTTCATACCTGTACTGCCATTCAGACGGAGGCTGTTGCCCATGGTAACAGCAATGGTGTTGTTTGTGAACCGCACAACCGCATTGGCTGTACCTCTCAGGCTCACACCATCCAGCTGATTACCCCTGAACAGGTTATTGTTCATGATATGGGTAGCGCCGTTTTCGCCGGAACCATAGAACTGCAGCATCTCGCCCCAGCCGTCATGCACATAGTTATCGTGTGTATTTGTGTTGGTAGTGCGTCCACCGATCAGGATACCTCCGTTATGTGAACTATTCTTCTGCATGCCCCAGTTGGTCACTTCATTGTTATAAACCTCCATCTGATCGGCGGCAGCGGTCTGAATACCATCCAGCCCAATGTTCTGCACTTTGTTGTTGTAGATCTTCACATTTCTCCAGATGATCGGCTGCACGTACTGGTGTCCGCCTGCCATTCCTGATGTCGCCCCATAGTAAGGCACATTGGAGGTCAGGTCCCAGTAAGTAGCAGTATGTCCGATATACATCGCTTCATTAGTTGTACTCCTGATCACCAGATCATGTATTTTCAGATTCATCATAGTGGTGTTTGGATATACCGTTGTGGCATCACCTTTTACAGGATCAGTTTTCGCTACGATACCGTTTCCACCGTTTTGAATAGTAAGATTGGATACTTCGATATTGTCAGTCTTGTTGCCCAGTTGCAGGTCATAATAAGAAGCCTTCGCAGCCTGCGTAGAGCCACTGATAACAATGCTGGATGTTCCTGATTGTCCGCCGAAACGGATATAATGGCAGTTCCAGAAAACACATGCCACACCGTATGCACCACCGTTCCATGCGGGATTACCGATAGTGACGGTCGTTCCTGTCAGATTACGCACAGTAATAGGCGCAGACGCGCTACCACTTAAATTAGTAACCTGGATCACTTTGAAATTACCTTTCAGATTGATGATGTCTCCGGGCTGGTAAGTTTTGCTGGAGTTGTCAATAACCAAGCGGCCATTAACGTCAGGAACAAGCGTGAATTGTCTTCCTGTGGCAGTAGCAGTGACAGCCACATTGTCAGCAGTTAATTTTTCCTGTAAAGCGTCTTCTTTTTTGCAGCTGGCAGCGAGTAAAAGCACAGCTACGCCAATCATTGATTGGACAATGTGTTTACGATTCTTCATGTTAATGTTATGGTTAAAATTCTGCCGCAAGATAGTAAACCGATGGGACTATTTTTCTATCTTACAAAAATTACTAAAAGGAGTACTAACAGAATCAACTATACGATGAGAGCCTTTATTTATCTACCGTTTATCCTGAGTATATTCACTACTGTTGCGTGTTCACAGCACAAGGTCAATGACGAGAAAGAACTGGTAAAAGCTATCGATTCATTCTCCAAAAAAAATTTTGACAAGTGGTTAGAATTTGAGGAAATGACTGCTTCTCACATCGACAGCGGTGCTCCACAATTCGAATCCGTCCGCAATAATTCTTTTGTTAAAACGTTCAGGATATTTACAGAGCAGCAGGCCATTCATTATGCAGCGGTGCGGTCTGCAAAATTCGCGCAATATGCCGCTCCTCCTGCTGCGCTGCTGGCGCTGAAATGGGATACAAGCGGCCAGCAATCGCCGGGTAGCACTATCAGCCATATGGATCTTTTTGCTGTGGTCTTCATTCGCACATTCGATCCGTCAACGATCACGCAGATCACGAATTCGCTTGTAACGGCTGACATGTTTACAAATTTATCGCGGGATAAAATGTATGACTATTACAGCAAGAAGGATTTGTTCGGTATGCGTATATATGCGCGTCCGCTTGACAATAATAAATGGCAGGTATGGGCGGCGGATCATTTCATGGCGCTTTCCTTCCGGTTTGATGCTGCAAACGGGATTGTCTCAGCAGTCAGTCACACGTACATGGACGATCCTGCATATGCAAAAATACACTGGCCGCCTTCTGTTGCGAAACCAGCCAATGAAACGGAGCGTTTACGGGCGGATATCCTGACTAACATCTGGAACAGTTATCCGGCAAACGCAGTTGAGGGGGACAGCTATTATGCTTATAGGAAGATCCGCAATGAACAGCTGACAAAATTTCATAACAGTCAGGTCGCGCGGTATAAGCCAGCACGGGAAGAACAGCTACGTTTGCTGGAGCCACCTCCTGCCGATTTGACAAATTACAAAGAGCTCACCACTGCAGAAGATAATTTACTGGAACACTCAGATAGTAGCTATAACGCAGCTACCCTACTCTATGCGGAACAATGGTCACAAATACTTGCTATAGCAGCTGTTACTTATTACCAGATCAGCACAAAAACATTTGCTAAACGCGTACAGCGCAATGCTATATTAGGTTCGAAGACTTACGCGCGCCAGCTGAATGACAATGAATGGGAAATCCTGACGATCAGTGCGCGGGATGCCAACTCCTGCATCTGGAACATCAAGACCGGATATGCCCGGAATGGACGTTACTGGGTATCAAAAGAACCAGGAGCCTGATAAAAACAGGTCTCCGTTCAGTTACCAATAAACCGACAATATCCGGTTATATACCGCTTAGATAACGCTCATCCTACGTTAATCCTACGTTCATGAACGTAGGATTAACGTAGGATGAGCGTTATCTAAGCGGTATATAACCGGATATCAACAACGCCATCTTCCTGAATTCCGGAAAAAGAGATTTTCAGCCCGATTAAGGCAATAAAACAATTTAGACACTCTCCAGTCCACCCCAGGGAAATAAATCCAAAAAAAGGGCTATTTCAGGCCAATTACGGCAATTGTTTATTGGGCCAGTTAAACACGGATACACCGGGGCTATTCTTTTGATCTATCCTTCATTATACAAGGTTTATACAAGGATTAACTTACGTTCATCTTACGTTCAAAGACGTAAGATGAACGTAAGTTAATCCTTGTATAAACCTTGTATGATCCAGATTGTATGCAGTATCAGAGGGAAAATCGTTGTTCATAAGTCAGGGATTATTTCACTTTGTAATACAAAGCTACAGATAAAATGAATATCCCCAACACTTCGTTGAAAAGAAAACGCCGCTATCTGCGGCTTTTATTATCTGCATGCTGAAATGTCTAGACCTTCCCGTAGTCAAGCAGGATCACTCCTGACTTTGACGTAACAGCTCCATTAAGCTTGAGATTAGTACGATCTTTCAGATCAGCAAAGAGCGGCCTCCCTCCTCCCAGGACAATCGGATGCACTGCAAGCAGGTAATTATCGACAAGACCCAGGTTCATAAAAGTTGTGATCAGGCTGGCGCCTCCATAGAGCCAGATGTCTTTTCCCGGTTTGGCTTTCAGCTCCTTCACCATATCTGCAATACCGGATGTTACATAAGTAGCATCCTTACTCTCCTTCGGATGCGTTGAGAATACATACTTGCTTTTACTATGTACGCTTTCCCAAAGTTTCTTTTCGTCTGAAGAAGCATCGCTGGCAGGTTGGTATTGCCCCCAAAGGTCGTAACTTACACGTCCGTAAAATATCGTGTCTATCCGTGCCAGGAACTCGTCAAAATGTGCCGTTATTACTTCTTCATCTGTTATGCACCAATCAATTTCCCCGTTAGGGCCTTCGATGAATCCATCCAGTGTTACTGCAAGATTTAAGATCACTTTTCTCATATCGTATGGTTTATGTTAATCAACTGCTATAGTATGGAACTCCGGGTCATGTACTGCCTTTACGGACGCATTTGCCCCATTAAAATGTCTTTATCATACCTCCTGAAAGAAATAATCCCTGCTATCTTTGTATAAGAATTCAAACTGTAATTATACACTTAATAACCGGAACTATGTCATTTCAAGCTTACCTAGATAACATTCAGACAAAGACAGGAAAAACTGCAGAAGATCTCAAAAAACTTGCCACACAAAAAGGTTTTCTTGAAAAGGGTGAATTAAAAGCCAGCGTAAAGGCTACACAAATTGTACAATGGCTGAAAGATGATTATGAGCTTGGTCACGGTCATGCAATGGCCATGTTTGCTTATTTCAAAGGTAAGAGAGAATAATCAGTTCTTGAGATCAACAGTCTTCTTATCATGGTTAAATGACCAAAGAGAACGAGTGGTACAATATAAGTAACAAGCCAGTTAAAGGGGAAATAAAACGCAGCTATATTAGGCTGGTCAAATGCCAGTTTCTGAGATGGAAATGGCTGTCCAGCCAGCAGTAGATCTATATGAAAATGGAAAGAAAGGAATTGAATCTTTCCAGAAACATTTACGAAACAGCATCTGAGTACTGCTGCGTAAACAAGCCGATCGCATGTAAGCGCTGTCACTTTCATAATACTTAAAGTTAAAGCCCCCCGAAAATTACAGGGGGCTTTTTTTATAGCTTCAACTTCAAATTGTTATTCACTGCCTCAAGGAAGCTATTTGTTCTCCACTGTTCTAACAATTCGGGAAGTGTACTTACAGCATGATAAGCTTCTGTGTAGCATTGAGCGTTGTATTGGAGATCTTTACCAGGTACACGCCTGGTTTAAGCGTTTTAGGGCCTATTGTATAATTCGGCGCAGCTGTCACTTTCTGCAGCACCAGCTCACCCCCCATCGTATAGATAGTGATAACACTTCTTTCCGCGTTTGGATTTGTAAAGTTGATCTGCACGCCATTGTCTGCTACGGCAGGGTTAGGATATACCTTAAATGCCGGATGAGCATAAGCCATTTTATATTCTTCGGGTCTCGCCTGACCATGGAACGGCTGATTACAGTACAGGGACCAGTCGATACCCGTGAAACTTTCTCCTTCCATCTCACCTGTTCTTGCAGATGAAAGCAGCGCTGCTGCATACCATTTGGTGTTCACGTTTGCTGCACCTGTTACTCCGGTAACCAGTTGCAGCCGGTAATCAAATTTGGTTTTCCTTGTAGTCTCTCCTTCATAAATGTAGTTGGTATTGGTGATGATGGCGATAACTACATTATTGGCGGGAGGCGATGTAAGGTTCAGCGTACAATTACCGCTGGATACATACTGGCTGTATACAGGCGTACCGTTGGCTGTCCAGTAGGCCAGCTGACAGGTCATATTAGCGCCGATAGGCTGGAAGTTGACGGTAACGGTATTGCCGGTAACAGTCAGCGGGATCTGGTTAGCGCCTGACCATCCTGGCAGCGTAGTGGTATCTGGTCTTAAGGTACCGTTTGTATTGGTTGTTTTAGCATATGGTGTAGCGATCCACGGGGCTGGGTTTAGCCATGACGGTTGCCATTCAGCACCGATAGAGTTACCGAAAACACCGTCCAGTAATGCGACACAGGCCCTCTTCCATCTGCCAAAGTCGACCATTGCCTGTTTTGCCCTGTATTCGGTGATCAGTCTGCGCATCTGGGCCACTCCTATTCCGCTTGCTATTCCTTCCAATACGCGGGTGGGGGCATATCTCCAGATCCATGGCACAGCACCGTCACCCAGTGTATTTCCCAGGAAAGTGGGGAACGATGAGCTGTACTGATGCCCGCCGAGATAGGTACGCCACGTACAGAGCTGTTGGCTGCCGTTATACCTGTTTACTCCTTCAGCTGCCGGTCCGCCGAAACTACCGTCCTGCAGCCAACCTGAATAACATTCAATAGGCATAAAAGGAGCAATGAAATCAGTGCCGTTCAGAAATCCTAACGAACTGAAGTTACCTGACCTGCGGGCATCGGCTGTTTGCTGGAACCATACGTTACCACCTTCGTGGAACCATGCGGAGTTTTTCACTCCGGGAAGATCGGCCAGCATAGCATGAATACCTTCATGCGTCATCGCGCTTCTCTGATACTCGCCGTCGCTGCCGGGGAACCTTGGATCGAAAGCATATACGGGATAGTAGGAAGCCAGGATAATAGGCCAGCTCCTTCCGTTGTAACTAATGGCGCTCTGCCATCCACCGAGTGCAGTACTATCTGCCTGGTCGGTACACAGACCAGAGCCGTACAGGTATACAGCACTCTTGTAGCCACTTCTGGCCCTGATATCGGGAGGCCATCCCATAGTATCACGGAAATAGGCAAAGTCGGTATTCAGCCGTGCAAGCATCGGCGTTATAGCGGCGGATGTGATTAAGGAACGTTTCCTGGGTCCCCAGCGGAATGTCCACCAGCCGGAAGATTGTGTACCTACTACCTGCGGACAATCATTTAAGATGTTTGCAGGTTGAGGCAAGCTGGGATATTCTGTTCTGAAATCATAGCTGATGCCAGGCGAGTAAACAGGCCATGCATAGGGACTGCCATTCCCTCCGCCGGGATTAACAGCTGTACCCAATACCCGCCATTCCAGAATGCCGGTCGACTGTGTTGTATTACGCATGGACAGACGTAACCTGGTTACGTTCACTGATGTGAAGCTGGCTACATTGAAAGCGTTTTTCTGCAATGGCACATTGGCCAGTTGCACCCATGTGGAACCGTTCCAATATTCAAGATAAGCCGTAGTGGGCGTCAGTACACCACCGGCATCATCAAACCAGTAAACTTGTACGGAGGTAACTGCGAATGCCTGCGACCAGTCGTACTGGACCCACTGGATGGAATTAGGATTATTCCAGTTACCATAAGCGCCATGGCTTTTGTCGTTCGAGTTTGCCGGCGTAAAATCATCATTCAAAGCTGCAATTGTTTCCCAAGAAGAAACATAGGAAGTCGTGGCAGTAGCTTGCGGCGCTATATTCGTTTGTGACAGCGCGACGAAGGTGCCAAAGAACATCAGGACTAACGTCAATGTAAATTTGAGCATAACGTAATATTTAATGATGAATAAAAGGATAGCTGATCGTGGTTTTCCGAATGCGCATATAACTATGACGGCATAGTATGTCATAGCCGGGTTACATCACTGTTCAATACCGGGAATTGATCTCTTCTAATGGTTTCTTTGATGACAGGTTTTCAATACATGTACAGCACAGGGCTTTTACTCATTATAAAAGTAGCTTACTTCCTTTTAAGATAGTATCCGGATTTTAACCTGTTCAGCTAACATTTTACCAAGTGTCACGGTGACACTATATATGTTATGACAGTAAATTATTAGTATCAGCGTGTAGCAGTGGAACCATCATCAAACTTTCTTATATAGTTATAATAATGAGCTGTCTACCTGGATGTACCATAATCAAAAAATGACGTTTTAAACAAACTCTTTTGACGTTTTAAACAAAACGACTTCGTGATGCTGTGCTTAGCTTTGTCTTGTAAAAATTAGAAAAATGAAAGACAACTACAATGGTGCGTTACAGCATCCCCTTCAATCAGGATTCAATGCAACATCAACTGTTCATGATGTTATAAAAGGAATTAACCTTAACGGTAAAACAGTTATTGTTACCGGCGGCTATGCAGGTATAGGACTTGAAACCGTGAAAACACTTGTAGCGGCGGGCGCGCAGGTGATCGTACCGGCGCGTGATACCAGTAAAGCTATCAGCAATTTAGAAGGAGTGAACAATATAACAATTGACGCGATGGACCTTATGGACCCTGCATCTATAAATGCATTTGCAGAGAAGTTCCTCGCTACGCATGATAAACTTGATATCCTCATCAACAATGCAGGTATTATGTGGGTACCGCTGCAACGTGATAAACGCGGATATGAGTCGCAGCTTGCCACCAACCACCTGGGTCATTTCCAGTTAACTGCAAAGCTTTGGCCGGCGCTGAAGAAAGCCAATGGCGCCCGCGTGGTGAGTGTATCGTCCTTCGGGCATCAGATGGCGCCATTCAACTTCGATGATCCAAATTTTACCAACAGGGAGTACGAAACGTTGCAAGGGTACGGGCAGTCTAAAACTGCCAATAATCTTTTCGCTGTAGAACTAGACCGTCGTGGTCAAGCTTTTGGTGTACGGGCATTCTCCTTACATCCTGGTTCGGTACTGGGTACTGATCTCGGGCGTGTTGCTCCCATGGCTTTATTTCAGCAGATGGGCACTCACGATGAAAACGGGGATATATATCCTGAGGTGGCAGCTAAACTGAAAAACACGGACCAGGGCGCAGCCACATCGGTATGGGTCGCTACCAGTCCGCTGTTAAATGGCATCGGCGGTGTTTATTGCGAGGATGCGGATGTAGCCGAACTGGATCAAGGAAATATTGTCCATAACTATGATGACCCATCATCATTGCGGGGAGTGAAACCATATGCTGTTGATGGGGAAAGCGCACAGAAACTGTGGGCTTTGAGTGAAGAAATGATCAGCATATCATTTCCTGCCAACTGATGAAACCCAGTAACCAGGACAAGTCCGGGCACATTGTCCGGCTTGTTTTATTTTTGTAGATTTACCTTTTACGTCAATGGAATTTGAAACGAAATATATTACCCCTGATATAAAACTTTCTGAGTTTAACGGCAAGACTTTCAGAACGGAGGTCATGTTTGAGCATCATATGCTGGTTTGGTTCATTTCAGGGGAAACAAAGATCATCCAGGCCGATGCTACCTATACTTTCAATGCAGGTGATACGTTCCTGATCCCCCGGAACCAGCTGGCCACAGTGATCAATTACCCGAAAGACGGGTTGGCGCACAAGGCTGTGGCGATGCATCTTACTAAAGAAAGATTAAAAGATTTTTATTCCAGGCATAAAGCAGTTGGCAGGGTACAACCGCTTCAGAAGGTATACCGCTTTACGAAACATCCATTACTGGAGAGTTGTCTTGCGTCGCTCATCCCCTATTTTGATCTGGGAGATCATCTGCCTGCAGATATCGCCAATATTAAAATTGAAGAAGCGATCAGCATATTAAGATCAATTGATAAAGATGTGGACGGCTTGCTGGCTAACTTCGAAGAGCCTGGCAAGATAAACCTGACAGACTTCATGGAGCGGCATTATATGTTCAATATGACGCTGGACAGGTTCGGTTATCTTACCGGCCGCAGTCTGGCTACTTTCAGGCGGGATTTTAAAAGGGCATTTAATACTACGCCACAGAAATGGCTAACGGAAAAGAGGCTGGAACTGGCGCATTATGAGATTGCAGAGAAGCAACGGAAACCAATTGATGTATATGTAGAAGCGGGCTTTGAAAACCTTTCACATTTCTCGTATGCTTTTAAGACCCGCTTCGGGTATCCGCCGAATGTGCTGCTTAAGAAATGAACTGCTTGTCATTTAAGGATACAGCAAGCCCCCAATGAAGGGGGCCTCCATTAAAATACATCCAGTATCACCAATTTCTTTTCACCTGCTGGAACCGACCAGCTGATCTCCCGGCCTTTCTGAAAACCTAATAAGGCTGTTCCGATAGGCGCCAGTACTGATATCTTGTTCTGAGAGATATCTGCTTTGTCGGGAGTAACGATAGTAATGGCCAATATCCTTTCCGTTTCCATATCTTTAATAACAGCGGTGGAGTTGAGTGCTACAACGGTGTCAGGAAAGTTCTCCTTACTTACCAGTTTGGCTTTCTTCAACTCTCCTGCCAGTTCCAGTACGTTACTCTTGTCGAACGATTGCTGGCTTCCGCCATTTCTGATACATGTGGTGAGGATATCAAAATCCTCTTTCTTTATAACAATTTGTTCCTTTTTCATTTTTCAAGTTTTTAATTAAGAATACGCCCGCGTCAGGCGCTTTTTTTCAGTGATACCGGCAACATCTTGGACAGTATCACTTTCCATTTTTCGGCTTTATCTTCCAGGCGTGGAAGCTCACTGACGTGATTCTCCGTTTGTTTATAGAACGGGATGCCGGCCGGTTGTTTTTCTATGAGAAACTTAAAATTCAAAGTCATTCTCTCAAGGTATTGCTCAAGCTTTCTTTTCCTGAGACCATTGACCTGTATACGGCCGTACTCTTTCTTCACCGAGCAGTCACTTACTTCGTTCAGATCGATGACATATTCAGAGAGTGGGCCGTTATTAATTCCGTTAAGTATCAGCAGCTTTTTTTGCACACCATCAAGTCCGATGATGCAGCTTCTTAATACCTCCTGGCTTGAGAATGTGAGATTATATTTAGATCCTAACCTGCTGAAATAATCAAGAAGTCGTTTCATTTTCTTTTGCTTTTGTCTGTTTACAATAGCTCTCCGCAACAGGCAACACAAGAGTGCTGCTGCTGAAAGCATTACAGTGAGACCTACCAATGACATCATAAATTGTTTACAGGGCAGTGTGATCAGCGGTGACCGGTAAAGCGATAGATCAGCAAAGCCGGCACGGTAAAGCACAACAGGTAATACCACGCCGAATTGGTCGTCATTCCTCTTTCCAGCGAAATAGCGCTCAATAGTGTTAACAGCGCGACAGCCCCGCCATTTGAAACACGTTGTTGTTTCTGATACATGGCAATAACTTTTACACGTTAAATACTAACAGTAAATAAGATGGAATACACCTATCCCAGGCTAATGGAGAATTCAGGCCTGGGCTAACTTTTTAAAGTCTTTGTAGCTGGAGTAGTAATACAGGTCTATACAGAATGGTATAAACTCAGGGAATGACCAGGTAAAACAATTGCTGATATCAGGTATTACATACCTGACAGGAAGCGTATTATTATTATGGGAGATCAATTTGGTCATTACCCAAACTTACTAAATAAATTTATCATAACCAGCGTAAATATTTAATATTTCGTTAATTATTGGCGGGTATGCGCTTTCTCTACTGGGGTTGGACGGATAATGAGCTGGCGCAGTTCAGTGAACGTTTGTATTCATTGGGGTCAAGATTCGTTGTCAGCATTCTTCTATCAGTTCTCCTTCAGGTACCATGCTGCGATTTCATGGATAACCTGGCGGGCTTCGGGTACTGGCAACGTGATCCAGTCGTGCATCATCTTGTCATATACACGGAAGTCACCTTTGGTGCCTATCGCCTCCTGTAGTTTTTCGTCCAAACGGATGCCATCGGGATGAAATATTTTTGGCATTATGGCTGTTGATTTCCTGGCTATGGGGATCGGATATTACGTACTACATGGGTATTTCGATAACGGGCATTTTAACTAAGAGAATAATTTATCGGCTTCTGCGATCTTCCAGCTACCTTCTTCTATCTCGGCTTCCAGCTCCTGGTCATCCCAGCCACAGTAGCCGATAAATATTTTGATATCCTCTTCTGTTAGTGTCCCTTCATTGATGTACATCATCGCTGCCTGAAAATCTCCTCCCAGGTAGACATTATCTGCTACCAGCTCTCCTCCTTTAATCAGACCGGGGCGCCGGTGTATAAAGAACAGATGTTCCTGGTCTACGGGACCACCGTCGAATAAGGTGAATGGAATACTATCCTGAAATTCTACCAGTTCATTGATCTTCCTCGGGAAAGGTTTGTTAACGACAAATCCCATTGCCCCCTTTTCGTTATGTTCTGCAATGAAAATAATTGCCTTTTCAAAAACGGTGTCATCAAGGAGAGCCGTGCTGTGTAGAAACATACCTGCGTTCATGCTGTTAAATTAATACAATACCCTGTGCGTCTGAAAAATATTTTGGTGCTGGTATTAAACACTGTAGCTGGTAATAAACTCAGCATTATCAGGTTGAGATAAGCCATGTGAACTATTCGGTTCTTATTTTGTTTAGTATATTTACTATAGTAGACAATTCCACCTGTAATCAAACTCCTAAACAAAATCCCATGAGACTACTTCGTCTTTTCGCCACGTTATCTCTCTTTTTCAGCGCCATCAGTTTCGCTTCAGCCCAGGACACCAATGAGGACATCGCAAAGGAATGGGAAAGAGCTAAAGCCTACACTAAGGAATATCTTGATGCAATGCCTGAGGACAAATACTCGTTGAAACCAACTCCTGAAATGCGTTCCTTCGCCGACCAGGTACTACACCTAGCTGATGGAAATTATGGCCTCATCGCAGCTGCGACCGGCGTGAAGGGTCCTTCAGAGTTCGGAGAACTAGAGAAAAGCACCGACAAATCAAAAGCAGCAGTTACCGACAAAGTGCTGGATAGCTATGATTGGGTGATCGCCAGTGTTAGAAAAATGACACCCGAGCAACTAAACGAACATATCAAGCTTTTTGACAAGTTCGAACTTTCCAGGAGAATGGCCCTTGCTAAAGGATTCGAACATCAGACCCACCATAGAGGTCAGACTACGGTTTATCTCCGTCTTGCCGGTGTAAAACCTCCGGAGGAAAAGTTATTCTAATGAACTGATCTTCCGTCCCATTTAAATACAGTTATATCACATATTCAGTGGGGAGTCGGGGATTCTGCCGACCTTGTTGCATAAAAAATGCCATGAGAAAACTGCTCCTCTTCTCCCTGCTGTTTCCACTTATATCCATAGCCCAGACACCGGCGGCCCTGGTCTCTTTCGGACAAGCCGACAGCCTCTACTCAGATATCTTCAAAGAGAAAAGATACCTCTGGATATACAGTCCAAGTGGTGATACCACCTACTTTGAAAAACCCGCCTACCCTGTTCTATATGTCCTGGACGGTGATTCTCATTTTGCCTACCTCCAAACGATGATGCAGCAGTTGAGCCTTAATGGCAATACAGCGCTCCCACAGATGATCATCGTGGGTATTGCGAATACTAACCGTACACGTGACCTCTCTCCCACCAGTGATCCTAAAATACCTGGTTCGGGCGGAGGCGAACAGTTCACCTCCTTCCTGGAAAAAGAACTGCTTCCGTATATTGACGGTAAGTATCCTACCGCTCCCTACAGGGTCTATTCCGGGCACTCTCTCGGTGGGTTAATGGTAGCGAACACACTAATACATCACCCCGGGCTGTTTAATGCTTATATCGCCTCAGATCCAAGCTTATTCTGGAACAACAGTCGGATATTGTTGGCAGTTGACAGTTTGCTGGAACATCAGGACTTTAAGAACAAGAAACTGTATCTCGCCATTGCTCATACCATGAACCATACGCTGGATACCATTCAGGTCAAAAAGGACAAGGCAATGGGTTCTATACATACCAGCGCCATCTTACAACTGGCAGATAAGCTAAAAAAACATCCGGGCAACCATCTCAACTGGACTTATAAATACTATCCGGACGATTATCATAACTCCCTTCCGCTTATTGCCCAGTATGACGGTCTGCGGTCGATCTTTCGTCAATATTGGTTTCCTACCTACCTCTATCCGGATAACTCGCCCAATGCCGATTCCCTGAGAACACTGATCATATCGCATTATAAAACACTCAGCAAAGAAATGGGATATACTGTCCGTCCTTATGAATGGGAGTTTAATCAGCTAGGCTATCATCACCTTTCCATGAAGAACTATGCCAAGTCCCGGATGTTCTTCGAACTCAATATTGAATATTTCCCTAAGAGTTATAACACTTACGACAGCCTGGGAGACTATTACAAAGAAACAGGAGATTCCATTAAAGCGGTCAGCTACTGGAAGAAGTCGCTTGCTCTCAGATCTGTGCCGGGTATACAGGAAAAAATAGATCATGTAGCGCTATCTACAAGATAATTATGATGCATAAAGCGGTTACTGTTATTTCAAAAAACAGTAAATTAGGATAGACCCGCTGTAACCTGTATTTGCTTATAACCCGTCAATTCTGAATAAGGGATAGCTGAAAACCTTTAGAAAAGAGTAAGCACTTCGTTTCCTCCTAAATGACCGTTTATGAAAAAGAAAATCAAGAAAAAATTAAGCATTAGTAAGTTGAAAATTGCCAGACTGAGTGAGACTGCGGAGAAGAAGATGCAGGCAGTTACGATTCCGCCGAATACGTTTTGGTGTACGACGACAGGGTTGTAGTTATATTATAGGGAATAAGCCAGCAATTGATATTGCTGGCTTATTGATGAAGTAGTGTTACTAGATCAGGAAGTTTATTCTGCCAAGTATCGATGCAACTACAATATATGAGGAGGTTATATATTCTACTTACCAAAAGGCGAGACAGTTTCTCACAAACGCTTTATTGTATACATAACAATCCGTTGGCAAAACATCCCATTCGACGCGGCATTCAGCAAAGTTTGAACTACTTGCAATAACCCTTGACAGACGTTTTCCCGCGCCCGTTTCCACCAAAGACGTAATTAATTTTTGTTGGATTAAACTCAACACTATCTGTGTCAGGACGCAATATTTTTTAAAAGAATTTTAGTAATCATAACGATATAAATGAGGAATTACAAATACAGAAGCCTGACTTTCAAAACAAGCATGAAAATTTATCCTTTATGATAAAGAGACGTTTGTCAGAACGCGTTCGGATGCAAGCATAACAATTATAAAACAGAAAGCATTCAACACAAATACTGAGAACTCACTTGACAATTATTTGAACAAAAAATTTTCTTTAGACACGCAGGAATACCCGTATATAACTACTATTTCGACTATAAAGAATCGACTTTCAAGAAAAACCCAGACAATTTAATCTCATAGTAATTGCATAATGCAGACAATGTACTAACACTTAAATTAGCATTCGCCGTTTCGATCCTTCCTACATGGATATTAGTATCATTGTATACATCCTCCTGGGTGAGACCTTTTTCTTCTCGGAGCTGTTTTAGCACAATGGCAATCTTCTTTAATAGTTTGGTGTCACGTATCTGTCTCATGAGGATATGAAAGTCAGCATAAAGATTCTTTTCGTTAATGACGAATATGTCATTATTTTATCTATCTTAGCTCTAACAATGATGATAGTATGAAAAACTCTTTAATTCCATTATTACAAATATGGTATAAAAGTATAATTAAGCGGCTCTTCATAAAATAATTTAAAGCAATTCGCTTTTAATCTCGGTTGGAAAAAGCGCCTATTTTCAAAAGGACATGAGACGAAGATGATAGTCCGCATTGGCGTGGGCTCACTTATCCATGTTCCAGCCTGTCTGGCCTTCCAACAGGAAAGTTGAGGCCTGCGCTTTTTTTCGTCGTTCCATTTAGATTAACCCGATCTGTACAAACCATACCATTAACCACAACAATCAAACTAACTGGGTAATTAAAAGATCCAGGGAGGAATTGTATTGTTACCCAACAAAATCTTATGCGCTTTTTTCCACTACAGGACGGCATCTACAATCCGGTCGTTCAAAGGGACTGGATACGAGAATTTAGGAACAGCAATAAGCCTTATAAGCTCACTGACAAAGGCAGTTTTGGTACAGTAACCACAAGATGGAGACCGGAATATAAGAAAATGATCTTTGAGGTCCAATTTGACCTTGATATCGGCACATGGATGCTGTATGATTTCCGGGAATATCCAATCCTCGGGCTATACAGTACTTATTATATAGTAGATTTCAGACTGGAAGAGCGGGACTACAGGCTCTATCCTAATGAAATTACTATTCTGGACGATCACAATAGGCCAGCACTCTTCCATTTCCCTAAAGGGAAATATATACTCTATCTATTTCCCCATTTAGACATGCAGATACATAAAAATTATCTCTATGCAAAGGCTGTAGGTAAGGCTGTTAGCATTATCAAGAAAATAGCACATCAAAACAATTCAACAATATGATACATACAAAACTCAAACCGGTACCTGACCGGGAAACAAATTTGCTAAATGAGCTACATTCGGTAATGGCTGATATGCCTACGGTTCTTCGCAATAAAATCTGCGAGGAGTGCGGGTGGGATTCTTCTACTTATTACCGCAAACGCAGGGAAAGTGCCAGGAAAGGGAAAGTATACAACGAGATAGAAAGAATAAATATACTCATGGCCTATTTACAAACACTACAGATAGCATTTGACCAGGTCGAAAGGTGCAAACATCTATCATTAACAGTTTGAGTTAGCTTTCCTTTCTATTTTCCCACTTGTATTTTCAATAACCAATAACCGGTGTTAATGACACCAAATAGGGATTCTATTGTCTGACAATTTAATAAGGCACGGTAAGTATAAAATGATATTAAATAACTAATCGTTAAGCCAGCAGTAGCAATTGCTGGCTTAACGACTAACACACCTGTTCATTTTCATGATGTTCAACAAACTTCTCATATAAATTTGAAATTATAGTGTCTACGCTGATATCCAATCCCCTCTTTATTTCACTAAAAAACAGCGCACTATCGTCTTCAGGAATAATCAACTTCGTTATCTCGTCAATCGCATCATATGTTTTGAAAGAAAGTTCCGAAATTATTTTTTCAGATTTTTGATCAACTTCAAATTGGACAAATCTCAGTGTTTTAGACAAGTATTTAATATCGGCGGAGGGGAATATCATACCTATTCTTGTCCATTTAGACAGAAACCTGCCCTTTAGAATTTGCCCGGTATTGTCAAATACTACAACTCCTATATTAATGAATTCGCCGTTTACTCTATTTGGCAAATACCTCAAAACTTGATATTGATAAGTTCTCATAACATTACCTTTTTAGTTCAGCGACAAAGACAGTTCTATTATCAATCACCGTCGAAAGATAAATTTTAAATTATTTGAACTGACGTTCGTCTCTACAGTCTTCGAAATTAAAGACAATGTAAACCCCATGTTTTGTTCTAAAAGCTACATACCGAAGGTTAGGCCAGTCGTTAAGCCAGTAGTATCAATTGCCGGCTTAATAACTGTTCCCTTTCCTAAGAGAAGAATTGAGCCACTACCTGGTTAGATATTTAAGCAATCCAGTGACCTGCAAATCTATATCATCGAGTATCGCATCTGGTGAATATCTTTTCACAGCAGCAATCTCATTGTCTCTCTCGGACTCACTCTCGTACATTTGGCTAGCTGCTAGCGTTACACTACCAGATATCAATATAAAATAGGGTTTACCATCAGATGAAGTTAATTTCACAAACAGTTTATCAATTGCAGCTTCTGATTTGAATGAGTTACTCGCCCTTGAAGCAGCAATTTTTGTTGCATACTTTCGCTAACAATAACAGTTTGACCATCATCAGCTGCTAGCTTGAAGCGATATTCGTTGTTCTGGCTTGGTATGATTACAAGTTTACCCATTTTATTAAATTTTTCAATTAGAGTGAAATATATCTATTGAGAAATTATAAAAGACGATGCAATAACCGAACGTAATAAAGGTGCAACTCATAGATATGGATATTATTTTCTTTGAGCTAACAACTATAACATCTATTTAGGACAAAGGTAGAAGTTCCCTCTCTTCAAAGATTCAACTGAACGTATGCAAAACCGAAATGAATAAAATGAACAAACCTGTAAGCTCTATGTGTAAACGATACTCTTGTTGTAGTCTTTTAGCAAAAATCATTTAACCGTTAAGCTGGTTCCGTCCTGTAGGTCACTTAGCCGATGCCCGCCATGTCATAGAGAGAACCATACCGTATACACGGCGTATACATGCTGTATACGTGGACATGATCCGGTGTTGAGGTCCTGGTGTGGTATTAGTATGAAATCTAAAGAGAGGATGTGTTAAGGTTGTTTGCGGCAATGGCAACGCTGCTTCAGGGTCGTGCTGTAGCTACAAAAGAGATGTTATGTTCAAAGGTATCGGGCGGGTTATACAAGTTTACTTATCAAAACAAATACTAAGGCAGGTATTATTTACTCCCGTTGAACAGTGGCCTGACAGGCGTGTGCAAGCGTCAGGTTTAAAGGCGTTTTCGAGCCTGATACCGACCGCTGACCGTAAGTATGCTTGTTATATACTTTGGGCGTTTGCGGCGTTGCTACGGCAATAATATCGGCTGCCAGGTATTGCCTGTTGGAGGAAAAGACGTCATTGTTCATGGCCTTTACCTGTAAGATGATCACGAGCGTTCCTTCACCCGGTACATCCAGTGGGATGTCGGTACCGTGGAAGGGCATGTGGGAGTCTATCGTTATTACATAGGTTTGTTTGCCGGAGGCCTGGACGGACCGGAAATCTATCCGCGAAGCGATGATCTTAACTTCCAGTGCTGTAACTCCTTTGTACTGCGCGAGGTTTTGCGCTGGAATATGCAATACCTCGTTTCTGAACAGCCTGGGAGCGATCGTAAAGAAGCTGTCTATTCCCGCGTGCTGATTGAACCTGAAGCCTTTTACTGCTGCGATATTGCCGGGTGTCGTGATGAGGGCTTTGTTCAGCCGGTTGACATGGCTGCTATCGCAAGCAATGTCCAGATCATTGTAAAAGGTACGGCGGATAAGGGCCCCTATCCTGCTGGCCATACCAAACCGATATGCTGCCCTACGCGTGGCAAGTGTTTGCCGAACGACTTCAGGCGCTCCGCGCAGGAAGTACTTACCGTTGCGCCTATAGCCTATGAGATCACCGAGTTTCCCGGTAAAAGGTAAAAGAGAATTTTGTCTAGCCATTAGATTGTTTTGATAAGTATAAAATTAACCTAATCTAATGGCAATAAGCTGGTTATAAGAGTAGATATTATCCACAGTTATGGGGAGGTGATGTGGAAAATTCAAGTACTGCATACGATCAATTTCCGGGGGTATCCGGTATTTTATTCAAATCCGTCCGAAAAGAACTCTTTGGGGCTTATTCCAAGTCCATCGATGATCTTCAACAGGGTCCTCATTCGGATATCATCAAAAGCCCCTGCCTCGTATTTGGACATACCAGCCCTTGAGATCTCAATATCATAAGCAAACAATTCATAGGAATTAAATCCATTCTGCTTACGCAAAGTTTTAATTCTTTTACTCAGTCTCTCCATGAAAACATCATGGTCAAAATGCCCTAACGTCGCCTTTTTTCTTTCTTCTTTCTTAGGATTCTTAGCCATAGCGCAATTAACTTAATACCCATATTATAAATAACCCTATTTAGTAGGGTATAAATAAATATGTATATTATAATAGGCTATTATAACTATTATTCCTATATTTACCATACAATCTTGCATTTGGGGCTTAATAAAAGATATTGACCCTCCCGCTTTGATCCCGGTCGGAAATACCGGATGACAAGCCGGAGATGGGCTATATACAGCATGGACAACCAATATAATTATACGATGGCTAGACAATTAAATCCGGAAACCGGCCAGGAATCTAATCTGCTGCACGACCTACATTCATCCATCATTCACATGGCAGCCTTTCTACGCAATAAGATCTGTGAAGAATTTGGCTGGGATCCCACCACCTATAACCGTAAATGTAGAGAAAAACCGAAACGGGGCAAGTCGTATAGCGAAGCTGAAAAACTGATCATCATGACAGCTTATATGCAAACGCTGCAAATAGCATTTGATCAGGTGGAAAAACAAAAAAAGGCTCTACAGAAATAATTGCATTGATATTAAACTCCGGGATATATGAAATATGCCCTGGCATTCGGGGTTAACATCCGGGAAATGTATAAGCAATCGTAGATACGTATAATTCTATCTTTTTACTCGCTTCTAACTTTGTATTGAATTAAACACTCAAACAAAATGATGAAGACAATATTTATTACCGGCGCATCTTCAGGATTAGGTAAGGCTACAGCAAAATTATTCCAAAGTAAAGGCTGGCATGTTATAGCAACTATGCGTGTACCAGAGAATGAAAAGGAACTGACCCAATTAGACAATGTTACCTTGATGCCACTGGATGTAACACAACCGGATTCAATACATGAATGTATCGATAAAGCAACCGCTTTAAGAGATATTGATGTCGTGTTCAATAATGCAGGACATGGTCTATCTGGTCCTTTGGAGACTTATACTGACGAGCAGATCGCCGGATTACTGAATACAAACTTACTGGGTGTGATCAGTGTTACAAAAGCATTCATCCCATATTTTAGAGAGAAAGGCGCAGGGCTGTTTATTAATACTTCATCAATGGGCGGTGTGACAACTTTTCCTTTTAATTCGATCTACCATGCTACTAAATGGGCGCTGGAAGGTTTTGCAGAGAGTATGCATTTTGAGTTGTCTAAATTTGGGATCGGCATCAAGAACATCCTGCCAGGTGGTATAAGAACAGATTATGTAGGCAGGTCTATGGCTATTGGCACCAACAACACAGCCCCTTATCAGACCATTCTGGATAAAGCAAATAAGATCTACAGTAGTCTTATGGTACCTGAAAATCTCAATCCTCCGGAGCTTATTGCTGAAGTAGTCTACGAAGCCGCTACAGATGGGAAAGATCAATTGAGGTACATTGCCGGAGCCGATGGCAAACAATTGTATGAAACCCGCCAGACAATGGGTGCAGACGCTTTCCGCGCACATTTTGACCAGCTGTTCTTTGGTGATAACAACAACTAAAAGAACCTGTTACTTTAACAGATGTATCTCATTAAGAGGACAAAACATTAGCTTTGTAACGTGGAAAAGAAAGAAAAGATCGTCGCCATCAAGACCATCAGTGCATTGCACAGGCACTATCAATGCGGAAGTCCGAAACATCCGCTGGTCAGTGTCCTGGATCTGCAAACCATTCCTCATGATCGTTTTGAACCGGGTGTATTTTACCAGATGTCTTTTTATGTGATCGCCTGCAAGCAGTTTAAAGGAGAGATCATGTATGGTCGGTCAAAGTATGATTTTGAAGAGGGATCAATGATGTTCACAGCGCCAGACCAGGTAGTCAGTTCCGGACCTGAAGTCGAAATGGAAGAAGGCTGGGCGCTGTTCTTTCATCCAGATCTACTCAGTGGGACTGAGCTTGAAAGAAAGATGTCATCATATTCTTTTTTCCGTTACGAAGCTAATGAAGCTTTGCATATCTCCGAAGAAGAGCATCTTATTCTGAAAGATTGTACAGAGAAAATTAAGAGAGAGTATTCCATCAATATAGACAAGCATACCCAGGGATTGATCGTCAGTAATATAGAATTACTACTGAATTATTGCAACCGTTTTTACGACAGGCAATTTATTACAAGAGCTAAAGTTAATAATGATATTGTTAGCAAGTTCCAAAGGCTGCTGGAAGAATATTTTTCGCAAGAGTCATTGATGGACGCAGGGTTACCAGATGTTAAATATTTTGCTTCCCGTCTGCATCTATCTCCCAATTATTTATCTGACCTGCTTAGTAAATACACGGGTAAGACCACACAGGAACATATTCATCTACAACTTGTAGAGAAAGCGAAATCAATGCTGTGGGATACCAATATGTCCATCAGTGAAATTGCCTATGAACTGGGATTTGAGCATCCTTCACATTTTACCAAAGTATTTAAGGCCAAAACAGGGCGATCACCTAAAGAGTATAGGAGTTTAAATTAAGATGGTCGTTTGACGAAATCTGCAATTCGCTCGTTTTCTTTAATTCATCTTTAAAATGATATAGTACAGTATCTGTATTAAAGGAAAGTTTTTCTTCACCCCACAGCCCGAATTCCTGTAACTTTCACTATCCACTTTCCGTTTTAAGTTTATGAAAACACTGCACTACCCCTTACTACTCCTGTTTATTGTGCTGGCCACTTCGTCCTTTACCTGCGACAAAGCCCGACAAGATGATATTGATCTCGAAAGCCAACCGCTTGATGTCGTCCAAAAGCATGTTGCTGGTAAATGGCAGCTGATCTCTACTATTGGCGGCTTTTCAGGCAATAACAAGACAGAATACCAAAATGACTATATCTCATTCAGGGATTATAGGATTATATGGACACATAATGATACTGTTCGCCTCAATACCGCTTTTAGATGGCAAAAGATAACAGGATCCTACAGCATGTTGTTTTCCGGGTTCCCCGGTTCGTTCACCCCGCTAAGGATCGAAAAAAAAGATGACCTTATACTTATAGATGGTATAGCGGACGGGTATCAGTATCGTCTCAGGCGTGCTAATTGATTGTAACATTTGATCCTGTTAATCCGTTCTACCCCGGATATCCATTTGCATAACTTATATTTCCGCACTTTATGAAACACTTTTACCTACTTCTTTCCTTTACGTTACTATTTGTTGCCTGCTCAAAGGACGAATTCGATCCATCAAAGCCA
Organism: uncultured Flavihumibacter sp.; assembly: GCA_902168105.1. Taxonomy (GTDB): domain Bacteria; phylum Bacteroidota; class Bacteroidia; order Chitinophagales; family Chitinophagaceae; genus Chitinophaga. The sequence goes on from CABHOY010000041.1 coordinate 400,298, forward strand.
AAGAACGGCCAGGAGGTTGAACTGTACGTGGATCATTATATCTCAGGTGGCAATCAAAGATTATTTCTGAAAGATGATAGGGACGAACTCCTCTATACGTATGTAGACAACTTTGAAGAACGTGAGATCGGTTATACGTACCTGATCAAAGCCAAAGTGGTGGCTCCTGATCAGCCGCCGATGGATGGCCCTTCCTATTGGTTTGAACGTATCGAAACAATCCGTAAAGATAAATACCAGGGACAAGACACATTCGCTTTGCCATTATTTGGTTCTGCGGGGCCTTTTACATTCTTCTGTTTGAGAAAAGACACGGGTAATTTCTCCTATTATTCGAATTACCCCTTAACCGCTGTGAATGATCTTGTACAGGCCGATCTTGAGAAAGCGCTCGTAAAGGGACCGGAAATGCTGAATTCAGGCGGCTTCAAAGTGCTGAACATATTTGTAAAACATGATCCGGCTAATTACACTAAAGGATATATCGTATACAGGGTCGAGCTTTAGTTGCTTCCTGCAAGTCTCACACTAATTATGAAGTGTGAGGCTTTTAATTATCAGTCTCTTTGCTCTTTCCATCTCCAGGTCCCTATCGGCCAATATATCATTAATATTCTAAAGCGAACCTTAACCATTTAAAATCTTCGACAGCCTGGGCTTTAGTAAGAGAGACCGGCTTGTCCTGGGCATGCAGAAGAGTGCAGGAAACATGCAGGTTGAATAACGCTTATACACTAGCGACTTTTTTACTACCTTTAGAAAAAAGAGATGCAAACTAAAGGGCTGCTTTTTATTCCGGATATAAGTGGCTTTACCCGTTTTGTCAACGAGATAGAGATCGATCACAGCAGACATATCATACAGCAGTTGCTGGAGGTCCTGATCAACTCCAATAACTCGGGGCTGGAAATCTCTGAAATTGAAGGGGATGCCATTCTTTTCTACAAATTCGGAGAACCACTTGAACTGGAAACTTTGTACAAACAGGTCGAGAAGATGTTCTGCGAATTCCACCGTCACCTGAACGCGTATGATCATCGTAAAATATGCCAGTGCAAGGCCTGTGTATCTGCTGTTGATCTGACGCTAAAGATCATCACACACTACGGCGAGTTCACTACTTATAACGTAAAGAATTTCAGTAAGCTCATCGGCAAAGATGTGATCGTTGCTCACCAGCTGCTGAAGAACGATATTGAACAGCATGAATACTGGCTGGTGACAGATCCTCTGCTACAGGATGCTTCACCCGAGGAACTGGCGGATTGGATGAAATGGGATGCCAGTGCAAAACTGACGGAAACCGGCTCCATTCCCTTTCACTATACCCAGTTAAGTCAGCTGAAGAATGAACTTCCACCCGAGCCGGATCAGCGGCTGGATCTATCTGACAAGACCAGGGTAATTTCCGTTTATAAGGATTATGATATCGACATCAAAACCTTGTGTTATACTGTTGTACATTTTGAGTTCCGTCAGCAATGGCAGCCAGGATTGAAGGAGATCAATGAGGTAGAGCATTTTCTGCCTGGTGTGGGCAGCCGCCACCAACACGTAATGGAAAACGGTGAAAAGATCATGATGTTCACCAGTAGTTTTTCCTACGACCCTGAGAAAAAGATACAGTTTAGTGAGACCGACGAAAAACGAAAAAATTCCACCTATTATACTATTGAAAAAGCACCTGATGGAAGATCAAGGCTAACGATGGATTTCTATCTGCATAAAAATCCCGTACGACAGGTATTGTTTAATCTTTTTGAAAGAAACAAGCTGGAATCTAATCTGCGTCAGTCGCTGGAAAATCTGGCCCCTATCGTGAAAGCGATGGTGTTACCATTGGAGTTCTGAGTATTCGATTAAATCTGGCAAATCAACAATATAAAAAGAGCATCCTGCGTAAAATGCAGGGCGCTCTTTTTTATAGTGTAATGCTCTACTTAATTATCTTGTCCATCCAATTTTTTGTTGCTTCGATCAACAAAGGCATCGTATCTACCTTCTTACCAGCTTTAAATGAATGATCAGCGCCTTCCAGTTTTACAAGACTAGCCTTTTTCAATGGCTTACATACCGACTCGATCAGGTCCCAGGTAGCCAATGTATCTTTCGTTCCCTGCAAAAATAACATGGGAACTTTTACATCTTTCAGATGTTCCGCACGGTCGGTCGAGGGCTTACCTGCGGGATGTAAAGGGAAACCATAGAAGATAATTCCTTTTACGTCCTTACGTTGGTTTAATGCCAGGTATTGCGAGGACATTCGGCCTCCGAACGACTTCCCGGATACAAAGAGCGGAAGTGAAGGATATAATTCAAGCGCTTTATCAATCGCAGCTTCAATGGTTTGATGAGCTACAGCCGGTGTGTCAGGCCTCATTTTCTTTTGCTCAGTGAAAGGAAAATTAAAGCGCAGCGTGGCAATACCTGCTTCTGCAAGACCTGTAGCCAGTGTCGCCATAAAAACATGATCCATACCAGCTCCTGCCCCATGAGCCAACGTCATGATACACGTCGCGTTTTCCGGGACCATAGATATCGCGGACACTTTTCCCAGGGCAGGCGATAATGCTAGTGACAGAGACTTTGTGGCCATAATTCATCATTTAATGAAATTCAAAGATAAGAATGGTTATGAATTCCTGGGCCTTTTGATCGCCTCTATTCTTAAACATGAACACATATCATTACGTTACTATATCTTTGTTTCCGTTTTTATCAATACTTGTGTTATGACAACCCTAGCTGTTATATTTCAATTGATCATTCTGGTTGCATGCCTGCGTTCATCTAAAAGCAAAAAAAATGATACAGAAGAACGGTCCAGGCAGTTGGCGTTTACAATTTCGAATTATCCTGAATGGGATGACTTCTGGGTAAAATTCAAGTTAGCTGTTTCACAAAAAAACAATTTCCGGATATTAGGACTTGTTAACTTTCCCTTATTGCAAAATGGCGGAAATATTGGCGATATTGAATTTATGGACAAATGGTTATCCCGGCTTAATGGCATAGAAAAGGCAACGGAGCCGGTGGAGGTTGAAAGGTCCCATTCACGTGGAGCAAATATTCCTCAAATGGACTCAGTGCGGCATACCAACTTCGGCCAAATGGATATCTATTTTGCCAGAGTAAACGGTCATTACAAACTTGTTCGGATTATAACGTTGCGATAAATAAGCCTGACATTATGTATAAAGTTATTTGGAACGAAAATGAAATAGGTGAGCTTTCCGATATGCAAGTTGACATGTGGTATTTAGATGGGAAATGGAAAACATATAGCAGGCGCTTGTCAATTGAATTTGAAGAGAAGGTCAGATCACTTGATATCAATGAAACCTTTCATAACCCTGTAGCCGAATTCGGAGTAATACTGCAACATCAAACCGAGCCTCAACATAAATTATATTGTCTGGTGATGGGTATAGAAGGCCAAACATTAACGTTGAGGCAATTAATTGCAGAGGAAGCCCTGGATATGTTTTTCCCTAACCGCTGAAACCAACATCTACCTGGGCCATACGCCAATTCACGGAAAAACATTAACTTATTGATCATAAACCAAACCCAAATGGGTCAGATCTCCAGGCGAAAGGCCATAAAAATGACCGGGACCACGGGTCTCGGAGCCTTAATGCTCCCGCTGGCTGGAACCACCCAGGCAATAGCCGATAGCTCTGCAACTATGTTACAACAGTTGATAACATGGGTGCAGGACTGGGAAAGTTTCCCGACGAAAAAGGCCGTAAAAAAATGCTTGATCTTATACAGCTGCTGTAAAAGTCTGCTACCTTTACATCTCCATATAACACCAGTCAATGAGCCGAAACAACTGGACAAACGATAAATTGTTCGAACGATTACTAAACAATAAGTCCGCCAACACCTATAGAGATAACATTAAAACACTATGGAGCCGTCCGGCAAAAGACGTGTTTAAAAAGTGTAAAGGGCTCACCGGCTCTGCAAGTCCCCTTGAAAGGCGTATAGGCATAGATGTGCTCTCTCAGCTGGGCGGAATGGACCGTCCTTATGCAGTGGAAACCCTGGCATTATACCTGCGGATCCTGCCAAAGGAGAAAGACCCGAAAGTACTCGAATCATTGTTACATGCTATCGGACACAATAATACAGGACTGGAAAATAAGGATATCGATAAGCTCTCCACTCTAAAGGAACACAGTTATGCAGTTGTACGTTTCGGGCTGGTATTTGCACTTACCGGAGTAGATAAGCCGGTGGCGATCGATACGTTGATACATCTTTCTGGTGATAAAGACACTGATATCCGCAGCTGGGCCACGTTTGCTTTAGGTGAACAGATCAGCAGGAATAACAAAGCTATACGTGATGCGCTCTGGGCAAGAGCAGACGACCAGGATGAAGATACCCGGCTGGAGGCTGTGATGGGACTGGCAAGGCGAAAAGATCCACGGGTACATGCCATGATAAATAGAGAACTCACTACCGGAGAAGCGGGAACGCTGCTTTTTGATGCTATAATAACATTGGGTAACCCGGATTTTCTGACAGAACTTAAAAAGCTTCAGAAAAAATCTGCAAAAGATAATTCGATCCATCCTAGCTGGCGGTCGAAACTGGAAGAAACGATTGAAGCATTAAAAAGCTAAACTGGCTTTTAGTCTACCGTTAGTATCATATCATATCTATGCATCCCGTTAGAATAACCGTTTTCGGTATACTTAACAGTAACGAATCCGTAACGTTCAAAAAATGGCTTGCTATGTTGTGTGGTGTCTAATATAATACTGGCGCCAGGATACAATTCCCTGATCTTATTAAGCCGGTATATCAGTAATTGCTTTCCGAAGCCTTGTTTATGAAACGTTCTATGTACAAAGCCCCAGGCAAAGGTTGCTTCGTTTTTCTTTTCATCATAACCAAAGCCACCGCAACCAACTAAGGTATTTCCACTGATAACGACGAAATAATAGCTACCGTTCTTTTCTTCCTGTAACAGGTCCAACCAGCTTTCATACTGGGTTACTTCGGCCTCTGTGAAGAAATCAGGTACATTGGAGATAAAGGCATCAAGGCAATGATGCCTCCAATCGTTTGTATATTCAGTGATCTGTATAGTTTCGGGTAATAACATTTTTGTTGCAGGCGATAGAAGACCTTCCTCCTACCGGCAATTTACCGAAATAAGCGGCATAAATTATTAATATGCAATATTTTCCCTCATCATCGTTTGACCAGGTTGATAAATATAATAAAAATGCCGTGTAACCGGTATAGCTGTACGACGCCTTCATTATAAAACTTCTTATATCCACCACGACATACCTGAAGTACCCTGAAGGGGGTGTTAACTCCAAATGCCATGCGGCCAGCATTTACCTGCTTGCTTTTTTAGAGCAGATGACCGTACGGCCTTATACAAATAAAACCATCTGAAAGTGAACTGAGCGGTGACTTAAGGTGTTGGTTCTATATGCCATTTAGCTGTCAAGATCAATATTTATGACCATTTAATGCATTACATGGTAATATGTTTTGCATAATACCATGTAATGTATTAATATTGCTCTGAATTAAACCCACACATATGAAAACATTCCTGACAATCATATTTTTAGCTCTTTACAGCCTCTCCTTTGCACAAACGGACCAGGAGCTGTCATCTACCATTATTCGCCTGGACAGCCTTTTCTGGAATAGTTACAATAACTGTGATACTGCTAAAATGGGGTCTTTCTTTACGGAAGACGTAGAATTCTATCATGACAAGGGAGGGCCTACCCTGGGTCTCCATGATCTGGTCCATTCATTCAGCAAAAATCTTTGCAGCAATAAGGATTTCAGACTTAAAAGAGAGGCCGTAGAAGGTAGCTACAAAGTATATCCGCTAAAAAAGGATAACGTGATCTATGGGGCTATACTTTCAGGTGAGCATGTATTTTATGTCCTGGAGCCGGGTAAAGGGGAAAGACCGACTGGTCTGGCCAAATTTACGCACCTCTGGCTACTTAATGACGGGGTATGGAAGATGAAGAGGGTCTTAAGTTATGACCATGGTCCGGTTCCATATAAGAACAAGAAAAAGGAGATTGTTTTATCAGAAAAGGAAATAGCAAAATACACCGGCATGTACAAAGGCCCGCAGTCCGGGGATATTGAAGTATTGGCCGGAGAAGGACACCTGATCATGAAGATCGGCGAACACAGATTTAACATATATCCTGAAAAAGAAAGTCTCTTTTTCGATAAAACCCGCGACCTGACCTTTGAGTTTGTGAAGGGTGAAAAGATGATGGTTTGGGAAAATGGAGTGGTTGCAGAGGAGCTTATCATTGTTAAATAACACTGTGGTTTAGATACATTAAAACAAAATAAGCATCCAGTATGTTAATGTATCGATCTATGGTACTTAATCAACGTATGAGATAAACAAAGCTTCTTCCTGTAATTCTTAACTCCCAAAACTTAAAACTGATGAATCAGTTACGATTTTCCTACGTACTCGTTTATACAACTGTAATGATCTTCCTGACCGCCTGTGGTGGAGGCGGAAGGGAGAAAAACACAGCGGACACTACGCTTACAGACACCGACACCACTGCCGGTATCGTTAGCGCGACATCTGAATCAAATACAACCATTACGACTCCACAGAACATGTTGTTGGTGAGGCACAAAGTAGCCAACTTCTCGAAGTGGTTACCATCTTATGATGAACATGATTCCATGCGTTTAGCTAATCAAATACACAGTTATGTGATCGGTCGTGGTGTGAAGGATTCCAACATGGTCGTTGTTGCTCTAAAGATAGACGATCTTGATAAAGCAAAAACCTTTAGTAAAGATCCCAGCCTCAAAAAGGCGATGCAAAAAGGCGGTGTAATGGGAGTTCCTGCTATGACTTTTGTTACCATGACCTACCAGGATACTGCGATGATCCAATCGGATGTCCGGTCGTGGACAAGCTTCACAGTTAAAGACTGGGACACCTGGCAAAAAGCATTCGAAGAAGGCAGACAGGATAGAATGGATAACGGATTAACGGTAAGGGCCTATGGCCATGATGCGGACGATAATAAAAAAGTAGTAGTTGTAGTAGCGGTGTTGGATTCTGCCAAAGCAACCGCCTTCTGGAAATCAGATATGCTTAAACAAAAAATGGCCGCAGGTGGCGTTGTAGGAGCCCCTGAAAGATTCCTGTTCCGTGTTGTAAAACGGTATTGATAGCATTTAATGTCATAAGACAATATAAGAAACGGCGGCCATTCGTATACGAATGGCCGCCGTCGTCTCTCTTAGTAATATTTATATAGGGATAGTTCTCTCTTATTTCTTCTGTAACTCGTTCTTCATCGTTTTCACGACTAATCTTGTGATATTTCCCGCTCTCGGTTTCATGTCGTCCTTCACTGAAGACTTCACCAACAGGCCCGTTTTAATATCTACCGTAATGCTTCCTTTCCTCGAATAAGAGGCCTGGATGTCGTTGTTAATAACTGAGGCTGAAGATACTGCTATCTCCATCTCATCACCTTCTTCAGACTTCACTGCATACTCCGCTCTCAATGGGCCTACCTGATGGTTTTCATCTTTGTACCATTTATCGCCCACAGCAACTTCTTCTTCGGGAATGTAGGAGAATGCGGCGTCAAAGATCTTCGCGATCTCTTCATTATTAATTGTGCCACGTACTGTTTTTCCATAGCTCTTCATACCCGCAGCATCTTCGTCTTCCATACCATCCAAAGCGATGTTGATCAGTGTATCCACTCCGGTTACCTTATCTACCCGCCAGTCTGCATTAAAATATACGTTAAATGACTTACCCAGTATTCCTTCGTTCAATTTACGCAAGCGGTCATTCTGCTCATGTAATTCGCTGCTCGTGCTTTTTATAACGAACTCTTTAAAATCATCCGAGTTAAACCCTGTAATATCGTGCGTAAATAGCTGTTCAGTTTTCTGATTGATTTTCAGATAGGTAGCTTTTACCATTAACTTGCCTTCCGGCGTCTTTCCTATTACACGGAGAAACCAGCTGGTGGAATAATTTTGATTGATGGCACGTACACCATCTTCGTGGATGTCGGAAATAGCGGTGTTTTTGAAAATGTATTGTTCTCCTGGATTCAATGCCGGATTAATAGTCCTCTTTACTTGCCCGGATGAGATGATTGCGAAGAAGATAAGGCTCATCAACAGGACAGCACTCTTTTTGATCATAGGTATAATGCTATTGGTTTAAGTAACAAATATATCAATTTGATCATATAAAGTAAATGGGCCGCCCGTAGCTGTCGCTAATTTTAATATAGTAATAATATAGCCGTCTCTTATAAGTCCTTCATCTTCAGAATATCAGCATCATTAAGTCCCCACTGGCAGGAGGAAAAATAATAGAAACGGAGCTAATGCGCCTGGGAGATAGAAACCCTTACCTTCCGAATCGTTGTACTAACCACATGATCAGTGTAAACACCACGCTTACCAGGATCATTGTTGTAATGGGAATGTAGACCTGGTAATTTTCCTTTTCTATTCTGATATCTCCCGGAAGACGCCCCAGAAACCGCAGCTTATCACCCAGGAGCCATATGAGCAGTCCTGCAACAACTATCACTATGCCAATAAGTACTACCGTTTTGCCAACACGTTCCATAGTTTGTATTTAAGATGCTATCAGCCAGCCCATATGCCGGTCAGACTACCTAAATTTAGTCTAATTTTCCCTTCTGATCCCGCACGTATATTCTCCTCGCGGGAACTAGCCATCATCACCTTGCTATCTTAATTTTTCTTCTGAACCAGTGTCGTTTCCACATCCAGAAGCCACTGAGCACTACAATGGGAAGGAAAACAAAACGAACAGCATTGGTTGCCGCAGGAATGTCAGACACAGGGCCATAAATATATCCGAGAATGGGGATACTCAGCACAATATGCAACCAGCGGATGATCTTTCTTTCGGTAGACGCTTTCATGAAGATATATGTTTGCTTCAATACAAAGCTATCACCCGGCGGTAAGTGAAATATGGAAAGTCGACCTAAGGGGTAAATGTGTAGACAACACAGGTGTTGACCGCCAGTCCGTTACTGAGACAACAGGTAAATATTTTGGCCATCTGAAATAATTGCTTTTACTTCACGTCATATTTACGCAAAGTTGATCAATCCTCCATTTGCGCCAGTTTAGTAATATCCCATTGAAAGCGATCATGGAAAAAAATATTTATACCCAGGACATCTTCACTATCAGCAATTTCCTTAGTTCAGATGAATGTGCTTCCCTTATCCTGAAAAGTGAAGAAATAGGCTATGAAGAGGCCACAGTAGATGTTGGCCACGGCCAGCAGCGAATGATCAAAGGCGTGCGGAACAATGAAAGGGTCCTCTATAAAGATGATATATATGCGGCATTTATCTGGGAACGTCTGAAAGCATTTGCGCCGGAGGGAAAAGATGGTGAGACTGCTTGCGGACTAAATGAGTTATTCCGTTTTTATAAATACAGTTCAGGCCAGCGCTTCAAAATGCATAAAGACGGCTCTTTTATGAGAGACCCTTATGAGGCCAGTCAGTATACATTTATGATCTACCTGAATGAAGAATATAGCGGAGGAGAAACAATCTTTGCTTCGGGCGAAATTATCCGTCCGAAAGTGGGATCGGCGCTGATATTTCATCATCCATTAAGGCATGAAGGCGCATTGCTGACATCAGGTGTGAAATATGTTCTACGTTCAGATATCATGTACCGTAACGGCAAATGATATACGCTTTGTGTATCTGCTATTACAGTAATATCCGGGAGGCCCACGACCTCCCGGGTATACTTATCCTGAATGATCAGTATATAAATACCATTTCCCTTTGATCTTCTTCATCAAACCGGAGAACCTTCCGTTGATCATCTTACCATCTGGGCTCTTCACATGAAAGAAGCCGGATACGTAATAATATCTTTTTGATAGTCTTTCTAATCGCGCACCATCCAATGTCAACTGTCCCATTCTCTCTTTAGGCCAGTACTTCTTATAGAAAGCCAGTATGCTGTCCTTTCCGTAAACTGCGCCCGTCGTGTAAATCATACGGGTAGAGTCCGACGGAGCATACAGGTTTACATAGGCCTCGATATCCCCTGCATTCCAGACCCGTTCCTCCTCCCTCATTACAGCAAGTATGGCCTTTTCATCTTTTGATTGGCCGAAAGTTGTTATTGACAGTAACAGACAGATGAGCGTGATGCAATATTTCATTGTTTAAGTATTATCAGTGAAAAGATAAAGACCTATATCATTTTACTCCCAGGGCCCCCCTGTGCTGTGCATCAGCCAGATTTTGCACAAACCAGTGAGGGTATAAGGGGTATGCCGGGTGATATCATCCAATGTTTTAAGCTCAGGTTGCGCATTTATTTTTTATTTTTAATTACATTGAAAGCCGCTATAAAACCCATTCACCATGGAACAGTCCAGAAGAGACTTCCTGAAAACAACCGGCTGCCTGACAATAGGTTTTTCACTTGGCGCCCTCTACACGGCAACTTCCGCGTTACCGCTGCAGGAGTTACCTGGTTCTCTTAAAAGATATCCCAATATTGACGCCTGGCTGGAAGTACTCGCCAATGGCAATGTACGTGTATTTACCGGCAAACTGGAGCTGGGGCAAGGAATCCGGATCGCCATTGCACAGGTAGCAGCAGAAGAGCTGGACCTTGACGTCAGTAAAGTGACGGTTTCACTGGCCGAGACTGGTGTAACACCCAATGAATCCTACACTGCCGGCAGCGCTTCCATTGAAACCAGCGCCATGTCCGTGCGTTATGCAGCTGCTGCTGCAAGACAACAGTTGTTACAGCTGGCGGCCACACGGTTAAATGTGCCGGTGGGAGAACTGAAAATGTCCGATGGCAAGATCAAGGCAAAGAACCGCACGCTTACATTTACTGAATTACTGGACGGCAAAAAACTGAGCGGGGAGATAAAAATGCCGCTACCGCTGAAAGCTAAACAAGACTATCGTATTTCCGGTAAGTCCGTTCACCGGGAAGATCTTTCCGCAATGGTAAGCGGAGATCCTGTGTTTGTGCATGACCTGCGCTTTCCAGATATGCTTCATGCCCGTATTGTACGCCCTCCTGTTTACGAAGCCAAACTGGAAAGTTTCAATGAGCAATCTGTAAGGTCAAAGGTACCGGGATTGCAAAAGATCGTTGTGAATGGCAGTTTCCTGGCTGTCATTGCTAAAAACGAATACCAGTCTATACAAGCACAAAAGATACTGTCTGAAAATACAAAATGGTCGTCTGTAAAACCATTGGAAGGAGGTAACGACCTTGCTGCCTATCTCAGGAAGTTGCCTGTAAGATCCCAGAGCGTAGAGAACAAGGGCAGTATGCTCAGTGGGGAACCAACCTTACGCGCCAGCTATTTCAAGCCATATATTATGCACGGCGCCACTGGCCCATCCTGTGCGGTTGCGTTATATGAGGATCAGCAGCTGCATATCTGGACGCATAGTCAGGGTGTATATCCATTAAGGGAATCGCTGAAAGATCTGTTACAGCTACCGGCGGAACGTATCCATATCAAGGGAGTTCCGGGTGCAGGGTGCTTTGGGCACAACGGAGCCGACGACGTAGCTGCCGAAGCAGCGCTGCTGGCAATACAGCTACCGGGAAAGCACATACGCCTTCAATGGTCAAGACAAGAAGAACATGGCTGGGAGCCTTATGGCAGTGCCATGTTGATGGATGCCGCGGCGGTATTGGACGGCAATGGAAAGATCAGCCACTGGCAATATGCCTTGTGGTCGGATACTCATAGCACCCGGCCGGGTGGCAAGGCGGCAAATTTATTGCCGGCAGGCTACCTTGAAAAGCCATTTCCAGCCAGTGGTTCAACTTATAGCGGAGGCGCTTCCCGTAACTCAGAACCTTATTACAACTTCCCTAACGTAGATATAAAAGCACACTCCTTCACCGGCCCCCTGCGCGTATCGGCGCTGCGGAGCCTGGGTGCTTTTGCGAACATCTTCGCTGTTGAATCTTTTATGGAAGAACTGGCTGTTGTTGCAGGAAAAGATGCTTACACATTCCGGCTGATGCATCTGAAAGATGAACGTGCCATTGCCGTACTGGAAAAGCTCCGGTCTATGGCGCCTGTGAAACCCGGTAGTAATGGTAATGCCGTTGGTATCGCGTTTGCCAGGTATAAGAACAGTGCAGCCTATGCTGCTGTAGCCGCCCAGGTGCAGGTAAGCAATGGTGTGGTAACAGTGCAGAAGATGTGGGCGGTCATTGATGCAGGAGAGATCATTAATCCCGACGGTATCAAAAACCAGACAGAAGGTGGTATGGTGCAGGCTGCCAGCTGGACGTTGCGGGAGCAGGTAAAGTATGACACACAGATCAGAAGCCTGGACTGGATCTCTTATCCGGTGATGTCTATGAGCCAGGCGCCGGAAGTAGAAATAGCCTTGATAGATCGCCCTACAGAGGAGCCTCTGGGCGCAGGAGAAGCGGTACAGGGACCTGCAGGTGCCGCCATTGCCAATGCTGTTTATCATGCAACCGGTATACGTGTGCGCGACCTGCCGATATTACCAGAAAAGCTTTTATAACTGAACAGTTATTCTGCCGCCTGCCAATACTGATATTTGCCCTTATAGCTGCTGCACTTAAAACTGCAATGATCTAAAGGAAATATCGGAGAGATCATGGTACACTTTTTTTCTCAGTAGCTTTTCGCACCTTATTTACCTCTTCCAGCGTAAATGTTTTATCCTCCTTATTCAGATACTGGCTGACAAAGGTGAGAATAGAAGCAACCGCATGATCGTCGAGCGCATCCCTGTGCGCCGGCATTACGCCATTGTAGGTTTTACCATTTACTTTGATCTCTCCCTGTAAACCATTCAGCACAACACCGATAAACCGTTCCTTGTCGCCGCCGACCCATTCAGAGCCCTGCAAGGGCGGATAGCGGTTGTTATCCCCCATTCCATCGCGCTGATGACAGTTAGCGCAATAGGCATTGTATAACATATGTCCGTGCATTGCACCTCCTTTTCCCAGGTTATCTGTTGTTTCATCCGGAGTTTTGATATAGGTGCGTGACTTGCGGGCTTCCATCCGGGTTAACTGAGCCTCTCCGAATCGGGTTCTATCTCCCTTATACATTACCCGCCATATTTTGCCCTTATTGGATTCAGAGATATACAACGACCCGTCAGGTCCTTCCGCCAGCCCCATTGGTCTGTATTGGGCATCGCTCGTATTTACGACCGTATCTACCCCTGTGAAACCGTCTGCGAACACTTCCCATTTGCCGGTGGGTTTCCCTTTATCAAAAGGCACGAAACAAACAATATAACCTGCCTGGGGATAAGGCGACCGGTCAGTAGAACCATGAAATGCAATGAATACCCCTTTTTTATACCGATCGGGGAATTGACTACCACGGTAGAACAACAGTTCCATTGGCGCCCAATGACCCGGGAAGCCCATTACGGGTACATCGAATTTGGCGGCGCGGCCTATTATCTTGCCATCTCCGCCATATCCCGGTTGCAGCATATTCTTGCCCTGCATATGGTCAAAATAGGCATAAGGCCATCCAAAGTCGGAGCCTTCCGTTACTTTCAATAATGGTTCTGAGGGCAACACTGCCGCCTGCCAGGACGTAAACAACTGCGGATACCTGGTATGGAAATTATCTATACCATTCATTACTGCATAGAGACAGTCGTCATCATCATTCCATGCTACGCCCAATACACTCCGGAGGCCAGTAGAATACTTATATCCGTCCTGTTGTGTCTGTCCTTCCTTATTAGCGTCAAAGCGCCATATACCTCCATGCCACTTCAGATCGGGAGCAGGATCAACGCCTTTACCATTTGGCATACCACCCGGACCATTTTTCTGAACATCCTGGGCGGCGTCTGTAGGCGCGCCAAATGGAACATACATATTTCCGCGCTTATCAAACGCTATCGGTTTAGCCGTATGCCAATGGCGTTCAACATTTTCATCCTTGTCGATGAGGATCACTTCCGTTTTGCTGTCGGGTATGAGCTGCCCGGCCTTCAGTTTATTTCTGAGCACCTGCCGGAGTGTGGAGGTATACAGATAACCGTTATGTATCACCATTCCAACGGGCAACCCTCCTTCATCCTTATAACCGCCAAAATAGGCGATAACATCAGCCTTGCCATCGTTATCAGTATCACGAAGACCAACGGTGCCACCTGCTCCCTTCATAAGATCATTATACACCAGTTTTACATAGATATCACCATTGTCATTTACAGCAATGTGCCTGCCACGCCCAATGCTGTCGGTCACCACTACGGCTTCAAAATGATCAGGTAACAGGAGCCCTCCGTTGTCGGGATCACCTGGCGGCAACACAGGAGGAGGCGCTTCGTTCTTACATCGTATAATTCCTGTAACTATACAACACAGTAAGCCCCATTTAAGATAGGAACGCGATAATTTAAAGGCAGGAAAGGAGGACCTGTGCATGCTCTTCTCGTTTTAATGTAAATCAAAAATGCTGCTTCCCTCGTTTACACTAATATAAGGGAATCCTTATTTTTAAATGAGATATCTAATTAGTTAGTAATCCTACAAAACAACAGCCAGGCCCCCATCTTTGTTGTGCATATTAGTACGTTCCTGAAAGCTTCGATAATGATTATTCCATAAATTCGCCAAAAATGATTTACGTACTATGGAAAACAGCAATCAGCAAAACAAACTAAAACACGAACAGGTACAATACATCGAGTTCCTGTCCGGAGATATTGCCCGCACTAAAGCGTTTTATACCAGCAGCTTTGGCTGGTCATTTACTGATTACGGGCCAGATTATACCGCTTTCGAGGGCGATTACGTAGATGGTGGCTTTACCACGGGAGAACCTGTAAGAGGAACTGTATTGGTAGTCCTTTACTCCGATGATATTGAAGCAACTAAACAAAAGGTGATCAATGCCGGAGGAATCATCGTAAAAGACATCTTCGATTTTCCTGGTGGCAAACGCTTTCAATTTACTGATCCTGACGGCTATGAACTTGCGGTTTGGTCTCTTTAAATGATCTGTACTGCCGACTGGTTATCCGCCTAAGAAATCCTTCACTGTTTACTGTGTTTCACGCCATTAAAGCACAGTAAACAGGAAAGGAGCTTTCTGAATAAACAGTATGTTATAACTGGTCTTATTGGTTTCCAGACCTTTGATATCCGTAACTTATATACCTGACGATCTTCCCGTCCGGATCTTTCACGCTAATGAGCCTACCCAGCTTGTCGTACTCATAAAAGCTTGTTCTCCCTGCAGCATCCGTCTCACTTGTTACACCTATCTGTGGAGAATAAGTGTACGTGATCACCTGCGCTATACTGCCTGCCAGCCCAATCCTGATCTTATTCAATTCATCTCGCAGCGCCTGGTCGCTGACAGGGTTCTGAAGGATGGTCTGGTTAACAAAGGAGGCGACAACTGCATAGGTACTTCCTGCCACTCTGGCTACCGGGTATTCATTCTTATATCCCCATAGGTAGACTTCATGAACATCATTGGTTTTAGCCTGTTCCTGCAGGTTACCATCGGCATCATACCGGATATAATCCAGGCGCTTTTCCGGTGTGCCGTTGCCATACACGATATCTTTACCGGATGGTGCTATCAGGCCGTTGAAAAAGCTGAAACTGTTTTTCTCCCGGTAAGTCTGCACGTTACTTCGCGTGATGATCGTTTCAATCCGCTCACTGACCATATTCCTTGTCCGCATGCTGTCATATACAGCCACTCCTGTATAACTATCAGGGTATTTGTAGGTGGTGGATACCGTTGATTGATCACTGGCTACAAAGTTCTCATTGATCACCTGAAGATTGGTGGCGTCGTATTGGTAATTTGTTCTGGTTACCTGCACATTACCATTAACGTCATACAAACTATCAGTTTTTGATTTCAGTACTGGCCAGTACTGGCAGATCTTATACATCGATGATATGAAATTCCAGTGGCTCGTTTCAGGGCAGGCGCCGACAGGTGTGTAGTCAGATTTGCGGATACCTACTTTGGCCGCCCATATCCATTTATAGTTAGGGCTTCCCGGCGCAGTGTTATAGTTATATTCGTTATTGGTAGCGCGTACCACTTTCCCTGCGTTATTAAATACTTTATGTCCCAATAGTAAACCTCTAAGGTCTTCTTTGCTGACCTTCGGTGTATAAGGATAAGTATTTCCACCCTCGTCATACAAGCCTGTAATTGTGTAATAAAATTCCTCCCCTCCGTTTTCCGCATACTCTCCACTCAGCACACTCACTTTGGAATACCCTACCACAGAACCTTGTGTACGCCCCAGGGCAATTAAAGATGTGGCATGCCGTGTAAAATAGGACAGGTCACCATGTTTGTAAGTAGAAGGCTCGCCAATGGAAGTACTGGAATTACAGTAATAAGAAGTAAAGGATATATCCTCGTACTTCGGATGATCCAGTAGTACACCGGAAGAGATACTGTCATTCAGCATATATTTATATCGCTTCACGACATCGTTACTGTGACTGATGCCATCATACAATGTGATCCTCTTTATCCTGTTTCCGCCTGCCATTTTGCTGTATACAACAGGCGCTGTATAATAGTTGTACTTCTTATAGGTAACAGTAATGCGTGCCTGTTCTGTAGCCTGATCGCGACTGGCAATGAAATAATATTTACGTCCCCTGTTAAGGCTGAACCCTGTCAATGTAAGCGTCTGATTGTGGGAATCGCCGGCTGTCGCCACCAGGTTCCTGTTCTCATCATAAATAAATACTTCAGCAAGGGCATCTCCTGCTATTTTTCCTTTTACAAAATAAGTAACGGTAGCTATCTGCCCGGGAATATCCGGAATAACCAGCTCCAGTGTATCTGCGGCCCTGGCAGGTATGGCGGGCAGACCAACTGTATTGGCGGTGGAAGCGCCGGCAATGACTGTCGAGTCTCTATGTCCAGGCGAATACTGGTAAACGCTGTTGAAATAGGAATACCTGTGCGGCTCATACTCAAAAGAAGCTGTCCCGCCTGTGGGATAGGTAACGGTTTGCAACAGCCCTTTTTGCATACTGGCGCTGTCAGGCTCTCTGTTTGCGCCGCTGAGTGTTACGCCCAAACCGTCGCTGTATGCAGGAATAAGCGTACTGTTATACTGACCATTAAAATATCCCCAATGGTCCTGCGAATACGATCTTTTGGAAGGGAGATCGTCCGGAGAGATATATGTAAACCGATATTTCAACGTATCCGTTCCCCCGATCTCAAAAAAGGATGACAGTATCATCCTTTTTAACAAAGGACTGGCAGCAGTGCCGTTGGTATAACTTTGATTGAAGTTTACTTTTTTATACAAGGCATATGTCGTCCCTGCAGCTGTATACATACTCAATGCGCTGACCCTGTATTTATTACCTGAATTGATATCTTGTCTGTCCGCAGAAATAGTCAGTTCCACTTTCCCGCCATTATACACAATAGACGAGAGTACATAAGTATTTAATGTCTGATAGTTCAACGTTGTGCTTTCCCGATGAATATCCATCGAACTTCCTTTAGGGCCGCAGGGCGTATGGGACTGGCCATCTACCAGGTCGTAATACGACAGTGAAGGAAGTCCGTCTTCAAACGTATAGGTAACCGGCGTGTAGTTAAAGCTGATGGTATCTCTCAAGTTTGCGGAAACAATCCTGTTCAGGAACCAGGCAGATCTTCCCGCTACGATGCTGGTACCGTCGCCCGGATAGGTTTCCGAACTGGTGGAAGAGCTTTCAATTGTCCTGAACTCATAGCGTGTCCCGTTCTCAATGATAATAACGAATCCGCCGGCGACGCTCCCGCTTATTTTCCAGGCTTTAAAAGGAGAAAAAAATGGAGTGCCGTTTTTATCAAAGAACAGTTTAGCCGACTGACCATCAAAATTAAGAAAGTACAGGTCGGGCGAAAGATCAGTCCTCCCCTCACCGATGTCCTTCTTATTACAGGTCGTAATGATATTAAGCCAGTTGGCGGGATTAGTGTCTGTCCACAGGGGTATTTTCAGTTGTGTAGCGGCGGCTGTATATCCCGGTGTAGCAGACGTTTCATCTGGCTTTCCCAGGATGGAGCGACTAATGGCGCCTCCTGCAGACAGGTCCCAACCCATGCCTACCCAGTTGCCTTCCTGCTCTACAGGAATTCCGCCTCCGCCGGTATAATTCAGGCTGATTGTATGTTTCAGGTCACCGCACTTAATTGTGAAAAGCGGGAAATCAATCCGTGGCGTACCACTGTATGCGCTTACAGGTACATCGGCAATACGGACCATTTCAGCAGCATTTGAAGATGGTTTGTAAACGGCAGTGGGCGCAGTAAGATCAAATTTTGCCAGCTGAGCATACACATGCAATGAATGAAATCCTATGAAAAAGAATAGTAGTCTCTTAAGACTGGTAGTACAGGACATGGAAAAGAATTATTATGGTATTAAAGGATATAACTGACTTCAATAAGGTTGTCAGATTCGGGTAACGATCCTTCTATACTGATACTGCCAGTGGTTCTTTGGGCTACAAACGGCATATTCAGTATAAGGACTTCTTCACTACAGGCTTAACGAGTAAATGCTGACTTGACGAAATAAGGAAATATCCAACAAACAAATAGTAGTTCATGAAAATGAACGAATAATGAACAATTGCGTAGCTAAATAATATGCCCCTGATCTATTTGAATACAGACATGGTCTCTTGCACAACACAACGACAGGACTGTTCATCCGATCCTTCTTTCGCTGACGGGACCATGCCTGATATCGTATTCATCATAGCACGGGTAAATTTGTCGCATTCTCCCCTGTAATTTGCCGTTTTCACCCCCCATCACCTGGCAATAACAAGGTTATATTTGTATAGCAAACCACACTCCGTTACAGCATAGAAGTATTCACGGTCTGCATTAAAACTTAAAAAAATGGCAACAGTAAGTCCTTATCTGAACTTCCAGGGAACCTGCGAGGATGCTTTTAATTTTTACAGATCTGTTTTTGGCGGTGATTTTATGAACGGCATTATGCGCTTCAGCAGTATGCCCGAACATTGCAAACCAGGAGATGAAAACCTGGTCATGCACGTAGCGCTCACCATTCCAGGCGGTAACGTTATTATGGGCAGCGACTTCCCTGACTCATTTGGTGAGTTTAAAAGAGGAAATGATTTTTCAATGGCAATTTCCGCTCAATCGGAAGCAGAAGCCCGCAAATTATTTGATGCACTTGGCGCTGACGGCAAGGTAGACATGCCGCTTGATAAAGCTCCCTGGGGTGCATTGTTCGGCCAGCTGAAAGATAAATATGGTATTACCTGGGCGATCAACTACCAGTACGAACCTATTCCCCAAAATTAGCATTACCGCCTGATGTATCAGTGAGATCTTACGCTGTATTATTTCGCGACATACATCAGGTCTTCGAAATCATGTGCAGTTACGAACAGGGGAACGGAAGCCCAGGCAGCTTTGCCTTTATTTGCGGCTACGGTCGCTTTTACAAGTTCCTGCAAACGCAGGATCACGAGATACTCATGTAATTCACATGCTTGTCTGAGATCATTATCCCGGTAGCCTTCCGACTGCATATAGCGTTGGTTGGCTTCCTGCAGGGTTTCATAACCTGTAATTGTCATACTATTCGTCGACTCTCCGGAAAACTCCTTCAGCCAGTCAAGATTATCCACGCTATGCTGTGAATCATAGCTCAACAGGTGGATGAACCAGCGTTGAAATTGAGTAGAGAAGCTATTCATTTCAATATAGATAGCTTTGATATCCAATTGTTCATCCACCTCTATTGTCTCGTAAAACTCATTCAGAAATTTCACCAGGCCGGACTGCAGGTGTAACAGATCTTTTCCAATGATCTGATGGAAATCTGTTTGCTGCAGCTCACTAAGCCTTGTTTCCGTCTCCCGGATCGCTTCTTCTATTTTACCGGCCAGTATGAGGCTTTCAATTTGCTCCATGATTCTTTATTAGTTAGGCTGCAATATATTCTATTCTGAACTTGTATAATGAATTGCTTTTACAATCCGCCGCAGCCTTAACTTAACGCCCGTTTCAGATAATACCCTGTATGTGAATCCGGATGCGCACACAGGTCTTTGGGCGTCCCTTCAAACATGATCTGCCCTCCTTTGTGACCGCCCTCAGGCCCGATATCAATTATCCAGTCTGCATTCTTTATCACATCCAGATTATGCTCGATCACAATGACCGTATTTCCGCCATCAACCAGGCGGTCCATCAATGAAATGAGGCGTCCGGTGTCTGACATATGCAAACCGGTGGTCGGTTCGTCCATCACATAGATACTTCCCTTCTTATGCAGTTCGCTGGCCAGCTTGATACGCTGGCACTCGCCACCGGAAAGCGTACTTAATGGCTGTCCAAGTGTCAGATACTCTAACCCTACTTCCATCAGCGTCTGCAGTTTCTTCGAGATTTCCTTTATAGTGAAAAAGTCATTGGCCTCTTTAACAGTCATTTCCAGGATATCAGAAATGTTCCTGTCATTCAGCATATAAACAAGTACTTCTTCTTTATACCTTTTCCCCTGGCATACCTCACATGGTGTCTTTATGCCTTCTAGAAAGGCAAGATCGGTATAAATGACACCTGTACCCTGACAGTTTTCACATGCTCCCTTTGAGTTAAAAGAGAACAGCGATGGATCTACATTATTGGCCTTCGCAAAGGCTTTTCTTATCAGGTCCATCACTCCTGTATAGGTGGCGGGATTAGATCTTGTAGAAGTGCCTACCGCCGATTGGTCCACCACAATTGCCTCCGGATGTTTTGATAAAAACGCATGATGCACGAGAGAGCTTTTCCCGGAGCCTGCCACTCCTGTGACTACTGTCAATATTCCTGCAGGAATGTTGACGGATATATTCTGCAGATTATTAACTGTAGCATGATTGACGGAGAACTGCCCTGTTGCTTTCCGGTACTTTTCTTTCAACGAAAAGGCATGGTTCATATATTTTCCGGTAAGGGTATCAGATCTAAGTAACCCTTCAAGGTCGCCTTCATACATAATATTCCCGCCTTTTGCCCCCGCCATCGGGCCAACATCCACTATATGGTCTGCAATCCTGATAACGTCAGGGTCGTGCTCTACCACTATTACCGTGTTTCCCTTGTCCCTTAGTTTGGTAAGCAGGGAATTAAGTCTGTAAACATCCCTCGGGTGTAAGCCCACACTCGGCTCATCAAAAATGTACAACACATCGATGAGACTACTGCCAAGATGTTTAACCATTTTTACCCTTTGGGACTCTCCGCCGGACAAGGTATCCGTGGCCCTGTTAAGGCTCAGATAGCCCAATCCCATATCAACCAGGTGTTGTAAACGCTCTGTAAGCGTTGCTATCATCGGTTGTGCTACCGGCTCCTTTATTGTTTGCAGAAAAGGGATCAGTTCCTCCACTTCCATTGCTGACAGCGACGCAATGTTATATCCCTCTATTTTACAACCCAATACCTGCTGATTCAACCGGGCGCCTTTACATAGCGGACAGGGCCCGTAATGCAGGTACGCGGATACCATTTTCTGTGTACGTTCCGATAACGTCTTAAGATCACGTTTGATATAAGAACGGTTGAATTTTTCTATGATACCCATGAAAGTCGCATTCATCGTACCTTCTCCCATCCGTAGTTTAAACTTTGTGGGAGGGCTGTATAACAGAAGATTCATTTCTTCTTCAGAATAATCACGTAATTTCTTATCTACATCGAAATAACCGGTGTTGCCATACATCTCCTTTTCCCAACTTGCGAAACCAGGTACCTGTAAAGCACCTTCTCTGAGTGACTTATCAGGATCATAAAATTTGGAGCCGTCAAATCCCAGCTTCTGCCCCAATCCGTTACATTCCGGGCACATGCCCTGCGGATCATTGAAAGAGAATGCGTTCGCATATCCCACAAAGGGTTTCCCTACCCTGGAGAAAAGCAGGCGCAGTACCGGTGAGATATCGGTCACCGTACCCATTGTAGAATGAGAACCTCCCCCCAACCGCTTCTGATCAACGATAATCGCCATGCTCAGTTTTTCTATGGCATCTGCATGGGGTTGAGGATAACGTGGAAGCAGGTTTCGGATAAACATGCTGAAGTTCTCATACAATTGCCTTTGCGCTTCATTTGCTATAGTATCAAAAACAATAGAAGATTTTCCCGAACCGGACACACCTGTAAATATGTTGATCTTCCTTTTGGGTAAACGTACATCTACATTTTTCAGATTATTTTCCCGCGCACCACGTATTTCGATGTATTCCTGGGCCATAAGCATTGAATTGGGTTTGCAATTAAAGTGAAGGTATTCCGGATAAAGTCGGCAAAAGTATTATTTAAATTCTGATTAAATCAAGCTATTCCATTCAATCTTTCCATGTGCTGTCTAACAAGAAAACATGTTTAAAATTTATTTATCCCATCGTGTGGCTTTCCTGTAACCAGACTTCGCTTCTCCATGATATTCACTACACAACTCAAATGAGCTGATCTATTGCCGACTGCACGCCGGTCACGCTAACGACTACGTCAATATTACACCTGATTCAAAAAGCTTTCATTTCTGGCCGATTATCCCTAAGTTCGTTTTTAAAAAATATGGGCAGGCTGGTATCAAGACGAAAGTTCATTTTCACGGCAGCTACAGGAGGCATAGGACTGGCAACAGGCAGCCTCAATCGCCTGGTGGCCGCAACCAGCCCATTTCCGGGTACTAAAGATGCTGGCCCCTTATTTTCCGCTACAGGAGAAGTCCCCGGTGATGATCTATATTCGCTTAGTAATACTCTTACAGCTACCTGGGCCAGTACACTACTTGCCTTACAGGAAAAAGACACTCAGTCTGCCGACTATGGCGGGATCCGTTGCCCCAGCTATCATAACATTCACGGACGCGTAGGTGATACCATTTATCCGTTTATGCATATGGCCCGCCGCACAGGCGACTCCCGTTACCTTGATGCTGCAGCGCTCCTTTTCCGTTGGATGGAAGCTAATGTTAGTCAGCCAGATGGTTCCTGGCTCAACGAGAAAAAAGACAGCTGGAAAGGTACCACTGTTTTTACAGTGATCGCCCTTTGTGACGCATTACAGTATCATGGCGATCTGATGGACGCATCGTTTAAAAATGCTCTGCATGACAGGCTGCTTAAGGCTGGTGAGTTCATCGATAAGACCGTTACCATCGACTACGGAAATATCAATTATCCGATATCTGCATCCTATGCACTATCACTGCTGGGTACTATACATGACCAGCCGAAGTTCCGGGAAAAAGGAAAGCTACTTGCCCATCAATCGATGAAGTTCTTCTCCCGCAACAACCGCTTTGTTTTCGGCGAAGGCACACCCTATTATGAAGCTAGTAAAAAAGGGTGCTTTTCTGTAGATCTAGGGTACAATGTAGAAGAGTCGTTGCCCAACCTGGCCTTATATGGCTTGTTGAATAAAGATGAGGAAATACTGGAGATGGTCACGGCGTCTCTGCAAACACATATGGAATTCATGTTGCCTGATGGGGGCTGGGATAATAGTTGGGGCACGCGTAACTATAAATGGACCTACTGGGGTAGCCGCACCTCCGATGGATGCCAACCTGCTTATGCCTTGCTGGCCGACCGTGACGCCCGTTTTTACAGGGTGGCGTTAAAAAACACGCAGTTACTACAACAGTGTACTAACAATGGCCTCCTCCAGGGTGGCCCTCATTATAGCAGTCACCAGGTACCCACAAGTGTACACCATACTTTCTGCCATATCAAAGCATTGACTACCATCCTTGACCATCAACGTTCAAACCATTCAACTGAGCAAACAACACCCAGGCAGGCATCTATCTCAGCGACTACTCTCCTTCCCCGGGAAACGGCTTACGGCCTGCGTTCCTTCGAAGACATCCTAACCTGGCTGGTTGCGACAGGAAAATTCAGGGCCACCGTAACGGGATACGACAGGGAATATAAAGCTATGCACAACGGGCATGCATCGGGCGGAGCACTCACCATGTTATGGCATGAACAAACCGGGCCATTGCTGGTAGCTAGTATGAATGCTTACCAACTAGTAGAAAAGGGCAATATGCAGGCAGATACCGATCCATTATCAATGCCGCTAACCTTAAGGGCCGAACTGACAGTTAACGGTATCACTTATATGAATATATCCTGCCTGGACGCAATAATGAGCGCCAGCCAAACGGGTAACAGGATCATTATACAAACTAGCTCGAGGCTGGTCGATCAGGATCAGAACGCCCCCCCGCAGGGCGCAGTGCATTGCCATACGGAGTATATATTTACACCAGAAAAGATAAGTCTTTCGCTAAACTGCGATAAGGTACCGGTTGCTTATCAGCAGGATGTCCGCATTGTTGCTCCCGTGATCGCTGCATCAACGGAAACGGTACAGGTCGTGGACAACAAAAAGATCCGGATCCATAAAAACAAGTCCCTGCTCACCATAACAGCAGACCAGCCATTGAAGCGGTTACCTGTTACCGGCGACCGTATTTTTAATTTCGTTCCCGGACTGGAAGCCGTACCTCTCGCCATCGCCGGACCAAAGGGTACAATTGTCCTGACAGTTGAGTAGTCAATATAAAGCCCACAAAAAGACGCCAATTGTAGAATACCACAACTATCATTCATGAAAGAAAAACTCAGGCTTGTATACAGATTGGTTCAACGAAAAAGAAGGGTACAAACGGCTCATCAAAAGAGGATTTAAACACTTTATACTGGTTGGATATGATAGTTACCTGGAAGTGTTAGCAAAGGACGATATGACGTTCCAGCTGACCGATCTGTCATAAACATCCTAATATTCAAAAAAAGCTCATGAACGTAGCGGAAGCAATGAATACATACAATATCGCCCTATATACAATAAAGAACAAGGGATTTGATATAACATTAGAACTATCCGAAGATAAAGAAGAGATCATCTCCTGGGTGGCAAGGAAAGGAGAGATAACCGTCTCGGCACATACGCCATTGGCTTTACTGGCTCTCACTTTTTCACTTTAACCATCTCTTCATTTTCTTTCTTCCTGAATTCAACGATCCCTTTTATAAATTCCAACGGCAGGGCTTCACTATTAGGCAGTTGAATGGCAGATTTACTCACTTTATACCTGCTCAATTCTGTTTCAAACTTCTTTAGTAACGCCCCGCTAAATGGATAGGACAGTGAAATATGTTTAGCATATGCCGAATAATAGAGCAGATACCCTTTATATTTAAAACAAGGTATCTGATAACTTATTACTTCTTCCACCTCCGGCACTGCCCTGCGAATAATGGAACGAATAGATTGCATTCTCTCCTGCAATTCAGCAGGAAAGCCGCTTTGATACTCGTCTATTGTTTTATAATCAGTTTTAGCCATGGTAAAAAGGGTTTAACGTTATGTTACTAACAGGTGAACAACATATTCCCTCTGCCAGTTTCATGGCACGAAAATACGGGCATATGAATAAAATCATACATCCTGTAAACGACATTTTGAGGGGGTATTTGCGACTTACTGCGAATCCCCGTCAGCCTTTTCCTGAAATGCATCTATTAACGCTTTCGCTTCCTCGGATGAGATAATTGAAACACAGCCGTGGCGTGCTGCAGGCGGGAACTGTACATCTTCCTCAACCTTCCAGTGCAGCAGGTCCGGTGAATAAGAAGCACCGAAGCGATCAGTCATACAGTAATCATATAACAACAACCAACCTTTTTTATTCGGATCTTTTATGGCCGTAGGACCTTCGGTAATTACAGGAACGATCTGCCCATTATTTAACGGCCCTTCAATAACCTTATAAGGCCCATAAACATTTGTGGAGATAGCTACCCTTATAGCGCGTCTTTCGCCCGTCTTTGAGCCAAACTCCTCCTCCTTATGAAACAGATAATACTTTCCCTGATGTTCCAGCAATGTACCGTCTATCACTGAATATGGAGGCTCAAAAAATACTTTTGCGGGTGAGAATACCTTCCAGTCGCGGGTCGTACAATACCACAACCTGCTTTTCTTCCAGCCGGCATCTTCAAATGAAGAGGACCAGATCAAAATATACTCTTTGGCTTTTTTATCATAAAACCATTCAGGCGCCCATATATTCCGGGCAAGTAAAGCGCCTGATTCATTTCTTACATCTTTCATCAAAGGCAACGATCCCTCTACCTGCCAATGGATCAGATCCGGTGAAGTTAAATAAAGGCAACTGGGGCCGACCTTTTCCCGGTCCTTACCGCCACCGCCCGTTGATAATATCCGCCATAATCCGTCAGGTCCACGACGTACATAAGGATCACGCACATGCTGATCCCATACAGGCTTATTATCGTTTAACGGCGTCCAATGGCGCCCGTCATTAGATAAAGCCATATGCATCTTTTCCAACAACATGGGGTTCGGCAATGGCACTTCGACGGTATTCCCTTTTGCATCAATTTCTATACGTGTTGGATAACGCTGACGGAAGTAGGTTAGCAACCAGACCTTCTTACCTGCCTCAATTTTAAAACCTTTCTGATCTGTAGTTTTAACTGATCCGGCTTCGGATGATACCTCCGGAGTAAACATCTCATTTTCCCACTTCACGCGCATATTAGACAAGTACCAGGACTTTCCATCTCCGGTATTATTGCCTTGAAAAAACAGGTAATATTTTCCATCTTTTGACTTAAATATATCCGGATGTCCTGACTCGCTATGATTCCACGTTCCCTCTTTCCCATTTGTCAGAAAAGGCTTTTCTGAGATACGCTTCCAGTGGATGCCGTCTTTACTTTCCGCCAGGCCGATCTGCTGCGGAACATTATTATAGCTGCCTGCATAAAACATGTATAACAGGCCATTTTTTTCAATCACGGAAGCAGCCTCTATACATTTGCCTTCCCAGGGTAGTTCCGGTTTCAATATAGTGCCATCATAAGCCTGC
This sequence comes from uncultured Flavihumibacter sp., assembly GCA_902168105.1. Lineage (GTDB taxonomy): Bacteria > Bacteroidota > Bacteroidia > Chitinophagales > Chitinophagaceae > Chitinophaga. The sequence continues at coordinate 427,327 of CABHOY010000041.1, forward strand.
TTCCAATCTGTTCTTGAGAAGTCAGTACCCGCGGGAGCTGTTGCAACGCCTTGCATCTGCACCTCGCCTTGAGGGTCCCGTGTGGCGAAGTAGAGGAAATACTGACCTTTATAGAATGTGACTTCCGCGTCAATGGCCCTGCCGCTAGTCCAATCGCCTGTTGGCCTGAATACCGGATTACTGCTGTTCTTTACAAAATGAACACCATCGGTAGAGTAAGCATGGCAGATGGCGTCTTTAGGGCCATTGCCATAAGTTTGATAAAAGAGGTGTACCGTGTCATTACGCACCAATGCTCCCGGCGCACATAAACCATTCTTCTCGTATGCTTCGTCTCCATTCAACTCTCCTACCTTTTGCCAGTCCACCAGGTTATCGCTCTGTGCGATACCGATATGCCAACCAGCTCCACCCTTACCAGGTATGGAATAATACATCCAGTATTTATTCTTAAACTGTACGATTTTCGGGTCTTTAGCGATGGGTTTCCCTGAGGACGTATCGGTAAAATACATTTGTGGCTTTTCCTGTGCTAACAGAGCTTTAGGTAAAAGAAGCACAATGCTTGTGATCATAACGAGATAACGGAACTGCATGTCAATCATATTTAGTCGGAAACGGTAAACTTAATAATCATTTGTGTTATTTTTTATTCTTTTCTAACAAGACAAAAACACCAGCTCCTGCCTTGAGGAATTGTATATATCAGAATAAATTATAAATTTATATCTCCATTACAAGGCAAGAAAAGCTGGAATATATTAAACTACGATAAAGTACATGTACGAACTTTCACAAATACTGCATTTTGTAAAGGATCAAACGGGTGCAGACGAAGTGTTTGAAAATAGTGATATTAATGAAGACCTGGGCTGTGATGGAGATGATTTTGATGAACTGATCGCCAATTTTTCCAGAGAATTCAATGTTGACCTATCGGCATACGTTTGGTATTTCCACTGTGCCGACGAAGGAGACATTGGAGGCTGGTCCATATTTCCCCCACCCAATGAAAGAATTAAACACATTCCCGTAACTCCGTTGATGCTACTTGAATTTGCTCAAAAGGGCAAATGGGATTTAAATTACCCCGAACATAAGGTTCCCAAAAGGCGATATGACCTGATCACAAATCTGATAATAATTATAGTGGTTTTAAGTCTGAGCATTTACAAGTGTGCACGCAAATAAACCAATGCTCAATCAGCATTGGTAACCCAAACCGGAAGGGATTGCTTTATAGCAAAGACCTGTCTTTATTTAGCCTTAGGCGTCTTTTCTGTTTTCCATTTAATAACATGGTACACAGCTCTTGTCGTTCCCACATTTTTAATACCATGCAACTGATTAGACGCCTGGAAGATAACAGAGCCAGGGCCAACACGTTTAGTGATGCCATTTACAGTCGATTCAACCGTCCCCTCTTTTATAATGATCAGCTCTTCGTCAGGATGTTGATGTGGCGGATGTGGTGCTTCTCCGGGGTTCAGCGTCGTTACATGCAATTCCAGTTCGTCCAGCGTTGGTGTAGCTGACTGAAGAAACTGACGCACTTCTCCTGTTTTAGTAGGCTTGGCTTTAATGTCGTTCCAATCGTATATGGTAGACGATAAAGGTGGTTGCTGGTCTTTATGTGCAATAATGGCCATTGGGATGCACATTACCACTGCGGTGATGCAGATGAAAGTTATCTCTCTTTTTGTCATTGTAAATGGTTTAGGTGAACTTAATTTACAAAACTTCATTCATATATTTTACAGGCATTCTGTATGCCTCAACTTTTATCTTGTTATCATTCATTTCACATAACAATTTCCAATTGTCGTTTATATTTGCGCGATTAAATCCTTTTTATGCCTCAATTTGAACTACCCTATTTCGGAGCAAACGCAGGAAAAGCTTCAGGTGAAATGGCCTGAAGCTTTTCATTTATCCACCACTAAATATATATACTAACCGGCTACTAGCGATTTAACTAAACCAGGCATTGTGAAAACTACCTCGATCTTATTTATTTGGCAAATTAAACTACTCATCGTAATTTTAGTATCAGTGATAGGTAACTAGCCATAGAAGAACGAGTTACACCCCAACAACTAATAGCCATATTTACTTACCCCAAAAACACACGCCTTTTATGTTTGAGGACATAAATAAAAGGAATTCGTCTGTCCCATCGTCTCAAAATACCAACAATGAACCTGTAAACACTGCTTTGGAAAAACCGCAGCAATCCGGCGCGTCCCAGAGTATACAACTGCAGATTCCACAGGTAAACCTTCCAAAAGGAGGCGGGGCTCTTAAGTCTATCGATGAGAAGTTCGAAGTGAACGGCGCCAACGGTACCGCTTCATTCAGCATACCCATTCCCTTCTCTCCTGCCAGAAATGGATTCGTTCCTACAATGGGCCTATCCTACAATTCCGGTAGCGGCAATACGGTCTTCGGTCTTGGATGGACCTGTGACGTACCCGCCATACAACGCCGAACGGACAAGCAATTGCCCACATACACTGATGAGGATATCTTCATCTTTTCCGGAATGGAAGACCTGGTACCCGAGCTGGTATACAATGTTGACAAGTGGGAGCCCAGGATCACCGTTACTGGCGACTACACCATCAAAACATACCGTCCCCGTACAGAGGGCAGCTTCTCCCGTATTGAACAGATCACGCATCCGGATAAAGGCGTATACTGGAAGGTCACTACACGTAATAACATCACTACCATCTTTGGTCGCAACAGTAACCACCGGCTGGTCCATCCCCATCATCCGGAGAAAGTCTTCAAATGGCTGGCGGAGTTCAGCTTCGATTGTATGGGTAACTGGATCATATATGAATATGAGCCGGAGAACAGGGATAACGTCCCGAACTCCTCACATGAAAAGAACAGGCTGGCCCCCGCTATACAACCTTTCTCCAACAGCTATCTCAAAAGAGTGAAATACGCGAACAGGGCGCCTTATTACATAAACCCTGCTGATGTATATGATCCGCAACCGCCGGATGATGAACGCTACTTCTTTGAGCTGGTGTTCGACTACGGCGAACATGATACGGATACACCACGGCCTGTGCCTGATACTACATGGCCATGCAGGGACGATCCTTTCTCAGATCATCGTGCAGGCTTTGAGGTCCGCACCTACCGCCTCTGCCGCCGTATGCTGATCTTTCACTATTTTGAAGAACTGGGGAATGACGCCTGTCTTGTACGTTCCCTCGATCTCACACATAAAGGTTCATCTATCAATAACAGCGGACAACATGAGCTGACCTACCTTTCTGCTGTCACCCAATCCGGTTATATCCGCAACAATAACACCTACTCTAAAAGATCATTCCCTCCGCTGGAATTCGAATACCAGGAATTACAATGGAACAGGAACATCCGCACCGTGTCACCCGAAAGTACTGTGCATATGCCCGCAGGTATCAGCAGCGCCTACCAGTGGGTAGACCTCTACAATGAAGGTATCTCAGGCATCCTCTCAGAACAGGGGAACGGATGGTACTATAAAAGCAATCTGGGAGATGTCGATGAACTGCAGGAAGTAAAATTCTCCCGCGCCAGTCCAGTCATTCCCAAACCTTCTTTTCTCGGCATCCAGGCTGGCACACTCACCATACAGGACCTCGATGGTAACGGCAGCAAACAGGTAGTTGTTAATTCTGAGGGCTTACAAGGCTATTTTCAGCTGTCCGACAACCAAGAATGGTTACCATTCCGCCCCTTCGAACAAAGGGCTAATATAAGGCCGAAAGACCCCAATATCCGTCTATTTGATGTGGATGGCGACGGACTACCGGATATCGTGATGAGCGAAGACAATGTTTTCTCCTGGTTCCCATCCAAAGGCACCAAAGGATATGATACCCGCAGGAACGCCTTCAAACCTCTCGATGAAGAGCAGGGCGCTGCCATCGTATTCTCTGATCCCCTGCAATGCATCTTCCTCTCCGATATGACCGGAGACGGCCTTACTGACATTGTCAGGGTACGCAACGGGGAAGTATGCTACTGGCCTAATACCGGCTACGGGAACTTTGGCGCCAAGGTAACTATGAGCAATGCGCCTGTATTTGACCAACCTGATAATTTTAACCCGGCATTCGTGCAACTGGCCGACGTCAGCGGTACCGGCGTCAGTGATATCATTTACCTGGGCAGGAACAGCTTCCGCGCTTTCCTTAATTTGAGCGGTAACGCCTGGAGTGATGCGCATGAAATAGATCCTTTCTTCCGCATCAGCAAACCGGGACAACTTGCCGTTATAGACCTGCTGGGCACAGGTACCGCATGTATCGTATGGTCATCCGATCTTCCCGGCGATAGCCAGGCCCCTATGCGATACATAGACCTCATGGACAGCAGAAAGCCGCACCTCCTGACCAAATACAAAAACAACCTGGGAAAGGAAACAGCTGTCAGTTATAAGAGCTCCACCTGGTTCTATCTGAAAGACAAACAGGAAGGAACGCCCTGGATCACCCGGTTACCTTTCCCTGTGCATGTGGTACATAAAACACAACTGGAAGATAAGATCAGTAACTCGAAGTTCAGTAGTGAATACCACTACCATCATGGTTACTATGATCATGCAGAACGCGAATTCCGGGGCTTCGGTAAGGTAGAACAGATCGATTCTGATCTTTATGCCACCTGGCGGAAGAACAATACAGGCACGCAACTGGAACCTTCAGAAACACTGTTCCAGCAACCCGTACTTACAAGAACATGGTATCATACCGGCGCATTCATCAACCGTGAAAAGATCCTGTCACAATACGAACAGGAATACTGGTACAACATCCTGGAACAGAAAGGTTTTCCTGTCGCCACTACGGAGCCTTCCCTGCCGGATGCACTCATTACCATCGCAGGCAATCTCGCACCACAGGTCACTGCGCTTAGCACAGAAGAATACAGGGAAGCCTTGCGCATCTGTAAAGGTATGATGCTGCGACAGGAAGTATTCTCCCTGGATACGCCACTCTTAAATCCGACCAACGATGAAATAAGAAGGGGCCTCACTCCTTTCTACACCGCGACACATAACTGTCACATTAAATTGCTGCAGCCACGTGCGCAGAACAAAAATGCCGTCTTTACCGTCACAGAAAGTGAAGCGCTCACCATCCAATATGAAAGGAATCCGTCAGATCCCCGTATGTCCCATACGCTTAACACGGTAGTGGACGACTTCGGTCTCGTGCTCGAAAAGGCGGCTGTCGTTTACCCCAGGCAGGAAGATGATGCTGCTTTACCAACGGAGGTCATAGCAGCGCAGAACAAGACCTATATCTGTTATAACCAGTTCACATTTACTAACGATATTACGACACCACTCGTATACCGCCTCCGGCTGCCGGCTACCTCCCGCAGTTATGAGCTGACCGGTATAGCTAAAACAGGCACGTTGTATCGTCTATCTGATTTCAACAATGTACTGGGCGCTGCTACCGCAGCAATCGACTATGAACAGACAGCAGGCGCCGGTCCTACCAGGAGGCTGATAGAAGACCAATGCACTACTTACCTTGACGATACACTTACTACGGAACTAACCGTTGGGCAACAGGGAGCTGTAGGCCTCAAGTATCAGCAGTACCAGCTTGCATTCACTCCTTCCCTGCTGCAATACATCTTTGCGCCAAAGATCAGTCCTGCAGAGGAGGCGGCCCTTATGACCGGTGGTCATTATGTACAAAGGCCGGGGCATCCCGGCTGGTGGGTTTCTTCCGGCATCATTTATAACGTCATGTCCGGCGAGACCATCGCAGATGCAAAGGCAAGGTTCTATGCGCCCCTGCTCTACACCGACCCTACTGGCGCAGCTACTATTGTGAGTTATTACAAAGACTACTTCCTGCTGATCCAATCAACGGAAGATGCATTGCAGAACAGCACACGCGTAGACGCTTTCAACTTCCGCACGCTACAACCTGCTATCGTCAGGGACAGCAACGACAATATCACACAATCCCTGTATGATGAACTGGGCTTATTAAAAGCAGTGGCCTTCCTCGGCAAGGACCTCAACAATGATGGTATCGCGGAACTGGATACTTCGGATGATCTATCCGGCATAACCGAGCTTACCTTACCCGCTGAACAATCTGCCATAACAACCTTCTTCAGTACGGATGACTCAGTAGCGCTGATGACAGCCGCAGCGAATTTGCTGCAACATGCTACTATTCGTTATGCGTACGACTATGACAAGTACCGTACCACCGGCGCGCCAGTAGCAGTATCTACCATCACGCGCTCAGTACATCACGCAGACGTATCGCCGGACAATCCCCTGCAACTCTTCATGGCTTTTGAATATACCAGCGGCACCGGCCAGCCTGTTATGGCAAAGATGCAGGCTACACCGGGTATCGCCACCAAGGTAGTCGTGAATAACGATAACACATATACCGTTACACAAGTAGATACGGCAGCGCAGAACCCGCAAAGGTTAAGGTGGATCGGCAACGGCCGCATTGTACTCAACAACAAAGGCAAAGTTGTAAAACAATATGAACCGTATTTTTCAGTTACACCATTCTACGAAGCGCAGCCAGAGCTGGTAGAGACAGGCATCTCTCCTATTGTATACTACGACCCGTTAGGCAGGATGGTTCGTACGGTAATGCCGGAAGAAACGTTTACAAGGACAGTCTTCACACCATGGAAACGGATGGTGTACGATGTGAATGATAATGTAGCAATCTCCAGTTGGTATTTAAAACGTATCAACAACGAAATAGATGCAGAACTGATTGCCGCAGGTAAAGATCCCGCAAGGGAAAAAGAAGCGGCACTACAAACAGCAGAACACGACGATACACCTTTTACCATGCACCTGGACCCGCTGAACCGGGACATCTTCAGTGTAGAACATAATGTAGTGGATGGATTGGATGAGTTTTATAACACCTTCACCATAATGGATATTGAAGGTAATATCCACTCCATCACTGACCCGAGGAATAATGTCGTTATGCGGTACCGTTACAACATGCTCGGACAGGCAGGTTATCAGCAAAGCATGGACGCAGGAGAACGCTGGGCGCTCAGCAATGTAACAGGCAAGCCCATTAAAACATGGGACAGCCGCAATCATACATTCCTGTTCACCTATGATGCGCTGCAACGCCCGCTGGACTCCCGCGTTACCGGTGGCGACGGCCCCGTTCCGTTGAACAATGTATTCAGCAGGACGAGTTATGGAGAAACGGCAGCAAACAATAAACAACACAATCTCCGTGGCAGGGTGCATATCAATTACGACTCCGCAGGGAAACTGGAGTCAGTTGACTACGACGCTAAAGGTAACCTGATACTTTACAACCGCCGCCTTACGACGGATTACAAAGGACTGGTGAACTGGTCTGCTCCCAATCCCGATACGCTATTGGAGGCAGATACTTATCCCACGGCAGCAACGTATGACGCCATTGCCCGCATCACCCGTCATGCTTTCCCAGATGGCAGTATCCTGGAGCCCCGTTATAACGAAATGAGCCTGTTGAGAGAGATCCGCGTGAACGGGACCTTCTTCGTAAAGGCCATTGATTATAATGAGAAAGGACAACGTAAAAGGATCGTGTACGGCAATGATGTCAATACCCGCTACAGTTACGATAAATTCACGTTCCGCCTCACCCGCCTGGAAACAACACGTAATAACAATGATCCCCTGCAGGACAATTACTATACGTATGATCCCAGCGGCAACATCACACATATCACCGACAAGAACATCCCCGTGGTGTTCTTCAACAACCAGAAAATAGAAGGTGTTTCTAATTACCGCTATGACGCCATTTACCGCCTCATTGGTACTTCCGGCAGAGAACATTCGGCGACTGCAGGTTTTGATCCGTCGGATAACTTTAATGACTTTCCTTTCCTCCAGGAATATAGTCAGGGCAACGCACTCGGATGGCGGAACTATACGCAGGAGTATCGCTATGATGTAGCGGGCAACCTGAATCAGGTACAGCATACGGCGGCAGGAGGCGACTGGACGCGGAATTATACTATAGACGGCGCCAGCAATCGCCTGCTTTCCACTACTACAGGTGGTCCCACATTCACATACCCTCATCACCCTACACATGGTTATATCACGGGCATGCCTCACCTCACGTTCATGCAATGGAACTTCAAAGATCAGTTGCAAGCCGTGTCCAGGCAAGCCGTCAATACCGGCACACCGGAAACCACCTGGTATGTGTATGATGGCGCCGGTCAACGGATAAGAAAGATCACCGAAAGACAGGCTGCCGAAGGTGTCACCCCCATGAAGAAATCACAACGTATCTATCTTGGGGCGGTAGAGTTGTTTGAAGAATATGACAATGCCAACAACCCTGTCCTTCAGCGTAACACCCTGCACATTCTGGACGATACGCGCCGCATTGCCCTCATAGAAACGCGCGTTTCCGGCAATGATGACGGTCCGCAGCAACTGGTACGTTACCAGTTTGACAATCACCAGGGCTCTGCCTGTATTGAAACAGATCAGGATGCCCGTGTGATCAGTTATGAAGAGTATCATCCTTTCGGCACTACCTCTTACCAGGCGGTTGACAAGGATATTAAGGCTGCATATAAGCGATACCGTTATACAGGTATGGAACGGGATGAAGAAAGCGGGTTCCAGTACCACAGCGCCCGCTACTACCTGCCCTGGCTGGGCAGATGGCTCAGTGCCGATCCTATAGGTATAGGCGACGGACTGAATGTATACCGTTATGCAAAGAACAATCCGCTAATGTATGCCGATACCAGCGGTACCTGCTGTTCGGACTCCGTAGCCATAGAGACCAATGAAAAGAAGACCAAAGAAAAGAAGGAAAAAGAAGCGCTGACGGAGGCAGCCGTATCTACGCTCACGGGAGATGCTCCCGGAGGCGGTTCAAAAGGTGGTGGTGGTTTTGGAGGCAGTTCTAAAGGAGGGGACGGCCCTTCTAGTAAATCAGGCGACGCAGGCGGTTCTATAGGAGACAGCATCCTGAACGGACTGAAAGGCCTGGGCAAATGGATAGGTGAAGGCCTGAGCAAACTGTGGGACTGGATCAAAGGTGCCGCGTCCACCGTATGGAACTGGATCAAAGGTGCGGCAAGTGCCGCCTGGGATTGGATAAAAGGTGCGGCAAGCACCATCTGGGAAGGTATTAAAGGTGCAGCAAGCGCAGCGTGGGATTGGATCAAAGGTGCTGCTACCACAGCCTGGAACTGGATCAAGGAAACGGCCAGCGCTATATGGGAATGGACTAAACAGAAAGCGACTGAATTCTGGAACTGGTTTGCGGGGGATGACGGCTTCCTGGAAGACTTCCTGGAAGTAGTGGGCCACCTCACCTGGGGATTACCTGCTACGTTAGCAGGCTTCCTTTTCAGCCTTGTCAACTTCACCATCGGCAACGTGGTGGTAGCGATCCATAACGCTATCGAACCGGCAAACAATCAATGGGAATACGCCAGCATTTCTATCGGCGGCCCTAATAACGAGAACGATATCATTGGCAACTACGGAGGCCTCCTTAATCTCGGCGGACTTCAGGAAGCCGTAACCTTAGGCCCGTTTGTATTCTTTCAGGGATCAGGCGCAGCAGCAACATCGGCAGGTGCTACAGGCATACAGGACTACTATGCAAACCATGAAAATGTGCAGCCAATCTACCTGTCAGCCACACCTCTCCGTGTAGCAGATCACGAAGAAGGACATGAAGACCAGAACCTCTTGTATGGTCCGTTTACCCTGCTTCTCGGTTTCATCTTCAGCCTGATACCTAACTGGCTCAAGAAACAGCATAACACCGGATGGTTCTGGTACGACAGACAGGCCAATAAATGGTCAGGCGGCAACAGTATTGCCAATCCAAATCCAAACGTACATCCATAACATATACATTCATACTTAAACCCCAAAAAAATGACAGATCCTAATTTGGTTTACAGGGTATATGGCACCGTAACTGACGTACAGGGCTTTCCTGCTCCCAATATACTCATCAGAGCCTTCGACCGCGACCTGCGTACTGAAGAACTGCTTGGAATGGGCCAGACAGACGGCGCGGGTAAATACGAAATACGCTACAGCCCCGAATCCTTTAAACGGGCGGAAAAACAATACGCAGATCTCTCCCTCAAAGCATATGATACCACGGGCAAACAGCTGCTCTATGAACAGACGATAGATCAGATCATTTTTAACGCCCCTCCCGACAAGAGAGTGGACATCACCATACGTGTAGCAGTAAAACCACTGGAGAACGAATTTGATACCATTCTGCGTGCGCTGCCGCCGCTTATTGAAAACGTACCCCTCACTACCCTGCAGGAAGACGCCAAAACCCGCGATATCACTTTCCTTACAAAAGAAGCGGGCATCCCTTCCCAACGGTTGCAGTATATTGTTGTTGCACACCGTCTGCTGGAGCTCTCAAAGATAGACGCCGCCTTTTTCTATGGCCTGTTTCGCAAAGACACACTGCTGAAACTGGACCTGGCCAAAGCATTTAACGCCCGTGTACAGATAGATATCAATGCCGAACCCAAGCCTATCCTCTACGATGCAGCCCTGGCAGATGAAAAGCTGATCGATGCCGATATTAAAAGTGCTATTAAGGAAATGATCATTCCCCAACGTGTAGGGACACAATTGCGGGAAATAATGGCGATGCTCAGTCAGTACCGCGATGAGGCCCGCAAGTTTGAAGAAGAAGAAAAAAGGAAAAGGATCACAGATACGCTGACAAACTTCCTGATGAAAGATAAACTGGGAGAAATGCAGCAGCTCTTTGATGCTAACAGGCAGGACTATACCAAATTCCTGGACGCCATATCAGCCGCCGATTTCTTTGCTACTCCCGATGATAAAAAACGTACCCAGGTAACTGTCGCGCTGGGCAATGTATTAGGCTTCAATGACAAGATCATTAACACTGTAGCAGCGGCACAGAAGATCGACAAGCCGCAGGATATCAAAAAACTTGCAAAGCTGAACAGCGCCGGATGGCAGGATGTACTGACACAGTCATCCCGGGACCTTAATGTAGATCCGGAGCTTATTAAAGTACATGCCTCCGCGCTGGCACGGAAAATGGAAACTGAGTATCCCACACAGGCATTTACCGCACAACTGGAAAGGGCCAAAGAAAAGACAGGCCCGCAGCATGATGCCATCCTGAAACTATTGACTGAGAATGAGGATTTTGACCTGCAACGCTCCAATATAGATACCTTCTTCCGTGATAAAGGTACACGTGATGCAGACAGTGCAGAACCTGCATTAAGAGAACTAAAATCAGTGCAGCGTGTGTTCAAACTGGTGCCTAATTATTCAAAGACCACCGCACTGCTTTCTCAAAAGGTCCATTCTGCACAAAGCATTGTAGCTACCGGCAGGACTCGGTTTGTAAATGAGGTGGGGCCAGCTGCCGGCATCTCCGAAAAAGAAGCTGATACCATCTACAATAAAGCCAGCAATGTCCAGGCAGCATCCATGCTCATTGCAGGAGAGCTACAGGATACTATTGGCAGTATGGAAATTGCAGCATTGAATGTCAATACGCTGTCTGCCAAACTGAAAGCCATCAGCAAAGATTTCCCTAATCTTAAAACCTTATTCCAGTTATCGGATATGTGCGCGTGTGAGCATTGTCGCTCGGTATACAGTCCGGCAGCTTATCTCGTAGAGCTGCTGCAGTATCTCGACAAACGCACTGTAAGGAACCTGGACGTAGCGCCTAATGATCCGGTACGTATTGCCAAAGACGTGCTCTTTGAAAGAAGGCCGGACCTCGGTGAGATAGACCTGGGATGTGAAAATGCCAATACGCCGCTACCTTATATAGATCTGGTCTGCGAGCTTCTGGAAGAAGCCATTGCTCCGGATGCCGGCATTACCTACAACGGAGCATTGGCTAACGGAAAGATACCAGCGCCCTTACAAACATTACTTAATACGAACAAGATAGCTGTCACAGACAAAGCGCTTGTATATGCACCGCTCGATCCTGTGATCAATCCTGCTTTCTATTTGCGTGACGAAGGTATTGTTTGCAAACTCTCTCCCCTGGCGCCAAACCAGTGGATGGTAAAACGACTGCATCAGACATTTGCATCAGCAGAGGAACTGGCTGCAGCACCGGAATACGTGAATGAAAATGCCTATACGCTGTTGGGCACACAACAATTTGCTTTCACCCTGCCGTTTGACCTGCCACATACAGAAGCACAGGCTTATTTCTCCCGCTTCGGTATCACCAGGACAAAACTCATGCAGGACCTGCAGATAGGCACTACGCCTCCCAATGAGTCCATTGCCGCGGAGATATTGGGATTGACAGAAGCTGAACGTAAGCTCATCATCAATGCAGATGCCGCCAACCAGGAACTGTACTGGAATACCGGAGCGCCTAATGCAGTTGACTATATGAAAGTAGTTGATAACATGCTGCAAAAAACAGGTCTGACCTATACTGCGCTTAACAACCTGTTATCACTTACCTTCATCAATCCTGACGATAAACTGTTTATCAAACACCTGGATACCGGTTGTGATACCACACAGAAAGAGATCGCTAATTTTGATGATGCGGCACTTGACCGTATTCACCGTTTCCTGCGACTAACAAAACTTACGGGGTGGAAACAGGAGACCCTTAACGAAGTGATCATGCAGACGAAGCTGGGTAATAAAAAGCTGGATGATCCTTTCCTGGTCACTCTTTCCAAACTGCAGACCATCAACCAAAGCACGGGCATCAAAAGAGAAGAACTCATTGGCTTTTACGGAGAAATACCTCATACCATTATTCCGAATGCTACCGTAAGACCGCTCTATCAGCAAGTGTTCCTCAACAAAGCTACTACCGGCTTCCTGGATGAAACACTGTTACCTGTATTGGTAGATGGCAGTACTACGCTGGATGCTCACGCTGTAAGCCTGGCCGCCTGTCTGCAACTCTCTGCGCTGGACCTCGACCGTATTACCGGCGCTATGACAAACGTAGATCTTACTTTCGAAAACATCAGCCATCTCTTTGCCGTAGCGCGGCTTTGCAGGAAACTAAAGATCTCAGTAAGCGACTATCAACTATACGTTACGCTGACCGGCCTGGATGTATTCAGTACACCGGCTGTCACCGTTGATTTTATCAATCATGTTAACATTGCCAAAGGAGCGCCGCTCAAACCTGCAGAGGTCAAATTCATGTTGCGGCATGAAGCGGATAACCTTGCGGAACGGGAGATAACGGATGATAAGGTTACCGCCTTCCTCAGTGCATTACAGGCGGGTTACCAACAGTCGTTCAATACGAATAAGTCTCCTTTTGATGCATTACTTACAGCCGATGAGTTGCAGGAGCCTTTGAAGAACGGCCTTGCTAAACTGCCGGGCTTCACGGAAGAGATCACCAATAACTTCCTGAAGATGGCAGACGATACCTGGGCCTCTCCGCCTGACCCTGTCGCCGCTACCTATATCAATGACCAGCTACTGCCCTTCTTTGCACCTGCTGTCATTACCAATATCCAGACCTTACAGGCCGCTATTGTCGCCGCTCCGCCAGCCGGTCTGGAGGCAGCGCGTAAAGCATTCCAGGAAGCGCTTTTCACTGCCCTGTCAGAATACTTCTTTCTGGCAGAAAAAACAGATCTGCTGGTCACCTCACTGGCAAGTACCTTCAAAGCGGAGAATGATCTTGTAACCGCTATACTCAGTGCAGCCAGATTGAAACAACCTGCACCGGGTACCGCCTTCCTGCGGGACATCCTGTTATCGGACATACTTATTGACAAGGTAGCCGAGCCACCGGTACCGCCGGTTATCACTCCGGCAGGTTTTACACAGCAATACAATGCCATACGGTTACTACATAAACTCTTCCCTTTTGTAAAAGCACTGAAACAAGACCCGGATACTATCGCATGGCTGATCGCTACCAGTCCGGCGCTTGGATGGCTGGAACCGGACGGCATACCATATGCAGGTTTGCAAACACCTGTTCCCTATACCACATGGGAAAATTTTGTACAGCTGCTCTCTTTATTGAATACGCTCACACCAGTACCTAATCCGGGAGATGCAGAGAACCCGCTGACATTCTCTTTCCTTATCTCCCTTCTGCAAAATGGCGCCACTACACGCCAGCAATGGCTGGATGCCTTTGCCCTGCTCAATGGTTATGACCGTGACGTGTTGGATGATGCTGATCTTTATTTCGGCTTCTCCAATCCGGACCTGGCGCAATACCGTAAGGTGGAGACATGGATCAAACTGGCTACCGCCATGCTGGACCTGCGCATACTGGGCACTAACGCTACCGTTGCAAAAGAATTCATCAAACCAGTACTTAGCAGCACCGATACCAGTCAGCTGCGCATGACGCTCAAAGCGCGATATGAAGAAGACCTTTGGCTTGATACGCTGAAAGAGATCATGAACACCGTACGTCCACGGAAACGGGACGCGCTGGTAGCCTATCTGCTTGCCACAACACCGGATGTACAAACGGTTAATGATCTGTTCGACTACTACCTCGTTGATACGCAAATGGAGGCTATCATGCCTTCCTCCCGCATCGTACAGGCGCACGGCACTATTCAGCTGTTTGTGCAACGTTGCCTCATGGGACTGGAACCTACTGCTGCAGCAGACAGGAACAGTGATTCCGGCTGGGACCAGTGGAAATGGATGAAGAACTACCGTGTGTGGGAAGCCAACAGGAAAGTATTCCTCTATCCTGAGAACTGGATAGAACCGGAGTTACTGGACGATAAATCATATCTCTTCTCCGAAATGGAAGAACAGCTGCTGCAGGACGAAGTGAATGAATTTACTACGGAGGATGCGCTTATCCGTTACCTCGAAAAACTGGATGAAATAGCATTCCTGGAAGTAGTGGCGGAATATTACCAGGCAGACATCTACACCCTTCACGTCTTTGCACGTACGAAAACGGGAGACCCCGCCACTTACTACTACCGCCGTCTTGAACAGGAGCGCTACTGGAGCCCGTGGGAAAAAGTAGACCTGGATATTACAAGCAACCAGCTGCTGGCTTTTGTACACAACAATCGCCTGTGCCTTGCATGGCCGATCTTCAGCGAAGTACCTAATCCTACTCACCAGGTAACGATCCCCGGTGTATCGGCTAGTGAAAGCGCTCCCAAAGACATGAAAAAGGTGGAACGCAAACTAAAGATCCAACTGGCCATCAGCCAGTTCGCCAATAAACAATGGCAACCGAAAAGAGTGTCCAGGGGAGGTATTATGACTCCGGATGATTACGTTACAGACAAGTTTGACTATGATGTTTATAACCTCATGTACTTCGAGTTCTCTCAACAGATCATGGTCTTCCACACGCAGATCGAAAACATCCAGGAATATCACTATATGGACGGCCTGTTTGACCTTGCGGGCTGCAAAGGTTATCCGGAACTCACCAATACAAAACCAAACTGGTTCCCTGATTTCTTCCCCGATTTCAAAGACACGCTCTTAGGTTCAGACAGGTATGTGGAACAGGGCCTGGATGCCAGCAATGCACTCTCCGTACGTAACGCATTGCTCTTCTTTAATTTCTTCGACCTGCTGGAGCAAACGCCTGGCACCTTCCGTCTCAGTTACCCGCATCAGTTCACCTGGGTGGATATGCTGGCGATGCTTTACCAGATCATCATGAAAAAGCTGCTCGCTAACTTTTCCGATCTTGGCGGCCGAAGCATCAAAGTTCCGCTGGGTACTTTATTGCCTTATTTCTTCGAGGACAGCAAACATAACTACGTAATAGTTCCTGGCTTCTATGGCGTCGATAAAGACCCGCAAACAGGACAGCCAATAACTATCAGGAGAACGTACACGGATGTACTGAAATTGCTGGAGGCAGTCATCGCACTTTACAATAAATACGTACAAATTGTCAAGGACAATCCGGGTATGCCGGCGGCCGACCTGGTAGCTAAACTGGTGGCAGATCCTGACTTCCAGGCGATCGTTGCTGAATGGAAGGTCTATACACAACTGAAGTACGGCGAGCAGTTCCGCAATTTCTATCATCCGTTGTTATGCATGATGCGCAAAACGTTATATAAAGACGGCATCCCTGCATTGATGAAACGGGAAACACAACTGACCGTAACAAACTTCAAGTTTATTGACTATTACAAACCTGGTCCGCTGGTGCCTGGCCCGCTGCCCATAGAAGACATAGACTTCAACAGTGACGGTAGTTACAGCAGTTATAACTGGGAACTTTTCTACCACACTCCTATGATGCTGGCTACACGGCTTAGCAGGGACCAGCGTTTTGAAGAAGCCCTGGTATGGTTCCATTATATCTTCAATCCGACGGGCGCACTGGAAGGTAATCCTCCGCAGAAATACTGGGTGACCAAACCTTTCTATCAGCGTCTTTCACCAGAGTACCTGGAACAACGTATAGACAATCTGCTTACTAAAATAGCCGACCCTGGCACGCCTGAGATCAAGGAACTGGAGTTTGCCATAGAACAATGGCGCACGAAGCCCTTTATGCCGCATGTAGTAGCCCGTTTCCGGCCTGTAGCTTATCAGAAAGCCACACTGATGAAATACATAGAGAACCTCGTACAATGGGGCGATAATCTCTTCCGCCAGGACACGATGGAATCCATCACACAGGCTACGCAGATGTATATCCTCGCCGATAAACTGTTAGGGCCTAAACCGCGTATCATTCCGCCAGCGGTCAAAGTGCCTTATGAAACATACAATCAGCTGGAACCAAAGCTGGATGCATTCGGCAACGCCCTGCTGGAATTTGAGAATCTGTTGCCGGATCTTTCTGTCCTGCCACATGGCGGCGATGAATTGCCCCCTCCTCCTATTACGATGTCCAGTCTCTATTTCTGTGTTCCACCGAACGATCAGATGCTGGCCTGGTGGGATGTCATCGCTGACAGACTGTTCAAGATCCGCAACTCACAGAATATTGACGGTGTGGAAAGACTACTGGCGCTCTTCGCTCCTCCTATCGACCCGGGTATGCTGGTACGCGCTGCGGCCGCAGGTCTTGATCTGTCCAGCGTTATTGCAGGACTGAATGCGCCGCTGCCTATCTACCGCTTCAATGTCATGGCTCAGAAAGCCACGGAACTGATACAGGAAGTCCGCGGATTAGGTAGCGCCCTCCTACAGGCACTGGAGAAAAAAGATGCGGAAGCACTTGCCCTGCTGCGTAATGATCTCGAAATGAAACTGCTCAAAAGTATGCTGGACATGAAAAAGGTCCAGTTGAAAGAGGCCAAACAACAGATAGAGATACTCAACCGTACTAAAGTCATCACAGAAGAACGGGACGCATATTTCACTGCCATAGAAAAGATCAGCGCCAGTGAACAGTTGAACCTTGACAAGCTATCAGAAGCGCACGACTTTCAGATGGCGGCCCAGATAGTACAGGCTACTGGCGCCGTATTGGGACTGATCCCCGACTTCGGTTTCGGCGGACATGGTTTCGGCGGTTCTCCTGCGGTAGACGTCACCTGGGGAGGTACCTTCCTCGCAACTGCTGCCACCGCTGCAACAGGCGTACTGAACATCCTCAGTGGAGCAGCCTGTTATGAGGCCAACAGGGCATCTATCCTCGGTGGTTTTGACAGACGTTTCAGCGACTGGAAACTACAGGAAAGACTGGCCAAACTCGAAATAAAACAGATAGAACAACAGATCGCCGCCGCTGAGATCAGGGTAGAGATCACTGAAGCTGATATCAAAACACAGGAACTACAGATCGATAATAACCAGAAGACGGATGAGTTCATGCAGGACAAGTTCACCAATAAAGACCTCTACCAATGGATGATCGGTAGGATCAGCGCCGTCTACTTCAAAGCCTACAAACTGGCCTATGATGTATCCAAGAAAACAGAGCGCTGCTATCAACATGAACTGGGCAATACAGACACCTTCCTGCAATTCGGTTACTGGGACAACCTTAAGAAAGGCCTGCAAACTGCAGATCAGTTGTTCTATGATCTGAAACGCATGGAAGCCAGTTACCTGGATACCAACAAACGGGAATATGAAGTTACCAAACATATCTCCCTCTCTATGCTGGACCCACTGGCCCTTATCAGACTACGTACAACGGGCGTTTGCGACTTCCAGGTACCGGAGGCCCTCTTTGATATGGACCATCCGGGGCATTACTTCCGCCGTATCAAGACCGTAAGCATTACGTTGCCTTGCATTGCAGGCCCATATACTTCAGTAAGCGCTAAACTCTCCCTGATCAACAACAGGTATCGCAAGAACACCGCCAAAGCTGTCGGCTTCACTGACGATAAGACCGCTTATGAGGAAGTACCTGCCAATGACGATCGTTTCGTTTACAACATCGGTACCATTCAGTCCATCGCTACCAGCAACGCTCAGAACGATAGCGGACTGTTTGAGCTGAACTTCCGCGATGAACGTTATCTGCCTTTCGAATACACTGGTGCAATCAGTACCTGGCGATTGGAACTGCCCACAGGCGTACGTCTCTTCGACTACAACACCATCGCTGATGTGATCGTCCATCTCAAGTACACCGCCCGTGAAGGAGGCAGTACCTTAAAAGGCCTTGCGTCCAATACACTGAAAGACAAACTGGCGGAGATTGGTCAACAGTTAAGTGAAACCGGTCTTCACCTGGCGCTGAACCTTCGCTATGATATGCCGGACGAATGGAACCTACTCAAAAAAGACGGTACTGTCAGCATGCAGATCGCTAAAACAAGATTGCCTTATTTCATGCAGGCCTTTGCCGCTGAAATCGACAAAGTGATCATACTTGCAAGATTTAAAAATACGCCAGCGCTGGTGAACGTAACGCTTAATGGTACGACTAACCTGACGCTTAATCCAAAACCTGAATGGTCTGTTTTCCTGAATGAGACAATAGCCATTGACCTGGATACTCCTTTCACACTCGCAGCTACGCCTGCATTGATGAATGATATGGAAGAGCTGATGATGATAGTGAAGTATCAGTTCCCCTGATAGATGATGCTGCACCAGTTTTCTTTTGCGTTGTTCCCAGCGCAAAAGAAAACTGGTGCAGATCTTCTTTTATGCTGGGAACACATTTGTAATGCGAAGTAACTAACCCTCAATACTACCTCTCAATAATTCCGCTTAGTAGCGAAGGAGTTGTTAATCGCCCGCCCCAATAACGAAATATATTTTCTATTTTTACACGCTGTTAACGTGGACCCTTACACTGGTGAGAATGCTGATCACACTACAAAGTTAAACAGAAAATCCATGCGGGATATACGGATTCCAAACACCGTATTATATTGATTGCCAACACACTACAATAACACCTGAATTTATCGCCAAATAAGTAGACTACGAGCTTCTGGTTCCTAAACAAACTGCATTTTACAAGGTCTATACAAGGTTTATACAAGGCTTAACTTACGTTCATCTTACGTTCAAAGACGTAAGATGAACGTAAGTTAAGCCTTGTATAAACCTTGTATAGACCTGATTAGATCGGAATGTAATTGGCACTGACGCGGGGCTTGTCAGATAGTGTTAGCAAACATATTAATATTTTAGTATACCTTCAGGGTCAGTGGGGCAATCGTCCTAAATCTTATGGAGTGCAGCAACCTATACCTGCGTTACCATAAGCCTATGAAAATAATGAACGTAAATTGATTGACTAATGAAACATCCGGGAATTACGGAAGTATACGGTTCAGCCGCGGTGAGAACAAGCCTTTCTTTGGAGGAGACTGCGAAAATAATTTCGAAACAACTGTTCGGCGGTATGCCATTCGGAGGAAAAGAAAAGTCGATCTGGGAAGAAGTACCTGCGGTATACATCAATACGCCAATATTAGGTTCGCTGGTAATTTTAGGACGGGGAAATAATCAGGGTATGCCCGGTAATTGCTTTGTTTTAAAAGTAAGCCCCTGGGGAGATTTTGACAGATACATTTACAAGAATAAGATATCGAATAGAAGACTCTCCCAGGATAATACGCTCTATCATCTACTAAAATTCGGGTTGCAGAATTTCCCTGAAGTGGAAGTGCTGGAACCCGATAGTAAAAATGACAAAGATTACTTGTTTAAATTAGCAGACCGGGTCGTTTATCATTTTGAAAAAAGGTTCAATTACGATGAGGACCCCTCGGGCCTTTTCTTTGATGAATCGATAATAAACAAAACAGCCCTAAAGATCTCGTTTTCAAATGTAGCATACAAAATCGTATGCTCATTAAGTTTACATCACCTGGATACGCCATGGGCTTTTCAGGTGAAGATAATTCTTGCACAGGGTGCTGAATTTGAATTGAATAAATGGAAGGCAGAAGGAGCTGAGAGTGATCAGGAGGCATATGAAGTGTCACCTATATTGTTAGAGGATCCCGAGGGCCTGGGTGATGCGCTCGCAATGACTATAGCGGGTGATACTTTTGTTTTTTATAGGGAGATTAAAGCAGAGTAGTTTGGTGCACGATTTAGTATACCAGATAAAACATAAAAGCAGCCGATGGTTACTATTTACAGACGCATTGAACCTGCACATATCTCGCTGATATTTATTGTTAAATTTCGCAACAAATACAACTGAATCGCTCAAATTGAAACCTGTATTCAAAACACTAGCACCTTACATAATATGTTTAATAACACTTCTGCTTATCATCTTTTACCACCACATTGATAAGCATCTAAAAGGCGCTATATTCGTATTCCTAACTACGCTTATCCCCATAGGAATTACAATAATTCTGACATACTTTCTTAAAGGCCTATGTGCAGTGATAATGGACAGATCCAGGATATCCTTAACATTCATTCCCACACTTCTCTGCTTTTTTTCATTATACTACATTTTCTTTAGTCCGTATCGCTTAAGTTCAGAGGTCATCGAAAGTAACGTTGTAATCAGGGCTTGCTACGAAGGCACACAGAACCAGGCTACACTAAAATTCAGAAAAGACAAGTCTTTCGAACTACATTGGACTGGAGCTTTCTTTTCCGATATGTGGTATACAGGAACATGGGAGCAGAATGATACCGTACTGTATTTGAAATATGAGACCGAGAAATCCCACCGTTTAGGTGATACACTAGTGATAAAGGATGGCTACTTACACAAGATCTCTCAATTATCTATTGAGAAGACAAGGCCAATGTTTTATCTGGGGTATTGCAGGCATGAAAACTAGCGGGTTCTTATAATCTGCTGATTTGTTCCTGGCGCAAATACCATGCGTTTATAATCATTTTCTTTTAGACAAAGATGGTAAATCGTTTAGCATATAAATTTAATGGATTTCGTCCATGCGGCTCGGGAAGTGGATAATGTGGACCAAGTTACACTCGCGATGGCTTATATGACTGTAATTAATAGCAGTGGAACGGAATTAGCCTCGATTTCTAAAACTGATGAACAAACCGAAGATGGTATATCTATAAAGCTAGGATACAAAACAGGACATGGAATTGACATCCAAACTGGCGGGGAGAAAATTTCAATGGATATTATTATAGGTTAGGATAAAATACCACGTTATCACTATTGGTTTTTGATGCACAAACGTTTACGGCTGATTATAAACAAAAAGATGGAAATTATGTGAATAGGCACCCGTCGTTAGGTGAACTTGTCGCCCATGAAGTCCTGGGACATGGTGCGGGAAGATTTTATGATTCAGAGAATTTTGATCATAAAGACACCTTTCAGATGTCTAACTTATATTTGAGAGCCCAAGGCATCCCATTATATCGATATGGAAGTGATCATAAAGGCAATAGAAGACAGGGAGTTCTCTCGAAAGAGGAAGCCACCGGTATTCCAAACACATATCAAAATATGAGACAAATTTTACGTATAATTAATTATTTTACAAGATGAACAGTATAAAATTCACGCTTTTTTAATTTGCACTTTTGCAGTTCAAATATGCAAGTAGCCAAAATTTATCTGAATGTAAATGTTCTTATAATTCACATTACCGTCTAGATCGATACTTGATTGCGGCTGATAGCATCAGTAGCACCTTATTGAAGAAATATAAAAAAGTAACAGTTATTGGAGTTCGAGCGTTTGCCCAGGCTAGCCTAATGTTTGTGGTTATTGAAAAAGGAAAGAATAAAGGATTGTGTTATGACTTGTTGAACAAAAACAAATATAAAACATTCTCTGGCCCAAAGTTAGATACGTTTCTTAAGACAATAATTTCTGATAGTACGTTCCTTCAGAAGACTAAACCTCTCCCCGCAGAGAGTATCAGTAAAAATTTCAGTTATTTTATATCATATGATTATCCTAAGAGAAAGCTCTTCGAGGTCTGCTATTCCCAGCTATTGAGAGATATCAATAGACCATCCTCAACTGCGTTAATGGAGTTTCCTGATGCACTCAGGTAGCACAACACCTCTACTCAATAAAATGAACAAGTAGGAATAAATGTATTTTTCATCCAAACGCACCTTTACTATTATAGTTATGGATGCAGAAGTGACTATGAACTCCTGAAACCATATCCTTTTTTAGAAGGAAGAGCCAAAGATTCCCGTCTTTCTTTTAAATAAGTAATCAACATTGAAACTAACAAAATTAGTTTGTGGATAACAGAACGGCTGGCATTTTAGGGGCACTTCATTTTTGCCAGCCGTTTATGTCTTTATAGATGTTTTTACCCCAGTGTATCATTGCCACGTCCTTAACCGGTAAATCGAAATACCACTCCCCGCTTCCCTGCTCCAACAACCTTCCACCAGTCCCTTAGGCTCCCCCTGAATAATTCTAAATATTAGGAATTTGCCTTACCTTGTGTCCCGAATCTATACCTAATCAAATATACAATTCCCATAACCCTTCTCCATGTATACACTCAACCCTACTACCACTCAAAAACGGTTGTTGTTTTTAATTGGATTCTTTTTATCAACACAACTCTTTGCGCAACCTGTTATTCAATCATTTGCACCGGTTTCAGGTCCTGTTGGTACTCCTGTTACCATAACGGGTAATGGTTTCAGTGCAGTTCCTGCTAATAATATAGTTTTCTTTGGCGCTGTAAAAGCTACGGTAACAGCTGCAGGAGGCAATTCGTTGACAGTTACTGTGCCGGCGGGAGCTACCTTTATGCCTATATCCGTCGCTGTCAACAGACTAACTGCTTATTCCGCAAGACCCTTTATTATTACTTTTCCGGATGGAAGCCTGGCGGGAGGCACTGCCTTTCCGTTTCCCGATAAGCTTACAACCTCGTTATACCCCTATGCAGTTGTCATTACAGATCTAAACGATGATGGAAAGCCAGACATTGCTGCTGTCACCAATGCCAACGTACCAGCATCTACCTTATCTGTATTTAGCAATACTGGTACTGGTGGTAACTTGTCATTCAGTGCCAAAAAGGATTTCCCCATTGCCGACATGCCTTATGGCATCGCCGCAGGAGACCTGGATGGTGATGGTAAACCGGATCTGGCAGCGACCTATATTTCAACCGGAGGGAATGTGTCGGTATATAAGAACACCAGCGCTGGCGGAGTCATTTCCCTGGCGGCGCCTATAACTTACACTACTGGCAGCAGCCCATATAAAGTTTTGATAAGCGATATCGATCTGGACGGAAAACCCGACCTGGTAACATCAAATTATATTTCGGGAAGCATTAGTGTGCTAAGAAATACTACTACCGGCGGAACTATTTCCTTCGCTCCGAAAGTCGATATCGTGACCGGCCCCTTACCTTATAG
This sequence comes from uncultured Flavihumibacter sp., assembly GCA_902168105.1. GTDB lineage: Bacteria > Bacteroidota > Bacteroidia > Chitinophagales > Chitinophagaceae > Chitinophaga. The sequence continues at coordinate 451,106 of CABHOY010000041.1, forward strand.
TATCAGTATCGCGGATTTCGATGGTGATGGTAAGCCCGATATAGTGACATCAGCACAGCTGAACAACATTATATCAATACACAGAAATACCAGCAACAATGGTACCGTTTCTTTTGCCGCTAAAAACGATATTACTGTCAATGACGCGTCCTCCGGGGTTACTACCGGCGATGTGGATGGCGACGGAAAACCAGATATCGCCGTTAGTTACAATTCCGCCTTTTCGATATTGCGCAATGTCTCTGGTACCGGTTCCATTTCTTTTTCCCAGGGAGTAGCGTACCCTGTATCCGGTGCACTGAATGGTCCATGGGATATTACAATGGGTGACCTGGATGGCGATGCCAGACCGGATATTGCCATATCAAACCCCACCGGGACTGTATCGGTATCGAAAAACACCTCTGCTTCCGGAACCATTTCTTTGGCACCGGAAGTGCAGTATTACTCCCCAGGTGCTTTCAGGGTTGCCATCGGAGACCTGAACGGAGACGCAAAACCAGAAATGGTCGTACCGGATTTTATCGGCACCTCGGTTATGATATACAGAAACCAGACGAACGAACCTGCTATTTTTTCGTTCAGCCCGACTGAAGGAACAGAAGGGGACACTATAATACTAAAAGGTAACATACTTTCCAGCGTGACCGCCGTTAGTTTTGGAGGCACACCAGCGGCCTCTTTTACCGTAGTGAACGCCGGGACTATCAGGGCTGTTCTGGGAAAAGGAGCATCGGGCCAGGTGGTTGTAACAAATCCTCACGGTACATCAAAGAGTGACGGTTTCATTTATCATTCCGCACCCGTTATTACTGCCTTTACACCTACAGCTGGTAAAACAGGCGATACTATCGCTATTAAGGGGACTTATCTTACAGGCGCTACAGCAGTCAGTTTCGGCGGTACACCTGCTGCCTCATTTACTGTAGATTCTCCTACGAATATTACTGCTGTTATTGCCGATGGATCAAGCGGTATTGTAAGTGTTACTACTCCATATGGAACTTCTTCTTTACCAGGGTTTACTTACTATCCACCTCCGGTTATCACTTCATTTACACCTACTGAAGGAGATCAGGGCACTGTTGTTACGATTACAGGTACCGGTTTGTCAGGTGCTTCCAGTGTATTAGTCGGAGGTGTACCTGTAGCATCATTTACAGTACAATCTGCAACTACTATTACGGCTGTGATCAGTGAAGGTGGTACTGGAAGCATTGTGGTGATTGTACCTGGCGGAACTGATACCTCTTCAGCTATATTTTCATTTCCACCGCCGGTCATTACTTCCTTTGCACCGCTTGTCGGTCCGGCAGGGTCAACGGTGACTATTACAGGCGCCAACTTCCGGAGTGATGCTGACGCTAACCAGGTATTCTTCGGCGCTGTGAAAGCAACTGTTACAGCGGCCTCCCGAACATCGCTTAAAGTGACCGTACCAACCGGCGCTACTTATGCACCGCTGACAGTTACCGTGAACAATCATACTGCCTTTGCCAATAAACCGTTTAATACGACTTTCGTTGGTGGCGATACTGCATTCACTGCGACTTCATTTATTTGGAAAGAAGGGCCTGAAGCGATCAACGACTGGTACCACGATGGAGGCCGGACGATTTTTCTGGCAGATATGGACGGTGATGGCAAGTCCGACCTTATATCCCGTAGTGTTGACGCCAAACTTGTTACGGTAACACGTAATGGCAGCACCGACGGCATCGTATCTTTCTTCTATCAAAAATTTATTGGCGACGTTAACAATCCGGTCCGTGCTGTCCGTATGGCTATTGGTGATGTGAATGGTGATGGAAGACCTGATATTGTTATTAATGACAACAACTCCAATATCCAGGTTTACCGCAATACCAGTACGCCGGGTAATATGTCGTTCGCTCCCAAACTAACAGTAGCGCAGGGTAATGACCTGAACGACATTCTCATCAGCGACTTTGACGGCGATGCAAAAGCAGATATTATTGCTGTTGGAAGCGATGCACAGAATGCTACATTAATAGCTTACAGAAATACAGGGGATAATGGTGTCCTTTCATTTACACGAGGAACAGGCGCCATGCTGACTGCTCCGGCAAATCATCTTCGTACTGCAGATTTTGATAACGACGGCAAAACCGATATTTCTTTCACTGCCGGTAATGCCATCAACGTATTAAAGAATACGAGCACAAAGGGAAGTATCTCATTTACAAATAGCACCGCTATTCCACTGTCCAATAATGTTGCCGGAATGGCTTTGGCAGATTTCGACAATGACAATAAAATGGATATGTTGGCCAGCTACTCTAACGCGCAGTCGTTTATTGTGTACAGGAATACTACTGCAAGCGGCAATATCTCTTTTGTTCCGGCACTTACTTACAATATTGGTCATGGCCAGGGTTATATCGCGGCGGGACAACTGGACGGCGACGGCCTGCCTGATATTATGGTAAAAATAGATAGTATCCACAATAATGGAACTACCAGGCGGTTGCTGTTGTTCCGCAATACAGGCGCGCCGGGCACTATCTCATTTGCCCTGCCAGGTTATTATGATGTGACGCACTACATAACCAATGACATTGGAGATGGTGAGATCGGAGATATTGATGGCGATGGTAAGGCAGATATTGCGTTAACAAATACCACCGCTAGTCGTATTTCCATTTTCAGAAATCAACAGAATGAAAAGACAGTAACCGTTTGTTCCACAACGAATACTACACTTACTACCGACATTACCAGTACAAAATATCAGTGGCAGGTAAATAGCGGCAGTGGGTTCACCACTATTTCAGATAATTCAAACTATGCAGGTGCAACTACATCAACACTGAAACTAAGCAACATTCCGGCATCCTGGAACGGCTATCACTATCGCTGCGTGGGGAATGGTAATATGGGAATAAGTTTCAACCTGATCGTGCATCCAACTGTGATACAGTCAGGCACTATCCAGTCCGCATCTGAGACCTGTGCAGATCTCCAGTTAGTAATATTCTATATCCCAACCATTACATCCTACCTATCGAAGATCGAACTATGGGAAAGTGTTAACGGTGGTGCTTTTACGCCCATCCAGTCAACACGCTACAATGGTGATCCGTACATGACTTTTTATTTGCCGGTAGATAGTGTAATAGGTAACAAAAGACATTTCTTTACCATTACACCACCGGCTGATGTTCCCTGTACCGGAGCAGCTTATTCCGATACCAGCATCACAATAATAAGACGTCAGCCAGAACCTATCGTTGCGATCGACAAATACACGTTAACGGTCACAAACCCTGAAGCGGCCATCCAACATACATGGAATTATAAATCTGCAAACGGCGAATGGGAAGAAGTAGGTACCGGCATCGTATATGAGGCAACTAAGACGGGCTCATATTTCGTACGTGGAGAAATAGGTTATGGCAACTGTAGCTCCAACAGGATTTCAAAGGAATATTTCATGCATATCCTGGAAATACCCGTTGTTGTAGCTGAAGGATTCACCTTAACAGTAACAAATCCTGATACTGCCGCCACTTACATCTGGGAGATGAAAAATGCCAGCGGTAACTGGGAAGCGGTAACACCTGCTGCTACAGATATCATATACAGAGCGCTCAAAAAAGGTACCTACAGGGTAAAGGCTTCCATGAAAACGCACGATTGGGACATTAAATATTCGGAAGAACACACTGTTCTTATAACAAGTATCGATCCGGTAACTGCGGAAAGCGCGGGTATTAAACTGTATCCAAACCCAGTTAGTGTTTCTCTCACCATCGGTCCTTTAAAGCTATCCAACAGGTGGCAGACGCTGGATATATACAGTGCAGATGGCAAACTTGTACTGGAAGGACATAATATCAGCAATCAAACTACTGTTACGCTGAATACAGCACATCTTGTAAGTGGCGCTTATACAGTTCTCCTGCGACGAAAACAGGGACCGCCGGTTTCGATAAAATTTGTAAAACATTAACAGCTAAAACAAAAATAGCAGCCGATATGGCTGCTATTTTGTTTTTACTCGGGTGACCAGTGTTAAAATGGCGGTTATTACTATTTATTCTTCTCTGGTAATGATACAAACCGGATAACATTTTCACCGCTTAAATACTTCTCAGCGGCGGCTCTCAACGACTTCCCGGTGATCTGTTTCAATCTCTCTTCCACATCAGGCAATGGTTTCAACGCTTCCTCCCTTTCTAATTTACCTGCGATGTATTGCAGCCAGAAATCGTTACTTCTAACCTGCAACTCCACCTGCTTTCTGAATCCAGCTTTAAACTTCTGTAACTCATCGCTGGTGGCTCCTTTTTTCTGCAGGCTGATGATGTCCTGCTCTACTAATCCCACCAGGTGATCCACATGCTCCGGCGCGCAGCCAAAAGAAACATTAATAGCAAAACGCTGATCAGGCTCTTTCATCATGCTGCCCTGGGCAGACGGCGTGTACACCTCTCCCGCTTTCTCGCGCAGGCTGGTCAGCAATCTGTATTGAAGCACTTCTGTTAAAGCCTGAATTTGCAGGTTGGCCTCTGTACTGTATTCACAGTCGCCGTTATATACCAGCAACACTGTAGCCTTATTGTCTTTACCTTTTTCTACTACCTTAACCAGTTTACCTTTAGGGACCTGTGAATGCAGCGTGATCCCCTTTTCCTTCAGGTTCAGCGCCGGCAATGCTCCAAGATAACGTTCCAACAGCGGTTGAATACTATCTGTATTGAAGTTGCCTACGAAGACGAAATTAGCCTGAGAAGCATCTGCAAAACGGTCTTTATAAATAGACAAGGCTTTATCAAGATTGATGCTATCCAGTCGTTCCAATGTAAGAGGACTTGTACGATAGTTATAACCACTTAATACGGCACTGACAGTATCTCTGAATACGTTGCCAGGATCATCGTACCTATTCCTGACAGCTTCTTTAGATCTGGCGATCGCATTGTCAAATAACACCTGGTCTTTACGTGGAGCTGTGTGGCACATGTAAATGATCTGCAAAGCAGTTTCCAGATCTTCGGTCCTGCACCCGCCATTTATACCCTGGCTACGGCCACCGATGTATGCGCCCACGTTCACTGATTTTCCGTTCAGCATTTTCGATAGCTGAACAGGAGAATAGTCTGCCAGTCCGCTACCGCCGATGATGCCGATAGTACTGGCAGCAGTAGGATAATCTTCGTTCGGATATTTATTGATACCTCCTGGTGCAAAAGACATAAACTGCACCTGATCATTTGTATAGCTGGTAGGTTTAAGCCATACTTTGATACCGTTGCTTAATGTCAGTTGCTGTATGCCCAGGTCATCAACAGTGGAGCGACCTACTATTTTACCACCTTCCGGAATTGTCTTCAGCAGAACACCGGTGGTTACCAAATCGTTATATGGCTGAACAGCAGCGGCGGTCATTTGACTAAACCAGCTATCTACAGTGGACGAATCAGGAAGGGTACTTTTTTCCTTTTCAGGCGCTACCAGGAAGATGTCTCTGTTGGTAGTTGTAATAAACCGGTCAGCAACTTCTTTGATATCCTCTAATGTGATACCGGGCATTGTCGCTTTTACGAAATCATATTCCCAGTCAAGGCCCGGAGAAGCTACGCCCTGGAGGAACAGCTGCTTGTATTCTTCAACATAGCTATTGGATGGAGTCTTGCTCTTTTCTTTCCGGGCAGATTCCATACTTGTTGCATAGCTCAGTTTAACCCGGTCGAGTTCCGCCTGGGTAAAACCATAACGTTTTATCTGTTCGATCAGTAACCAGGTACCCGCAAATGCTTCCTGCAACTTTCCGGGTTTCGCAGTAATTGAATAGGTAAACTGCTCAAGACCACCAGAGAACCCACCAATGCCTGCTTTAACGCCCAAAAACGGAGGATTCGTCTGCTGGCTTAGCTCTCCTATCCTGTGGCTCAACATCTGGTTAAATAAGCCCTTTTTAATAGCATTTCTGTAATCTGCAGTAGTGATCATTTTTGATCCCGGATGTTTTACCAGCAGTTCAAGTTCCGTTGCTGTGATCTCGGGATCGGTCAGGATCTTGAACTGGTTCTTACCTGTGAGCTCAATTGTATACTCCGGACGGGGACGTTCATTGGCAGGGTTTTTAAGGTCGGCAAACTGTTTCTTAATTTGCTTTTCAACAGCATCAACATCTACGTCGCCTACTACGATCAGCGCCTGTAGGTTAGGCCTGTACCAGTCTTTATAGAACCTGTGGATAGCTGCTACCGGAAAGTACTTAAGGATACTGTCGGTGCCAATAGGTTGCCTTACAGCATATCTTGAATTATTCAGCAGCAAGGGAAGGGTCTGATCCTGAATTCTTGCTCCTACCCCTTCCCGCAGCCGCTTCTCTTCCAGGATGACACCTCTTTCCTTGTCAACATCTTCCGTTTCCAGTAATGCTTCCTGTGCCCAGTCACGCATAATATTCAGTCCTTTGCCTACCATGGCAGGATTATCTGTCGGGATAGGCAGCTGATATACCGTTTCATCAAAAGAGGTATAAGCATTCAGATCTGCGCCAAATCTCACTCCTGCCTTCTGCAGATAATCGATCAGGTCATTCTTTTTAAAATGGGTAGTACCGTTGAAATTCATGTGTTCCATGAAGTGCGCCAGTCCCAGCTGATCTTCATCTTCTAAAATAGACCCTACTTTATTTACCAGGTAAAATAAAGCCCTCTTTTCCGGCTCTCCATTTCTGCGGATATAATAGGTAAATCCGTTCGGCAGCTTACCTGTGCGGACAGCCGTATCAATTGGTATAGGCTGGTCCTGATGCTGAGCAAGTGCCGTCTTTCCGTTTACCAACAGCAGCACTAATCCTGCAGCAGCCCAATGGCGATAATGCATAAAATCTTCTTTTTGTTGTAACATCCTCTTTCGGAGGACTATAAGTTTGGAACTATAACATATTCAATATTCCTTCATTCTCGATAATGATCATACCCTGCCTGTCTGTTGTAATACCTTTCTGCAGCTGGTATGTATATTGAGGCACATTGTTATTCATGATGGTAGGAAGGAATTCAAACCCGATCTGCAAGCCACCATTATTCAATGCATGCCCAACTTCAAATATGTGCGTGGAAATAATGAAGAAACAATCTGTAAAATCAGTGAAGGCTTCCGTTACAGCCAGCGTGGCGTCATAAGCGTCTTTAACATTCGTGCCTTTGAATAGCTCGTCAAAGATGACGAATAACGACTTGTCTGCAGCAACTTCTTCCGCAACTTTTTTCACCCTGAGTACTTCTGCATAGAAGTGGCTATATCCTTTATTCAGATCGTCGGGAACATTCACTGAAGAATAGATCCCGTCCAGTATAGAGAATTGCACTTCCGTTGCTGCTACCGGAAATCCCATATGCGCAAGGTAAATGAGGATACCTGTCGACTTCATCAATGTTGACTTACCCGCCATATTTGCGCCGGTGAGGAACAAAATATTGGTGCCTGCATTAAAGGAGAGTGAGTTGGCCACTCCTTTATCAAGCCCCGGATGTCTCAGTCCTTTGGCTTCCAGCATATTCCGTTCTTTCGGCAAGGCCTGTGCATACGAGAACCCTTTCGCTTTGGCCACACCCGCTACCGCGACATACAGATCAGTTTCATAGATGAGTTCCAGGAGCGTCTTTAGCTGACTACGAAATATGCCTGTCAGTATATAATGCAACCGGACATTATCCATTAAAGATCTGGAGGGTTTATAAAAATCCTTAAATCGAACATCTTTAACGATGGTGCGTACTATATCCGACCATTTATTCCAGGGCTGATCTTTATCCCGTCCTTCCCGCTCCAGTTGTTGCAAAAGCTTTTCGCAGGCTTTCAATATGGCTAAGCTACTGTCTATGCCTGTTAAGACCAGTTCGTAGGTATCATCTTTTACCACCATAGCCGCCACTTTTTTCCTGCTTAGTTCCCAGAGCGAAAAGAGATAACTTCCATCTCCGCCTTCATCCATGTAGGACTCCATGCGCTCCAGCTGCTTACCATCAAAGGGGAAGTCGACAGGGTGCTCATTGAAATAGCGGAAAATAGCACTTCTGTTATTGATCGCTTCTACGTCCGATAAGGGATGAAGGAACATAACATCCAGCAATTTCTCTGCGCCCCTGGTTTTAACCTGGTTAAAAAGACTGAAAACAGAACCAGGGTTAAATTTCCCTAACAAGGACAGATCGTCCAGCGTTTGTTTGTCTGCAATAAAGCTCATGCGTTATTCTTTACTGTTTTTTTTCTGGCCAATATATCCAGGATACCCTCATTTCTAATAATTACCATACCGTGCCTGTCGGACGTAATACCTGATTGCAGCTTATGTGTGTATACAGGTTTACTACCTTCCATTAACGTTGGAAGAAACACAAAGTTTATATTTTCACATTGTGCTTTAAGCACTTCACCTGCTTCAATGATATGTGTAGACACCATAAACATGCAGTTCTTTCTACGGGCGATGGCACTGGTAACGGCTATAGTAGCCTCATGTGCATCTTTTACATTTGTTCCCCGGAACAACTCGTCGAAGATGACAAACAGGTATTTATCCCGGCTTAATTCTCTTGCAACATTCTTGATACGCAGTACTTCCGCATAGAAGTGACTTGCGCCCATGCTAAGATTGTCGGGTAAGTTGATAGTGGTAAAAATTCCATCCCTTACTGAAAACTCCATTTTTGAAGCAGGTACCGGAAATCCCATCTGACCCAGGTACATGCAAATTCCCAGCGCCTTCATGAAGGTTGATTTACCCGCCATGTTAGCTCCCGTCAGGAAAATTACATTGCTGGAAGGAGCAATAACAATTGAATTCGCTACAGGTGTCGTCAATGAAGGATGATAAAAATCTTCCAGGATAACTGTCTGTTGCTCACGCGGCAAAGCAAGTGGGAAAGAGAATTTCTTTTCAGCGGCGATACGCGCTACGGAGATATAAACATCTGTCTGATAGAGCAGATGAAGCAGGCGTTTCATCACATCCCGTTGCCGGAAGCGGAGTACTTTATCGTACTCCGCAACTTTGGCAAAAGGTAGTTTTAGCTTGGCAGATTCATGTAACAGCGGCTGCAGTTCCTCCTCTTTCAGGAGTTGCTCTATAGCCGCCAGCTCTTTACCGTAGGGAATAGCCATCGCCTGTTGCTGTATACTTTCAGCAAACCGGATGGTAGTTTGTAATATATGGATCAGGCTTTCCACGCCTTTCTCAATAGCTTTGTAAGCATTGTCTCCGGCTATAAGCTGATTCAATTTTCTGCTCAGATTATCCTGCTGATCGCTAAGCCTGCTGCGTTCATCAGTATTCTGCAGATACTGCTCGGCCCCGTCGAACCAGGACGCCTCGTACGGGAAAGCCAGTCCGTTGGCACCAAAGGAACGGATAGTAGTACTACGTGCATTGATAGCATCTGCTTCCGACAAGGGGTTGCGGAACATTTCTTCCAGTAGCTCCGATCCTCCTCTTGTATGAGTGCGGTTAAAAATGGCATATATGCCATGAGTACCGCCTTTACCGAAGATATTCAGATCATTCAGTGTTTGTTTATCCGTCATCAAGCTCATACCAGCGAATATTTTATTTTCTTTTTCTCCTGATCAACAGGATGGTGCTACCAATTAATAAGATCCCCGGGATCACCCACATCAATGCGTATTTCATCACTTTCACACGCACTTTGGTGAGAGAAGTATCATTATCAGAAGAACGCGGGCGACTTACATCCACCGGTACAGTTCCATAAGACAACCAGTGGAACATACCTGGGATAAATGAGAAGTTAGACGCGCCATAACGTCTTATTGGCGGGTTCATACCCCCGTTACTGATACAGTCGGCATCTCCCATGATCATAATACGTTGTTCTTTATCTCCTACTTTTCTTGAAACGGCATAGGCAGTCACAAAGCTGTCCACCTTTTCACCGGATGCAACATCTACTGAAGCAGAATCATTAACGAAGTCGATAGTCTGCAGTTCATTCCATGTTCTCATTGTATCTATTGTCTGCAACACGGGAACAGCTTTAAAACCTTTATCGGGGCTAAATAGCAGACCGGCGCTTTTCACCATTCCTACATATCTGTGCTGCTCGCGCATCAGCCTGAATATCGGTGCAACATTCTCCGCAGCTGGTGTAGCTATTGCCATAACAACGTTTCCTGCTACATCCATTTTAGGCTGTACAAGCTGACCAGGAATAGTTTTAACACCAAACTGCTCGATGAAAGCCTCCATTACCGGGGAACCTGGTTTGAGTGTAATAGCGAGGTTACCACCATTAGCTATATAGGCATCCAGTTTCTTTTTGGTAGCAGTATCCATTGCCTCCTTCATATCTGAAATAACAATGATGTCGATCCCTTTTGGTATCTCTTTATCACCGCTCAGATCAAGTGGCTCTACATCACACCCCTGGTTGGTCAATGCATAACGGAAGGTTTTTACAGAAGAGAAGAGTGTATAATCTTTCAGCCGATCGCCTTCAATACTTCTTTCTCCATGCCCCTGCAGGAAACCGATCTTTGGCAGCTTCATGACCATTCTCTTGAACATGGCTGAGACTTCTCCTTCATCAGGGAATTTCATCATGTCCTCGTAAATTCTCAACCAGGCCTTCTGTCCATTTCCCCTTTCAACCAAACGAACAAAGGTGTTGCCTTCATCTGTCAGGTTGATCTGTTTTTTGATCTGCTCCGGCGTCAGGAACATATCGATATCCAGATCGCGGATCGCAGCTTCTTTATTAGCTATTTCGGCGAGCGTCTTATTTTTATACACATAATCCAGGCGTGGATTATTGCTAGGCTTATCGTAGTAATAAACGTACTTCAGCTTCGTCTCCGGTTTGAAGCGGATGTATTGTTTTAAACGTTGTTTATCTTCATTCACCTGGCTGGGAATACCGTTATAGTATTCTCTGTCGAGCAGGTTCACGTAGGTCGTGATTGTCAGATCACCATCAAGTTTAGCCATAATAGCCTGGCTGTTTGGCGTAAGCGTGTTGCGCTTAGTTTCCGTAGTATCGTAATAAGCCATTAGTATAGGACGGGAGGTAGCATAGCCCAGCATCATCGCCAGCACTACTACCACAGAGTATTTGCCCCATACCAGTGCAAAAGAAGCGTGGGTACGGTTAGCCTGTAATTTCTGAATACTGAGGGTTAAGAACATGGCTACGACTATAATAAAATACAGTACATCTTCAGTGCAGATCAATCCACCTATCATTTCATTACAACGACCTGAAATTGAAAGCCAATAAGTGATATCACGAATGAAATCTATTTCCTGCCATACTTTGTTCATGTAACTAAGTGCAGCCAGCAGTACAAGTGTTCCCAATGCAGCAACCACCTGGTAAGAAGTGAGACATGACATGAACAGACCAATGGCGGCATATGCGCACATCAGGAGGTACAATGACAATAACCCCGAGCATACCGAAGGAAGGTCGAAGTGCTCAACACTGCACATCGCTATCACTACATAGACCATCAATATACCCACCAGCATCAGGCTGTAAAGCATCATAGCAGTGAATTTCCCGTAAATGATCTGTGCGGAGGTTACCGGGGAAGAGTACAATAATTTGATGGAACCACTGCTAAGTTCACGGCTCATCAGTCCCATGGTCAGCAAAGGCATGTACAGATAGAGATAGCCTTGAACAGTCTTAAACAAACCAATTTCGCCTGAAAATATCGTGGCAGTAATAAAGGAATTACCAAAACCTATTTCCTTCGAACGGAGGATTTCCTGTAAATGCTCGACAAAAGCCATTCCTGTCTGGAAGGCAAAAACGACCAATATCATCCAGGCAATGGGCGAATAAAATAAGGTAAACAATTCTGCCTTGGCGATCTTAAAAATGCGTCTCATTTAATATCTTATTATCAGATTTTATTTATTGGATTTCTTCGATAGTCTGGCAAACACTTCATCCAGCGAACTTTTCTCGATGATCAGTTCCATCAGTCCCCAGTCCTGGTTCACACTGGCTGCAGCAAAACGTTGTGCAGTTTTCTTTTCGCCATCATAGCCCAGGCGAAAGCGGTAAGGAGCCAGTTGCTCTACCGATCTGATACCTTCCACGCTCATCAATGCGTCACTTACAGGAGGTGTATCCAACGTTACTACCAGTGTATTCGGTTCTATATAGTTATCAAACATTTCCAGTGAACCTGAAAATACCATCTGCCCTTCTTCGATCATTTTGATCTCCCGGCAGGTGGCCTGCACCTCCGTAAGAATGTGTGTAGAAAGCAATACAGCGCGGTCCAGTGCAATATGCTTGATCAGGTTACGCACTTCAACTATCTGATTAGGGTCCAGGCCATTGGTAGGTTCATCCAGTACCACAAACTTCGGATTGTGTACGATAGCCTGCGCAATGCCCACACGTTGCTGATATCCACCGGAGAGGTTGCGAAGCAGGCGTTCCCTGAAATGTGCCACGCCGCATCTTTCCAGTACATCAGCGACCGATTTCTTTATCTGATCTTTTTCTACCATTCTCAGCTCGGCACAATAGGTTAAGTATTCCTCTACCGTAAAGTCGAGATATAATGGCAGCTTTTGCGGCATGAAGCCAATATTGCGTTTAGCAGCTACAGGATCATTCTTCAGGTTGATACCATTGATAAATACTTCTCCTTTAGACTGCTTTAACACCCCACAGATGATATTCATTGTGGTAGATTTACCAGCTCCGTTGGAACCCAGTAGTCCCACAACTCCCTGGCTGCTGATCTCAAAATTTATGTCCCTGACCGCCCACTGAGATGCGTAACGGTGAGACAAGTTTTCAACTTTTACGATGGTGTTTTCCATTCATTACGGATTATCTAATAATAAAATAGCTGGCGTAAGCCTGTGCTTACACTATTAATGGCATAAATATGAATCTGGGGAAGTACCGGTCTTCCGATTGCCCGGGGACTAGAACCCCAGGCAATTGGAAGGGATAAATATCAATATGTGGCGTTTGCAATAGCGCGTACGTCAATATTGAATTTGGATCTATAGTAGTTGACCAGCAAGTCAAATTTTTGTTTGATCATCGGATAAGCGAGATATGACGCCATCTGATCGTCAGTACGGGTAAGGATAGCATTGAGATAGGTGGTAATGTCATTACTCTTCGCCTGTGGCCAGGAATAAGTACCATAGTACCACTCATATACCGACCCGTCTGCATTGTAAGACGACGGTAAAAAACCTCTTTGCCTGAAGGCTTCGACATTCTCCGGATTAGCAGCATTTATCGGAGACGCCGGATAAGTTTCATAATCACTGATATCATAGAATGAAGAGGGCACATCCAGGATCTTATTCTGGATATAGTAATTCCAGATCACGCCTATCAATACATTCCTCTTTGCAACTTTATCTGCCGACGTCATAGTGCGCAGGGATGCGTTCATTCCCGCGAAGGTGATCGATTTGCCCACCACTTTATAATCGAAATACAGATATTCCCTACCCGGCGGAAATCCCACGCGAAATTGCTTGATAGTATCTGCCATCATCACACGATAAGGGATACCCTGATCTTTCTTAAAGTCATCCGGCAGAAATTTCAGCCAGATATCATTCAGAAAATTCAGCATATCCATTGTGTAGGCCGGGTTACCCAGAACGGCTGTATCGATCTTAGAAAATCCCCCACCGGTAGACGGTATCCATAAGAAATCCTTTTGTGTGAACTTGTAAAGGAAATATGATCCGTATGTATCGAAAAGAGACTTGATCTTATCATTTGCTTCAGCCGGTGCATCTCCCTGTGGCAACACATAATCTACCGGCACATCAATGGGAGGACCGATAGCTGCTTCTTTTTTGCAGGAGAACAGCGCAAGGCAGCAAAGACAGTTGATAAAGAATATATACTTCATAGATGATGAATTGCTTGTTAGTATTATTATTGTCCAATTCTGTCAGGCGCCTGACCAGATGGGTTCTGTTTAAGTCCCGGATTTCTAAGTATCACACTTGTCGGGAAAGGCAATGCATACATAGCATCGCCTTGAGCGAGTTTGTATTGTAATACACTTTCTCCCAGATCATGCTGATAACGATGTGAGATCTCAGGCATACCATAACGACGCAGATCGAACCAACGGAAACATTCGTAGCAGAACTCTTTACGACGTTCATCTCTTACAGCCTGCAATAAGGCTGCTTTATCATTGATCACTTCATCAACATATCCTTCAATACGTTTACGTCTCAGATCATTCAGGTCTTTCAGCGCAGTCCCCAGATCATCCAACTGTACACTTGCCTCTGCCCTGTTAAGTACAGCCTCTGAAGAGCGGAGGGTCTGTGCCAGCTCGGCACCGGTAGGCAGTTTTGATGCGAGTGAAACACCTGTATTTAATAACGAGAACCCAACTCTGAACCTGGCATCCTTCCTGTCAAATGTGGAAAGGAACTTTACAGCGGGTACATAAGTGCTTTGGTTAGGTTGTGTATTACCACCGAATACCCATTCCACTTCAGCATTATTGTAAGTGAGCCATGTACCGGAATGTTCATCCAGGGTAGTCATGTCCACCAGCTTGCCTCCCTGCTCAAAAACCATATTGGCTTCAGCAACGCTCTCTTTCCATTTCTCCATATAAAGGAATACTCTCGACAACAGGATATGAATGGCCGGCTGATTGATATGATAGTCTCTGCGCATGATAGGCAAAGGGTCCATCAATGATGAGGCCTCCTGCAGATCGTGTACTACCACTGCGTACACGTCGGCAACCGTAGCCTGCTCCAGAGTAGTAGAAACAATACCAGACGTGAGCTTTAACGGCACACAAAGCGATTGCGGATTATGGTTATAAGGCTCTCCGTACAAGTTGGCAAGACGGAAGTAGTACATAGCACGTACTGCCAATGCTTCACCCTTTACCCGGTCTTTCTCCTGCTGTGTACCTATCGATTTGTCTATATTTTCCAATACTGCATTACAACCCATAATTCTGGCATAGTACTGTGCATAGGCTGTAGCGGAAGGGTCTTCAGCAATCAGCTCCCCCACTCCATTCCTGTCGGCCAGCTTGGGCTGCCAGGTATACCATAGGTAATTAAGCTGTGCATCATAAGTACCAACAACGTTTGACGGATCGTTGTCATACTCCAGGAAGAAGTCTACATCGTCATCCATGAAATACAGGAAGCTCATAGGCTCTGAATTATCCATGTATCCTGATCCTATCAGTAATTCCCTGAAGTCGATAGCCGTTTTAGGGATCACTTCACTCTGCGATTTCTCCTCCAAAAATTTCGAACAACTGCTTAAGGTAAGCAGACCGGCAATACCGGTTATTAAGAATAACTTAAGTTTCATGCGCTTCAATGTTAGAGTGTCATGTTAAATGAAATGGACGCCATCCTGCGTGCAGGCCAGCCTGCTGTTTCAGGATCATACCCTCTCCATTTCTCATCAAAGGAGATCAGGAAAGGATTGGTTAAGCTGAGTGATGTGCTCAAACGCTTAATATGTATTCTTTCAAGAATTGATTGTCCGAATTCATAGTTTAGAGACACCTGACGACAACGAATAAAGTCTGCATTTGCCACCATATAATCGGATGAGTTATACATCGTAAATGGTGTCAGTGTGGTTGATCGGTTTAATTGCGGCAAAGTCAACTCATAGTATCGAGGATTGCCCGGAGGAATAACCGGTACATCAGTATGTAATTCATCGCCGGGATGCTGCCAGCGGTCTTTCAGGATACGCGGAACATTCTGTTCAGGTGTTGGCGCACCACTGGCATTGTAAAATGCAGGTATACGTTTGCTGGCGCCGAATGCCATTGCAAACTGCGCGTAGAAGGATATGTTCCTATATCTGACCATCGTGTTAGCGCCGCCAGAAAAATCAGGATCTTGCTTTCCGGACTTTACAAGGAAGTCAAGATCATTTGCTGTAAGCTTAATATCCATATTGTTAAACATAGGGATACCGTTATTATGGTTAAGCCCCGCATATGAATAAGAATAGAAAGTAGAAAATGCCTCACCGTTAACGATAGCCTGACCACTTAAATAATCATCAAGCATATTCACTCTTTCATTCTCTTTTATCTTGTTCTTTGCCACGCCCGTGTTTACGGACAACTGCCAGGTAAAGTCCTTCGTTTTAACAGGAACAATACTTACTATCAGATCGTATCCACGATTTTCCATTTCCGAGCCAAAAACCGTTGCTGCAGCCATACCGTTTTCAACAGGCACCTGATGAGTGGCAAGTACATTACTTATCTTTCCGTAATAGTTGGCAGTGGCATTCAACCGGCCATTCCAAAAAGAGATATCCAGTCCAAAATTCCAGGTCCTTGTTTTTTCCCATCCCAGATCAGGGTATGGCAGGGACTTAATATTGAGTGTATATTGTTTAAACTGATTATTCAGTCCTCCGTCTGTGGCAATGAGATAGGGAGACACTGCTTCTACCGCATTACCCTGGAAACCATAAGTAGCGGAGAGGTCCAGCGCATTCAACCAACTGGTGGTACTGAGAAATTTCTCGTTAGCAACACGCCATCTTCCACCTAAAGACCAGGTAGGTTGAAAACGCTTGTTTTTATCCTGACCAAAACGGTTAGAGGCATCGAGGCGGGCATTAAAGTTGAAGATATAACGGGCATCATATGCATATACAGCTGAGAAATATTCACTCAGGAAATTGCTTTCCTGGTTTACAATGCGGGAATTAAGACGCATATCCTCATGCAGATTAGCTGCCCCTGTATTGGTGATCATTGCCGGCATTAAAGGTACCGGGGCGAAGCTTTCACCACGATAACGCAGATAACCGTAACGGGTATTTAAACTGCCTTCCGTGATGGAAGATCTTGCCTCTACCCCACCTTGCAGGGTCATACTATGGCGTTGGCCAAACAAGTGATTGTATATAAGGGCGTTCCTGACGGTGTACCCCCTGACGGAAGCACCATCCAGCTGGGTCAGTCCACCGAAAGGCAGGCGGCTGGCCAGTTCTTCAGGGCTGTTGGAAGAAACGCTGCCGAACTCATACCCTCTGTACTGTGTAGCAAAGTAAGAGAGCTCCGTAGCATAGGATTTTATGCTGGAGGTAGCTGAAGTGTAAGCCAGGAGTCCCTGGTATTCCAGGCCTTTTGCCAACTCGTAACGTACGTCGACAGTTGATCCCAACGTGGTGGTCGTATTCTTATTGCCGGTATTGTTTAATTCATTCTGAACATTGTACAGGTAGGAGAATTTACCAGGGTAAGAAGTACTGGCGATGGAGCTTACTTTTTCGTGGAAGAAGAACGTTCCGTCATCGTTATACATAGGGATCGTTCTGGCTGTTCTGTAAGCGTAATCAAAAGGCGCTGTGCCATATCCAAAACCATCGGTTTCACGGATAGTACCATTTAACAGGAAGTTTACAGTTAACTTCTTACCGAACTTCAGCGTCGTATTAGTCGAAGCAGAAAAGGTGCTCAGATCATTTCCTTTAGCTTCACCTTTTTGCTGTTGCACATTGAACGAAGTTCTGTTCATGATCTTTTCGGTGCCTCCGGAAATGCTGACGCTATGGTTTTGGTTAAATGAATTACGGAACAGCAGTTTAAACCAGTCTGTATTCTGGTTTTCCATTTTTCTATATTTCGCCAGGTAAGTTTCGTAGTCTATCTCTTTATTCTGTAATTGCTGGATCAACTGTCCATAACCGATCGGTAACACAGTGTTGGTATAACTGTCGCGATTGGCGTATACTTCTTTAGAGAACTGCATCAGCTCCTGAGAGTTCATCAGATCGTACATACGATAATCGGGGCGCTGACCGATGGATAAGCTATTGGAATAAGAAACGGTCAGCTGACCTGGACGTGCTTTTTTCGTAGTGAGAACGATCACACCATTTGCGGCCTGGGAGCCATAGATGGCAGTAGCAGAAGCATCTTTTAATACGGTAATGGTTTCAATATCATTGGGATTGAGCCAGGCGATAGCGTTAGAGGCAATCAACCTGAGCTCGGCAACATCACCTGCAAGAGAACCGTTACCGTTAGGGATAGGAAGCGGGTCACGCTGAATGATCCCATCAACCACCCACAGTGGTTCCTGGTTGCCCAGGATAGTGGAAGTACCACGAATACGGATCTTAGGACTGGAACCTACCTGACCTGTCTGGGTCATTACAGACATACCTGGAACGACACCCTGTAACATCTGGTCGATCGTCGTTTCACCTGCAATTTTAATATCATCGGCCTTTACTGAATATACAGCTCCGACATAATTGCCTTTGTTAACGTTCATATAACCCGTGATCACCACATTGCTCATTTCATAGTCCTTTCTGTTCAGCGTAATATTCAACAGCAGATTATTACCTTCTGTAACCAGTAGGGAACCTGCCTGGGCCTTGTTGACCGCATAGGCGGAATATCCGTTGGCTGATTTCTGAACGGCTATTTCGAGCGATTCGAATCCCAGCATGGAAATCTGGATCACTGCATCTTCGGGCAGGTGGTTGAAGTAGAAAGTACCGTTGCTATTGGTAATGGTGCCATTAACGGTATTTTTAATTCTTACTGACACGCCTGACAGCAACTCCCCCGTGGTAGCATGTATCACACCTGTGATAGAGTTAGGAGCCGGTAGTACATCTAATTTGCGCGACAGTACTATGGTTTTATTCTTAATAATGTAAGTAACTGGCAGATCTTTCAGCATTTCGTCCAGGAATGCCGTTAACGGCATATCCCTGGCGGAAAGTGAGGCTGTTGCGGTTTCGTTGATAGTGTTTGTATTACTAAAAACGACATATCCTGTTTGCTGCTTTATTGCAGAAAATACTTGTTTGTAAGGTATAGTTTTGCCCGATATAGAGACGGTTTGCGCATGGCCGATGGCGGCGGCCTGCATAATGACAGTGGCTAATAGTACAGCGGTAAGTTTCATGGCCAGAAAGATTTTGGTTAGGTTGGCCCTGGTAACCCGGCAATCGGGTGGCCAATAGCGATTTTTTTGCATAAATTGCAAGAGATTTGGTTGTTAATAATTGTGAATTGCAAAAGACACTTTGAACTAACCAGGTCGTATAGAACGTCACGGCCGCAATCCGTGACGTTTTTCGTTGATTGGTTAGTTTTTGACAATAAGAATCCTGACCGGAATAATCCAGTCTTTAATACCTTTCCGGCATAGCCTTGATAATTTTATTTATTTAGTACGATCAGCTTACGTCCTTCCACTCTAAAGTCGACCTGGAACCTTTTTAAGATATCCAGTAAATCTGTTAAGGCAATTTGTCTGGTCATTTCCCCGATAAACTTATCTGAATCAGGAATACCGTTTTCATAAACTACTTCTATATTGTACCATCGTTCCAATTCCCGCATAACCTCTTCAAGGTTTGCGCCGTCGAAGTTGAACAAGCCATTTTTCCAGGCTAATATTTTCTCCGGATCCTGGTTGTCTTCTACAGTGATCAGCTTATCTATTACTTTCGCTTGTTGGTTGTGTTGCAGTATTACTGCCTTTTTGAGATCGGTTGATGGCACTCCGACCCTTATACTACCGTTAATAAGTGTGGCACGGATAGAGTGCTCGTTCTCATACGCATTCACATTAAAGGAAGTACCTAAGACTTCTATATCAATTTTATCTTTTACTGCTACGATAAATGGTTGATTTGCATTCTTTACTACATCAAAATATACTTCGCCCGTAACTTCTACCCTTCTTTCGTTACCGGCAAAGCTGGTAGGGAACCTGATAGAACTGGCGGCATTCAGCCACACATTGGAGCCATCGGGCAGTGTTACCTGGAATTGTCTACCTGCCGGTGTGGTCATTTTATTATACTGAACATCCATGTTTCGGGCGACAGTCGGATCGTACACTAACTGACCTTCAGAGAGTACGATGGAGGCGCCGCTCTGACTAGCCACTATCCCGTTATGCAGACTATCCAGTACAACTTCCCGCCCGTCTGCCAATGTAAGAATAGCACCCTGTTTGCCAGGCTCAATGATGGCCGGTCCTGCAGCTATTCCAGCCGGACTATTGCGCAGCTGGGACGCCCAGTAATAGGAACCACCGATCAGAAGCATGGCTATAGCGGCGGCCCAACCCCATTTTCTTAAGTAAACAGGACGTATGCCTGCAGGCGCTGCATTAAATTCAGGTATACGCTGACCGATCTTACGGCTTATCTTCTCTGAATCATAGGCATTAAATTGTTGCAGATGAGTGACCAATTGTTGAGGATCAGTCATCTCTGTAAAGAGATCACGGTGGTGCTGTTCAGCATTGATCCATGCATTTAACTCGGCCTCTTCAGCTTCATTCAGGCTGTTATCAAGATATTTGACAATTAATACGGCGATATAATGATTCTTCTCTGTCATGCTATACTACTAAAACAACTAACCCAACATTATATACCGGTCTCTTTTAATATTTTTTTTACCGGTGGAGCATGTTTAGGGCTAAAACGAGCATAGGCAAGGATAGTAACTTATTTTTAAGGACGGCGGTACGCAATAATGCCACTCCTTTGGCTTTTTGATTCAGTACTGTCTGATAAGCCATATTTAATTCAGCGGCGATTTCGGGCGCGCTTTTCCCTTCGATAATGGCAAGGTGTACTACCTGCCTGCATTGTGGCGGGAGTTTCTCTATTTCTCCCGAAATAAAATGTAAGACCTCTGTTTTAATATAAGCATTTTCTACATCTATAGAGAAACGCTCAGCCCCCCTTTCTATTGAATGATGGATGTCATCGTGCCGTTTTTGTGCCTTAATGTAATTGAGGGCCGCATTTTTTGCTGCGGTAAATAAGAAAGACTTCAGTTGACCTAAGGAAGGAAAATCCTCCTTTCGCTGAAAAGCGTTGATAAAACATTCTGAGACAATATCCTCTGCCGCCATCGTATTTGCTATCAGCTGTTCTGTAAAAAAACAAAGCGACTGCTGAAATAGCGTATACACCTGGTGCAAAGCCTTTCTGTCTCCCCGTTGAAAGGCGGAGATCAGCTCAAATTCGTCATATACTGTTCCGGTTGACAATTCGTTAATTAACTCCAATTGAAATCACAAACTATGGCCAAAAAATTAAAGCTGCAAGTGTATCTGTCAAATATTTAAATATAATTAAACAGTATACACTGTAAAAACGCCTGCCATCTTCATAAAAGATATATCATTGGGTGCCCCAACGCTGAAAAGGAATGTTCACCGCCGAACAGAACTTGTATCAAAACCGGACATATTCCTGCAACATGAATAATTAATTAATTAGCTATCATCATTTTATATTTGGGCATTTTCTTAGCTTATGGTATGGCAGGGTTATTTCGTTCAATGTTTGGCTAGTTATAGAGAGCCCTTCTTAGAAAGTTGAGCATAAAAATAGAAAATCAAAATAACGATGTTAAAAAACTACTTGAGCATTGCCTGGCGCAATCTATGGAAACACCGGTTGTTTTCACTGATCAATCTCATTGGCCTGGGATTGGCGATGGCCATGTGCCTGCTGATCATTATACAGGTGCAGAGTAGTTTTGAGAAAGATTCTTTTCATCCTTATCCTGATCGCACTTACCGTATTCTTACGGATGTCACCAATAAAGAGGGCAAAACCTTCTATCTCGCCTCTACGCCCTTACCGCTGGGGTCAAAACTGTTTCAGGAGCAAAGTGGCATTGAGCAAATGGCACAGGTGATCCGTGGCTTTGGAGGCAGCTTTAGTAATCAGATCAAGTCGTTGTCAGCATGGGGCCTATACGTAAGCCCCAGCTATTTTCAGCTCTTTGACTTTCCTTTGGAAAAAGGTAAACCAGCTATAGCGCCTTATACCGTAGTGCTCTCTCACGAAACAGCTGAAAAATTCTTTGGTAATGCTGATCCCATAGGCAAAATACTTGTGAATAAAGATATGGGAACTTTCACTGTTACCGGCGTATTTGCGCCGCTGGAGGGAAAGCAGACCCACCTGGAGGCAGATATCGTAACATCTATCGCTACTTATCCAGTGCTCAACCCTAAAGACAACCCAAACGACTGGCTTAATTATAACGCATACACTTATGTGCTCCTGCAAAAAGGTGCTTCATCCGCCAAGTTAGACCGTATGCTGGAGCAGGTAGAGGCGGATAATAAAAAGCATGTGGACCTTACTGCTATTAAAGACCTGCGTTTCCGCAGACAGCTTGTCAGCAGGATCTCACCGGACTTTCAGGGCCTGATGAATAACCCGGGAGTAGAGCCCTGGTTTAAGCTGCTGGTAAATATCATCATGATGCTGGTAATAATATCGCTGGCAATCTTTAATTATACAAACCTTACACTTACCCGTTCTCTGAGCAGGGCCAGAGAAATAGGCGTACGTAAGGTGGCAGGCGCCGCACGCTGGCAGCTGATCCTTCAGTTACTGATGGAGAGTGTGCTATTGGCGTTCTTCGCTTTAATGATAGGCTTCCTGGGATTACAGTTAATGAAGTCCTTTATCTATGCCCGCTGGTTAACCTGGGAAGTGCAGCACCCCTTCATCTTATGGCTTGCGTTTATCGGTTTTACGCTTTTCACTGGCGTTGTGGCTGGTATAGCTCCAGCACGGATCCTGTCAAACGGTAAACCTGTTCTTATGCTTAAGGGCCTACTGGGGTCCGCCGTGCTTCCAAAACTAGGCTTTCGCAAGGTGTTAATCGTGATACAGTTCGTAGTATCGCTGGTGTTTATGGTATTCAGCGCAGTGATGTACAGTCAATTCCGTTATATGGCTACGGACAATGCCACCTTTAACCGGAAAAACATCCTCAATATTCCGCTGGCAGACCACAATACCTACCGTCTGCTCAGCAATGAGATATCTAAGTTGTCTGGCGTTAACAGTGTAGGCGCTACTTCTGCGCCCTTTAATGAAGGCGCCGAAAAGGCGATGATCACCCGGAATGACCGTATCAAAGCTGGCATGGAAACCCTACAGGCGTATAAATATGCCGTAGACGCCGCCTTTATCCGTAATATGCGGCTCGCCTTTGTAGCAGGTAATAATTTACCGGAGAATAGCTCCGATAGCCTTAAAGGCCACTTTGTGGTGATCAACGAAAAGGCAGTACAGTCATTGGGCCTGACGGACGCCCGAAACAGCATAGGACAGACCATCGTGCTGGATAGCAGCGAAATGATAGTCGCCGGAGTTGTAAAGAACTTCAACTTCATGCGATATGAGATGCCAGTTACGCCGCTGGTTTTGCAATATGATCCTCATGCATTTAAAACACTTTCACTCTCAGTTCAGGATGGCGTTAAACAAGAGCCGCTCGTAGCATCGCTTCAAAGCTTATGGAAGCGACTGTATCCTTATGAACCTTTTCTTTACAGTTGGTATGAGCAACAGATGTATGATGATTACATGGAAAATGAGGACTTGAAATTGTTTGGCGTGATTATCCTGATCGTATTTGTAATAGCGTCTCTCGGTATGCTGGGAGTAGTGACGCATAATATGGAGAGGCGGGTGAAAGAAGTAGGCGTCCGTAAAGTAATGGGTGCTGGAGTCGGCCAGATCATACGTCTTTTATCGTGGAGCTTTGTAAAACTGATCCTCATAGCAGCACTTGTTGGTCTGCCCCTGGGAGGCTTCCTGGGGTCGTTGTTCCTGCATATTTTCACTTACCGGGCTACGCCGGGGATCTGGGTTTATGCGGCATGCCTGGGTAGTCTGTCATTAGTGGGTATGCTTACGATAGGCATACAAACTTATCGTACTGCTACGTCAAACCCGGCAATTACGTTACGTCAGGAATGATTTATTTAGTTTTCTATCCCTTCTGTTGTCGGTTACATCAGAAAGGATAGGAAACTGAATCCGAATGAAATGTTAGTGTAGTACCTGAATATCCGTAGTAACCGCACGTGTCGCGCCATTAGTAAGGTATACTGGGTTAAATGAATTGTTTACCCAATACGTCGCTCCGGAGTCCATTGTAGGATAGTTAAATTCACTTCCACAGATATCCATCCAATGCTATTCTGGCTAAACTAGACGCAGTATACGATCAGAGGTAACTGGCAGCACCAAAAATGTCCCACTGCATTAATCGCGGGCTGGCCCAACTCGTAACACCATAGCCTGAAAAGTAATACTGTCCGGTTGGAGGAACCGCAATATCATGTGCGGCTGCATATCCATTAGGATTGCCTAAAAATCCGGTTTGCGGTAAACCATTTATCCAAAATAAAGCCGTGCATTAAGCTCCGACACTTCTTCCACCAATTTCATAGACATTTCCATTGATCTCTTTAACCGCATTTACATTTGCAGAAGTAGCTCCCGCAGGTAATTGTAAAGCTGGTTGCAATACGCCGCTTTTCCAATAGCAAGGCGTTTGTATATAACGGCCTTCATAACCTGCTACATATACATCCGTGCCTGAAATGCTAATCCTGGTAGTCGTAACTTCACTTGTGCCATCGGAAAGATCTATTGCAGGGATATCTTAAACGGAACGGCGGCTACAGACGGTTCACAACTGACATCATTTGCAAACTGCCATATTTTTTCTATAAATTGCGCCCTCTTAAACGTGTTTAATGCCTATTGCCGGGAGATTTCGTTCTATCGCTTCAGTACTTTAGATTTTGTCGACTGTCTTAGTTTCAGCAGTTCCCCTATTGTATTTTCACAAAATACATTTACGAATTCGGGTACAAACGTTGGCATTGGAACAACAACTCCTCAAGAAAGACTTGAAATCGTTACAAGTGGTTTATCGAACCTTCAGTTGAGCAACAGCGGTAATGTGTTTGGCGCAGTTGGCGCTCTTAAATTTAGTATGGCGGGTACTCATGTGGGAGGGATAGAGATGGAAAGGACCATCTCTGCTGGAACTTTGTCTACTATGAAATTTCTAATACGTAGTGGTAGTGGAGTGACCGGTGAATTTATGCGCATTACGCAGGACCAAAGATTGGGAATAGGGACAAGTTCTCCGGGAAGGAGTTGCAACAACAAGAATTTGGAGATGGAAGTGGGCTGGATATGTATGACTATGGCGCGAGAATGCAAGATCCTCAGATTGGAAGGTGGCATGCTATTGATCCGGTAAGTGAAAGAATGAGAAGGCATTCTCCATATAATTATGCTTTTGATAATCCATTAAGATTTATAGATCCCGATGGAATGGCTCCTACAGACGTAGTGTTTCACGGCCCTGATGCCACAACAGCAAAAGATAAATTGGAAAAATCCTCTCATCTCAAATTAGATTTGGTAAATGGTAAGCTACAAATTATTGGAGGTTCGGCAAAAAATAAGTTCGACAAAGAATTGCAAGCCGCCATTGAGGATCATAGTGTCGAAGTAAATCTATACACAACCAAGGAAAATTCTATTACCACGAAAGATGGGAAGTTCACAGGAAATTTGTTCGTAGGTGATTACGCGGGAAGCGTTGAGGAAAAAAGAAAGGATAAAGATGGTAAAGAGACTACTGTCGTTGTCACTGAACAATATATAAATATGGACCAAGCGTCCAAGGAAAAGAAAATATCAGGTCCAAGTCCCGGACAAAATGTTTTTCACGAGGTAATGGAGTCTTATTATGCAGCGAAGGACAGTCCTGGAGATAATGCAGGAACGGGCCGAGGATATCAGGCAGCTCATCAAAAGGCAATGGATGCTGATAATAATTATCAGGAGATGAAATTTGGTTCTTACATAAAGAATGAAGGGAAAGGGCAGCAGTCGCAAGTGTTTTACATACAAAATCTAACTAGTACCGTTTATACCGATTTATTTAAAATAATACTTGCTAAATGAGTAAATTTCTAATCCTATTGTTCTGGGGCACTATATTTTTCACAAAATCTGCCCTTGCAAAGACAGGCGATACGCTAGTAATAAAAGCAACAGTAACGGAAACGTATTCCATCGACTATTATGTAGTAGTCAAAGCTAAAAATGAGAATGGTCAAAAGTATACAATTTTATCTTCGTTGGAGGCAAAGACACAGTTAACGAATGAAAATTGTAATAATTACAAAGTGAAAGTAGGCGAGGGTTATACATTTGTCATTACGAAGACGCCTATTATGAAAAGTGCATCCGGAAATAATATGTTCCTTCCTCTAGGAGGCTTTGATTACAATGGACGACAACTATTAGAAAAAGGGGAACTACCATATAAGGCATTAAATATGTATAAATTCATGATCTTTTATTAGGCACGAAAGTTGGATATTTTCTTTCCGCAGGTCTCCAACAGAGTCCGTTCCAGTCGGCCACATGACTTGTATTGTTAAGCGTTATGGTTCTTATAGATAAAAACATCCTGTGCAGAAAATACCTTTTTATATTTTAGCAGTTGCCTTGTTGAGCGGATGTATTGACAAACGCAGTAAAAAAGAATTCAAAAGCAGTAAACGAATATGCGATAGCCTTTATATGGAATTATATACAGTTTTTGGCAGCGGAGCGCTTGGTGGAGATTTGTTATCTGCATATATCACAGACTCAACAAACTTTAGGAAATATCTAGGCACATTTGACAATGCAGAAGGGGGATATCATTGTGAGTGCAAAGGTGATTCTATCATTGTAAGCGAAGTGATAAGGAAGCAGATTGATGTAAAGATAAGACCCATTGAAACATTTAATGTCAACCGGCTTAAAGAGAAAGGAGAATTTGAATAACAATAGCTCTCTAAATGTTTTAGCTTATTTCAATGGGCAAACTAAATGGGGAGTACAAATCTGATACTAGTGTCCCTGCTTTGACAGATTCATCTTTTCTGAAGGTTGAAAACTCTTATACTTTAACGAACTGCCCAGGCAATTGCCTGGGCTGGTTTGTTTAATTGCGTGCCTACGCAATACTTCTTAATTTATAACCTTTGCCGCAGATGAAATGATTCCTCGCCTAGTGTTGACATATTCGAATGCTTAGTGTAATGCTTTACAAATATAATCAATACGTTTGCCGTTGGGGTAATGAAAAGAAGAAAATATTGAATAAACACTTATTCCAAATTAGTATATTGAACGGGTACCATTTGAAAAAGAATGGGATGTTTAACCGCTTGAATATTTTAAGGATTATGATGAGATATTGTGTTCTCTTTCTATGCCTGTTTTTTTTCCAATCATGTGCGCCGGAGCAATGGAAAGAAAAAGTATTGGATGCATGCGTAAATGATTACCAGCGACACAGCTATTTTATATCCTTACAAGTGAAAACTGATTCGGCGGTAGTACGTTGTCTGGTTAGAGCAGGATATTTATTCTTACATTTCAAGGATCAGCAGGGATTAAATGAAAAAGAGTATGCAACACTTGCAAAGTCTATCATTAGGAAAGATAGCATCTTAACACTGAGTGCTAATGACAGAAAGAGATTTAATTTCATTATGCTTTATGGATGCGATGAGATCACTCAGGAAGTCAAAAAAGATACAGATTATATTCTTGAAAAGTACTTTGACAAGAAGGATGATTGGTTTGTCTTTAAGGGCGCAGCAACGCAGGAAACAAAATATGGCATTATCGATGCTTTATTTAGGCGGCATGTGATTGTCACAACTGGAGATGAGGGAGGATCATTGATGGTGCCTGCCTGGCAGTTTAGATGAATTCTAATAATGCCGCCGCTATATATGCCTTATGTTAGTTTAATCCTTTAATTCGATGAAATACATAAAGATCATTTTATTATTACTTGTTATTCAGTCTTGCAAACCTGACATATGGACGGAGAAGACACTAAACCTTTGCTTAAGAGATCATGGAAGATATAGTTGTTTTGTAGGTTTAAGATTAAAAATTGGAGCACAGGTTGTTCCCTGTATTATCATGAACGATGATTTATTTCAATACTTCAACGCGAAGAAGGCTACTAGCCAAAAAGAGTACGAACGATTGGTTAAGGTATTGGTAAAGGGCAAAAAAGAGTTGACTATTAATGACAATGATATTAATGAATATAACTTTCTAACCTTTACACCATCAGGAGGTGTAGTGACTCAAGACATTCAGAAAGGAAAGGATTTTGTATTAAAATCCTATTTTACCAAAATAAAAGACAACCAAATGATTAACGTATCATTGTCTGACGATGCTAAAAAGGAACTAATCTATGCGTTATTTGATTGGGGGATAGTCTCCAAATTTGATGATGAATCTGGAAGGTTGTATTTACCTTTGAGGCAATTTCCTTAGTGCCATCATGGATGGAACTCTCTATAATTTCCATTTTTAAACCGATGGCCCAGGCAAATTGCCTGGGCTGTTCTTTTAAACGCTGTTCGTAAATTCATCCTGCAATAGTCCGTACAATCATCCAAATAATGATCAGAATCGGTGAAATAGAAAGGATGATTTTGTACTCCCCTTTTTCAATAGTAAGCTTCATAACGGGATCACGTCTATGATTTCATCGGCGCATTTATAGTCTTCCAGCGGGTTGCGGGTGATCCAGCCTTTGCCTACAGCCATTTTTAATACATGTTTGGTATTTTTGACTTGTTTCCCGGCTGCGGCCACGCCCAATGTGGTGTGCCTTATTTCTGTAAGATAGGATATGAAGTCTGCGGCAAAATCGAACGTTATGGTGTCTACCGGTATGTCGTAGGCTTTGCCTTCCTGGATATAGGCTTGCTTCTGCTCCTCAGTTTTGAATTCCCACTTGTCGGTAATGGGTATATAGCTTGTTTTGAGGTAGGTAAGATATTCGATGACTTTGTTGAGCGTAGCTTTCCACTGGGTACGCGTGTATTTTGAACTGCCTTTTTTGCTTTTTTTGGGTGGCTCTCCATTTGCGGCTCTTTCTTTTGCTGCATTGACGGATTTAGTGAAGTCTGCTATTTTTTCTTCAAAGATTCTAATAAGAGTGTGTTCTTCTCTGCCGCCAGCTTTCGCATCATAGTCTATGGGCTTGCCGTTATACCGGTTTTTTAGCATTATTGGGGGTGACGGTTTCCTGTTCATGGCACAGTACTTTGAAATAGGATTTCATTAGGTAGCTGAAATCGTCTATTCCTTTTTTTAGTTCTGTGAAATAAGCCGCTACCAGTAAGGTTGTGAAATAAAAAAGGCTTTCGAAAAGAAAGCCTTTAGAGGTTTGGTGATCCCGCTGGGAATCACGCCTTACAACTTAATGTATTGTAAATAAAGGGATTATATAATCAAATTTGTGAATAGGACACCGATTCTCTATAATTACCATGTTTACTATGCAAAGACTATTATCACATCAAAGGTCACAAAGTTCGTTTAGGTGAGCTAGTGCTTTAGGGTTGTAGGTTTCATCGGAGAATTGAACAACAACGTCTGCTCCAGTATTTAATTCTTTACCAATATAATTTTCATCAACTGGGTAACTGATCCTGCGTTATAAGGGGCATGTTAGTTATACAAGTTATTAACTTTTAGGTTAACAACATCAGAATATGCCCGTTCCATCGCATCTACACCACCATCCTTCCCAGCGAAAAACCCCTTAAATCTGCTATATCCACCCCTTTCCGCTGAATAAGAACTTTCAGCTTAGTTCCAATGCCATTCAGCAAATTATACACTTCCAGTGCCTGGTCAGGGCAGGCAAACAAGCCACTTTGTTCGGCTGTTCGTAAATAATCCATCAACCCCAGTGATCGCAGAAAATAACCCTGTTCCGTATAACCACAGCTTGCCAATCCACATCTTGCTCCCCAATGGTCCAATGCCGAAAAGTTTACATGAGCGGTAATATCCTGTTCCCCTATATGTTGATACGGATCATCATTTACCCGATGCTCATGATAACACATTAGCGTGCCATTACATCTGTGTGCCCGGTACAGCTCCGCAGAAGGGAAGCCATAATCAATCGTCAGTACGAATCCTTTTTTTAAGCCCCCGGCAATTTCTTTGATCCATTCTATTGCCTGTAGATTGATCTCCGTGCGGAACCCCTTTGGCAAGGCTATCTCTAGCTCCTGCAGATAACTTTTAAGTTGGGGAGATGCCGGTCGCAGCACCTCTACAAACCCGTTTTCATAATCTACATACACTTCCATCAGCTCGTCGCACATAACTGCTGCATGAATGAAGAAATTATCCAAAAGCTCGTTTGATAGAATACAGCCAGTAATCTCCCCGGCATCGGCAATGCAGTCACACCAGCTTACCTTACCATCCGTTAGGTGCATCTTTTCTTTTGCCTGCATGGAGGGGCTTTTTTCAATGATGCAATAACTTAGGCAGTCATAAAATGGTCGGTTGCTCTTCAGGTAATCCAGCACATCATGGCAAAGGGCGCCTGTTCCTGCCCCATATTCTATAATCGTGAAAGCTCCCTGCCCTGTCAGGTTCCACATTTCTTCGAGCTGGCGTCCGATCATGGCGCCAAAAACAGTATTCAGATTAGTACTGGTATAGTAATCACCGGAAGGGCCAATTTTGTCACGGCTGGAGGTATAGTACCCCAATTCCGGGTAGTACAAAGCCATTTCCATATACTCCCGGAAGGTAATGGGGCCATTTTTCCTGATCGTTTCCCGGATGACGTCAGAAACCTGCAGGCTGGTCTTTTCTTGCTGCTTGAGGGCTGTTATTGTATGTTTTTCCATGTGGGGCGCTTGATCTTCGCATACCGTAACTCAAAAACTATGCGGAGAATAGCTTACCAGACACAGGCTTTATTACCTTCTCCTATTATACCAGAGGAAAAAGATAACTGCGGGTCCCCCAAAACCAGGATTTATATTATTTTCGATAAAATAAGTCGGAAAATCAATAATTATGCTCTCAACCAGCGTAAACATATTAATCAATAAGCATGACGAATCGCCATATTGAATCTATTAATCAGGGACTTCATCAAATCAAACAATTTTGCTACACGGTATGCCTGGTGGAGGCAAAAGAAGAATGGATAACAACTCACGCTGATTCTGAAAGCAAGGAATTATGGGATTCTTTCTTAGCATCCCTGTACAACTGCATTACCTGCGTATCTGACTTTCCTTACTTCAACAATGCTGATTTTCCGGCTCTAATATTACTAGCCTCGATGTAGATATTTCGAAGACCAAATTTCGTTTTTTTAGTAGCAAATATGACCATTTGTTTAAAGCAATCCGTCAGTTGAAGGTACAGGCTAATGTAGTTGGTAACATACTGCCCAACAATGATAGTTTTCAGGAATGGTCCGATGATCTGCAGGATATAATAGAAGGAGTAGAAACTTATGAAGACTTTATAAAGCAATATGGAGTTGCCATTTCTTTCTGAAACGCTACTCACTTCGTCTTTTTCAAATAATGTCTCCCATTATTTATCTTTTAAGCAAATGAAACACATAGGCACCTATTGAAATAAAGAAAGATATCAAGGGGAAAACAATATTAATATACCGTTTGAAATGGCATATCTTTTTTACAAATGGTAAAACTTTTTTTAGGGATTCTATTTTGAACAATAAGATTTCACGCAAGATATCCAACTGTCTAAGTTCATAGTCCTGTGCAGCCCTTAATAGTTTAACATGTTCATTAAGCTCCATCTGTCGGCCCAACCTTGCCTCCATTTCGTCCGTATATTTCCTTAATTCTTTGCGATCGTTAATATCCGGCATATCTCTAGCAGGTATATCAAGTCCCAGCGATTTTTCTGCTTCTACTTCCATTAGGCTATATTTATCACAAATGTCCTTCCCTTTTTGAACAATTGCTTCATGTTCTCTTCTAAGATTGTTCAAAGGTTGTTCATCATCAGAATTTTTGATCAGTGTTTTAAAATGCCAGATCTTAAGCTCACCATATGCATCAATTGAAAATGTAATAGCGTAGTAGAGGCAAATAAGCTCAATAGATATAAATGCTAATTCTGCGCTTTTAAATTCAATCTTAGTTTCTGATACGCTATACTCTGTAATGGTAATTATCCCAATAAATAACAGAGTGCTTAAAGCGGATGCAAATAATAAAATCCTGCCATTCTTCAATGTTTCAGTTGACAACAATCCTGATGACCTTGAAATCACATACTTGCTTAATTTGTTTAACCAAGTATCGTATTCATTATATATGTCTTGCTCATTCATGATGTATAATTATTATACGCTTAGATGGGTATACCTCTAAAATGATGGAATTGAAACAATAAAACAATACCAAGTAGTTTGTATTTTATATTGACTATAAGCAGACCTCGTCAAAACTGCGAAATGCTTAATCTCTAAAAAATACAAACTAGTTGGTATTGCTACGAAACTCTATTTTCATCATCTTTAACCTTTAGACAAAATAACCCCAACCCTGCTTGTAGTACGGAATACAAACAAAATTAAAAATATGAAACAGTTTCTGCTCACATCAATGTTGATGGCATTATGCTATAGCCTCCATGCCCAAAACAATATTCGGGACGGACGTCACATTTTCAATTACGACATTACTTTAACTCCATGTAATTTTGATGGAAGTACGATTGCAGGCGCTACTCCAGAAAGAATTGAGGCCAATACAATTTTTGTTGTAAAAAACATTGTTAGTACTTACTATATTATTCAAATATCAAAATTCACAAGTAATAATCCAACTGCAACCACACTTAATGCCAGACTAGTTACTACCCTTTTGGGCAACGACATTTTTTTTAAGTTACCGCAAAGAGGCTCGAATGATAGTTACGAATTGAATGCAGAGCGGTTAGAAAAAAAGGGGCTATTTACTGTAGGAGCAGCAACTACATTGATTAAAATTAGACCCGGTCGGAAAGAGCCAAAGGACGGGCATAACATTTACTCAGAATTCGGAAACGATTTTAATATTGGAATCTCTGCTGGTTGGAAATTTAAGCCCTACAGAAGACAACAACTGTCACATAGTTTAGTTGGCGGTTTAAGTTTCTCATCCATTAAGGTGACACCTTACACAACGAAAGACTTTGTTCAGTCAGAATCCACTCAAGGTTGTGTAACATTCTCCGCGGGATATGTATTTGAATATAATAAATTCCAAGTAAGTTTGTTTTCTGGACTTGATGTTATGTCCGGTGAAATAGGCCGACAATGGATTTACAGAAACAGGCCATGGCTTGGATTAGGGTTTGGCTTCCAAATTTTTAGAGGCCAAGGAGAAACAACAAACTGACTTAGCACAAAGTCTTCGTCTATCACCTTTATTTTAATCAATGTAAGTAATCGATCAAAGTTTAACTTATTCACGATCCAAATACTCATTATAACAAACTTCCATATCAGCATGCAAATCAGTTATACCGATTATGTAATCAAGGCCCATTTGTATATGCTCAATCATCTGCCATATATTTAAGGCATCGTCATCCCGAAAATGTACAATTAAATCTGGAGTGTAGTCAAAATAACCTATGCTCATGCCCTGTTTGGGAAAAAACCTATGTGCAATCCCATGTCTATATGTATTAACAGCCGTATCCACGTCTGTAGAAGTAGGAGGATGTGGCAGTTGAGAATTTACAGTTGAATAAAATTTCTGCACGTTATCTTTTGTTTTGGACTTTTATAGTGTCAGAATTTGCTATATAGCTGCAAGGCTGATAGATACACTTTAAAACCTGATCTGTGACCAACCTTATAAAAAATCAGAACAGGCAAGACTACCCGTTCCTCAGTCGTTATCCGAACGGTTATGCTACTGAAAGCATAAACGAAGTTTGAACATATTTTTAAGTTAAGCCTCCCGGACCTCATATTTTGCCAAGATCGGATCGGCTATATCGAAATCCTCTTCGAAGGCACCATCCTCAAACCAATAGGCTCTTGCCTGGAAACACTCCAACACTCCCTGAAATAAGGCGAGAAGAGAATTATAACAAGCGTAGAGGTCTTTTCCATGTACCGGAATGGAGAATAAATACAGATAACCATACAGCATATCATTAGGATCACAGTTTATCAATAAATAATCACCACCAGCTGCGGATAAGACGGGGAAAACTCAAAAGTAAAATTAGGCGTTGAGAATTGTTTAAATGACTACCTGGCTCCATCAGGTACCCGAATAAAAAGAGGGTGTATCGTACTTTTGAGTTCTTATGTTTGAAAGAAGAAACATGGCTTCGAGATGAAATGTAACTTTAATTACAAAATCTCTGAGCCATGTTTACAAAGTCACTTAAAGTTACCGATTTTT
>CABHOY010000042.1 GCA_902168105.1 uncultured Flavihumibacter sp.
ACTCATTTTCGTTTTACAATTGATAATAATTTGTCTAAAAACATGTAGGTTTGTGCCCGCTTAACACATGCACCTGAATCACAAAAATAATTATAAAAAGTTTTTGCGACAGATATACCTGGTTTTTGCCGGTATATTAATTGTCGTTCCCTTCATAATAAACGCTGTAGCTACTCCCACGCCAGATACCTATGAGATTTTTAACAAAAGTTTCACAGATCGCGTGCCAAAAGATACGGTGCCCATTGTTGTACCTGATACTTCCTCAGGGCGAAAAGATACAACAATAAGGCCGGTTACGGACAGTAATGCTGTGGAGGACAGTATTCCGGTATCTACGGATTACACCGGCACAGACAGTATGTTCGTGCCTAAACTCTCGAAAGACAGTCTGGACGCGCCTATCACCTATAAAGCAAAGGACTCCATCGTGCTTGTAGTGCCGGATAAACGTTTTTATTTTTATGGTACCGCTAATACCAAATATAAAAAGACGTCCCTCTCCGCCGAACGTATGAACTACAGCCAGAGCACGGGTGTTATGGAAGCTACCACCGCCCAGGACACCAGTGGAAAGCCTTATGGCCGTCCACAGCTGGACGATAACGGACAAGCTTTCGATTCTGATACGCTCAGATATAATATTACCACACAACGGGCAAAAATTTACAATACCCGTTCAAAATATGGGGAAGGGTTTGTGGCCAGTGAGCAGACAAAACGTGAGCCCGATAACAGCATCTTCGGTTTCAGGAACGGATATACTACCTGTGACCTGGATACTCCTCACTTCCAGTTCAGGGCCAAAAAGATCAAGGTGATCCCCGACAAACTGGTAATATCCGGCCCGGCAAACCTGGAAATAGAAGGCGTACCGACACCATTATTCATACCATTTGCTATTTTCCCGATCACCCACGGACAACAATCAGGTATCCTCATGCCAGGTTATGTGGTGAATGCACAAAAGGGGATGGGTCTGGAAAATGGCGGTTATTATATAGGTCTGGGCGATAATTTCGACCTGACCCTGCGTGGTGAGATCTACTCTTACGGTAGCTGGTCCCTGACGGCCAGTCCTACTTATAGAAAGCGATATCATTATAATGGTGGTATGACGTTGAGTTTTGCCAATACCCGATTTGGTGATCCATCTGTTAAATCAGAGTTTAGCCGGTCACGTGACTTCCGTGTTACCTGGAACCATAGTATGGACAGTAAAGCACGTCCTGGCGTTACCTTCGGGGCCAGCGTGAACTTCGGTACGTCCAGCTATAATACCTTTAACGTGTATGATTACGCTTCCCGCGTGAACAATAACTTAGGATCGTCTATCAGTTTCTCGAAAAGCTGGCAGGGTAAACCGTTCAACTTTACTTCCAGCCTTACGCACTCACAGAACCTGAGCACCCGTGACGTAAATATATCCTTCCCGTCGGCCACCTTTACTGTCAATACCATCTATCCTTTCCAGCCGAAAGAAATGGTGGGCAAGGCAAAATGGTACCACAAACTGGGTATTGGATATAATGGTACGATCAACAACAGCGTGACCTTTAAAGACTCTGTGTTCGGTAAGAGCCAGATGTTCGACGCGTTGCAGTCAGGTGTTAAACATAGCATTCCAATCTCCTTCTCTATACCGGTAATGAAGAATTTCACACTTTCTCCGGGTGTTAGTTATGGGGAGTACTGGTATACGAAAAAGACAAAGAGAACCTTTAACAGGGACAAACGTATCAGCATCGACTCTCTGGGAGGCATAGATACCACCTATGAGGCAGGTTTCTTTGCGGCAAGACAGGCAAGCGCCAGTTTATCATTGTCGACCGCGCTGTATGGTATGTACCAGTTTGGTAAAAACTCCAAGATCAAGGCAATCAGGCACGTGATGAGACCGACCATCAGCGCCAGCTATACGCCTGACCTGGCAAAAAAGGCATACTATGATCTGTATTATACCAGGGACAGTCAGAAAGTACGGCAGTCTTATTTCACAAGTTCTTCAGTAGGCGTACCTTCTGAAGGAACGTCCGGGTCCATTTCCTTCGGATTGGATAATAACCTGGAGATGAAGGTGT
Source organism: uncultured Flavihumibacter sp. (assembly GCA_902168105.1). Lineage (GTDB taxonomy): Bacteria > Bacteroidota > Bacteroidia > Chitinophagales > Chitinophagaceae > Chitinophaga. The sequence continues at coordinate 2,082 of CABHOY010000042.1, forward strand.
TCTCTAAAAAGGATACCTCTGCCAATAAAGAGAAAAAGATCAAACTACTGGATGGTTTCGGTATCAATGGTTCTTATAACCTGCTGGCAGACAGTTTCCATTTATCGTCCTTTAATATTTATGCGCGTACGAACCTCTTTGATAAACTGAATATCACTGCCAGCGGTAACCTCGATCCTTATGTGGTGAATGCAAGGGGAAACAGAGTAGACCGCTACGTATGGCAGGATGGAAAACTTAGCATCGGCCGTCTGACTAACGCCACCATTGCGATGAGTACTTCATTCCAATCGTCAGACAAGAAGAGCAAAGAGAAAGAACAGGAGATCAATAACATTGAGAATGAGCAAAGTACGGATGCTGCTTTCCAGGCCCAGCAACGTCAGTTGCAGCAGGTGAGAAAGAATCCGGGAGAATATGTGGACTTTGATATTCCGTGGAAACTTGACCTCTCATATAGCTTGTCTTACAGTAAAAATATTATTCCTGACTCAGGAGGTGTAGTGGTTAGCTTTAACCAGTACCTGAGTTTCAACGGTGACTTCAGCCTGACGCCAAAATGGAAGATAGGGGTGAACAGCGGTTATAACTTCATCGAGAATAAACTGGCATATACGAACGTGTACATTTCACGTGACCTGCATTGCTGGCAGATGTCGATCAACCTGATCCCGATCGGTACTTACCGTCAGTTCAGTATCACGATCAGTCCGAAATCCGGTATCCTTCGTGACCTCCGTATTAACCGATCGCGAACGTTCTATGATCTGTAGCGAGGCTGACAGCATGATGAGCTAATATTATTTTGACAGGATATTTTAAGTAAAAATTGGATTGCCAAACGATTAACTGATTAATAAGTAATTGGTTAATTGTTTGGCAGTCTTCTTTTAGGGAAGAGAACAAGCGGAGAAGAAGGGAGAAGACGTGCAGGCAATGCAGTTTAAAGGTGACATTATTGTATCACTATCGTTTTAAGGACTTGGTAACCGTGAGGCTACCAATTACTTTCAATATGCTCCCACATCGTTTTATAGACCCTTTCTTTCAATGATTCCACATCTTCCGGACCAAGTCCTTCTGTACGTATGGGAGGCAAAAAATGAATATCTATAGCATGCGGCAGGGCATAGAAGATCTTGCCGGGAGGTAGTATTTTGCGGGTATTGAAAATAACCGCTGGAAGTATTGGTTTTCCTGTTTCAACAGCCAGATTGAAGGCACCGTCATAAAATGATTTAAGCGGCTGGTCCGTTTTGTTCCGGGTCCCTTCAGGATATAACAGCATGTGTACACCTTCACTTAATACCTGTTTCATTTCCACCACACTTTGTCTGCGACTTTCAGGATCATGTCTGTCCACCAGCACGGACCCGACTTTGTACATAATTCCCCAAATAGGCGTTTTTTCCATCTCCTTTTTTGCAAGGCTCTTGCTGCCGGCAGGTATGGCATAGGTAGTGGTGTGAATGTCCATCATGGAATTGTGATTACAGACGATGATGTAAGGCTCGCCTGATTTAAAGTGTTCCATCCCCTTTCTGCGCACCGGACAAAATATCAGTGGCATATACACGTGCATCCAGCCACGGCCCAATGCCATAAAATACCGGATATTGCGGGGAGATGGGAGCAGCGATACCAGCCACATAGGCAACAGCATGATCAGCATAGTGCAGATAAACAAGAGCAATGCGTAAGCAGCGTACACCCTGGCAAGGAGATTCTTTAGCCAATTCATAGTCGATAGATTCTTGAGACCCTTTTTGTTATATAAATATAGTGAGTATCCGCTATATATTAAAGGGCTTTATTCTATTCCTTGCTATAGCCGGAATGAAATATGCAGGCCGGTTCTTTAACAGTGTTAGTCCATTATGCCGGGGCCATTCAGGAAAAATCACAATGCTTCGGGAAATATGTGCAATATCCAGAGGCTTTAGTCATAGCATCTTTGCATTGTAAAAAATACACAACACAAATGAAAGATCAAATCAACAAATTAAAAGGCATCCTACTAGCCGCAGCTGTGATGTTAGCTACTGTTTTCAGTGCTTCTGCACAAACCAAGCCCATACCTGCAATAAAGAATGTTGTATTGGTGCATGGCGCATTTGCCGATGGATCTGGCTGGAAGGCGTTGTACGCTATACTTACCAAAAAAGGCTATAATGTAACCGTGGTACAGAATCCGTTGTCTTCTCTGGAAGATGATGTGAAGGCTACACAGGTAGCACTGGACAAACAGGATGGTCCGGCTATTCTCGTGGGACATTCATGGGGTGGTGTTGTGATCACAGAAGCAGGAGATCATCCGAAGGTAGCTGCGCTCGTATATGTAGCAGCGTTCCAGCCTGACAAGGGGGAATCAGCTTTAACGTGGGTACAGACAGCGCCGCCGGCTCCTGAAAATGGCATTTTACAGCCGGATGATAAAGGCATCTTGTACTACGATAAGGCTAAATATCATGCAGGTTTTTGTGCGGATATCAGTAAAGAAGAAGCAGATTTTATGTATGCTTCACAAGGAACTTTTTACGCGAAGGGATTTGTTACAAATGTTACAAAAGCTCCATGGAAAGATAAACCAACATACGGTATTGTTGCTACTGAAGATAAAAGTATCAACCCGGAAATAGAGCGTAAGATGTACAAACGTTCCAATACTAAAGTGACCGAACTGAAAGGCAGTCATGTGATATTTATGTCACAGCCTGAAGGTGTTGCGAAGGTGATCATTGCTGCTGCAACGGCCGGTAAATAAAACGTATTTAAATCTGACACAACTACCAGGGTCCGTATGTTCATCATGCGGACCTATTTTGTTTTATACCTCTTTGGCCTTTGCGCTCCTGAATTCAAGCGGTGCTGCGCTGGTGTGTTTTTTGAAGAAGTTGCAGAAATAAGCAGGGTCTTCAAAGCCCAGTTCAAAAGTGATCTGTTTAGTGGATTTGTTTGTGAAACGTAACATTCTTTTCGCTTCAATAATGATCCTTTCCTGGATCATTTGTGTAGGTGTTTTCTGATTAAAGAGCGCGAAGAGATTGGACAATGTCTTGGGCGACTTATTTAACAGCTGCGCGTAATAACTTACGGAATGTTCTGTTCTGAAGTGTTCTTCTACGAGCAAACCAAATTTCCTGATGATGTGAAAACGACTGTCCTGTTGCAGTTTGTTATCAGGGATATATTCTGTCATGGCCAGCTGCGTCAGCGTAATAATAAGCCTCTTCAGCAACATGAGCAGCATATCATTCTGGATATTATCCGCAGTGTTCATTTCCAGCACAAAAATATCCAGCATCAGCTCCATCCTTTGCTGTGTTGCGGGGTCCAGCGTAATAAAGATATTGTTCATCCCAAAGAGGAACCCGACACAACTGACTTCCCTGTCATGATCGACGATGCAATAGAATTCACGATTGAACTGCCATGCTACAACTTCTGAAGGATGCTCGAAATGGAAGCTCTGATTGAACATCAGTGGCAGGATGGTATTGGGTTTGAACTCATGCTCGCTGCCGTCGATAGTTACAGTCTGTGTTTTGCCGGTATTCCAGGCAATGGTAAAGTATTTGTTATCCCTGTCGCGGCCATAGTACAGGCGGTCAAAGTCGTCTTCGTTTTTAAACAACAGGAGATTACCGCCTGACACGGCATCTTTGAGTAGTAGTTTCATGTAATGATGAAATGATCATTGCAAGTTACGCCTAATTAGGGTGATCCTGTTTCCATACTTCATGGAAAAATTCACCTGATTCGCGGATGTATTTGTAGTATTCGTATTGTGTTTCAAAACTGAGGATCATTTCATAGCTGGGACGGTATTGTACCATAAAACTATCCAGGGCGGGCGATTGCATGCCTGTCAGCTTTTGTACCAATGTTTTATTGAACCGGTAGTCGACGTATTTCTCATGTTCCATCTGTACAAGTTGTTCCCTGAAGTGCTCCATCCGTTTGATCTTCCTCATACTCAACAAGGCATCCAGGTTAACGCCTACGCCTCCTCCTGCGGAAGAAATGTATTCCGGTGCGAAATCAAATACCTTCCGGTATTCTTCACGGTTGGCTATTGAGTCCAGCTGGTAGCTTCTCCTTTTTTCTTCTACAATAACGGTCGGGAGCGTAGTAACATCCACGTGGAGGCTCATGTCGAAGGGCCGGTTAAGTGGCACTTCTTTGACAGGTATCTTCATCGTGGCCTTTCCCTGGTATGAGAAGCTGATGGAATCTGTAACAGCGAGTTTAATACTGTAACGGCCTGCGGAATCTGTGACAGCGCCGGCTCCGGAAGATCCTATTACGCTTACGTACGGCATCCCGTAACGGGCTGTCCGCTCATATACTGTTCCATAGACGGTACGGACCTGCGCCTGGGTCATCCCCGCCAGCAGGACCAATACCACAAACAGGGTTGTTTTCAGGAAGAGGTTTTTGGTGTTCATTTCAGGAACCAATCTAAGGCAGGTGTGAAACATAAGCAAGAATGGGGGAAATATTAACATTTCATTTTAGATGAACGGACGTCAGGAAGGGACAAATGGGGCTAATGTTTCCTCCGGATGCGGCTAAGCGACTGGGGCGTAATGCCCAGGTAGGAGGCAATATCGCCCAATTGCACACGCCTGGCTATTTCCGGTTGCCGTTCAGTGAAAAGCCGGTATCTCTCACTGGAGTCATATCCCAGATAGGCATTACGAGTATTTATCTTCTCCAGCAGCGTCTTTTGAATGGACTGTTCTATGGCTGCTTTCAGCGCCGGATACCGGGCATACAGGTCCATCAGCGCCGCTCTGTCGATACACATTACTTCCGTATCGCAGGCAGCCTGAATAGTTTCCACGGCCACGACCTGGTTGAGGAAGCTGTTCAGGATAGTACAGAAACGGTTTTCGCTGAGAAAGTAATGGGTTACTTCCGTGCCGTTCTCATTTTGCATGAGGATCCTGAGTACGCCATTACATACAAAGAACAGTTGCCGGCAGATATGATCTGACTGAAATAAAGTTTCCCCTTCTTTATATGTCCTGTATTTAAAAGTATCCAGGATCACGGCCTGATCTTCTTCCGGCAGTACCTTTCCTAATTGCAGATGATCGAGCAGCTGATTGTCCATATAACAAATATCGGAATTGATAAGAGGAAAAACGTTTTTTACCATTTGTTAAATAGCGCCTGTGATATGCATGCGACCTTTGACCTATCAAAACAACGAATTATGGAAAGTCAAATGAACAAAACGGCATTAACGGGTAAAAGGGTAATCGTATTAGGCGCAAGTTCCGGGCTGGGATTGGCGACGGCTATAGCAGCGGCAGCAGAAGGGGCGAAGGTGGTGATCGTATCGGGCAATCAGCAGCGTATTAACGAGGCATTGACCAGATTGCCTGCGGGTAGTGAAGGTTATGCTGTTGATCTGTCAAATGAACAGAACATTAAGCGCTTCTTTGAACAGGCGGGCCAGTTTGATCACCTGGTATATACTGCGGGTGAAAATCTGACGCTGCATAAGATCAGCGATCTGGTACTGGATGATGCGCATTCCTTCTTCAATCTTCGTTACTGGGGTGTTTTGGCCGCGATCAAATACGGTGCGCCCTATATCAGGGAAGGAGGATCAGTCAATCTTACGGGCGGTATTGCCAGTCCGCGGCCCAATACAGGCTGGGGAATAGCGGCCAGCATCTGTGGTGCAATGGAAGGTTTTACAAGGGCGATGGCTGTTGAACTGGCGCCTATCCGCGTGAACCAGGTGTCTCCGGGCGTGATCAGGACCAACCTGTGGAACAGCATGTCGGCGGAAGACCGCGAAAACCTGTATACTTCCGTAGGAGAAGCGTTACTGTTAAAACGTGTAGGAGAAGCCGAAGATATTGCACAGACATTCATTTACATGATGAAGCAGCAGTTTGCCACAGGGCAGGTTATTACGGTTGACGGCGGTGCGGTGTTGGTATGATATCCCATTCCCGCCGGGGGAAACGGATGAATACGGGACGATGCCCCGGTGCGAAACGCATGAACACGAACACAACTCGTGCGAAACGCATGAACACGATACGCCGCCATTTGCGAAACGCATGAACACGGAATGCCGTTATGTTAATCCGGTAAACCACGTGATCGTTATACAATTTTTCGGCGTGGGATTGCAATCATTGACGTTCCCGGGGTTGAAACCCCGGGCTACAAACACGGGGACTCCTGGCGGAGTCCTATTGTGTTTTGTTGATGGACGATGTTTTTAAACCGGATGGAAAACCCGATAATAATTTTCGCTGAAATAGTGCCACAGCGGGAGAATAAAAGTTTTTTTACCGGTACAAAATTGTTGTATAATTGTTAAAGTCCAGATCTGTCATCAACCAAAATCTAAATCTTTTTTAAACCCTGTATTGTGTACTGAGAGCACTATAGTATACGCATTTATTGATTACCCTAATCTTTCACTAAAAAACCCAAATGAAACATGAAAAACATGCTTTTCCCCCTTGTTTTGCTACTGACTATTTCCCTTGCAGCCTGTAAAAAATCTGCCGATGGCCCGGGCGATCCACAAACAGAATATGATAACGCCAAAAAAGTACGGGCTTACATCAGCGACCTGGGATTTCCTGCAGACCAGGTAGTTGAAAATGAAAACGAATTTATTGCAGAGGGAGATATTGTATTTCCCAAGAACATGGAGGTTCCCGGCGCTAAAGTTAAAACAGAACAGTTTTATACCGGCAGCCTGGTATCAGCCGCTAACGTGACGAATATACGTTTGAGAATTGATGCTTCCATGACTTCTATGACGTCAGAGATCAATTCAGCTATCGCGCAGTGGAATGCTGTTGCAAGCTGTAACATCAACTGGACAATTTCTACTTCCGGTACTTATGATGTGCTGATCATAAACAGTAACCTGGGAGCAGGTGTTTGCGGTTCCGGTACTTTCCCTTCCGGAGGAAGAGCAGGCGGTACCATCAGGATCAATAAGAATTTAATAGCTGGAAACAGTTTTGCACAGCGTGCGCGCACCATCTGTCATGAAATGGGACATAATGTTTCGTTCAGGCATACCAACTGGTCTTCCATTGGCGAATCCAGTGCTACAGCGGTTCCCGGTGTAGGCGGTACCGATGCGTCATCGCTGATGAACGGAGGTCAGTGTGGTAGCGGCGCTACCGTGCTGTCTACAAAAGATAAGCAGGCTGCTGCAGCTTTATATTGATAAAAACTATCACTATCAGATAAATATCTATAACTACCTGAAATGCTGAAGGGCTGCTATTATAGCGGCCCTTTTCTGTAGCTGGTCCCCACATTTGGGGATATGCTGGTGCATCATTTATCAACAGTGTTTCGGTAGCTTTGCGGGTCAACTTTATAGTAAACAAAAGTTTTAACAGATGATTAATTCTATTGCCGGCGACACAATAGTTGCAAGGCGTCAGTGTACAGTGAATGTTACCCGCTATTTTTCTACTTTCACTAAGATGGCATGTTGTCTTTTGATGTTGTTCTTTTCTGCCAGCTACGCGTTCGGTCAGCGAAAGCTTAGTGCCGGAGAACATTTCGCAGATGTTAATGGTATCAGGATGCATTATTATGTTTCAGGAAAAGGGCCTGTTTGTCTGGTGCCATCTCCGGGTTGGGGTGCGCATGTAGATTATATGCGCTCACTGGTCCCGTTTGAAAAACATTTTACAATGGTGTATTATGATACCCGTAAGAGTGGTTTATCATCCGGTCCCGAAGATTCCACAAAGTATACAGACCAGGACCTCGTGAATGATATGGATTCTTTAAGGGTATACCTGGGACAGTCGAAGGTATGGCTGACGGGGCATTCCGGTGGCGGATTCCAGGTACTTAACTATGGCTCCCAGCACAATGCTAACCTGAATGGTATTATTGCGCTTGATGCGATGGCAAGGTATGACAGTGTGCAAACTGCGGAAATGTTAAGTATCCTGGGTAAAAAGAAAGGGCCGGAGTTTGATGCAGCAAAGGCGGCTTTTATGAACCCGGCAGGCATGAACGGAAAGACACCTGAAGAGTTTGTACGTGCTATTCTGCCATTATACTTTACCAATCCAAAATTTGCTGAAGTTGCAAAAGGTATCAAGGTTAGTGCTGAAGCGTATCATTATACAGAAGTGTCTAATATTTTCAAAAGTAAGAACCTGCTGAATGATCTGCACAATATTACAGTGCCGGTACTTGTTTTTGTGGGAGATGAAGACTTTATCTGCGGACCTGAATCGGAGGCGAAGAGGATCCACGAGCGTATCCCTTCTTCCCGCCTGGTAATTATCAAAGGCTCCGGACATTTTCCATGGATAGAGCAATCGAAACAATTTTACAAGGCGTTTGATGAGTGGGCGAAAGAGCAGCATATCTAACAGCAACAGCATATTTATGCAGCGGGCGCTTCCGGTAAGGAGGCGCCCGCTGCTTTTACAGGCCATTGTAAATGAACGGGGCAAGCTGTAACTTTGTGGATCTAAAACGACTAGCCATGGACAAAAAAGATACCATTCCAACCGGCGGAACCTTTTACCCTATAGTAAAAGAGCTGTTTGAGAGTAAACAAAAAGCGGGTATTCTTTATGACGATAATGGTGTTACCCGTGCCAACGGTTTCATCGAAAGTATTTTTGATCGGGACGGCCACCAATGGTTAAAGCTGGAAGACCAGACAGAGATCAGGATTGATAAGTTATATGCTGTCAATGGCAAGTTCTCTTCCGATTATTCTGAATGCTGATCTGCGATCGTTTATTTACTACTTAGATCTGTAACTTTTTCAGTACTTCTTTGCTGTAGGAATTACCGATGGGAATGCTGTGCTTTCCCAACTCGATCTGCGTAAATAAAGGTAACAATACATATAGATTCAGGTATGCTGCAATAATGGTTACGGGTATGCTGACAACCAGTATTTGTGGGGGAAGTACAAAATCAGGTGTACATGGTAATTATGAGGTGATCACTTATCACACGAACAATAATAAAGTATTCTGGCAGAAGCCCTGAAAGATGCATATCTACTGATAATACGAGGCGCCCGCTAATGTGTGGCGCCTTTATTATTTATAAAAAAAGCCCTAAAGATTTTCATTGTTAAGAAGTAGTTATATATTTGTCTACAAATCTAGTAGACTGTAGCAATTTACCACCACCGCGAACAGAACACAGACGTGCAGCTTTCTGCATGTTAACCTTTGCATGTCTTTTTTTTAAACGTTAAATATTATAATGATGAGAAAAGTGTTACTTTTTCTTATACCCGTGTTATGGGCTATTGCAGCATCGGCCCAGAAAACGGTGGTGGGGGGAATAAAGAACGACGCAGGAGAACCTTTGGCAGGAGCGACTGTGGTTGTAAAAGGAACCAGAAACCATGCCGTGGCAGACACCAGTGGTCAGTTCAGTATTATTCCACATAGAGAGCCTCCTTTTACACTGGTAATTAGTTCTGTAGGTCATAAGCTACAGGAGATCCGCGTTACTTCCTGGCCTGCAGCCCCACTGGCCATTGCATTGGAGAATGACAACAGCCTGTCGGAGGTGGTGATCACTTCCAGGCGTCGAATAGAAACAGCGCAAAACGTTCCCATCCCTATTTCTGTAGTGGGCGGACCATTGATCGCAGATGCCGGTGCATTCAACGTGAACCGGTTGAAGGAACTGGTACCTACGGTGCAGCTGTACTCGTCTAATCCCCGGAACACGACACTGAACATCCGCGGACTGGGTTCTACATTCGGGTTAACTAATGATGGTATTGATCCCGGAGTAGGTTTCTATGTGGACGGTGTATATTTTGCGCGTCCTGCAGCAACTACGCTCGATTTTATAGATGTAGAGCAGATAGAGGTATTACGCGGTCCACAGGGAACGCTGTTTGGTAAGAATACAACAGCAGGCGCCTTCAACATTACCACGAAAGCGCCCAGCTTTGAAACAGGGGCCAATTTTGAGGTTAGTTACGGCAACTTCGGATATATACAAGCCAAAGCATCGGTGACAGGACCGTTAAGCAAAAAACTGGCCGCTAAACTATCATTTTCAGGTACACAGCGTGATGGTGTTATCTACAACGTTGTAACGGAAAAACACATTAATGATCTCAATAACCTCGGACTGCGGGGCCAGTTGCTGTTCACACCTACGGACAGAGTGAAGATCACTTTGTCGGGCGATATTTCCGAACAGCATCCGGAAGGTTATGCACAGGTAGTGGCCGGGGTAGTGCCGACTTTACGTCCGGCGTACAGGCAGTTTAACCAGATCATAGCAGACCTGAATTACAAGCTGCCAAGTCTGAACGCGTTCGACAGGCTGGTTGATCACAACACGCCATGGCGGTCGGGCAATGAGCTTGGGGGTGTTTCACTCAATATAGATGCGAAGATAGGAGGCGGTACCCTGACATCTACCACGGCCTGGCGCTATTGGAACTGGGACCCGTCCAATGACAGGGATTTTACAGGTCTATCGGTATTATCACTTTCGCAGGCCACGTCAAAACATAAGCAGTGGACACAGGAAGTGCGTTATGCAGGTGACCTGAACTCAAGTCTTAGCGGTGTGATAGGTGTCTTCGGTATCTGGCAGGACCTCAAAACTGATCCTGAACATATAGAGGAATCAGGCGCTGATCAATGGCGTTTCTCACAAAGTTCCACCAGTGAATTATGGAGAACACCCGGTTTGTTTGAAGGGTATGGCATCAAAACGAAGTCAAGACTGAAAACTTTCGGTGGTGCAGTGTTCGGACAACTGGACTGGGCGATCACCAGTCAGTTGCATGTATTACCAGGACTGCGTTTCAACTATGACAAGAAAGAAGTGGACTATGACCGTAAGACCTATGGCGGCTTACAGACAGATGATCCTGATCTGATCGCATTGAAGAATATAGTGTATACCAATCAGGCCTTTACGGCGGATGTGGATGAAAGCAATTTCTCCGGACAGTTGACCCTGGCTTATAAGCCGACCAAAAACGTGAATGCGTTTGCTACTTATTCCACCAGTTATAAGCCAATTGGCGTTAACCTGGGAGGGCTGCCAACATCAGGCGGTAAGGTGCTGACCGATCTGGCAAGGATCAAACCAGAGTCAGTGCATCATATTGAGGTGGGTGTGAAAACAACACCTACCGGTAATTCTACCTTAAACCTGGTGTTGCACAAGACAGATATCAAAGATTATCAGACACAGGTACAGACGGCAGAAGTGGGCGTGAACCGTGGCTATCTGGCGAATGCTGAAAAGGTGCGTGTACTGGGCGCAGAACTGGATGGTAATTTAAGGTTTAAGCATCTTACATTATATGGCGCACTGGCCTATACTGATGGCAAGTATGTATCCTTTACCAATGCGCCTGTGCCGTTGGAGGAAACCGGAGGTTCTTCAGCGTTTAAAGATATCTCCGGAGGAAAACTGCCGGGTATTTCAAAATGGGCAGGTTCACTGGGTGGTGAGTTAACTTCAAATCCACGGGTGATCATTGGTCAGAGCGCTACTTTCTTTGTTGCTTTTGACACTTACTACCGTTCTTCTTTTTCATCCAGTCCGTCGCCTTCACAGTACCTGAATATTGACGGTTACACCTTGTTGAATGCGAGGTTAGGCTTCCGTGCATTCAATGGTTTGTCGGTATTTGTATGGGGACGTAACATCCTGGATAAAGATTATTATGAGCAATTGCTGCCGGCGGCAGGTAATGCCGGTCACTATGCAGCGGTGCTTGGTGATCAGCGCACATATGGTATCACGATACGTTATAACTATCGTCCGTAACCCTTGATATCCAGCGGGTGTAAGGCATATGACCCTGCACCCGCTGGTCTATGAATACCTGTGAATGAAAGAACTGCACTTGTTACCCCTTTTATTGATAATTCTCCCTGAAATATTTGAGATAAAATAGTGGACTTTGTCCACTAAATATTTATATTCGCGTTACGATTCACCGGTAAACTTAATTGAGGAAAAATGAGAGACACTAAAACAGCTGTCCAGGAGATCCGTGCGTTTAACCGTTTTTATACTGACATTATCGGGCTGTTGGATGCACATTTACTTAACAGTGAATATTCGCTGTCCGAGGTGCGTACTTTGTATGAAATATATACGGGTAAAAGTGTGCAGGCTTCTCAGATCATGACGGCAATGCACATTGATAAAAGTTATCTGAGCCGGTTATTGAAGAAGCTGGAGAAGGATGGGTTGATCTGCAAAACACCATCGGAAGATGATGCCAGGGCCTCATTGATCTCGCTTACGGAAGAGGGATTGAAGGTCTTTAAAACACTCAATAAAGCGTCTAACGAACAGATAGATACAATGATCAGTACTCTGCCTGTCCGCAAGCAGCAGGAGCTGGTAGCTCATATGAAATCGATAATGGACATATTACAACATAAATAGAGAGAATGCTATGACAACTAAGGTGAGTTTACATGACATCAGGCTACGCAATGAGCTGTTACCGGGAGATCTTGGCTACGTTGCTTACCTGCATGGGATATTGTATGCTAAAGAACGGGGGTATGGATTTAACTTCGAAGGCTATGTAATGGATGGACTGGGAGAATTTGCCCATCAGTACGATCCGGCTAAAGACAGGATATGGGTATGTGAGCATGAAGAAAAGATCATCGGTTTCCTGATGGGATTTGGCAGAGAAGACAGTATACAATTGCGTTACTTCATCTTCCTGCCGGAGTATAGAGGAATAGGGCTTGGCAAGAAACTGATGGAGGAATTTATTAATTTCATGAAAGAGCGTGGTGTTAACAGAGCGTATTTATGGACAACCAATGAGCAGGAAGAAGCGATCGGTTTATATGTACGTTATGGTTTCCGGCTAACGGAAGAAAAGAAATCTAATGCGTTTGACAAGGAGTTGGTGGAGCAGAGGTATGATCTATCTTTAAGCTGATATATTAATTGTTATGGACAAGGTATTTAGAATAGAAGATTTTCTGGAAAGGCTGCAAAGAGCGGAATCAAGGAACGCATTTAAATTGCTGCCGTCAGTGTATGACGATGTTGTTGAACAGGTTGAAAGCAAATTGGGATCAGCGATACCGGATGATTTCAGGAAATTCTATTCTTTCTGTAATGGTACGACAGAGAGTGTTGATGAGTTCAGGATCATCACACTAGAAGAATTTATAAAGTACGATGAGGAACCTGAGAGGCGATGGAAAGCGCCATGGGAATTCCCGTTTGGTGAATATGCTTTCTTTTCAAATGTATGGGCTGTAAGTATTGATAAAAATAATCGTAATAATTATACCATTTACACTCCTTACAAGGATGATCGTTTATACTATACCAATTCATTGGCTGAATTCCTGGAGAGGTATTTAGATGAGGGTATCTATGATGGGATCTATAAATGGGGGGATGAGATCATAAGAAATAGACAGCGTCTGAATTTGGATTAAATGAGCATTTCGACTAACTAGCGAGCACAGCACCGGAGGGATGTATTAACATTGTTGGTTTGAAATTTGATTTGTTGATAAATGTAGACAAACAAAAACTCAAGCCTTGTTAAACCGTAAAGGAGATTACATCCGGATGAATGGACACATAAAAGTGCTGTGGCGGATCTTACTATTGACGTCCTTTGTGATTATAAGCGGGACGGTCTATAGTCAGGTGCAAACCCCTGCGGACACTTTGAAACGGGATACTTCAGACATTAAGCGGGACAGACCGATGGGAGAGAACTTGTATGGACAGTTCGACCTTGGTGACCTGGCAAGATATATCTTACATCCGAAGAGACCGCCCGGACCGGCGAAGACACGTTCCGGCATTATTATCATTCCCAATATAGCCTCTAACCCCAGTATAGGTTCACAGATCGGGATCAAGGCGGTTGCAGGAAGGAAGTTAGGCAATGATCCTAAGACCCTGCTTTCAGTTGCGGCCACTTCAGCTTCCATTACTACGAAGGGGATCATGTATTTCTATATATCTCACAATGTCTACACCCCGGGTAATAAATGGAATCTGCAGGGTACATTGATCGCTGCAAAAACGGTGACGCCCGACTACGGATTGGGGATTGCCAATGAGGGTGGAAAGGACGAAACGGACAAAATACTGGCTAATGCAGGGCGTAAGGGCCGCGCGATCCATGGGCAATTTTATAACTTCAGGGAGAAAGTATACAAGGAAGTAAGTAAGAACCTCTTTGTGGGGTTAGGTGTCTCATTTGACATCAGGCGTAAACTTCATAGTAAGGATACCACCACAGATCTAACACCGTTCAATATCTATAATGACAGGCATGGATTTCCAAGAGACCATTATATGGCAAATGGTCTTTTATTTAACGTCCAGTATACGACACGTGATAACCAGAACCGCGCTTACAAAGGCGTCTATATAGACGCAGGTTTCCGTACCAATCAGACCTGGATGGGTAGCTCCAGGAATGCCTTACAGTTTACGACCGATTTCAGGAAGTATGTTAGTCTTTCTACACGGAATCCGGCACATGTTGTGGCATTCTGGAACTGGGGATCGTACCTTATCAACGGTGCGTTGCCTTATCTTGAATTGCCAGGTACTGCTAAAGACCCCGGTTCCCGTAGTGGCCGCGGCTATGTAGTGCAGTATTTTAAGGGAGAGAATTATAACTACTCAGAGGTGGAATACCGCTTCCCGATAGTGAGGAATAATTTCGTGAGCGGTGTGGCGTTTTTCCATTTGCAGACGGCCAGCGATGAATTAGGCACGAAGCTGTTCCAGGTATTCCGGCCAGGGGGAGGAGCGGGGCTGCGGATATTGTTTAATAAGTATACGCGTACGAATCTTTGCCTGGATTATGCCTGGGGTAAGTATGGGGCCAGAGGTTTCTTTCTGGGGCTGAATGAGGCGTTTTAAGGCGATTGGTGGCAATGATGTAATGTTATTAAGAAAGGGGACCGCTGGTGTCCCCTTTCTTGTACCATTTTCATGGAGCTCTATCATTGGCGGGAATATCCTGGATTCTGTTCAAGGTTTGTATTCAACTTCAAATCGTTAGATGGTATTTCGAAGAGTTGTTTATATGATTCCCAGGTGCCGCCTTTTAGTGGAGTGACCTTACTCATTACTTCATTAATTTTTCCTGTTCTTTTCAGATCGAACCAACGATGCCCCCATTCTGTAAATAATTCAACCTGTCTTTCATGCAGTACGGCATCTGACAGTTGTGCGTAATTCACGGCATCCGTATCAGGTAATCCGGCCCTGTGACGTATTATATTCAGGTCTTCTCTCGCTCCATCAAGGTCTCCCAGATGTATCCGGGCTTCTGCCCTGATCAGGTATTGTTCCGCCAGTCTGAACACCATCAGATATTCCTGTGGGCCTGCATCACTGGGATATAGTTTGTATTTCGCCGGATAATAATAGGTTACGCCATCCAGGGCTTTATTAATACCAATCCATTTCAGGTATCTCTGATCATTTTGTTCAAATGCTTCTAATAGAAAACTGCTTGCAATTACTGGCTTTTGAATGCTTGGACCGTTCTCCAATACGAAAAGCTCTGCGTCTAACGTGCTGGGGGGTGTTTTCCCGGTTTCTTTATTCGGTTGTAGTTGCCATATCGCTTCCTTACTGTCCTTCAGGAAAACTTTATCAAGTGCAGTCGTATCATAGACAGCGGTATTAGTGATCAGTTGACTGGCCAATGCAGCCGCCTCCGTCCAGTTTTCTTTATATAAATAGACTCTGGATAGCAGGGCCCTGGCCACTGACTTATTGGGACGTACACGCTCATTGGTAACGGTGGCTATATTGGCTGCCATATAATTATCAGATAGCAGGTCTATTGCCAATTTTAGGTCTGTAACCATTTGATTATATACTTCAGTAATGGACGTACGTTTGATCACGCTGTTTACTTTAACATTCGAACTAGTTATCAGTGGTACCTCGCCATATAAGTTAACGAGATGGAAATAAAAGAATGCTCTCAGGAAATATGCTTCGCCCGACAAATGATCTTTAGCCCTTGATGACAGGTGTATAGAATTAGAGAGTCTTTCTATAGCTACGTTGGTAGAGTATAGAAGCGTGTAAAATTGTGACCAGAAATCGTGTCTGGTATTATTCATATAGAAGCCGTTAAAACGATAGCCTGGCAGAGAGGCAATTTCATCAGACTGAAGCCCGGTATGGAGTGAGATGGAGCTGGTCCCCTGTGCGATCCCTTTATCCAGTTGCATGTCGTAAAATATACCGGATAACGCGCTTGCAGCGGTTATGTCATTTGCATACACCTGTTCTGAAAATATTTTGTCTGAGGTGGTACCAGGGTCCAGGAATTTTTCACATGAACAAAAAAGAGAAATTCCAAAGACAAGCAACACGGAGGTGATTATTTTATAAGTGTTCATGGGTAATGTGATTATAATGTTAAACGAAGTCCTAACGTATAAGTGGAGGCAGGTGGCAATACGACACTTGACTGGATCTCCGGATCCCAACCTGCATAATTTGTAATTGTAAAAACATTCTGACCAGTAAAATAAATGATGCAGTCGGCTTTATTTTTTAATAGCTTTTTTAGTGCTGCTGGCTGCCAGTTTATGGTAATGTTCTTACATCGTAAAAAAGAGGCATCACCAATAGCTTTGTTACTACTATTCCACAATGCGTAAAATGCGTTAGTGTTTGCGCCTGTCTGACCTGATAAGGGTACAGTTGCCTGGTCGCCTTCTCTCCGCCATCTATTCAGTACCTCCAATGGTGCATTGTTCATAATACCTGTTGAGAATTCGGAGGGGAATATTCTGTTAAATCCCTTCTGGTTGACATATTGAAAAAAGAGACTGACAGACAAACTCCGGTAGGTAAAGGTATTTTCAATGCCACCCTGAAAGACCGGAGTGGGGTCGAAAGTTGCTTTGGTCGCATCTGCGTTTTCATCGATCGGAACCGGACGTCCTTCGGGATCCGCGAATAATGGTAATCCATTGGCCGGGTTTATACCTAAAGATTGATATAATTCAACGGTTGTAATTGGTCTGCCTGTTTTTATCGATGCATTCGGGCCATTGTATGACTTCAGTTTGTTTTTGTTGGATGAATAGTTAACATTGGTCGTCCAGTTAAATTTTTTACCTTTAATATTCTGGGTTGCGAGACTCAATTCCCATCCGCTGTTGAGGATCAATGCAGGTAAATTCATCATAACAGAATTGGCGCCGGCAGTTATAGGCAACAGTTGCTGAGAGAGCTGATTGCTTGAACGGGTTGAGTATCGTGATATATTTATCAGTATTCTATCCCTGATAAAACCCATTTCGAGACCGATCTCACCTTTTTTTGTTTTCTCCCATTCATAGTCGGGATTATACAGTCCTTCAACTCTGATAACTTTAGCGCCCTGATATAAACCGCGCTGGACTTTATATTGCTGGAATTGCTGGTAGTCTCCTATCTGATCATTACCTGTTATGCCATAGCTGGCTCGTAGTTTCCCAAAACTTAAGAACGGCATACCTGTTTTGACCAGATCTTCTTCTGAGAAAATCCATCCTGCACCAACCGCTCCGAACGAGGCAAATCTTTTGTTGGCGCCAAAACGACTACTACCGTCTCTCCGGAATGACGCATTAAGTAAATATTTGTCATTCAATTTATAGCCTAACTGACAGAAGAGAGCCAGATATTTATAATTGCTGTTGGAAAAAATCAGGTCGTCGGTTTTCGCTGCGGCGGGGTTTTCAACTAAGGCATCATCATCAAAATCGCCAGTGAAAATATATTGTGTTTCCATTTTTCTTTCCAGGATGGTGATACCTGTTAATGCCTGCAGGGTGCCTGGTCCTATCGTTTTTACATAAGAAAGCCGGGGCTCTGAGGTGAAGGTCCTTATCTTCGTTGTGGTGTAGGTCTTATTGGCCGTTTCTGTACCCCATAAAGCAGGATCTGTTCCAGCAAGTAATTTGGTGTTGAAGGTGTTGTTCTGGACCTGATTAAATCCAAAATTTACTTTTAGATCCAGCCCTGGTAAGATTGAATAAGATACATCCGCATTTGTGAGAATATTACTGGCATGTAATTCGATTTTTCTGGTACGTAGTAATGCGTAAGGATTTGTCCAGTTAAGATTTGTCCAGGTAGAATCTGCCCAGTTCAGTGAGCCGTCAGGAAGCAATGGTTCCGGGGCATTGGGAGGCAGGTAAATGTAACTGGCAAAATCAACACCAGGAAACTCATTAGTGTTTTTGGAGTAGCTACCTATAAAATTATACCTTAACTTTTTTGCAGGAGTATTGCCTGACAGGCTTATATGTAATCCATGTTTCCCGAATGGAAATTTCCCCGGATTGACAGTGGTTTCGGTGTGTAAATTTCCTCCTATCAGATATTGAATATTGGAATTTCCTCCGGAAATTGAAGTTTGAACATCAGTGTATGTTGCCGTTTTACCAACTAGTTTTTCCTGCCAATCCGTATACCGGGTTGTATCCCAGCGCAATAAATCCGGTGCATTTTTGACAGTAGGGAGCTCGTTGTCGTTTATAAAGGCTTCCCTTCGCATTTCAAGATACTCCGGGGTAGAGAGCAGTTTTCTCTTTCTCTGTAGCTGTTGGATGCCGCTGCTTATATTGATATTAATCTTTGTTTTACCCGCTTTGCCTTTCTTTGTTGTAATAAGAATGACACCATTTGCGCCGCGGCTGCCGTAGATGGATGTAGCGTCGGCATCCTTTAGTACATCAACACTTTCTATATCCGAAGGATTCAGGAAATTTAATGCCGAAACGGACATTCCCATTGAGCCATAATTACCGAGGCCCGGAGCTACTATTGTTGATTCGTATGGAACACCATCAACAACAAATAAGGGCTGGGTACCACTATTAAGACTATTCTGTCCTCTGATCTGTACTTTAACGGCTCCGCCCTGAACACCTGTTGTTTGCGTGACCGTCATACCCGGAACTCTTCCCTGTAGGGCCAGCAGTGGATCTGATACTGGCTGTTTCGAAATATCTTCACCTTTTATCTTAGTGATATTGCCAGTATTAAACCGTTTTGTAGTGGTGCTATAAGCCTGTACAACTGTTTCATCAAGCTTACCAACATGTTTTCTGAGTATGATATCCCCCAAATGATTTCTTCGCCTCAGGGAAATCCGTTGGTGTTCATAAGAAACACTTGAAACCGTTATTGAGTCTATACTAGTCAGGCCCTGGTAGTTGATCCTGAAGTTGCCGTTATTATCTGTTGCCGTACCTTTTTGGCTGCCTTTTATTAAGATGGTAGCACCTGGAATAGGGTCTCCCTCTTCACTAATTACCCTCCCTGTGATATAACTGATAGTATTGGTTGCGGGGGATGTGTTCGTGGCGGGAGCTACTTTTTTTACAGTGATCGTACTGTCTTCATTTATTACCCAGTCCAGTCCTCTCGGGGTAAGTAGTTCAGATTTTACTTTATCAAGTGTAGCGTTTTCGAAGTTTACTGATACGTTTTTAAATGGAGCCAGGTCTTCGTTCCTGAAATAAATGATCAGATCATTTTCTTTACCAATTTTAGTTAGGAGTTTGCCCAAAGGTTGGTTTTTCGCCGATACAGTTATTGCTTTTCCTGTCGGTTGAACCTGACGTAGTGTATTGCCAGTCAGATCCGAATGGAAACATAGCAATAGAGACGTCCAACACAGGCATAAGAAGCGATAGTTACGCTCGAACATGCGATGCATAAAGATTGTTTTGTACGTTAAAAAATCTATGACTCAAGCCACAGTTACAAGTTGGTCATTCAGAAGGAAATGGTTGATTAGCTAGTAAATGCCCGTTGGCATCAAGACCTCTCATTCACCGAGTGTCACGGTAATCAGTGAATAAGTTGGTTGGTTTTTGTTCAATTATAGGTGATATTTACACTTATTAAACGCAGAATCAATCATTGAGGTAACGTGCTGAATTTGTTAATGAATTTGTTAATAATAAAATTTTTGTTATCATAATGACAATTACATATACTATAAATTTTTTTTCCTAAGACGAAAAAGTTGTTATTTTGTTTCAGGGACAACACTGCTAGCTTTTATACCTATGTGCATTACTTAATATGCGTAAATTATTTTATAAACCAACCTGGTATTATGAAAAGCGGGAATGCTAAACCTACTAATGCAATTTTGAGTGGTTTAAAAAATGGAGATCAACACGCGCTGGAAGAACTTCTGTCAATGTACCGTGAAGCACTTGTAGCCTCTGCCTATGTAATACTGGGCGATACTGCGGAAGCGGAAGACGTTGTACAGGAAGTGTTTCTTAAATTATGGGACAAACGTGCTACCCTTGAGCCGGATAGCCAAATCGAGAACTTTCTGTTTACGGTTGTTTCTAATCATTGCTTTTCAGTTTTGCGAAAGCAAAAAAGTCTTAAACTTAAGGAGGCAAAGTTTTTCTATGGACTAGTGGGCAGTTATAACGGCAGTCCACTCGAAAACGCGGAGCTGAACCGGCAACTGTGGACTGCCATATCAGCCCTTCCTCCTGCGGAACAGAAATATTTCCTCCTGTCATATCTGGATGGGGAAAGCCACAAGGAAATAGCGGAAAGAAACAATATAACAACTCAGGTTGTCAAAAATGCGGTGTGGAAAGCACTGCAGAAATTACGCGAGAAATTAAAAGGAAAAGTTTAGCTGAAATTTAGCACGTTACCTTACATGCCTTTTTAGCGTTATTTAGTTATCATGAATATAGACCTCGAGCTCATAGAGCAGCTGGTAATAAAAGAGTTTTATGGAATAATTACGGAGGAGGAAAAAGCTGAACTTGAGGATGCTACAGATCGGTTCCCCGAAGCATGGAGCAGGCAGCAGGAAGTCAAAAGAAAACTGGAAAGTGATGAGTTAAAAAGCTATCTGGAAGAACATACTGATGAAGAGCAATTCCTGAAACTTACACAGCGTATCCGCCAAAACCAGCGACGACGAAACATTGTGACGATTTCCTCTTTTGCAGCCGCCGCAGCTGTTCTGTGTTTCTTTGCCATCTGGTATATTACACGAAGAGATGTTCCCGATGGCAATATGACAGGCATTGCATCCATAGTGTTACCCAAGGATACTGTTATCCTTGAACTGCCCAATGAACAAAAGATCCTTCTTGGCGATGGCAGGCAGCAAATAAATGCCGGTAACATACACATCAGCACGGAAACCAATGTGCTGACCTATCAAACCAAAACAACGAATAAGGCGGATTTAGCTGCTATAACAGTACCTGCAGGAAAAGAGTACAAAGTTTATCTTAGTGATAGTAGCATCGTGCATATGAATTCCATGAGCAAAATGACATTCCCTCTGCAGTTTTCAGGCGATAGCCGCGAAATTACAATATCGGGTGAAGCTTTTATGGAAGTAAAACCTCGGACTGAACCATTCATTGTACATCTTCCTAAAGGTACAATACAAGTATTAGGTACTTCATTCAATGTAAATACATACGATGAGGAAGAGCGAATATCATTGGTGAGCGGGGGCGTTAAAGTATTGAGCGATGATGACAGTCTTATGCTGAAAATAGGACGGGAGGCCGTTATTGTAGAAGGTGCTATAAAGGACCATGGCTTTGATAAGGAAAAAGTATTAGGCTGGCGGAATGGCGAGTATGAAGTTGATAATCTGACTATCCGGGAAATATGTAAAGTGTTATTCAGGATCTATGGTGTAAATGTAATGGTCGATAACGATCAGGTAGCTGAACTACGTTTTTCCGGTAAGATAAAAAGATCTAAATCCATAGAATCATTTTTAAATGGCCTAAAAGTTACTAATTACATTAACTATTTTCGTGACTCCGAAGGCGTCTTCCACATTAAATAGATCCCTCCCAATATAATATTTGAATTGACCATTGCTTACTGCTATGCTATTTCATGGCAGATGTATATATTTAATACGCATTCCCTCATTAGTTAGCTAACCTCAAAACGTCATGAAAAGCTTTTGTTTTTGTATGATCCTGCTATTGCTCACAGATAGCGATATAAATGCACAGAAAGCACCTGTCACGAATGAATCCTATAAAAGCTGGACTACACTTTATGATTATCATATTTCTGATGATGGAAATTATGTGCTTTACAGGTATGGGAGCGAGCCTGGAAAAGATACGACAATACTACAGTCTGTCAATGGCCAGTATAAAAAGATAATGGCATCCGTAAGTGATGCGAAATTTATTGATGGTGGAACGTATGTATTGTTCACGATTGATAAAGGCATTGGTCTTTTAAATACCGGAGGAAAAGAGATGCGATGTATAGATAGCGCTTTCGATGCCCGTTACTATTCTATAAGAGGTGCTAAGTGGCTTTTCTATCTGAAAGGCGGGAGTCTTATACAGGAGGAACTATACAGTCAAAAGAAATTGTCCTACAATAGTGCGCGGCGATATTGGCTGAGTGAATCCGGCAATGTTTTAGTGTATATGTCGGATAACAGTATAAACAGGGTAGACCTTGTTACTGAAAAATCAAATGTCATATACAAGGGGAAATTACCAGATGATATATCCATTGACAACAATGGGCAGCAATTGGCTTTCTTACATAAAAAGGGAGATGAATACAGTGTTTATTATTACAAAGCAGGAATGGACACTGCAGTGCCAAAAATTATTAATAGCAGTGCGGGCATAAAAGCGACTTATTACATCGGTAATGAGCCACCCCGTTTTACAAAAGATGGTAAAACTATATTATTCAGATTAGGGCAACGACCGGTTCCACTGGACAGTGACACAGTGGTCATTGCTACCAATGTTGACGTATGGAGTTATCAGGATGTCTATCTTCAATCGAATCAGGCCTATACTACGTCCGGAAGAAAGAACAGGAAGTTCAGCGCAGCGTTTAATTTATCTCAAAATATACTCTTCCAGATAGAGGATGAAGACACCATTTTAGCGAGCTTTATAAATAAGCAGTATGCCCTCTTACGCCCTGCTGATCATTCTGCCGATATATATCAACGTGCAGGTCTGGGTGATCCCTATGATGTAATCTCTCTCCGGGATGGCACACGAAAGACGGTAGCGGTCAATAAAATTAATCTGGCATTATCTCCCGATGAACAATATATATATTGGTTTGATACTACTGATAAGCATTACCATACTTATGAACTTGCAACGGGTATAAGAAGGAATATTTCAAGAGATATTTCTGCGCCTTTGGAAAGTGGCGACAACATATCGAATGCGTCGGGTCCTATTGGTACAGCCGGGTGGCTGAAGGATGATATTGCATTGCTGATATATAGTCAATATGATATTTGGCAGGTTGACCCATCCGGGAAGAAACAGGCTATTAATCTGACAGGTGGTTATGGGGCCAAACATCATGTATTATTGAGGGCAGGTATAGGGGAGGAGGAATTGAAGAGGACAGGGTTGAATGATCCAATACCGGTTGCGGGGTTAGATGAGGACTCCAAAAGAAATGGCTTTTTCATGATCAGGACGGGCAGGGAAAATCAACTTGTTTATCGTGAGCTTGACAACTGCCTCTATTATTTTCCTAACTTATTTGTTGATCATCCGGCTGCACCCATTAAGGCTGCAAAGGCGAATACTTACCTGTTAACAATGCAAGACGCGTCGGCAGCTCCGAATCTGGTAGTCAGCCATGATCTAAAGGTATTCAGGCAATTATCCGGAATTGTTCCCCAGGCCGGGTACAATTGGATGAAGGCTACTATACATCATTGGCTGTCGCCTGATGGAAAGAAAGCAACGGGGATATTGTATCAGCCGGAGGACTTTGATAGTAGCCGGACCTATCCGGTTATTTACAACTTCTATGAGTCGAGAAGTAATGAGTTACACCGGTTCTGGTCTCCTACGTTATCTAACGGACAGTTATCCATTCCGTGGTATGTTAGCAATGGCTATCTTGTATTTGTTCCTGATATCAGTTTCAGAACGGGAAAGCTAAGTGAAGATGTAACAGCTATTATTAATTCCTCGGTAGATTATCTGCAAAAGTACAAGTGGGTGGATATTCGAAGAATGGGAGTACAGGGGCATAGTTTCGCAGGGTATGTTACAAATCTGCTTGCGTCACAGACCAATCTGTTTGCTGCTGCGCAATCGACAGCGGGTTTGTCTGATATGATTGTAGAGTATGCAGGATTAGGTTTTGGTGGGAAAAGCCTCATAGAGATGACTGAACAGGGGCAACTGAAAATGGGAAATGCTCCATGGGAAACGCCGGAAGTTTATAAGGCTAATTCTATCATTTACACGCTGGATAAATCTTCGACACCGTTGTTATTAGCACATAACAAAGAAGATGGCATAGTACCTTTTGCTCATTCACTATTGCTCTTTAATGCGCTGCGGCGGCTGAATAAACCTGTCTGGATGCTGCAATATGATGGTGAAGGCCATATACTGGATGCAGAAACCACCCGTCTCGATTACGCCATACGTCAGCAGCAATTCTTTAACTATTACTTAAAAGGTGGTCCGCTTCCTTTCTGGATGAAAAAAAGCATGCCTTATTCATACAAAGGTCTCCGGTCAGGTCTCAGCACCAGATAATTTTTGTGCTATTAAAAGTAGGTCACTACCCGCGTCAGTGTTAATGTAGCGTCATAAGTGAGGATGGAGGCCGTAAGGCCGGAGCCGTCCGTAGCGGTCGCTACCACAGTGAAAGGGGGAAGGAAAGCTGTCGTCTTATAAACCATTGACGTTTCGCCTGTTGTCGATATGAATAGTGTGGCGCCGGTACTTGTATATAGGAGTCCATATGTTGCATATACCCTGCCATTTGCTGATATAGTGAGAACGTCTGTAGTCTGCCAGACAGGATACCCTGTAAACCTGTGTATGCTGAATGCGAGTATACCTGCCATTAAAGAGAGCAGGCCAAGACAAAGCAGTATAAATTTAGCGGATCTCATGCTATCGGATTTACAGGTATAGAAGATCAACCGGGCTGTAAGTGCCCGGCTGATCTAAAGAATTTATTACCTGGCATCAGTTTACCGTGGTGACAAGTGTCAGTATCAATGTTGCTCCATAAGTCCTGATGGAATAGGTATCTCCTGATCCATCAGTTGCTGTGGCTATAACGTATAGCGGGGGTATGGAAGTGGTAGTTTTAAAAACGATGGCAGGTAATCCGGCTGTTGAGAAGAACAACGTTGCACCTGTTGATGTATAGAGGTTTCCGTATACGGCAAATGTTTTGCCGCGTGCGAAAGTAGTTAGGACATCAGTCGGCTGCCAAATAGGATTACCATTAAATCTGGCTGCCTTAAATGCCAGTGTACCGCCTGCAAGGGAAAGCAAGGCGATGATGGAAAGGACAATGCGTGCTTTCTTCATAACTTGTGCGCCTTTATACGAAAAGACTAACTTTAAATATTATGATGCTGCCTACTCGGTTCGATGGTTTTCGGCGTCCCCATTAATGACCGGCATGTTGCAATCAATACCGGCTCAATGCTGATCAGCAGTAAGCTTTTTCTGGATCGTTCCTATTTAGTGTTATTTATCCTGTTGTTTCAGAAGGTATTATTATTGCAAATAAGTATAGTGATTTATCTTAACAACAATGGGTCAATGCGCTGCAATGTACTGATAGTATTCTATTCCCCTCGGTTCGCAAAATGGAGGGTTAAGATAATTCCTCGTATACCGGGTTACAAATGATCGTCCTAAACAAAGTTAGTTTGTAATACAAAGCTATATTTGATAAATAACATGTCAGACTTTGGAGATACCGGATCTAACATATAAGATCGATACTCTTTCTATAGTAGACAACTTCGCGAAGTTTTTGGGATGATTAAATTATGTTAACGCTCATAATACTCCCACAGATATTTTGAGATCTTCCTGATAAGGTTCTCTGCTTCATTCTCGTCTGTCCAGCGTTGATCTTTATTATTCTTAGTGCCTACGTAGAAAACATAATCGCCATGTGGTGCATTTACCAGCAATACCTCCGACCTCGATGCATCGACAGAGCCTGTTTTATGTGCTGCCTGTACAAAAGGAGGGATCTGGGAGAGGCCTGTTTCATCGTAATAACCATGTGTCATGAGACGGTACATCCGCTCAGAAGCGGCCTTACTGATGATCTCTCCTTTGCGGATCTTTGCTACCAGGTCTGCCATCTCATGTGGAGTGGTCATTCCCCAGCCATAGATGTTCCGTATTTCAGCACGTCCGGGTGTACGTGAATTGACGCGGGTTACGGAAAAACCATATTGTTCCATCAGTTCATTGATACGCTGTCCGCCGCCGGCTAAAGCCTGGTTCCATAAGGAAGAGGTGTTGTCGCTATATGACATCATCAATGCCACTAGCACACTCAGTTCTGTTTCCGTACTGTCTTTGAAGAACTGCATGATGCCGGACCCTCCGTATTTAATTGAATCCCTGTAAATGAGGGGCTGATGATATTTCAGTTCGCCTTTCTCTATCTTATCGAATATGCCTACCAGGATAGGGACTTTCACGATGCTTGCCGTAGGGAAGATCGTGTCTTCGTTAATACCTGCGTAGCGCCCTGTTTTGAGATTTTTGACATAGATGCCTATGTCGCCGTTGAAGCCCTTAATGAGTTCACGCAGACCTTTTTCAAGTTTGCGATCGTGCTGAGAAAATGCCAATGTGGGAAGAAGCAGCAGTAAAATGAGGAACCGGTACATGATCTATATCGATGTTTGCCCTAAGATATAAAACAGTACCGGTAAATTCCCAGGAAGAACCGCTATATATTTAAAAAACATTTGAGTAAATTCAAGCTTCTAACACTTGAAATCTTACAATCGAATTACATGAAGAAAGTATTATCCTGTTTTGTTGTATCTCTTGGCATTGCAGCTACTGCAAGCGCCCAGGGAACGCAGTGGCATCTTATCAAGGACAAAATTGTAACCCAATGGGCTGAGAAGGTTGACCCGAAAGCCCCACTGCCTGAATATCCACGTCCTTTGCTGGTCAGAAGTAATAACTGGATAAATTTAAATGGTCTCTGGAGTTATGCTATTACGCCAAAAGCGCAGACTGAGCCTTCCACTTATGAAGGAAACATCCTGGTGCCTTTTGCCGTGGAGTCGGCCATATCAGGTGTTGGCCGCACCGTTGGGAAAGATAGTTTGCTGTGGTACAAGAATACCATCAGTATACCATCTACCATGAAGAATAAAGAGATCTTACTGCACTTTGGTGCTGTTGACTGGCAGACTGAAGTTTTCGTGAACGGAAAAAGTGCTGGTAAACATGAAGGTGGATATGATCCGTTTTCAATTAATATAACATCATTCCTGAAGAAAGGAGCGAAACAGGATATAACTGTACGTGTATGGGACCCAACAGATGAAGGTCCGCAGCCGGCAGGTAAGCAGGTTGTGAACCCTGAAGGCATCTGGTATACACCGGTGACTGGTATATGGCAGACAGTATGGTTAGAGGCTGTTCCTAAAACATATATCAACTATACCAAACAAACGCCTGATATTGACAAACACACTATCTCAGTTGCTGCATCAATAGAGAACCCGCAGGCAGGTGATATGCTGAAGATCGATGTGATGGAAGGACCTACTGTTGTTGCACAGAAGGAAATTGCTGCGAGTGAAACTGCGGTGATCGCACTTGACAATGAGAAATTGTGGTCTCCGTCAACACCTTTCCTGTATGACCTGAAAGTTACGCTGGTGCGCAATAACAAGCCGGTAGACGAGATCAAGAGTTATTTCGCTATGCGTAAAATATCAATGGGTGCGGACGCGAAAGGTATACAGCGTATGCTGCTGAATAATAAATTCCTTTTCCAATATGGTCCGCTGGACCAGGGTTGGTGGCCTGACGGATTGTATACACCGCCTACATATGAAGCGATGATCTATGACGTTGATCAGCTGAAGAAGATGGGCTTTAATATGATCCGTAAACACATCAAGGTTGAACCGGCTACTTATTATGCTTATTGTGATAAGGCGGGTATGTTGTTGTGGCAGGATATGCCTAGTGGCGACAGGGGTAACGGATGGGAAAATCGTCCGGGAATACTAGACCACGCTACGGATAAGAACCGTACACCGGAATCGGAAGGTTATTACAGGAAAGAGTGGAATGCGATCATAGACGCGTTGTATAACTATCCGAGCATCGTGGTTTGGATACCATTCAACGAGGCCTGGGGACAGTTTAAAACAGAAGAGATCACCGAATGGACAATGAAGAAAGACCCTTCCCGTTTGGTGAACAGTGCAAGTGGTGGTAATTTCTATCAAACAGGACATATCATCGACCTGCATAACTATCCTCATCCTGCTATGCCACGTCCGGACCTGTTCGGTCAGAAGCAGATCCTGGTACTGGGCGAATTCGGTGGGCTGGGATTACCGCTGGAAGGGCATACCTGGCAGAAGAACAAGAACTGGGGTTATCAGTCATTCAAGACATCAGAGGATATGTTTAAGCGCTACCAGACATTCACAGAGAGAATTGCGCAGTTAATTCCTTTAGGCTTGTCGGCCGCTGTTTATACACAGACTACGGACGTTGAAGGAGAGGTGAATGGCTTTATGACATATGATCGTCAGGTAGATAAAATGCCTGTTGATAAACTGCATGAAGCAAACGTAAAATTGTATGATCCTACTTTAGTGAAATAAACGTACGCGTTATGAAGCCCGTTATGAAGAAATATCTTGTTACTGCTTTTTCTATGTTCGCAATAAGCGCGACCGGAAATGCTACCGTACGTCCGAGTAGTCTTTTCTCGCATCATATGATCTTACAGAAAGGCGTGGCCATACCGGTTTGGGGCCGTGCTGATGAAGGGGAGAAGGTGGTTGTCAGTTTTAACGGGCAGGTGGTTTCTACGGTGGCGAAGAATGGCAAGTGGATGGTGAAGCTGGCGCCAATGCCGTACATCACTACTCCGAAGGAAATGACCATTACAGGACAGAATACGATATCCATCAAGGATATTCTTGTTGGTGAAGTTTGGTTATGCAGTGGCCAGTCCAATATGGAAAGGCAGCTGGGACCGAGGCCTCCGCAGCAACCTATTACTGATTGGGAGAAGGAGCGCGATGCTGCTAATTATCCGATGATCAGGGAATATTATGTGCCTTTAAAATATTCGGCAGAGAAAGTAGAAGATGTACAGCAAAGGTGGACGGTTTGTTCTCCACAGACGGTATCTGATTTCTCGGCTGTAGGATATTTTTTTGCAAGGGAGCTGTATAAACGTTTGAATATTCCGGTAGGTATTATCTTTTCCGCTTTCGGCGGTACGCCGGCAGAGGACTGGACAAGCAGAGCTGCATTGGAAGGTAATCCGGAGCTGAAAGAGCTGGTGAAGAATTATGATAAGCCTGTAGAGGGTTATAAGCCAGCCGGAAAGCTAATGAGCGGGCTTTATAACGGTATGATCGCTCCGCTGATCCCTTATGCAATTAAAGGAGTGGCCTGGTATCAGGGTGAGGCGAACAGAGACAGGCCAAAGGAATACCAGGTGATCCTTCCGAATATGATCCGGAACTGGCGTACTGACTTTGGTCAGGGAGATTTTCCTTTCCTTATTGTGCAGATCGCACCATATAAGGATATGACACCAGAGATCAGGGAGGCACAGCTGAAGGTATCGGAGCAGGTGAAGAATACGGCGCTGATCGTAACAACAGATTGCGGGGATGCGAATGATATTCATCCTACCCATAAACAACCTGTTGGCGAGCGATTAGGTATTGCTGCCTGTGGATTGGCTTATCATCAGAAGATAGAGTATTCAGGGCCTTTGTTTGCGTCCCAGAAGATCAACGGGAATGGTGTAGTGCTGAACTTTAGTCATACGGGAAAAGGGCTTCACGCAAAAGACAACGGAACGCTGTCCGGGTTCACGATAGCTGGTGCGGATAAGAAGTTTGTGCCTGCTACTGCGGAGATCAGGGGGAACCAGGTAATTGTGCACAGTACATCGGTATCTCAGCCTGTAGCTGTACGTTATGGCTGGGCGAATGTACCGGAGTGCAATCTGTATAATTCGGCCGGTTTGCCTGCATCGCCGTTCAGGACGGATGTAGAGTAGTATTGTATAAAGGAGCCGGCTAAAAGGTCCGTTTCAATGAATAAAAAAAGGTATGGTCTGCTCAAGCGGACCATACCTTTTTTTATTCATCCATATCCGTTTGGTGCTGTAATCCTGTTTACAAGGCCTGTATATGCAGATGATCCAGAGCATCGGCGAAAAGATACCTGATATTAGCTCCTCTTGCCTGTGCATTGTTAATTGCCGTACGCAGGGTATTCCTGGATGTTTCGTTGGTGATATGTCCCAGGTCGCCGTTTGTACTGCCGGTAGGAGAGTGTTCATTCCAACGGTTAGGCAGGAAGAAGTTGCCGGTGGTGTTCAGGTCCTGATATGCTGGCAACAGTGTAGGCGGCTGCGTATTGGCGTATACGGTAATATGCCTGTTGTAGGTTTTAAAGTCATGGTCTGCGCCTGCACCATCCACATAAGGCGGTCTAGGCAAGCCCAGTGCATAACTGCCTGGCGCGAGGTTGTTAATAGCTGCTACTACGGCATCGAGGCATTGCTGCTGATTACGGACATCAATCCGTTTACCATCAATATGTGTGAGGTCAACAGCGGTGCCGTTGGAATGATGGGTGGACGCCGGGCGGATATAACTGAGAATGCCGAATGCCGGATTAGCGCTGCTATTGTGGTCAAGAGAGAAATAGAGCATCTGTGAAATACTTTGCAGCAGGCTCAGTGACGGGGTAAAGGTGTTATTGTTTAATGTATAGGTGCCATTTGCTTTCATGTGTTCCAATTGCTGCCGGATATTAGCCGGAATAATTACCCTGCCGGGATTGGACAGGATCTGTTCTGCTACATCCTGTACGGTAAGTCCTTTGGCGGTGGCGAAGCCATTGAAGCTTTGTGCACCTGAAGGCGCGGGAGCAGCGGCTGCATCAAAACGCAGCAGGTTATTATGTTCTATGATGGAGACAAGCACATTTGCGTAGTTTGGATCTGTGGCGTAACCTGCACGTGCTACCTCGCGGGCAAACTGACGTCCGTCATTGGTATGATTAAAGGCCTCGCGGTATCTGCTATTGCTAACAAGGAAATTGCCATGGTCATTGAAACTTTCCACTGCATTGGCGTAAGCCCTGAAATTATCTTTTACTCTCCAGCGATAGCGTGTATTGCCGCTACTATCTGTAAACTGTTCAATGGATATGACCTCCGGATAGTGGTGCCGGTTACGATCATTGTCGCTATGGACCTCGGTAGTGGTCAGGAGTTGTTTTTCTCCGGTCCAGGAAGAGCCGGCTTTGATACCGAAGAAATTAAACCGTGGAGCATGTTTGCCCCAGCCGGATTCCAGTGCGGCCTGTGCCAGTGTTACAGAAGCCGGTACACGGGTTTGCCGCATGCTGTCTGTTGCATTCTGTGCGTATTGCTGTATGAAATCTTCCTGTACGGTAAAATCATTGGAAAACATTGCACGGTCGTTTGCGGAGAATGACTGTGCATTGCTGGCGTTACCGTTCCACATTTCTATCTCTGCATTGCGGCGGTTGACAAGTCCCTGGGAGGTTACCAGTACGCCGTTCTGTCTGATCTTCACCCATTTTCTCATTTCATTGGGCACTGCACTATAGTTCCCTTCATTGAGCACCCTGCGTAAGGTGGACTGACTGAAGTTGGCAGACCCGATGTTATACACAAAGCTCACCAGTGCATCGAACTGGTTCTGGTTCAGGGTTACGGAGATCTGTTGGTTGATCGTGTTCTGGAAACTGCTTACTCTTTCCATCAGGAGTTCTGTGGCCCGCTGGTCTGTGATACCATTTGCGTAGGGTTGTTCAGAGGCTGCGCCGTTGCAGTTCCCCTTATGTATGAGGGTGCCGTAACCGATCGTACAATGACCTGCCTGGTCATTGTATTTCTTTTCCCGGAAACCTTCCAGTCTTTTAATAAGATCGACGCCACTGGTGGATATGGTGGAGAATGAAGTTGCTGTATTAAAGGCTGAGAAGGAATGGGCGGCGGATACGCCGGCAGGCCAGTGTACGATCTGGATCCTGCCATCCCAGTCGTCGCTGACGCGTACTTCTCTTTCGAATTTTACGAGGAAGTCGGCAAATTTCTCGGGATAGGTAGTGCCTGTACCGGGATCTATGATTGTGAGGGTAGTACCTTCCGGGGTACCATCGCCTTTGATGGCGGTCATGATGCGTGCGTGTATGCCGAATTTGGCGTCAGAACCTTCTGCGGTAGTGATCCAGATAGGGCCATAATCACGGAGGAGTTGTTCCCAGCTTGCAATGGTTAAACTCTGAGGATATTTAAATACGAAACCCGCTGCATTCAGGAAGGGTATCTTTTCCGTAGCCAACAGCCATTGATTGGCTTTGTACTTTGCGAGATAGGTAGCCCCGATCGCGCCTATTACAGTCTCAATAGCGGCAGAACGGTTGTCACGCCAGGAAATCATCATTGTCGCCACTGTAGCCCAGCAAACGAGCCCGGAAGGCTGTTTAAGGACATCCACTTTACCGGGGATCTGATAATCTACGGCATCGAATGAATTAGCAAATCTTTCCACAATAGAAGCCGATCTTGCATAAGCGTTTGATCTGCGTCTTCCGGCGCCAAGCGTCTTGTTTACTTCAAAGAAACGATTTTCCATTTTAGAACGGATTGAGTATTGTGAAAGAATTACAGTGTTTTGCCCAGTTCAAAATGCATCCCGTCTTTTTTGCCTTTGAAATGTCCTCCCCAAAAGAAGCCCTGTTGATTGGCGATGGCCACCAGTTCTCTCACACATCCTGTTTTTCCCATCAGGGCGGGTTCCTGTCCGAATCCATTTGTGCCTGCATTGATGTCAAAAGCGGTGCCCCAGGCATGATTACTGAGTGGTCTTGGGGACCTGCTCTGCGTACCGCGGATATATCTGGCGGCATAACCTCCTTCAAAGGTGAGGACCCTGTCGAGCAGTCCGGCGGCTTCCCATGCGGCCCAAAGGGCTTTTAGTCTCTCTTCTCCTGCTTTATGGAAATTGATGATACCATTCTGGATGAGTTGTTTGCCGGACTTTTTACCGTTCAGTTGAGGAATGCTCACGCGTATGATGTTGTCGGCAGCCCAATTATTTGTTACCCGGATGCCGTCTCCGCCGAAAGTGGAAGGATCTGCTTCGTAAGTGAATGAGCCAAATTCTGCGGCGCGTTCACTGGTAGTCAGCGGACGGATACTGGTGGGTCTTGGCGGCCAGTCGGGGCCATTGGTACCCGGAGGGCTCATCTGCAAACTGGGAGATTGCTCCGGCGTAACGGTTGCTACGGGTTGCTGGCTGCGATATCTGTGGATATCGTCCAGGTCATTCAGGAACTCTGAAGGGTCCAGCTCTTCCTCTTTTCTATTAGCGGGCGGTGGGACATTTTTCCTGGTAGGAGCTTGCGGAGGGGCAGCTTCCATCATTTTGTCGAAATCATTGAAACGGTTATTCAGTTCCTGTGAGTCCACCTGGATGGTACCCAGGTTATATGCATTGGCGAACTTCATGTTTTGCGCAATACGGTCAAATATTTCGTGCTCATTTTTGAAACCGGGGTCCTTACTTTTCTGTCCTGCCGGTTCCTCAACAGATTGTTGCCTGCCTACATCTTCACGGTTGACGGTTTTCTTTGCTGCAGGGTCATAGACCTTCTTGCCGGAGAGAATAGCCTGGAGATCATTTACGATCTCTTCTTCCTTTGACGAGAGAGAGCCACTGCTTTGCGCAGATGGGGCGGGGGAGTCAGCTCCCTGCATTTGTTTGATATCTTCCAGTAAGGATGCCGTATCGAGGTCCTCATCGGCATAACCGGGAACAAAGGTATCTGTTGACGGCGAGGGGGCCTGGTCCGGAAGGGCCTTTCCCATTGAGAAGGGGTCGAGTACGTTTGTAAGCAGGTCCTGGTTCTCACTTACCGGGGACGTAGCCGGCGGTGTAAATACAGGAACGTATGTATTCTCTTCTTCGGTAGATGATTGTAAAACGTATTCTTCAAAATGCGCTTCATCATTCACCACAGACGCCTGTACGACATATTCTTCGAAGATCTCTCCGTTACTATCTGCAGATGCAGCCACAACATATTCTTCAAACGGGGTATTATCATTGACGGTGAGCACTTCTCCATTGTCAAAGCTTTGTGTCAGCGATCTCTGTTTCTTCTTTTTGGGACGGTGATGTCCACCGTAATAATCGCGGAGCAGATCGTCATAACAGGAGTAAGGGGTATGTTTCTTCTTCATATGCCTGTACGTTTAAAGTCTGATATTCATTTTCACAAGGGTGTAGGGATCGAAGGTCATGATCAGTTCAGATTCCTGTTGCGTAATGTGATCTTTGTTCAGCAATATTTTAAGTTCACTGGCGCTGAAATCCATTACTTCAGCAAGCGTATTATTGATCACGGTTACAGGCGCATACTGCTTGTTCAATGTGAGATTTTCTCCCCGTACATGCAGATAGGGCCTTTTATTTTCGTCCAGCGTAAGACTGACAGCTGTCACTCTTGGCGGTGTTTGACTTCTTCTTGATTTCTGGATCTGGTTGGCCAGTGTTGCATAATCGATCTCATTGTCGGTAGCGTGTTTTATATCTACCTGTTTCTTCTCTACTTCCTGCAGATCATCTACAGAGTTAACGCCCAGTTTGCGTAGTTTTTTCTGGGTTTGGGTATCTACTCCGATCTCTTCTATCTTGGTGTCATTTTTCAGTCCTGATATTTTGGTAGTGGCCCTTACCTGCTGGTCGGTAATGGACCCCAGCTGGATATTGACCTTTGATGCACCTTCCTGACCTGGTTGGGCTGTAATGAACCTGATCTGATCTCCATCAAAGGTGGGAAAGATATTGAGGTCTATGGCGAGGTCTTTGACCGTATAAGTCAAAGGTTTATTAATAGCTTTGATAGCCAGTGTTTCACGCGTTTTGTCCAACTCCACTACGAGGGAGTCTACAAAATCTTCCAGGTTCCAGTATTTGTTATCATTCGCCATTTTCGGGTGCTGTATATTTTTCAGCTTTTATAGTAATGCTGTGATAGGACGGACGGAAGCTGGTATCTACCCTGTACATGGGAGGTACGGTACCGATCCTCACTGTTCCATCATCATTCATACTGATATCCAGTTCTACGGGAGTGCCGACTTCTATTTCGTATATGTAGCTATGTACTCCGGCCTCTTCGTCATTGAAGTTGCCGGGAATATCCAGTATCTTATCGATGATACTGTTCAGTGGCAGGAAAGCTTCATCCATCATGAAGGATCAGTTTTAGTAAGAGGGTTCAGTATAACCTTCACGTTCAGTTCTATATCATAGCCATCGAATACGTATTCAACACCGTTAGCTGTATTGGCTTCTTCTGCGGATGTTTCTTCGCTGTCATCTTCCGACATGCCGTAATAAAATGGGTATTGCATAAGTGTTATTGATTATTGGATTTAATGCCAAGGATCCTTCCGCTGACGGGCAGTGGAAACTTCACTTTCGTGCTGCTGATCTCATTTACATATCCGTCAGGAGTAAGGGAGCTGACTTTACCAAGTGTGATCTCGAACAGTTTGAATACAGGTACTACCCATACCATGCCCTGTTCATAGGTCCGGCCTTTCATTTTAATGTTATAGATCATCTCCGATACGTTAGACTTTGCGAAGCCTGCATTTTTAACGGCCGATAGTTGTTCATCGTCCAGCGGTTTGTTACCGTCCCATCCATCCAGTAGTTTATTTAATTCCGTGATGCTAAGTTCTATACCGGCTTTCATCCTGCCAGACGTAGTGTCTGTCAGGCTTTCAGCGTCTTTTGCATCTAAAGACATTTTGGTGTCGGTGATACCGTTCGCAGTGTGATCTGCAGAAAGTGATACTGTGTAACGGGCATCTACATTGAGTTCCCAAAGGGATTTTGATTTGCCGAGGGAAGGGGATTGCCATATTTTGTTCCAGAAGGAGCGGTAGACCTGCATGTCTGTCAGTTCCTTTTCTGAGGACACCGCTACTCCCTGTTGCTGCACAAAATAATTTTGTACGAAGATGGCAGGCGTATTACCGATGGCTTTGTATTCTTTTCCACTGGAAGTTCTCCAGCGTACTTCAGCGAATATTTCCAGGTCTTTATACAGCGGCAGGCTTAATAATTCACTTTTCATGAATTCAAAGTGCAGGGGTGTATTGGCCTGGATATCTTTCATTTTAAAAGTCTTCTCCAGCAATAGCTGCCGGCTGACAGGGTCTTTGAAATAGAAGGTAAAGATCGCTTTAGGTAAAGGACTTTTCGGCGCCTGGCTGACGTTCAACTTTACGTTGAATGACAGTTTATCGGCCTGTTGCAGCAATAGCTGCTCTTTTCCGTTATAGGAGGAAAGTTTTAATGATTCGAAGGTAAGTATGACGCCATTGCTCAATGTATAGGCGGTATTGTTCTGCATCAGTGAGTGTGCGGTAGCTACGCCGGCAGGAGCGGCGGCAGGTTGCGCATTCTGCAATTGTGCGATCAGTTGTGCCAGTATTGCGGGATCAACATTGGGGGCTGCAGCTGGTTGCTGGTTCTGCAGGAGTTGTTGTAGCATCAATCGTTTTTGTACATCACCGGCGAGGGTGGTCATCAGCTGATTATTTGCCTGTAGTGTTTGTAGTTTATGTTGATTGGCGGCATTGATCAGTTGCGGCAGCAATTGTACGCCCTGCTGAATAAGAGGGCCTGCGAGGGAGGCCAGCAAGGCGTCATCGATACCGAAGATGAATGGTCTGGAGAACTGGTTGTTCCCTGCGCTGCCGTAGCTGCCAAATCTGTTATCGACGGATTGCGCTGTGCTGACGGATTGTTGTTTTGTGAGCCCGGGAATGGCGGGACCTATGGCTTGCATGATGGCGCCTAACAAACCGGTCAGCATATTAGTGGTGCTCTGTGGAGATGCATTTGCACCTGAAGCAGGAGCGTTATTGCCGGCATTCGCCGAGGGGTTCAGCAAACTGATAGCTGCAGGCAATACAGCCCGTACCAGCCCGCCCAATATATCTTCTATAGAAGCCTGTTGGGAGAGGTATTGCTGTTCGTGGGAAATATTCCTGAGAGGGTTGAAGCCTGTAGTTTGCATATCAATACTTGCTGAAGATGAAATATTACGATGTCCTGTATTTACGCGCGGGAGCCCTCCTATGGGGACCCTGATCACATCTGACACAGCAGGCGAGGTACCATTCTTGTCTTTCGCACTTAACAATTGTATGTAACAGTTCTCGCTGTCAAAGTATTTTTTAGGTATTCCGATCTCCTCCTGGCTGTCGCCCAGGAAAGTGAGTTTCTTCTTTTGCTGAAAGGGCGTTTCCCTGGAGATCCCGTCCACCCATTTTATACCGGCCCTGTCAATTGTTTGGCGGCCTATTTTAAAGCGATACCAGGTATTGGTGCCAATATCTATCATGAAACGATAGTTTTGGCTGTCTGCGGATTCCCATTGTAAAATTGCCAGGGCCATAGCAAATAATTATTAATTATCGCATTGTACCAGGAGCTGCAGGAGCTGCTATACCTGGTGTATTGGCTGCCGGTTTGAGTGCAGCTACACCACCGTCTGCATACATATTGGCAAAATTGTCCAGTTTGAAATAATCTGTTTTGAACTTGATATTGACATGTCCTTTGAGTGTAGCGGTCAGATCGTCGGTCGCTTTTTTATCGGACGTATTCACCTGGATATTGGTGTTGGTGATGTCTGCAGTTACGGAAGGGCCGCCGAAGATAGCGCCGAGTATGCCGCCATCTGCTTCAAAGTGGGTATTAACGGTGTTGATGTTCTGATCATCATGATGGGCTGTACTGGCGCGGGTGGCTTTAATAGAGAATTCTACCTGGGCGTCGATCTCACCTTTTTCTACTACCAGACGGGTAACGCCCATGAGCAGTACTTCCCTCAATGCTGCACGGTGTTCTTTCGCCATATTGATCTTTGCTTCCAGGATATGTTTCTTCACCTCTGCATCTTCCATATCATGTTTTTCACCTTCGGGATTGGTGAGTGACAACTTGGAGCTGCCGTCAGCCTGTTTCTCAGTGATCACATTATATTTATCTCCACGGGATTCGGCGAGTGTGGCGAAGGCATCATCATCCTTGACCTTTTTAATGAAATCTGCTGTGGACTTAGTGGCTTCTTTCATTAGTTTGATGTAACTGTCGGTCTGTTGTTTCATCACTTTGAGGTTTGCATCAAATACTGCTTTCAACAGATCGGCGACGAATTTCGGGAAGTCTACAGCATCTACCAGTTCCTTGAACGATTTGGTATCGCCCTGGAAGCCGGGATCGTATCCTTTGTATCCCATCTGTTTACCGCTATCTGTCGCCAGGTCTTCTGCCAGTCCATGCTTTTGCATTTGTTTGGAAGTATAATCATCTATCAGAGACAGATAGATACTTTTCTGATCATCGAGGGACATCGTCTTGAATACATCACTGCTGCCCAATACTTCTCTTGCCTGTGCGCGGGCAAATTCTTTGATCTGTGTCCTGGAAGGTATTACATTAATAGCCATAGCTGATAGTACGTTTTGTTAATTAGCAATTGAATTAGAAGTCCCACTCATCTTTGGATGCAGAAGGAGGGGGAGGGAGCTTTTCAGGGCTTCTTTCATCGTCTTCCCTTTCAGCAGATCTATCTCTGTGACGGCGCTCCCTGTCGTCTTCGTTATCATCTTCTTCTTTTTGTTGCAGCTGTGCCTGGCTAATGATAAAGGCATCCACATTACTGATAAATGTGGAGAATCGTTTATCATCTTCAAACGTGGTAGGATTATAGGTAGCGATGGCGTTAAGGATCTCGTAACCCAGTTTAGCCTTATTGTAATGGATCGTTGTTTTAGGACGCTGATGTTTCATGCCTTCGTAAAGCATTTCTACGACTTTCCACCAGTTACCACCGGCAGGGACGAGTTGTTTTACTATTTCAGGATGATTCAGGATGCGTTTGATAACGAAATATAATTCATCATAGATGATCGGTGATATGACGTTTGCCATACCGGAGCAATGGGTAGACAGGTTGTATTGCAGATCTTCCACTGCCTGCATAACGGTTTGGCGTGATACATAACTTTCCGGATTAGGGCTGTCCTGTGCGCGTTGTATGTAACGTGCCACTTCCATGATGAGTATGCGCCAGTATTTAGGGAATTCCCTGTTCACTACTACATCATCTGTTACAGGAGCATTACCGTAGTTGAACACTTGTTTGTAGAACATGCGCCGTTCTGCAGGACGGGTGCGTTCAATGATCTTACCGGTTTTTGGATGCGGGAATTTATTGGAGAATACATACATCTGAAGATCTTCCCGCAACTGCGCGTCGGAGATCTGAATATTTCCTCTCACCATAAATTTATGGGTGAAGAAATTCACAACACTGAAGATATCGAGTTCTTCGCCGAGTGTCATGGAGTAGAACATCTGTGCGGCACAGCGGATATTATCGGAGATAACCTGTACAGTAGCTGCATCATCATCGAGAAAGCTTACACTGTAGTCTGGCGCGTTCTGATCGTCTGTACCGGTCGTATCGTCTTCCCACCCCGGTGTATTTTCAATTTCATTCATGAAGATAGGCAGCAGGATGTCAATATTGCTGTCTGTCACCGGGATAATAGAAGACTTGATCTGTTGGATCAGTTTAGGGATCATTGCGGGCGGAATGACCGGATAATACTTTGAGTCTTTCAGTATTTCCAGTTCATCGCTGTTGTCCACATAGTTTTCCAGTGTTTTTGTTACAAACGCACTGAAGGAAAGAGCAGAGAAGGAGGGGTTGCCTTTGAGTATATCGGTGATAACGGGATTTTTTTCGTTATTGTACTCGACGCTCACTTTCTCTTCATTGATATACTGCCGGGAGGCGCTGATCTGTGTATAGACGATCACGTTACGGTTGCCCGACTTGTTACCGAAGATGAAATTGGTAAGTCCGTTGACTTCGGTATATCCGGCGTTGTAGCCGTATGCCAGCAGGTAGTTGACAATGTTTGGATAACTGAGGATGCTACGTGTGTTCAGGTCCAGGTTATTCCAGTTATTGGTAAGCCGGTCTTTAAAGTCGAATTTGAGTAATGACAGTTTATCTTCTGCATCGATATATTCCTCGATACTATAGATCTTATCGTATTTGGAATTATTGATCGTGCTGTATATGATATTCAGCAGGCTATCGTCCTGCCATTGTTGTTCTTTTCTGTGGCTATTGCCATACATTCTGGCTTTCAATGGCAGTTGGACGAGTTCTCTGACCGACATACCATCTGCGGTCTGAAAATCACCTCCTTCTTTGACATAGATGGGGGCGCCCAGCAAATCGTTCAGGTAATTCAGTTGCTCCTTCACATGACTGTCAATATCGGCAGTGAGACCATTTGTTGTAATGTTAGTTCTGCGTATTTTAACGCCATTAGTTGAAGGGAAAAAATTTAGCGTTGCCATTTACATAGTGTTTAAGAATTTATGATAACATATCGTTTAGTAGTTTGAATGAATCTGCGAGGTTGAGCAGACCGTATCCGGCTTTCTGGTCCCTTACTTTGCTGGTAAGCCTGTCTGATGTGTTACGTAGTATATGAGTGATATCGGTATTTGTAAGTTTCTTTCCTTTTTCGTAGGCGTAAGACTTTAGCAATGCTATGGCGCCACTCACAAAGGGAGACGCCTGGGAAGTGCCGGAAGAAAGTGCGTAGCCATTGTTAAGATAAGAGCTATAGATGTTAGTGCCTGGTGCTACCACGGTGATATCGGCGCCATAAGAGGAGAAGCCGGTTATTTGTCCGACGTGATCTACAGCACCAACTGCTATCACATCTTCGAGTGCACCGGGATAATATTTTTCAGGGCTGCCGTCATTGCCACTGGCTGCGACGATGGTGACGTTCTTACTAAGTGCGTATTTGACGATATCTTCATGAGGAAGTCCGCCGCCAGAATGTTTAATGCCGAGGCTCATGTTAATCACATCTGCTCCATTATCTACCGCCCATTTTATTCCATTGTTGATATTATCCACAATACCGGCGCCTACTATTTTGTTGCCGCTTCTCATGGCTGCCAGTACTCTGACCACCATCAATTCACAGGAGGGGCAAACGCCCTCATTCATGCGCAGGCCTTTCGCGGCCAGGATACCTGATACATGCGTGCCATGGCCGACCTGGTCTTCGGGGAGCGCATTAATGTTTAATACGTCTCCTATAAAAGAAGAAGTGTCAAGTCCCTGGAGGTCTACAAAATTTCTACGGAGTACGATCTTATTTTCCAGTTCTGGATGGCTGAAATTTGCA
This sequence comes from uncultured Flavihumibacter sp., assembly GCA_902168105.1. Lineage (GTDB taxonomy): Bacteria > Bacteroidota > Bacteroidia > Chitinophagales > Chitinophagaceae > Chitinophaga. Next base: position 43,488 of record CABHOY010000042.1, read on the forward strand.
CCGGTATCCAGAACGGCGATACGTACATTGGTCACGCCCTTTGTCCATTGTTTGGCGTATGGGAGATAGATCATATCGCCGGGATCTGCAGCAACAATGTTCATTGCACCGGCAATTTCTTCTCCGGGAAACTCGGTGGTGCCTAATAACAATGTTCTTACTTCTGCAACGAAAGGGAGCTGTTCTATACGTTTCACGATGTGTTCGGGTAAGGTCCCATCGCGTTGCATAATGAGGCGGAATGTGCAATGGAGACTTGCATTCATTTCATCGGCGCTCCATACTTTATCTTTGGATTGAGATTTATATTCTCTGGTGCCCCAGAATTTGTAGTTCGCTTCATCAAATAGCCTGTCCACATCGGGATGGAAACGTTCAATGACAGTAGTTTTATCATTGATGAAGTCCATCCAGTATGGAACTTGTGCTGGCAGTTGATCCAGCACTTCTTTAACAACTTTTATGATGATATGCTCTTTCATAAATGCATATGCAACACTGCCTGAATTAGGGGCAATAAATAATAATTGCTGCTATTCGTCAGCTTTGGGGTAGTTAAATAATAAGCTTTTCATTCTAATGGTACAGCAAACCTGCTCTGTTGCCAAGCGGCAGCAGATGCGACTAGTAGTGATATTTTTAATTAGCTGAAGAGATACGCAAACCCGTGCTACGGTCGAGAAATGTCTAGTGTATCGGTTATTTATTCGGGGTCTGAGATAATGAAGCTAGGAAATATTAAGGAATTCTCAAAAAATAAATATGGAAGGATAGTCGTACTGCTGATGGCTTAATTTTCTTTTATATTGTCTCTTATATACAGTAATGGCCCGCTTAAGCGGGCCATTACTGTGAGGCTTATCTTTTGTTATACCCCATTTTTATGTGGGTATTTATTACCATTACTTTGAGAATAAACCAGCAGGTATCTTACCTTCTGCAGATGGCAGGGAGAGGTTTAATATTTTTGCAAGTGCCGGTGCAATATCACGCAGGTTCATTTCCGGAATAACGCCGCCTTCTGTTATGCCAGGCCCGCAAGCAACGAAGCCGGTACGTATTTCGCGGAAATCAGGATAATAACCGTGTGTACCGCCTTTGCCTGGCTTGATGGCATCGCCGGTCATAGCGTTACCGAATGAAGCGTTATTCTCGCCGCTCAGTGCGAAGGCTACTTCAGGATTGCCGCCTACTTTATCAAGTTGTTTGCGATCAATGATACGGATGAACTTCTTTTCTTCTGCCGGCAGACCAGCTAATATGTCTTTTACCTGTTTTAATGTTTTGGTGTCGTTCTTATCTTTCAGGTACAGATAGCTGGAACCTCCTACGGAATTGAACTGGGCTTTCCAGTCATCTTTTTTCACATCAGTGATCAGTCCTGCTTTTGTTAACCATACATTAGGATTTACACTTGTTTTTACATCGAGGAAACCATGATCGCCAGTAACGATCAGTACTGTGTTTTCCCATATGCCGGCCTCTTTCAATGCATCGATGATGATGCCTACACTGCTGTCGGCATCGGCTACTGCTGCGGTTACACGCTCGCCCTGACGTCCCTGTTCGTGCTGGTAATGATCCACAGAGAAGAAGTGAATGGTCATCAGGTTAGGCTGATCTTTTTTAATAACGTATGACGCGATAGCTGCAACGTTGTGATCTTTTCCATACTCTATCCGCGAAGCGTTATTGAAAACACCTTTCTTCAGCGTTTCGATAAAACCTTCAGGTTTTGAATATTTCTCTCTTACAGCGTCACCCAAACCACCAATGTCAGGGATATTGTACATTACCGGAGCATCCGCAGAAACCGGCCAGAGCAATGCTGCTACCTTCAAACCTTTCTGCTGTGCTACGCTCCAGATGGTTGGTACTTTGATAGAGCTGTCGTTCCAGTAGTTTTTGCCGGTAGGGCCGTTCGGTTCAAACATGTTATTATAGTAAATGCCATGTTTTACCGGCCATACACCTGTTACGATAGTCGTATGTGAAGGATAGGTCATAGAAGGGAACACACTGTTCACACCTTTTGCCTGCACTCCCTTTTTAGCGATCTGTTGCAGATGTGTAGCGTGCCAGGAAGTATCCAGGTAAAAGTCCGGGCGGAAGCCATCAATTGTAATTAGTACAATATGCTTAGCTTTCTGGGCAAACACGCCGGTTGCGAGTAACGATAAAATAATAAGAACAAATCCCTTTTTCATAATTGTAAATTCTTGTATCTAACAATGTTATAGAGCCGCGTAAAGATATTTCCTGGAATACTTTAACTATGTTAAGTTTATATTATCTGCTATTGAAATTAATAGTGGGGGCGTGATGAGCGGTAGCAGTGGTTAACCATTTGGTAATGTGAGCGACGGGGTTGTGGTGGTAATATTGTGTGGGCGGGGCGGATCCATTGATGGTGAATGGGGATAGCGTTATGATCGGGATCGGAGATAGCGTCATGACGGCGAATGGGGAATTACGTTATGAAGGTGAATTGTGGATAGCGTTATGATCCGGATCGTATTATGATCCCCGGGATAAAATCCCGGGGTTACAAACAAGGCGACCCCTGACGGGGTCGATCGGTGTAGGATATGAAATTTGTAAATAGATTGAAGATGAATAAATCATGTAAGCGGTTCGTTGTATTGATGGTTGTCTTTTTTGTGTCGTTGCATGCGGGTGCGCAGGCATTTGAGGGTTGGAAGAAAGGGAATCTTGATATTCATTTCATTACCACGGGAAGGGGAGATTGTGCTTTTATGATCATGCCGGATGGTACGACGATGCTGATAGATGCCGGTGAGCTGAACCCGGCCGATCCCCGTACACAATCGGCACGTACTGCCCCTTTACAGCCTGATAACAGTCAGCCTGCGTATGCATGGGTTGCTGATTATATCAAAGGGGTGAACCCGTCTGCATGGATCGATTATGCAATGATCACACATTTTCATGATGACCATTTCGGCGGTATGTATAAAGGTGCGAAAGCGGCTGCAGAAGGAAAATACTATCTGACAGGAATTACAGGGGTAGGAGACAGAATTCCTATCAGGAAGATCGTGGACCGTGGTTATCCTGATTATAATTATCCGGTTGATCTGAAAAAAAGAATTAAGCAGCAGGCAGATGATGGGGAGTTGCAGCAGTTGGGTAATTACATCAACTTCATCGAATATCAGACAAGCCAGAAGGGAATGAAGGCAGAGCGTTTCAAGACCGGTAGTAAAGATCAGTTTGTACTGGTGAAAGATGCTGCTGCATATCCTTCTTTCCATATCAGGAATATTATGTCTAATGGTTTTATATGGAACGGAACAGGTGAGAACGTGTTTAACCATTTTGCTAATACCGGGGGAATGCTGCCGGATGAGAATAATGCAGGTTGTGGCATTAGAGCTCAATACGGGAACTTCAGTATCTTCTTTGCTGCAGACATCCAGGGTGTAGTTAACTACGGAGAACCGGCCTGTAATGACATGGAAAGTGCTGTAGCGCCTATTGTTGGTCAGGTGGATGTTGCTACGATGAGTCATCATGGTAACAGGAATGCGCTCAATGTAAATTATATTCAGACATTAAGGCCGAGAGTTTGGATACAGCAGGTATGGTCGAGTGATCATCCTGGGCATGAGGTATTGATCCGGCTTACTTCACGTGCTACCAATCCTTATCCGCATGATATGTTTGCTACTAATATGCTGGAAGCAAACAAACTGGTGATCGGGCCTGCATTGGAGAATGCGTATAAAAGTACAAACGGGCATATTGTGATACGTGTAGCACCGGGTGGTGAGTCGTATAATATTTTTGTACTGGATTCCTTTAAAAAAGGGCAGCAGGTGAAGAATACTTTTGGTCCTTATGTAGCGGGCGGAAAACGGTAACAGGTTGAGACTGACCGGTCGAAGGGTGTGCTGGTAGGATTATATAATGTGGCGATGAATAATCCCAGAGGGCTCAGACAGTTGCCGTTGATAAATATGCATTTCGGGAGGTAGGAGTGTGTTGAAGCCGGGCGGATACAGGGCGTATAATAGTGGCAACTATGCTATATACCTGAAGCATGACAGGAGGGGAGGTGGACTTGATCAGGTGTTGGTGTTCCGGTGTACAATCGCGATGGAATTTAATGCTAAGCAATGCTAAGAGAAAGTATGGCAATGGGAAGACAGCTTCAGGACTATGCTGCAGCAATGAAAGATGGGGTCGATATTAAAAAATGTGTGGGTGGGTATGACTTTCAATGGGTATTTACTCTCAAAACAGATCTTCAATGGCGGGGAAAGTCTATTCCCGTTGGATCACGGGCTGATGCGCATGTACGTGTGTAGCGCTTAAAGGCATCTCCAGCCATAATGCCGCCCGTTGCGGGTAGGCGCTTTTCTTAAGAGATACTGGTATTTGCAATTCTTTTACGGCAACTATGTCGGCGGCAAGGTATTGCCTGTTGCCCGATATTGCGTTGTCGTGTATGCCTCTTACCTGTAAGGTGATGATAAGGGTACCTGTACCGGCTATATCCAGGGAAACGTCTGCTCCGGAGAAGGGCTGGCGGGGATCTATGACCATTACAGCTGTTTCTGTACCGGTAATCTGACGCCTGTCAAAGTCGATACGGGTAGCAATTACTTTTACTTCCAGTGCACTGATGTCTTTATGGTGCACCAGGTTTTGCGGGGGAATGTGGAATATCCCATTCCTGAAAAGCCTGGGTGTTACGCTGAAGAAGCGGTCCGTTCCGGCGTATTGATTGAAGCGGTAGCCTGTAATTGCTGTAAGATCGCCAGGAGCGGTAATGAGCATTTTGTTCAGGCGATTGATATGGCTGTTATCGCAGCGGATATCCAGATCGTCGTAGACGGCGTTACGGATAAGGCCTCCCTTTCTGCTGGCCATGCCGAAGCGGCGGGCTGCGTGACGGGTAGCGGCCGTTTGTCGTACTATTTCAGGCATACTGCGCAGGAAGTACTTTCCATTGCGCTGATAGCCGATGAGATCACCGAGTTTACCGGTAAAGGTTATAAGCGTGTTTTGGCGTGCCATTAAAGATAATTTTGAGTATATAAATTTAGCACAATTCAAGGTGTGTTTGGACTTGATTAGCAAGATATTATCCACAAATGCAGCGCATTGATGTGGAAAAACACGAAGTTGATATTATTGTATTTTAATATCTATCTTTGTCTTGTGTAAACGTTCATCAGCAGAAATTTTAAAAAAGGGGACGACCTCCGACTATTTATACCCAAATACCTATATGCATTTACGTAGTAAATTGCCAGCTTTACGGCTATTGCTGGCTACTCTTGCCTGTGTACTCTGTTTTAGCTTCCAGGCATCTTCACAGATGAGGAAAGTCTACAAAGACAGTGACGCCTCTGACATCAATAAACTGAGTTTTTTGTCGCCATCCCAGGGTTATGTGGCCTTTGCCAACTGGCTGGGTTATACAGCTGACAGTGGGCGGACGTTCCTTAGGAAGGATGTTACGCTCAACAATGTTGACTTCAATAACTATTCGGTCAACGTTACTTTTGGCTTTAGTATTTCCGGTGTGAAAGCGCTGAGCAAAGATACCTTGTTACTGTATGGGCACTATGGCCTGGTAAGTGCTATCCTGTACTCGGTGAACGGGGGGAATAATTTCAAACTCGTCTTTCATGGCAATGCGTCATCTTCTTTAACTTATGGTTTCCAGGATATGGTTTTTGCCGGGAGCAGTGCAAAAGGGTTTGCCATTGACCAGGATAGGATCATGAGGACCACCGACAGGGGACGTAGCTGGTCGGTAGTATGGCCGATCCCGGAAACTTATTATTCGAACCTGCAGGCCATAGACGCCAACAACTATATCGCTTTTGCAGACCTGGGCCTCACCAGCACCAGATTCCTCATGAGTACTGATGGTGGTAGTACATGGGAACAGCGCCCGTTGCCAACCGGCGGCTTATACTATGCTTATTTTCTCACGTCTCAGAAGGGGTGGATACATCTTTCGTCTACCGAAGGCAGGCTGTTATATCATACTGCTGATGGCGGTAGGAACTGGACTAAAGTCAATACCAGGGAGACTTCCATTGACATAAAAAAAATGCAGTTTGTCGACGATAATACAGGATTTGCCATCACCGACGACTATGATGTTTATAAGACGAGTGACGGGGGGAGAACGTGGGAGAAGTTAACGCATGATAGTAACTATTATTCTGATATGGATATGCATCTCGACCTGCAATGCCTCAACGCCACGCAACTGTGGGCAGGTGGTACGCGTGGATTCCTGGAAATGAGCAACAATGCCGGAGGGCCAACTATTCCGCAGGCTTATTTCTCTGTTGATACGACGGGAATGCATATAGACAATGTCGTTCACCTGAATAACTTAGGTAAGACGGCTTATACCTATGAGTGGTTTGTTAACGGTTCATTTATAGTCAACAGTTATAACGCCACGTATGTGCACGATAAACGCCATACAACTGATACGATCAAGGTTGTGGCCCATAATGGCAACGTAAACGACACGACGGTGGAGTATGTCTACTTTCCATTTCCGCTTCTGATAGATTCCTTCTCGCCGGTCACCGCGAAGGCCGGTGATGAGGTTACGATAAAGGGATCAAGATTTAACGGGGCTGACAGAGTTACCTTTGGTGGTCAGCCGGCAGCGTCATTCAGTGTATTGCGGGATGGAACGATCCGTGCTGTACCGTCGGCGCAGGGGGCGTCAGGAAGCATCCTGGTACGGGGACCGAATGGTCTAGATTCGTTGGGGGGATTTACTTTCCTGCCTGCACCTGTTATCTATGATTTTACTCCTGATGTAGATACTGTGGGCAGTACGATCACCATATACGGCGCTCACTTCCTGACTACAACGGCCGTGAGCTTTGGTGGTGTACCGGCGACGAGTTTTACCATCGTATCGGATTCGGTGATCACAGCGGTAGTAGGTGAGGGAGAAACAGGGAAGATCAGCATTAAGAATACGGGTGGTCTTAGCATACCCGGTGTTGACGGATTAAAGGACTTTCATATAAAGGCTGTGATCAGGGACTTCTGGCCGAAGATCGGTACCACTGGTGAGATGGTTGAAATTACCGGTACCGGGTTTGGCAGTACAAATTTTGTCGCCTTTGGCTCGGAGTATGTAAAATCGTTTGAAATAAACAGTACGACCAGTATCACTGCAATGGTCGGAGACGGCGGAACGGGTAAAGTGTCGGTGGTGACAAGGGGTGTTCTTGCTCAAAAGGATGGTTTTACCTTTGTGCAATGTCCTGCAATTACGGGCATGACGCCGCTGTCAGGTCCTGTGGGTACGACGGTAACGATCACTGGTAATTACTTCAGCACCGATCCCGCTGAGAATATGGTACGTTTCGGACCGGTAAGAGCAGTAGTTACTGCTGCTACTGAGCATTCTCTGACGGTGACGGTACCGGCAGGTGCGACCTATGAGCCTGTTACGGTAGCACATGATGGTCTGACCAGTAACAGTGGCAAGGCATTCAACGTTACCTTCGACAATGGCGGTAGCATCACTGCGTCATCATTTGATCCGCGTGTAGATTTTACAATACCGGTAAGGATCACCTATCACGAGTTTGGCGGGACTATGAGAAGCGGGGATATCGATGGGGATGGGAAAATAGATGTCATCATTGCAGATAATACAAGATTATATATCCTTAGAAATACGACCACAGGCGACAGCATTACGTTTGCGCCACCGCATGTGCTGGTGGACCTTCCCGGTGAAAGCGCCTGGCTAGCAGAAGTTCAGCTGGCAGATTTTAACGGTGATGGTAAACTTGACCTGTTTTATCCGCCTGACTCCTGGAACTATATACTTATAAACAGATCGCAGCCGGGTAATTTTGCGTTCGATCCTCCTAAAATGATACGCGGATGGGGAATACTGGCTGATGTAGATGGTGATGGTAAACCAGACCTGGCGGGTTCCTGGGAAGTATACAGGAATTTGTCTAATCCGGATACATTCCGTTACGCATGGGAGCAGACGATAAACGTGCCTGGTCAGCTACGTGGGGTAGGTGATCTGGACGGTGATGGTAAACCGGAAATAATTGGTACCAGTGCTGACAGTGTAATCATCTGGAGGAATGTCAGTACAAAAGGCGAGATCAAATTTGAAAGGGTTGGGAGCTATTATTCTAATGGCGCAACGAATGTGGACGTAGGTGATCTTGATAATGATGGTAAGAATGACTTTGTTGTTAGCAGTGGCGACGGCGCCTTCATTTCCTTTTTCAGGAATACCACTGATCCGGATATTGGAGCGCTGACATTCGAGGTGGAGCGGAACTACCGGCCCGGTGCAGTTCCCAGTGAGCTGGACCTTAGTGACGTAGATGGGGATAATAAATTAGACCTTGTGTACCTGAATATTTCGGGAGAACCGGATGCGCATATGAGCATCATGAAAAATCTCAGTACTCCGGGCAAGGTCCGGTTTTCTGATCGTGTTGCTTTTGACAATGGCAGAATGTCTGCCAATCTCATTGTTGCTGATCTGAACGGTGATAGTAAACCGGATATTATGACGGCTGGTAACAAGGAAGGCATTATTTCTATTTACCGGAACCATGTTTCCACACAACCTTTCCTTTACGCATTCTCACCTTCTTCAGGTGTTAAGGGAACGACCGTACGTATCTCAGGACTACACTTAACGGGAGTCACTGCTGTGAAGTTTGGAGATGCTCCGGCGCTTTCATTTACAGTAGATAATGACAGTACCATTACGGCAATAGTGGGAGATGGCAGTACAGGTAATGTTTCCGTTAGCAGTGCTGCGGGTATATCTACCGGAAATGAATTTATATATGGTGTTGTTCCGGTAATACATGCTGTGACACCAGCTACAGGTCCTGTGGGATCAAGTGTGGTGATCACAGGGGAGCATTTCAGTGAAGACGCGGCGGCTAACAGAGTATTGTTTGGTACTGTAAAAGCGAAAGTGTTATCGGCCAGTACCACTTCACTAACGGTAGAAGTACCTACGGGCACGGACTATACGCCGGTTACCTTAACGACGGACCATCTTACAGCATACGCTGTATTACCGTTTGTTACTACTTACGCGGTTACCAGCGATACGCTGTTTGCATTTAATGAAAAGACCGACCTGACTTACGGCTACATCCGGAAAATTGTAGACCTGAATAATGATAACAAGCCGGAGATGATCGCTGAGAAGAAAGATAGTCTGATGATCGTTCCGAATAACAGCAGTCCGGATCAACTATCATTTGCGCCGCACAAGGCAATATATACGTCTATTGTTCCCAGTTCAATCCTGAATGGAGATGTGGATGGAGATGGCCGGACTGACCTTGTTGTATTTAGCGGAAAAAACAAAGACTTCCAGGTACACCTGAATACAGGCACGGGTAATGAGATCAGTTTCAAGACATATACCATTGTAACCAGCCAGATGCAACAGCCACCCGATGGCTCCGGAATGGCTATCGGAGATATAGACGGTGATGGTAAATCTGATATTGCCGTTAGCAGCTTCTATCCCGGTAATTTTTCTATTTACAGAAATATCAGTACGCCTGGTAATCCGGCATTTGATATAAGGCAGGATTTTATTGTTCCTTACGGCGCTCAATCCATCTGGGTTAATGATATGGACGGGGATGGTGCCGGAGACGTTATTTTAATTAACGCCAGGACGATCGTCATATACAGGAACATCAGTTCGAAAGGCCGTATTGCCTTTGCCGAACCCAAAGAAATAATATATTCATTATACAATTCTCCGACCACTATCCGCCTGGGAGATCTAAACGGTGATGGAAAGCCTGAAATCATGTCAGCTAGTGGTGGCGGCATTTGGGTCATAAACAACAACTGCACACCTGGCAAGCTTACTTTCGGAGAGCCGATCCTGTATAAGTTAAATGGGAGCTGCTGGGATGCATTTATGAGTGATCTGAACGGTGATGGCAAACCTGAATTGGTTGGTATACTGGATAGCTATTATTATAATACGAAGGGAATATCTGTATTAAGAAATACAAGTGTTCCCGGTGGGGCGATATCTTTTGCCGACCCGCGTATCCTGCCTGGTGGCGATAGTGCAGGCGTTGCGCTTGCAGGAGATATTAACGGCGATGGAAGACAGGACCTGATCGCATCCCTGACATGGGCAGATAAATCTGTGATCCTCCTCAATCAGTTGTCAGATACTGTTCAGAGAAGAGTGTGTGATAACGCACCTGCTACGTTGGTATCGAATCTGACTGGTCAGCATTATCAATGGCAGCAAACAGCTGGTAAGGGTTTTGTTAATATCAACGATAATGCGGGTTTCTCCGGTACAAACACTTCTACGCTTAAGCTGGCCCATATACCACGTAGCTGGCAGGGTTACCAGTTCCGTTGTGTAGTAGATGATAAATACAGCATCCGGTTTGCAATGCAGGTTGATGAAATAGTACACCCATCCGTAACAGTTCTTTCTGATAAGGATGTTGTTTGTATTGACCGTACTGTTAATTTCTATGCTTATCCTGAGAACGGTGGTACTGCGCCTAGATACAGATGGCTGATCAATGGCGTGCGTGTTGATACTACTAGTAGTAAGAGCAATCGCTTTAGTTCAACATGGTTGAAGAATAATGACCAGGTAAGTGTGATCATGCAAAGCAGCATTGCCTGTGCACAGCCGGACAGTGATACGAGTGAGCCTGTAGGAATTATTGTGAGGGACCTGAATCCGGACGTATTAGTTACAGACAGTAATTTCACTGTGATCAATTATAGTGAGGGTAATATTGAATGGCAATACTATACTAATTACTCCTGGCAAACTGCACCGCAACCGGCAGCAGGGCCTGTATATGTGCCGCAGTTTGATGGTAAGTATCGTGTAGTGATAGAAGCGGACAGCTGTAAAGGGGTATCCAGGGAGATAACATTTAACCTGCCTGTTCCGGATAACGATAACGGAAGGCTGGACCTGCACCTTTATCCTAACCCGGTTGGCAACATACTGACCATCGACAAAATGGATGTGACAGATAGATGGGAGAAGCTGTTTATCATGAGCCTTGATGGCAGCCAGGAATTAGGTACTTACGATGTATCAGGCCGCACAAAGATCAGTGTTAATGTAGCACAGCTACAGGGAGGTGTTTATCTTGCCGTAATCAAACGAAAGAAAGGCAAACCTGTTACGATCCGGTTTATGAAGATCGAGTAGTTTATTCTATTGCTATAAAAACAGAAGCCGTCTCAGTGATAATGAGGCGGCTTCTGCTTTTAATAGAGATATGTTTTAGTACCCCGGATTCTGCACTACCCGTGGGTTACGGTCTATCACATCCTGTGGTATCGGGTTCAGATACATCTTCGGCACGAATACATGCGGATGGTTCAATAGAACAGCTTCATATTGCCATACGCCGCTGTTATTTTCCGGTATGGTGTTAGAGATCTTCATGCCATGTCTGTCATGGATCAGCAACTGTTCTGCTGTTTTCCAGCGGATGAGGTCATAGAAGCGTTTGTTCTCGAAACATAGTTCCACGCGCCGTTCATGGTGAATGGCGTCACGCATTGCTTCCTGGCTGAGAGCTGCCGGCAGGTTGGGAAGACCTGCCCTTGCGCGCAACTTGTTCATCGCTTCGTATACTGTTGCATCAGGCCCTACTGCTTCATTCTGCGCTTCTGCATATCCGAGCAGGATCTCTGCATAACGGTAGTAAATGAAATTCGCTCCGCTGATAGTACCTCCGCCTGGGCGCACAAGCGGGTTCAGTCTTTTCTTAAAATAGTATCCTGTATTGCTTACATCGTCCGTACCGAAATCGATCTGATTTTTGGATGGACGTACTCTGTCGATACGGGTGTAAATAGTGTCCTGCCTGTCCATCCAGTTCATCTTATATGGTGCGCCATCATACACTATCCACTGATAGAACCTGGGTTCCCTGCCAACGTAAGGGTTTTGAGGGTTGTAACCGGAGGTAGGGTCCTGGATGCTTTTGCCATTGGCCATCTGGAACTGGTCGACCAGTTCCTGGGTGGGGTTGTAATTGCCCCAGGTGTAGTAGGCGCCATTGATCCATACGGGACCGCCATATTGTTCAAAAGAAGATCCCATGGTAACAGCCACGACCTGCCGGTCCCACAGTACTTCACTGTTGTATTCATTCGATTCATACCATAACGATGAGAGGTCGGTGAACAGGCCGAAAGGATGACCATTTCCGTATTGATCGATGAACTTTTTAAGAGTGGTTGCAGCAGCAGTCCACCGGTTCGCATCGAAGTTATTGAAGCCTGCTACACGATGAGGGTCGGCGCCTGCAGCAGGTTGTGCTGCATTGAATGCGGGACTGGCGGCATATAACTGTAACCAGCCTTTTAAGGCCAATGCAGCGCCTAATGTGGCACGTCCGGCATCAGCATCTCCCGGATTGTATTTAACGGCTAATTTAGCGTTTAGGATCACCGTATCAAGATCGCCTGTGATGAAGTCGAGGGTTTCTCCAAATGTGCTACGGGGATAATACAGCTGGCTGCTGTCGCCGTTACTGCGGTCAGGAACGCCGGTCATGATGGGTAATCCTCCGAGATGCATCCATAACTCACTGTAGAAGAAAGCGCGCAGGAAGCGCACTTCGTCCAGGCGTTTTTCTCTCCATGTGTCTGAGAAGTTAGTTGCATAAGCCTGCACTTTCGCCATGAAGGTGTTACACTTCCTTACGGCTGTAAAAGTAGCGGGCCAGTTGGTAAGATCGCCCGAGCCGGTGATACCTCCCCATACTGTATAGTCTGTGCCAGCAGGTGATACGATGCCTTGTTTCCAGTTATAGGAGGTGTAGTAGAAGCCAGCATCATTATCATCAGTAAAATTATCCAGGTTCTCCGGTTGATTCCAGTAATTTGGCAGACTGCCATAGATGTCATTGAGGAAGATATCTGCATTTCCTTCGGACGACCACTGCAATTCGTCGGTCAGTTGCGTTTTATCTGTATTCTCCAGGAAATCCTTTTTACAGGAGGCAGAGGATATTAGTGCTACGAGCAGTGTGAAATATATTAGACGTTTCATAGTAGATCCAGTTAAGCGTGAACTAAAAGGTTACATTCAATCCCATTACATAGACTTTCTGATTAGGATAAGCCACTTCACCATCTGTGTAACCCACTTCAGGGTCCATGAAATTCATTTTACTGATGGTAAACATATTCTGTCCTGATACATAGACACGCACGGCCTGCATCTTCCAGCGCTGCAGCAAATGTGAAGGCAACGTATAACCCAGTACTGCTGTTTTGAGGCGGAGAAGGCCTGTGCTGGCTATCCAGAAATCTGAAGTCTGGGTATTGTTAGCATAAGGGGATTGATTGGCCCGTGGGTACTTCGCGTCCTGATTATCAGGCGTCCAGCGGTTGTTGTAGTATTCGTAAGCAGAGTTACTATTGTTGTTGTTGAACGGGATGGTCTGGAAACCTGCGATGTTAAAGCCGGACAGTGAAGAACCCTGGAAGAAGAGGCTGAGATCGAGTCCTTTCCATGATGCAGTTGGTGTAAAACCATAGGTGATCAGTGGGTATGTCGGATAACCGATACGGGTTTCATCATTGGCATCTATTTTACCATCGGGTTTTCCATCAGGACCACTGAGGTCGGCATACCTGATATCGCCGGGATGGAGGTTACCGAACTGTATCACGTTATAACCGTCTGCGGGATTGATGATGCCGTCATTGTTCTTGTCGTCTGCCGTAGTGAAAAGTCCCTCTGCATGATAGCCGAATGGCGTACCTAAAGCCCGGCCGGTCCTGCTTCTGTTAGGATTGTTACGGGTAGCGGACGTTTCGAAGATCTGCAACATTTTGTTACGCGCATAACTGAAGTTGCCATTCAGGCCTATACGAAGTCCGTTAGCAAATTGGTGTGTTGTACCGGCTGTGATCTCTATACCCTGGTTTTCCATGATGCCTTCGTTCTCGTCGGACAGGCTAAGACCATATTCTATCGGTACTGTTACGGAAGGGGGAAGGAGCATACCGGTCCTTCTTTCGCGGAAGTAGTCTACTTCAAGGTCCAGCAGTCCGTTCCATAAGGAGGCTTCGAAGCCGATATCTGTTTTGGTAGAGATCTCCCAGGTGATGTTCCGGTTGGCTTCACGCGGTACGAAAGATCCCTGCACCATAGTACCATTGCCCCAGGCGTAGGCGTTACCATAGAGGGAATATCCCTGTAGGTACTGGAAGGAAGTACCGGCAAGGCTACCTGACTTACCCCATGAGCCTCTCAGCTTGAGATAATTGACGAACGGCAGGCGGTGCATGAAGTTTTCTCCTGAGATCACCCAGCCAAGCGATACTGCGGGGAAGTAGCCCCAACGTTTGCCTGGTGCGAAATAATAGTGCCCGTCATAACGGCCGGATGCTTCTACCAGGTATTTATTGGCGTAACTGTAACCAACGCGGTATACGAAGCCGATCTGGCTTCCGGTGGAGGAGGAGCCGGTGTTGTCGAAGTCGTTCTTATTGGAACTACCCATACTGAGCTCGTCGATGTTCACACCGAAGTTGTTCCTGCGGGCGGAAAAGGCGCTGGAGTCGCTATCGCGTGCTTCGGCCACTACCAGACCGGTGATATCATGTTTGCCGAAGGTGCGTTTATAATTCAGGTATCCCTGGTAGGTGTATGTGCGTTGTTGTGCATATTCCTGGTTCAGCCATGTAAAGGAGGCCGCATTACCTTCAGATGTGGAGATCTGCCTGGTGTAACTATAAGGAGTGGTAGACAGATCCTGCGAATAGAAATAGAACGGTGTATGCCATCCTTTACGGGTCGTTTGCATCGGGTCAAAGCTGAAGGTCCCTTTGAGGCTTAAACCTGGTATAAAGGGCAATTCCTGATTAACAGCGATGGTGGACAGCATCGTACTTTTGTTGTCGCGCTGATATCCTGCATTCAGGATACCGATGGGGGAGTTGCCGGCAAATTCGCCCCAGAGACCGTTGCTATAGCGCAGGTTAGCGGTGGGGACAAATTTATAACCACTACGGAAAAGTATGCTGACAGTTGTGGCGGCATCTACAGAACGTGTTTGCTGTTGTGCGCCGATCAGTGAAACATTTATAGTCGTTGTTTTAGTAGCCTGTACGTCCAGGTTGATGGCATAATCATAACGTTGATATTTCACGGGATCGAACATGCCGGACTGGTTCAGATAACCCAGAGAAACGAAATATTTCATGGTTTGTGAGCCACCTGTCAGTTGCAGTGCGTAGTTCTGCATAGGCGCGTGCATGCGTACGAGATCTTTTGTATTACTGATCGGATACCTGTCGGGATCTTCTGCATTCAGCTTCTGATAGTCGTCGATCAACGTCTGGGCGTAAGGCAGTTGTGTACCGTTAGGGTTCTCGTTCAGGTAAGCTTCATTGTGCAGGCGCATATAATCCTGTGCATTCAGCATGTCAGGATAATAGGTGGGAGACTGATAACCATAGTAGGCATTCAACGACAACTGCGGAGGGCCGCTTACTCCTTTTTTTGTGGTGATGAGCAGTACGCCGTTAGCGCCACCCAAACCGTAGGGCGCTACAGCTGCAGCGTCTTTCAGCACTGTTACGGAAGCAATGGAGCTGGCGGGTATTTCATTGATATTATTACGGATAATACCATCTACCACGATCAGTGCACCATTATTGCCGGTGGTAGCGATACCTCGGATATGGATATCCGGGTTGTCGGCTCCCGGCTGACCGCCATTGGGGCGCATACTTACACCGGCTACTCTACCAGCCAGTGAGTTGGAGATATTAGGTACGGTTGATTTAGCGAGTTCCTTACCACCCACTGATGATATAGCTGCAGTGGAAGATACTTTTTTCTGTGTACCATATCCGATCACCAATACTTCATTTAATCCGCTGGCGCTTTCTGTTAATGTGATCTCTATAGTGCTGCGGCCTGCGAGGGCAATTTCCTGCGACTGGTATCCCATGTAACTGATCTCCAGTATGGCTTTGCCGGGATCCGGCACCTGCAGCTGGAATGTACCGTCCTCTCTGGATACGGTACCGGTATTACCACCTTTTACTTTAACGGTTACACCGGCGAGGGATTCGCCTTTTGCGTTTTTGATAATGCCTTTTAGTGTGGCTGCCTGTTGTTGTAACAGGCTGGTGGAATTATACCGGGCAAATGCCGGTATCCCGTTGCTGGTAAGCAATACGGGCAGCAGAAGAGTGGACAGGCCCTTGCACAGAGGGGCTCCCCAGTTTCTTGGTTTCATATATTTTTCATTAAACGATGGAAGAATACATGCGGTTGCCCTTAACGGCATTCCGGATGCTGTTTTCGGGTTCGGAAAATGTACTAATAGGGACTTCCCTGCATAACATGGAATTGGCTAAGAAGTCATTACTTTAGGTCATAACGTTGTTTCTTTTGGTTGATGAGTTATTAAATAACTGGTGTTTGTGTTTGTACAGAATATTCGGGTCCAGGCTTCTCTCGTGGGTTGTTTTCTTCTCAGTGTCGTTGATTGTCTTTAACAGGTAAAACCGGATATCTGGATTGTGGGTACAATATACACTTAATTGAAAAAAAATGATGCGGACATACTGTACTATTTGATATTTTATTCGGTAGATGCAGTATGGTATTGGTTTTAGGATACTATTAAATTTGATAGTTGTCAGTTAAACAAGTATTTATTCTGAACGTAATCGATTCCGTTTTTGTAATGGTTGTCATTTGTACAAGTGTTGATCTTTTACGTAATCGATTCCGTTTTTTTTCAGATAGCTGATGATGTATTCACTTATGAAATCAAACAAGTGTTACATCGACGGGGCGGGTGTATGTCTTATTGTTTAACCTGATCATAATAGCATAAATACAGTTATTCCGGACTTACTTTTGATAAGTTGCTGTGAAAGCAAGTAAAATGTAGCAAATTGCCATCATGAAAAATATACCTACTTTATATGAATGGGCGGGAGGTATGCCGGTATTTGAAAAGCTAACGGACATCTTTTATGACAAGGTGCTGAAGGATGATTTGCTGGAGCCTGTGTTCAAGCATATGTCTAAAGATCACCAGTTGCATGTTGCGCATTTTATTGCAGAAGTATTTGGCGGGCCTCCGTTTTATAGTACGAGTGAAGGAAGTCACTTCCGCATGATACAGCAACATATTGGAAAACACCTTACGGAACAGCATCGTAAACAATGGCTTAAGCTGTTGATTGAAACAGCTGATGAACTGGGATTACCTGAAGATCCTGAGTTCAGGTCTGCATTTATGGCTTAGCTGGAATGGGGGACCAGGCTGGCGGTGATGAACTCTAAGCTGGATGATATCAATGCCGGGATGGACGAGCCAATGCCTAAGTGGGGATGGGGTGTGCCTGGTGGACCTTATGAGCCGTAATCCTGGTACGGGCAATACTACACGTCTTTTTTCCGGAGTTTGATAATTGCCCGTAACTGTTCATGCCAGGTGATAATATTACCTATCAGGAAGTATTCTTTCAGGTCCCTTTTGATACTGGTGCGCATGACCCTTTTTACAACATCTTTATCAACTTCTCCTACTTCTTTTACATGAGCCAGTAGTTCCAGTGCTATTAAAGCTAATAAGGCACCTATGAGGAAAAGGAAGTTCCATTCGTGCAATGAGATAAGACGGCCTGCTTTGTTAATGTCCGGGCTACTCCATTGTGCGGTGATCACCAGGCTTCTGTTAGTGAAATAGTCTGCCAGCGAACCTCCGACCAGTGGTCCTAAAGAGGAGAAGAATGCGGTGACGATATTCTTCAGTGACAAATATACAATGGCATCTTCCCGGGGGGCTAATTTCAGACCTATATTGGTGAGTGAGAGGTTGATACCGGCGGTGGAGATGCCGGTGAATATATGGATAACCACCAACAGGGCAAGATTGATATACATGCTGGAGTACATTCCTACAAAGCACCATGCAATGATACACACGATATATATGGGGGCGCTTAATGCGATAATACTTTTATTGCTATACCGGTCGGCAAAGGTACCCCATATGCGTATGGTCATTATACTGGACAGCTGACTGATGATAGAAAGGATGATGATGTAGGAAATAGGGAGTCCCAATGCTTTCATCATAAATACGGTAAAAAAGGGGGTTGCAAGGTTCAGTGCAAATACCCATGCACAGTTGAAGGTTAATAATCTACCGAAATTCTTATCCTTTAAAGGTTGATTAAAAAGTGCGAGGATATTGGCATTGGACAGATAGGACTGTGGTTCGGGGGCTTTGGAAAGGACGTATCCTCCAATAGTACCGACGATGCCGGCAATGATAAAGAAGATGGCGTACACGCGCAATTCATATTGCGGATACCTGCTCTTGACATAATCGAGTAACACAGCGAGGACAATACTTAATACTACGTCGAGGATCTGGTTATAACGGCTGCGGCGTGAGAAGTAATCACCCAGCATATTTTCAGGGATGAGGTCTTTCATCCACGAATTCCAGCTGGGACCGGCAATAGAACCGAACAGATAATAGAAAAAGAGGAAGAAAATAAGTATGTTGATAGAACTGCCTGAAAATGCCAGTGCACTGATGCCGATACATATTAGCGGGAACCTGGCCAGGAAGGCGCAGAAGACAGCGATAGCCCGGCGATTATTGAATTTACGTACCAGCCATATGGAAATGAGTTGAAAGATATTGGTAAATGTTGGCAACGCTGCAAGGACTCCGATCTGCATATTATTAGCGCCCATTAACAGTGCCATAGCGACAAGGAAGGCGCTACCTGTGAAAGTAGTCATCATTTCAGAAGCAAGCCCGTCCCAGATGACTACATTCATACCCCGCCGGACTTCTCTTTCTGTTAATACTTCTTTCGGTTTTAAATTCATAAGGCCGCTATTAATGTGTCACATGTCCAGCCTTTATTACAAATTTCATTCCCGCAGGGGAATGCCGGAAGAGTAAAGGCCGGTGCGTTGACACGCCACCGGCTTTTGGTTCGCCTATTTTTTATCCACAACCAAATTGACGACAGACATTGGGGGCAGGGCGATCTTCACGCCATTGCCCGTATTGGCAGCGTATGCCTTCAGGGAACTGTAATTGCCGGGGCCTCCTGCGATACTTTCAGGGCCATCGTCATTTACAAATACCTTACGGGAGAAGCCGGTGCTGCCTTCTCCACCTGTTAATACATACCAGTAGTAACGGGCGCCCGGATTGAAATTCTTGAAGCTAAGAGCAACGTTCTGCGTCATTGCTGCTCTGTTTACCAGCGTTACAGACACTTCTCCGGAACTGAAAGTGGATGCATATGCATTGATGTTTGCATTACTGTCGGATACGCTTGCATTGATACATCTGTCACCCAGGAATTTCTGCATAAAATACTGGTAATAGAAGGCTGGTCTGGGCGACCATTTCGTTTCACCTGTTACCTGTTCGCCCTGACTGAAAAGCCCATGGTCGTTACCGTTATCCCATGCGTTGGCAAGGTCCCAGCGGGCTGCCATGCCATATTTATTCTTCATCAGTTCACCCCATACCATAACTGCATGCATGCCTGCTACCTGCGATACCATTTGTTGTGAGCCTACTGCAAAGATGTTCCATTCTGTAAGAGCGATGGGCTTCATGGCTGTACCGTTACCAGCGATAGAGGATGATACATGATCAAATATTGCTTTCGTAACGGGAGCGGCAGAGGCAAGCACTTCCTGTGGATTTGAGTTGGTGTTGTAGGGGGTGAAATAACTATGTACGATGAAATAGTCTGATACGGCGCCCGTTTGCTGTAAGACGCCGGTGTTCCATTGTCTGTCGGTAGCCGTAGCCCAGAAGGCTGGTTCATGTTCAAGCAGCTGTGCGCCGATATAGATCGTTTTACCAGTTTCGGCTGCGGCTTTACACATAGAATCGGCGAAAACTTTATAGTGGCGGCCGTATAGCTGTCCGTTTATAATTTCCGGCTGACCGTCTTTATTCTGTGATACATCAATTCTGTAACCTGCCTGCCAGGTGCCGTTGCTTTCATTTCCTATCTCCCAATACCTGGTGCGGCCGTTATCATATCGTACCCAGTCGGCTGCCAGATGAGCGGCTGCGGCAACGGGGTCGGCAGCGGTACTATACCTTGCATATCCGTAGTTAACAGTGATGATACCTTCATTGCCTGTTTGCTGTAACATGTTGTAATAGTTACTTACAGACAGTGTCCAGTTAGCGGTATTGCCGCCATACCAGTAACCGGGATCTATCTGAAATCCTTCTGCATTCAGGAGATTGGCCGGCGCATCAGGGGGCGGATTACCCGGTTGCCTGTTCCAGAAATAAATACTGCTGATATTACCACCGGGAAACCTGATAATGCGGGGATGCATGTTGGTGAGGTGGCCGATGAGCACAGGTTCTGTTACCATTTGCGTCATGTAGGGATTACTGTTATTTCCAAACAGTGCCGGGGATATTTTTGTGACGACAGCAGATGCATCTACATTTACCACGAATGTTGTTGCTGTTGGCGGCGTGACTTCTGTGTAAGATGGCTGTGTGAAATTCTTTGGCGTCCATGCATCCATGAAAAAGCCTATGCTGGAAGCCAGTGAAGGATCATCCGGTGTTACGACCACTCCCGTTGTATCGCTGCCATCGTCTTCATCATCATATTTTTCATGGCCATTCTTGCTGCAGGCGGTTGCTATCAATAGTTCGAGACTCATTACAATGATAGCTGATACTCTCTTCATCCGTGAAGTTTTATTCGTGATACATTTTTTAAGACAGGCCCACAGAAAGACTTCTGCGGACCTGATCTTTTCCCGTAACTAACATTTTTTATCTAACCTTAATAATTCTGAAGTTGTCGTATGCGGCGTTGTACACATCAACAGGATCAGCTTCGGTAATGAAGCGATAGCCGAAGGCCACCACACCACCTGGCTTTAACAGATCTCCCATCACGGCAGCGCCGGCGCCAGTGCCTTCCACACCATCCGCTACTGTTTTGAATTCAGATAGAGGGATAGTGACGGTTATCCAGGTATCTTCTGTATCAAATTTGCCGTCTGTGGCGGTTGACCATGGCATGAGACGGAATGCGTAGTTTTCACCAAAGCGTAACACCTGGACGCCAGCCGTCCATGGTTCTTTTGTATTCATTTCGAACTTCAGTACATAGTTGGACGCCTGTTGTGTCATGATAGCGGGAGTGAACATAGTTGTGACGTCACTGAAATTACCGGAGCGGTTGCCATTCCACCAGCCGCCGTCATTTGCACCAACACCTCCGAAGATATTCTGCAGATAGTAGCCTCTTGTGCCGGGGTATAGTGTTGCATCGTTTGTTCTGTTGGCGCCCCACCATGCCCAGTTGAACACAGGTGTTTCTCCAGTCTCGCCGCTATTGGTGAAGTTACTGATGACATCTCCGCTCTGATGATCGTTGAGTGGTCCGTCGGACCTGGCAGCACCATATTTTGCTTCGATGACCAATCTGCCGGTATCTGCGCCCAGGTCAGGCATGATCAGTCCGACCCTTGTACCGGCTTCATTGGCAACAAAGTCTGCTACCTCTCTGCCACCCGGAAGAATGATCCTGTCTATTAACCACAGTGCGGAGCCGTAGATGATGAGTGAATCACCGGGTAATGCGTTTTCATTAGAGATCGCCCAGATAGAAGGAGGGGGAATATCTATTACAAACGAATAGGAGGCTTCGCCATGTGTAGTCACGATACTGATCATGTTAGGTACATCGGGATCTGTCGCTTCTGTTGGCGCATTATCCGGTATGGTGATGATCAGGTGTGTATTTGTGTTATACGTCGGATTAAAGTAGGCATTCTGTCCGTTAAAAGACACCTGTGTGATACCGCCCAGGTTCTGTCCTGTGATCAGTACAAGTGTACCCGGTAATGCTCTTACGAAAGCACTGTCCTGTTTAGTGGAGTCCAGTAAGGTAACACTACTGATAATGGGCACACCTGTATGATCATCATCCTTTGAACAGGACATGAAGAATGAGAATGCCACCGGCAGCAGGCATAAGAATACCCATTTCATCTTACTGATGGCAGTTGATTTATAGTGAGTCATAACGCTTCTTTTTTTAGTTAAAACTGGTATGGTACCGGTGGTTTTCTCAGATTAGGTGCGGCGGTCATTTCTGCGGCAGGATAGGGCAGCATGAAGTTGCTTTCCGTTACCGGGTAGAATGCCGGTGTATCTGATGTAATGGTCCAGGCTGTAGCATTGATAGGTGAATTAGGAACGAGCCTGTAGGTACCGCGATCCTGGGCGTTGACTAAAGCGAGCGCCTTTGCAGGATTGTAATAATGCAGTCTTACAAGGTCATACCATGCCTGTCCTTCCATGGCCAGTTCAAGCCGTCTTTCAAGATGGATATCATCCCAGGTGATACTTGTCTTCGCGGCTAATCCGGCCCGTGTGCGCACTGCATTAAAGTACTGGAGCGCACCGCTGTTGGTGGTGGAAGGGGAGTTGCCTAATACTGCTTCTGCATATACCAGGTATACATCCGCCAGGCGTAGCATATAAGTATTGATCTCTGTGTGCTGTTGGGTTACTTTGCCGTCGTTGTCTTCAGGACGTCCTACCACATATTTCTTCACCCATGCTCTTGTGTTGTATCTTTCATTGCCCACGAAATTCCAGGGTACCTGTAGCTCTTGTATGAGCTTCTTACCGGGGTTATTAGGATCGTCTACTGATTGATGTATGTAGGAGTAGTGATCGCCGGGCAGCATGAAGGTACCTTTACGTCGTTTATCTTCCGGACGGTATAACTTGAGCTGATCGATAGAAGCACCAAGATCGCCGCCCCATCCGTCTCCGAAGCCTGTGATCTCAGAACCATAGGCGAGGAAGGCCTGCACGCTGTTTTGTGTTCCCCAGTCGCCGTCATATTTCCATTGCAGGGCAAAGAGGCTTTCGGGATTATTGTTGTTCTTCATCAGGAAGAGATCTTCGTAGTTGCTCATTAAAGAGGCGCCGCTGTTCATGATCACATCATTGGCGTACCAGGCGGCACTGTCGAGATCAGACTGGTTGCGGGAACCGGATACGCCGGCACGGGTAAGGAACATTTTAGCCAGCATGCCTTCGGCCGCCCATTTCGTTAAACGTCCTTTCTGGAGTGGTGTAGCAGGCAGATTTTCCGCAGCGAAACGAATATCGCGGATGATGAATTCCCATACTGATTCTACTGTATTCCTGGTGATGGTTGTATCAGTAAGCAGCGTGTTATTATCAACAATAATGGGAACGGCCCCCCAGTTCTGTACCAGGTAGGAATAGGCCAGTCCTCTCATGAAACGGCCTTCTGCAATGGCCGCCTGTTTCACGGCTTCAGGTACGCTGGGCGCGGTATATTTTGTGAGATTGCTGATGGCCATATTGGATTGCGCCACAACGTTGAAGAAGGAGGTCCAGGAACTATACACTTCAGGTGTTACGTCAGTCGTTTGCATCCTGATGTTTTCCAGCTGGTAAGAACCGGACATTAAAATACCGGCCCTGCCATCTCCAATGCCATGTGATGACTTATCGTTGTAGGCAAACCATACGATGTTATAGAGTGGTGATGTACCTGCCAGCACCTGATCGGATGTTTTATAGAAATTCACGTCCACGATCGCATCTTCAGGAGGTCTGTTCAGGAAGTCCTTACTACAGGCTGATAGTGTTATCAGGCAGATAAACGTGATCAGATATTTATTATGGATCATCTTTTTCATAGTGTTAGTTTAAAGGCTCATTAAAAATCAACGGCTACACTTGCTGAGTACAATCTGGTGATAGGATAGCGACCTGCGTCCACACCCATCAGCTGACTGTTTAACTGTACTTCTTTGCCCAGGTACGCGCCTACTTCAGGATCATATCCTTTATACTTTGTAAAAGTGGCGAGGTTCTGAACGCCTGCAGACAAGCGGACGCTGTTTACAACAGACTGATTTTTGAGAAGCGTGCGCGGAATAGTGTAACCTAATTGTACGTTCTTGATCCTGATATATGAGCCGTCTTCCACGAACAGATTAGTGAAGCGGTTACCGTTACCATTGATGTCGGTAGCTACTATCCTCGGAACGTTGGTACCGGGATTCAGCAGATGCGCTTTGCCGCCTTCGTCTGATACGCGTGCATAACCAAAAGATTCCTGTAAGAGGTTTCTGCCGAGGTTGATATTGTTTGGATTGGTATTTTCAAAACGCAGGTAATTGAAAACATCATTACCCTGTACTCCGGTAACCAGTATACTGAGGTCAAATCCTTTATAAGAGAAAGTGTTGGTGAGACCGAATGTCAGTTTAGGCCAGGGATTACCGATGTAGGTCTGGTCACGGGAATCAATGATCTTATCACCGTTGAGATCTTTATACTTCACATCTCCTACCCATACGCCATCTGTCGCTACAGGTAAGCGGGTACCATCTGCCTGTGCAGGTATGGCGCTGCTGTTGATCTCTTCCACAGACTGGAACAATCCGTCTGCCACATAACCATAGAACTGCCATGGCGCTTCTCCTATCACAGAGCGGGAAGTGAAGTTATTCATGTACCAGGCGGTTCTGGACAGGAAGGCAGCATCAGAATAGAACTTGGTGACTTTGGTTTTGAAGGAGGAAATATTAAAGTTGGTCCTCCAAACGAAGCCGCTTCTGTTATCGATGTTCACGGTGTTCAGTGTGATGCCGAAGCCTTTGTTCTGCATTGCGCCGATGTTCACCACGGGAGGATTAATGGCTCCTTCGCCCTGTGTGCCCATATAGGCAGGGAGCGGGTTTGGCATCAGCAGGTTATCTGTTTTCTTGATATAGAAATCTCCTTCCAGCTGTATCCTGTCTTTCAGTACACTGAGGTTGAAGCCAATGTTTTTAGTCATGGTAGATTCCCATTTCAGACCGGCATTACCGTACTGTCCTGTACGGAAGCCAGCACCCCAGGGGGAAGTAACGGCGGACAATGAGGAGAACTGTGCGCCACCGCTACCATTGTTGCCGGTGGTACCATATTCAGCGCGGATCTTCAGTTCATTAATGAAGGGCAGGTCCTTCATGAAGTTTTCACCGGTAATGCGCCAGGCAACGGAAACGGAGGGGAAATATCCCCATCTGTTCTCGGTACCGAAATTGGATGAACCATCGGCCCGTCCTGCCAGTTGCAGGATGTACCTGTTATCGTATGTGTAATTGATACGGCCCAGATAAGATTCCAGGGCGCCTGAATTCTTATAGCTGCCGGTGGTTTGTCCGAGGGCATCGCCGAGGTTCAGGGAAGGGATGTCATTGCTTGCAAATCCTACGCGCTGTGCGGAGAAGCCCTGACCATTCCAGGCCTGCGCTTCATGGCTTACCATTACACCGAAGCTGTGTTTACCTATTTCCCTGTTGTATTGTAAGAGCTCATTGAGGTTCCAGTAAAAGTTCCTGCCGTTATTGATAGCCAGCGAAGCTTTTTCGTTGACGTTGTATCCCAGCTGATAGGTAGGAGTGAATTTGCTACCGTCTGAATATTCAAAGTTGCCATTGAAGCTGGTACGGAAAATTAGTCCCTTGATAATGTTTATTTCAGCAGTGGCGCCACCTAATCCGCCGGTACGTTTATAGTCGTTGTTGATCAGGCTTGCTATGGCCACTGGATTGAGCGGTGCGAACTTGGCGTTGCTGCCGTATTCATTTTCTGTGGCACCGCCCCAGCTGCCGTCGGCATTCCTTACCGGGATATTGGGCGCGAGGTTGATGGCATTCCTGACAACATCTTCGCTGGTGGAAGCCAGTTTTTCCTTTGTCTGGTAGAAGTTCAGGGAGGTACTTAGTTTCAACCATGTGAAGGCCTGGTTGTCCAGGTTAAGGCGGAAGGAATAACGGTCGAATTTAGAGCCTATGGCCACACCTTCCTGGTTGAAGTATTCGCCAGACATATAATAGGTGGTATTGTTAGAGCCACCGCCGATGGTTACCTGGTGTTTCTGCAAAGGGGCGGTTTGGAACAGGGCATCCTGCCAGTTGGTACCGGGGCCCAGTACGCCGGGATTCTGGAATTCGGGAGTAGGGGTACGGTTGAGCAGCAGGGCAATTTCATTATTCATCTGCGCGAACTGTTGCAGATTCATGGTAGAGATGTCTTCAGGTTTATCCTGGAGCGTGTACAGGTAGTTATAGGACACTTTTACCTTACCTGCTTTCCCCCGTTTGGTGGTGACCAGTACCACGCCGTTTGTAGCCCTTGAGCCATATACTGCGGTGGCGGAAGGGCCCTGGAGGATCTCGATGGATTCTATATCGGCCGGGTTGATGCCAGCAAGTGCATTTACAGAACTGGTAGCGCCATAAGAGATGGTAGCCGGCTGGATCTGTACTCCGTCTACTACATACAGTGGTTCATTGGTGCCGCTGAGCGTACTGACGCCACGGATGTTGACAGAGATCCCACCTCCCGGCTGGCCGGAGTTCTGGGTAACGTATACACCGGCGGCGCGGCCCTGGATGGCCTGATCGATCGTCGTATTTACGGTACGGTTCACATCTGCGGAGGTAATGGATACCTGTGCGCTGCTCTGGTCTGTCTTTTTCATTTTACCGTAACCAATGACTACTACGTCATTCAGTTTACGATAATCGTCCTGTAAAGCGATGTTGACTGCTCCGGAGGTACCGGTTTTAAAGTCGCGGGGCATGAACCCCATAGATGAAATGCTGATCACCTGTCCGGGAGCAGCCTTAATAGTAAAATTTCCTTTGTCATCGGTTGTAGTGGCTTTTTTAGTTCCTTTAATAGTAATAGAAGCACCCGGAACCGGGCTGCCTGTTTCCCTGGAAGTAACTGTACCGGAAACGGTCCGTTCGTCGCCGGATTGGTTCTGTGCCCGGGCCGGCATAATAAAAGCACAAAAGAAGGTCACGATCCATACCAATAGGTATGACCCTCCAGTAATACTGGCTCGTTTCATAGCGTGGAGATTAAGTTTTTAAATTAATGCGCGATCGTTTCGATTTTGGTCAATTTGTACACAGGCATAATGTCCCTCATAACGATAACATAAAAGTATCGTTATGAGTTGAAAGGCAGGGAGGTGCAATGTTTATTAAAAGGGATAAAATGTTGCAGGAGGGGTATCAAATGTAACATTGAAGGGTATCGCTCTTTGCAACGCTATTTTCTCATAGTGGCCACGTATGCGGATGGCAGCATGTTATAGGCCATTTTGAAGTACTTGGCGAAGTATTTAGGATTATTGAAGCCAACCTCATAAGCGACCTCCGTCACGTTCATTTCTGTTTTGGACAGCAGCTGGGCTGCTTTTTTGATGCGTACGGTACGGATGAACTCTACGGGTGTTTGTCCTGTCAGGGAGAAAATACGCCTGTAAACGGATACCCGGTTCATACAAAGCTCCCTGCTTAGTTCTTCGACGGAGAAGCCTGCGTTGGAAAGGTTCCTTTCCACGATGGCGAGGGCTTTCTGCAGGAATTTCTCGTTAGGGGTGGCAATGTAGGGGGCATCGGGGGCGGCAGCCATAGGGCCGATGATGTGTTTGACCGTTGTTTGGCGGGCCAGGAGGTTACGGATCCTGGACAGCATGATCTCAAAGTTGAAAGGTTTCACCATATAGTCGGCCGCACCGGTCCCCAGTCCTTTGAGCTGTTCTTCTTCCCCGGCCATGGCGGTGAGCAGTATCACGGGGATGTGGCGGGTACGGTTGTCGTGTTTGATCTTCCCGCACAGTTCTACGCCGTCCATGACGGGCATATTGATATCGCTGACCACGAGATCGGGGTGACCTGACAGGGTCTTTTGCCATCCGGCGCCACCGTCGGCCGCTTCAATAATATGGTAATAGTCCTTCAGGTTTTCTTTCAGGTAAAAGCGGAAGTCGTCGTTGTCTTCTATCAGCAGGATGGTCTGCTTTTCAGTAGCCGGCTCTTTTACGGCAGGAGGAGGGAGGACATCTTCTTCCTCTTTGTTGGCCGGCACAATGGGGGAAGAGACCTGGACGGTTTCAATAGTAGGTTCGGCTGACGGCTCAAAAGGTAATCTGACGATAAAACAGCTACCCTTATTGACTTCGCTCTCCACTGTAATGGACCCGTTATTGAGTTTTACGAATTCTTTGGTAATGGCCAGACCGATGCCGCTGCCCCGGTTAACGAAGCCTCCGGGCATATCACTCTGGAAGAACTGTTCGAAGACCTTCTCATGTCTTTCGGGTGGAATGCCGATACCGGTGTCTTTTACCCTTATTTCCAGCCATGTTTTATCGCCGGTGGCACTGGCATTCATTTCTACACTTACAGCGCCTCCCTGGGGCGTAAATTTGAATGCATTCGAGAGGAGGTTGAAGAGTATCCGTTCAATTTTGTCGGGATCGAAGCTGGTATACAGTTGGCTGCAACTGCTTTGATAAGAAAAGTTGATCTGTTTCCTTTCTGCGAGGTCGGTGAAAGAGCAGGCCACCTCTTTTATAAAACCGGCGATATCGCCTCCGACGGGGTCCAGTTTCAGTTCATGCATTTCCATCTTCCTGAAGTCCATCAGCTGGTTGACCAGGTTGAGCAAACGTTTGGCATTACGGTAGATGAGCTGGAACTTATTTTTATCTTCCTGGTTCCTGGTTTGTTGAATGATCTCTTCAATCGGGGACAGGATCAGGGAGACAGGTGTACGGAACTCATGGCTAACGTTTGTAAACAGTTTGATCTTCATCATATCCAGTTCATGCATACGCCGGGCTTCCTTTCTTTCCTGGGCCAGCATGAAGCGGGTATGCGCCCGTTTGATCACCCTTCTTCTTAAAAGGAGCAGTATTGCGATTGCCAGCACTACGTAGGCGATGTAGGCAAGAGGCGTTTTCCAGAACGGAGGCCGTATGTGTATTTTCAGAGAGATTCCTTCTTCGTTCCAGTAGCCGTCTTCGTTGGCTGCTTTCAGTAAGAGGGTATAAGTGCCGGGATTGATATTGGTGTAGGTGATACGTCTTGTTTTACCATCGGTGGTCAGCCATTCCTTGTTAAAGTTCTCCAGTTTGTAGGCATACCTGTTCTTGTCGGTATTGATGAAGTTCAGGGCGGCGAAATCGATAGAGAAATCATTCTCATTATACTTCAGCACTATTTCTTTTATTTCAGACAGGGAGGTGGGGAGGATGACCCTTTTTCTTACCTTTTCATTTACTTCTACCGGCCGATTGAACAACTGAAGGCCTGTGAGTACGATTGCCGGTTTATTAGTATTCTGCGGTAGCGAAGAGGGAGAGAACATATTAAATCCATCTGCTCCGCCAAAAACAAGTTCTCCTGACCTGAGTTTCAGGGCTGCGTTGACATTAAATGCTTTTCCCTGCAGGCCGTCTTTATCGTCGTAGTTCCGGCAGCTGATGCTTAGTCCTTCGGGACCTTCTGTTACGGTGATCTTGCCCAATCCGTTGGAGGTGCTGACCCACAGTTGTCCTTCGTCGTCTTCCAGGATGCAGACGATGTTATTGTCCGGCAGGCCGTCTTTTACGGTAAAGGACCTGAATGTCTGGGTGGCTTCGTCAAATAGATTAAGGCCGGAACGGGTACCGGCCCACATACGCCCCTTCCTGTCGTATAACAGGGTGGTGACGTTATCATTACTCAACTGATGGGTGGTGGTAAGATAATGCACAAAAATGCCCTTAGAATTGTCCAGGACGTCGATACCGTAGGCGGTGGCTACCCAGAGATTTCCCTGTTTGTCTTCTGCAAAAGCGGTAATGAAGTTCGAGTGTACAGAGGCAGGTTGGTTTACATTATTGTGATAAAAGATGCCATTGCCGGGGTCGAACCTGTCTAGGCCGCCTCCCAGGGTACCTACCCAGAAGTTGTTGCGCTTATCCTTGTATATTTTCCAGACCGTTTTATTTGCCAGGCTATTGGGATTTTTATCGCTATGCTGATAGTGGGTGAACCTGCCTTTGTTGTAGTAATCCATCCCACCGAAATAATATCCGATCCAGAGGTTGTCGTGGTCGTCCACGTACAGGCTAACGATGACATCGTTGCTTATGCTATTGTCATCGCCGGGATGATGCTGGAAGCGGGTAAACGAACCGGCGGTACGATCGTAATAAATAAGGCCGCCTCCGTTTGTACCGATCCACAGATTTCCTTTTTTGTCTTCGGCAAAGCAGTTCACGTCGTTATAGCTCAGGCTCTGTTTATCTGTATGACTGTGTTTGAAGAGGGGGAACTTCAGCATGTTCTCTGTGAAGTAGCTGATACCTCTTTTGTAGGTACCGCACCATATAATGCCGAAGTTGTCTTTATAGAGTGCGTAAATAGCATTTTCCGCAACGCTTTTAGGATCTTCTTCCCTGTTAAGCAGGAAGCGGGAGGAGAAGTCTTTTTTGTTGATCAGGTTAATGCCTCCGTGGTCGGTACCTATCCAGATGATATTTTTATCATCCTGAACGATACTGTTAACGATGTCGTTATTTAAGAACCCATTACGGCTTGACAGATGTTTTATCGTTCCTTTTTGCGCATTCAGGTGGATGACACCGAAATCATTTTCCAGCATGTACATCCAGATATCTTCCTGTGCATCGATGAAAAGGCGGAGGGGGGCCTGTGGCTTTTCTATCAAGGGGATGATATGGTCGTTCCTGTAAACGATCCTGTTGGTACTGACATCCAGTTTTTCCAATCTGCCGTTCGTGTAAAGTATCACAAGCCTGTTTTGGGCGTCTTCTTTCATGTCGGCTACGGTAGCTCCGTTTGTTCCTGGGATGAGGATCTTAGTAGCCCGGCCGGTGCTGTCCATCCGGTATAATCCGCCGCTGGAATAAGCTATCCACCATGTATTACCGGTTCGTGCGAGACTAGACACATAGTAACCGGACAGCCCTTTACGCTGCAACCATAAGGTAGCGCTGGAAAATTGCTCCCTGACAGGATCGTAGAGATTATCGCCGTTGCGGGTCTTGACGTATAGTTTGTTCTCCGGAGCAGGATAGATGCCCATGATGTAGTCGTCGCTCAGTGAGTTGGAGTCGGCTGCATTATGTCTGAAAGCTTTGAAGGAGTAACCGTCATAACGGTTCAATCCGCTCATTGTTCCAAACCACATAAATCCTTTGGCATCTTTGTAGATACAATTGACCTGGTTGTGAGACAGGCCGTTATTGATGTTCAAAGAAGAGAACTGGTAAGATGGCTGTTGTGAATAGACGTAGCTTACCAGCAGTAACAGTGGAATCAGTAGTAGTTTCTTAAACATGGAATAGGCATCGGTACTAATATAAATATACTATTTTAGGCTCACTTGTGGGGTGCGGGGAGGGTTTGTTTTGTAAATATTATGATTATTTTTACTGGGAGTGCCGGGGATCTGTTAATACAGGGTGGTATGTTTAATGCTTATTAGACACCTATGTAAACTGCGGTTCATTATCCCTGTACTTTTAGCAATCTTTTCTTTCAAATGTAAACCAGCATCAGTTGATTTTTCTGCTCCTGATGTTATGCCAACAGTAAAGCATATGCTTTTTAATAAACCGTTATTCATGATAATTGAGAAGGCTAATGTAAGAAATCCTTATTTTATGATGAAGGTTGAGAATATGGCGTGGATGAAGAAGGTGGCTTACTAACGTTCCAGTGATTCCTGATTATTTTAAGTCAAATCAATATATGAGATCCTTTCTTGTCATTTGTACAATACTTATACTTTCTGCTTGTCAGCAACGTAAGGGCGCTGCTATTATTATGCTCAGTTATCAGGGAAGCGAGATAAGGAAACAGTTTGATACTTTATATAATTACCAGCAGGCAGATTCAGGCGTTTACAAAGGCCTGTTAGAGCAGGCGCTGGCTATAAGCATTGATAGTCTCAGTGGAGATACTATCACGCAAGATGTGTTTTCCAGTATGTATCTTAATGCATTTACGGGACGTTACGACTGTGTTACAACGACGGTTTTCCGTTTGCCACATGGTTCTATTTCTGCGGCGGGAGTGTTCATTCTTACGCCGGGAGATACGATTGCTCCTGATCACGATTTCCCTATTACTGGTGGTTCAGGCGCTTATCGTGATGTATTCGGCAGGTATACCCGTAAATACAGACATGGCATATATGAAGTAGCATTACGTTATTATACGTCCAAGATAGAGTGAAATGAATTTTGATCGATCCCCAAACAAATCCTCTTATTCAGTTGTTGTTTACAACACTGTCAGGGAAATCTTATATCTTAAAAGCTCCTAAAAATCCGAAGCAGATCATTCCATATTCATGAAAACACCAGTGATTACTAAAGTAGTCCGGTAGCCTCATTCGTTTATAACCTTATTTTATTGTTCCTGTCATTGACGGACAGGGAAGTCATGTGTTTATCTACGAAATAACCAGTTAAAGCCTAATCTTCAAAAAACCAATTTCTTATGGCAAATGAACAAATCGACATCGCCATTGTAGGTGGGGGTGTTTCCGGGGTATACAGCGCCTGGAAACTGCAAAAAGAATTCCCTGGTCAAAAGATCGTTGTATTCGAAGGCAGCGATCATATAGGAGGCCGTTTACTTTCTGTAAAGCCACCGAATATCCCTGATATGGTGGCTGAGCTGGGAGGAATGCGTATACTGGAAAATAATCAGTTCAGGATCGTAAAACTGATTGATGATCTGAATGCGCAGTTACCTGCAGATAAGAAAATTACAACGTATGATTTTCCGGTGGATGAAAGCCAGAACATCGCATACCTGAGAGGGGAGTTCCTACGGTTGTTTGATTTTGCGATACCAGACAGGATACCTTATAATCTCTCCTTCCTTGAAGCGGGAAATGGTCCCGGTACTATTATCGTGAATGCTATTGAACAGATCGTACCGGGAATAACAGATGAGTCATTGTCAGACGAGCAACGCCGGGAGATGGCGAAAAACGCCTCTTTTGATGGTGTCGAGCTATACAACTGGGGTTTCTGGAATCTGCTCTACCGTGTTATCAGCAGTGAGGGGTACCAGTTCAGTATGGATGCAGGCGGGTATGATTCTACATTGCTTAACTGGAATGCTGCGGATGCTATTCCATGGTATCTTTCTGATTTTGGAATATCACCAGAGTATAAAGGATTTACCAATGGCTTCCAGCAGGTGCCTATTGTACTGGCTCAATTCTTTGAAGAAGGGAAAGGAGAAATACGTCTGAAGAAAAAATTAAAAGGTTTTGAATGGACTGGTGGGCAGTTTGTGCTCGATTTTAATGGAGAAAAGATAAACGCTGGAAAATTGATCCTGGCTATGCCACGACGGTCGCTGGACTTGCTGATGCCTGAAAGTGAGAAGCTGAAGGAGATACAGCCTTTGATCAGTAGTGTTACTCCGCGGCCTTTGTTCAAATTGTTTACCACTTATGGTAGTCCGTGGTGGAGGATATCAGGGTATACCAATGCAGAAGGAAAGTTCGTACCTGTACAGTCAGGCCGTTCTGTAACCGATCTGCCGGTACGTCAAACTTATTATTGGCCGAAGAGTGATGGAACGCCTGCTATAAGTGGACCATCTATGCTGCTGGCCAGTTATGATGATGGCTCTAATACAGGTTTCTGGGATGGTTTACGGCCACAACGTAGCGCTGCATGGCGCCAGAGTGGTGTACGCGCTGCAATGGTAGATCCGTTTGTTGGAGTGGACGATAAAAAAGCCCCGGCGATAAAAGGTGTTGACGCACGCCTTAACCAGACCTGGTTGCAATATGAGGCGCCGAAACGGATGGTAGAGGAAATTGGCCGTCAGTTAACCCAGATGCACGACCTGGATTATACGCCGGAGATCAGAGCTGCCGCATTCCGCGACTGGGGTGAAGATCCGTATGGTGGTGGCTGGAACAGCTGGAATATAGGTGTGAAGAGCTCGGAAGTGAGGGATAAGATCGTTCATCCGATAGATAATTGTCCGCTGTATATCTGCGGAGAGGCATATTCTGATGCGCAGGGTTGGGTAGAAGGTGCTTTGCAGACGGCAGATATTATGCTGGCCAGTTTGTTAGATAAGCCAATACCGACCACTAAACAGGCAAGGCCTGTTGCAGCAGCTACATCGTGAGCTGATCGATGATATAAGTATTTCTAAGGGGGGCTCAGTTTGAGTCCCCTTTTCAGTATATATACCGGGTGTCATACGGACAGGATTTAATACATTTGCGGTATCACTTAAAATGTGAGGCGTGTTCTTATGGCTAATTCGTGTATCGTAGTAATTGATCCGCAGAAAGACTTTATCAGTGAAGCAGGTAACTATGCCGGCAGGCATGCAGGCATCAGGCAAATGCTGGATGCTAAAGAAAAGATCAACAGCCTGGTACATTCTGTTTATAAAGGCCACGTGATAGTTGTTACCTCCGATTATGAGCAAGACCAGTTCGCACAAGGTTTATCCATCTGCATTCCCGGAACTGAAGGACATGAACTGGATATTGAGTCAGACCCTGCCTATACTTTTATGACCAAAACGCAGCATAGCTGTTTTTCATCTGCTGGTTTTATACATCATCTAAAACGTAATGGAATTACGAAACTGATATTATGTGGATTCCTGGCGGAATATTGTGTTATGCAAACCTCCCTGGATGCTTTACGTCTTGGTTATGAAGTAGTCCTCATACAAGACAGTATCGGAACAGGAGATGACGTGCAATACCGCAAGGAACAGATGTTGATAAGTTTAAGAGAACAAGGAGCAGCTATTCAAAATAGCTTTGCAGGATTATAGAAATTTAGTTAAATTTATTTGCGTACTGAACGTTATGAATACCCGCTGATGCCAATAACCTGTAAATTATAATGTGTTATACCCGATAAGACTGTGATTTAGTCAACTACGCTTTTCCTTCATTTAAAACTATATAAGATGAAAAGACCCTTCATTCTTTTTAGCATTGCTATCACTGCTATGGTGCTGTTTGTATCAGGATCTTCTTCCGGAAGTGCCTGTCAGGATGATCATCATGGTTTACGCGGAAGATGCAGGATCACTGTTGTAGGTGGTGTATATCACTACGACTGCGTATCTGCTATTGATCCGGAAACTACGAACTGTACTTATTATGTAGAGTAGCAGATCATTAAACAAACGAATAAACAGGGGCACTACACCCTGTTTATTCAATTTATCAGTAAGTATAAAGTAACCTATGTCTGTAAGATCCCTGTTGGCAATTGTTATTATTGCTCTTGATGCCTGTACTATAGTAACTGAACAATCATGGTCGAACTGTAACACAAACGACGAAGCGGTTATTCCGTTGGTGGTGTCCTCACACGATACACTGAACCTTTATCTGGATAGCTCGATGGTTATGGAGATGTCCACGCCTGTTGACTATCACGCAGCGCGGCATGTGCTGTACGCATTTGATAATTATAACAAGCGGTTGCTGACTTATCATCTCGGGACAAAAGGACTGGTTTATCCGGATAGTATTCATCATGTGAAAATGAATACAAAGCAGAAGGTATCCTATATGAGATATTTTTCTCCTGATAGTCTGATCCTTTATACCTATGGCGGCGCCAGGTTATTTTATTACGCACTGAATAGTGATAAGACCTATAAGAGTGTAGCGTTCATCAATCCGGATGCGCCCAGGTTGAAGGGTAATGGTGCCGCTCACCCTTTTGCAAATGCCGCTTCGCCTATGCTTTTTCTTGGCGGCCGGATCATAGGCGCCGGATTTCTGCTAGGGGAGAAGGAGGGAGAGGACGCAAGTACGCGTACTATTTTTTCGGAAATGGACCTGTCTTCAAGCAATGTGGGTCATCATATTCCTTATTCACAAGTTTATTGGGAGCACAATTGGGGTGGATCGCATATGCGTACACCGTATACTGTGTATAATGAACAAAAAAAGGAGATCATATTAAGCCTTCCTGTCGATCATAATATACAGATAGTGGATAGCAGCTGGAAGACGCGGGAACTATATGCAGGAAGCAGGAAAAGCGTTTGTATCACTTCACTAGAATTATCCAAAAATAGTAAAAGGATACTGGACCCCGAAGTGGCATTGTCGTATTATACCCTTATGTCATCATATCGCAATATCATTTACGATAAGTATCATGACAGGTATTACAGGATACTGGAATTGTTTCCTGACCTGGACTATGAAAAAGTGAAGAAAATAAAAGAAGACGGTGTGTTCATGGGCAAACAAACTATGCTCATTGCTTTTGATAAGAAGTTTAACTACCTGGGGGAGAACCTGCTCCCTGATGGTCTGGCATTGGATAACTTCTTTGTTACTCCTGATGGATTACATTTTCTGAATGCAAATAATAAAGATCAAAACATCGCTCAGTATGTACAATTTAAGATCGACATATAAACATACGCTGTGCTTATTGTTTCTGTTAGTGAGTGCCTGTTCTAACGATCATGCAAAGCTGGACCAGACCATAGCTACTCTGGATGCAAACAAGCCTGTTGCTGGCAGTTATGTTATTATCCCTAATCAGGGTTGTGAAGGATGTATCAGTACTGCGGAGGCTTTTGTGAAGAAACATGTAGATCGCTCAGACAATATCAGGTATATCTTTACCCGGATACAATCAGTTAAATTACTGAGGATAAAACTAGGCAGTAATGTAATGTCCAGCAGTAAGGTCCTGCTGGACACCGCTAATATGATCGAATATCCTGATAAGGAAAAGGAGATCTATCCGATGATCGTTACGTTGAAAGATCATAAAATTGACAAGGTAACTTATCAGAGCCCGGATGATGCCGGGCTTGATATCCTGATAGAGAAGTAGTTATTTGGGCTCATAAACAGCAGCCGCCACTCTGGAGTCAGCACAGCCATAATACAGGATATATCTGCCTTTGAAATATACCAGGCCTTCAATGAACACAGTCCCGGCAGGATATTGCCCGCTTTTCTCAAACGACTCCGCAGGTACCATGAAGGGTTTGTCAAGCCTTGCAATAAATTTCGAAGGGTCTTCTTTACTGAACAGCATTTGTCCGGCGCAATAAGAGTTCGCTGTATAGTTCGTATCACGATTTGCGCCGGCCTGGTTTTTACCGTTATAGAGCAGCACAATGCCTTTGTCGGTCAGAATGGCCGGAGGACCGCATTCGGTCAGATGGCTATCGAAATATCCCTTACGGGGAGAGATCAGTTCTTTCAACCCGCCTTTTTCATCCAGCACCGGCGACCAGTCTACAAGATTATCCGAAGTGGCCGCATACACGTGATTTTCACCCCAGTACATCCAATATTTGCCTTTATACTTCGTGATCTGCAACCTGCCATTTTTAAGGGTAGTCAGGACAGACGCCGATTTGGAAGCGATGTTATGAAACTTACCGTTATAAGCATCCTGGAAAATAGGACCATGCTTTTTCCAGTGTATCAGGTCTTTCGAAGTAGCGGAACCCAGACGTGGCACCTTCTTGTTCCACTGCGTATATAACATGAGGTAAGTACCATCTTCGGTAACAGCTACACGCGGGTCTTCACAACCACCTGTCCATTCAAACTCCTGTTGATCATCTGTATTTGGAAAGAGCACCGGTTTGCCCATGCGTTTCATTGTAATGCCGTTGTTGCTTTCCGCCAGCCCGATCCGCGAGGTGCGATGCCCGATACCTACGCCTGATCTGTCCTCTGCACGATAGAGCACGTAAACCTTGCCGTCTTTAACAGCGGCGGCAGGATTAAAGGTGTCGTTACTTTCCCAGTCCAGCTGTTTATGCTGCATAGGGTCGTAAAAACGGCTGTTAGTATCAGGTGAGATAATGGGATTGACACCTGGTGGCCTGACGAATGGCCCGAGCGCCCAATCGGGAAGCTGTTGGATGGGCTGTTGTGCCAGTACGTGGCAGCTAATTGCTAATAGAACCGGGAAAAGAAAGGATAGTTTTTTCATGTGGAATCTCTGATGACTCTCACGAAAGTAATAAATGAACGTAAAACTTTATAGCTATACCGGAATCCGGTCAGATTTCTGTATCTCCATATCGCGAAACCGTCATCTGGCCGTCACTTTACCGTCATATGTATATCGGTTCGATATAGAGATGACGGTAAAGTGATATGGAGATGACGGTAAAGCGATATAGACGATCCCTGTTAAAGCCCTGTTTTCAGGCACTTTTAATTCCAGCCTCCGCCTAAAGCCTGGTAGATATTGACCATGGCGTTCATCTGTTGTTTCTTAGTCTCGATCAGTTCAAACTTAGATTCCAATGCATCACGCTGGGTCAGCAATACTTCCATATAGTCCGCCCGTGCCGATTTGAAGAGGTCATTTGATATGGTGATAGACTGGGTGAGCGTCTCTACCTGTCTGGATTTCAGGTCATAGCTTTTGCCCAGGTTACCGATCTTGATCAGCTGGTTCATCACTTCAACGTAAGCGTTCAGAATAGTACGCTGGTAGTTGTAAACGGCCTGTATCTGTTTCGCGTTGGCACTGTAGTAAGCAGCCTTTATCGCGTTCTTGTTGACCAGTGGCGCAACCAGGTCGCCGGCTACAGAGTATAGCAGTGACTTTGGCGTCTTGAACAGGTATGTCGGATTAAACGCCTCATAACCGATGGCGGCAGAAAGACCCAGAGAAGGATAGAACTGCGACTTCGCCACTTTCACATCCAGTCTGGAAGCAGCCAGGTCCAGCTCGGCCTGTTTAATGTCCGGACGGTTAGCCAGTAACTGCGATGGTATACCGGAATGGATAACATCAGGTATTGCATTGTCGAAAGTCTGGGCGTTCCTCTGAATAGGCTGCGGATATCTACCCAGCAGGAAATTGATCCTGTTCTCGGTCTCTGTGATCCGCTGCTGAATGTCGAACTGCAGGCTTTGGGTATTCAGTACCTCTGCCTCAAATTTGCGCACGGCCAGCTCAGTAACACGGGTAGCCTCTTTCTGCAGTTTCACTATTTCCAGCGCATTGGTTTGAATACCGATATTCTGCTTTACGATATCCAGCTGTTTATCCAGCGCCAGTAATTCGTAATAAGAGTTAGCTATCTCGGCGATCAGGGTGGTGACTACGAAGTTCCTTCCCTCAACGGTTGACAGGTACCTGGTCAGTGCTGCTTTTTTGGCATTGTGCAGTTTGTGCCAGATGTCTACTTCCCAGGTAGCATAGGCGCCCACCAGGAAATTGGGCAATGGGTCCGGCATTTCTTTTCCCGGTTTGATCTCGGTAGTAGCGTCACCGGCGCCCTGGCTGGTGTATCTGCCTACCTTTTCTACCTCGGCTGCGCCTTTAACCCCTACAAATGGCAAATATTCGCCCTTTCTGGCCCTTATCTCGTTCCGGGCGATCTCTATCTCCTGTAAGGTGATATTAAGCTCCTGGTTGCTCTGTAAAGCCGTATCTATGAGCGCAGCCAGATAGGGGTCGGTAAAGTATTCCTTCCACTTCAGATCGGCTACGTTGGTTGTGTCCTGCGAGTTGTTATAACTCGCAGGAACCGTTTTATTTTCTGATTTCTCCGTTAAAGCCGGAACACCACAAGCCGCGGCAGCCAGGGAGATACTGGCTATCCCTAAGTACTTATGTATTTTCTTTTTAAACATTATGGTCAATTTCTTCAGTTAACGGATTCATATCTTCGTCTTTAATGAGCTTGCGTCTTGCCGCAATACCACCAAATATGTAGTACAGTCCGGGGATGACGATCACACCGAAAACTGTTCCCAACAACATACCGCCTGCAGAAGCCGCACCAATGGTATGGTTACCGATAGCACCGGGGCCTGTGGCAAAGAGGAGTGGGACCAGACCGGCGATAAACGCCAGGGACGTCATTAATATCGGGCGGAAACGCGTTTTGGCGCCTTCGATGGCAGCTTCCAGCACAGTCGAACCAGCGCGCTGTTTCTGAACGGCAAACTCCACGATCAATACGGCGTTCTTACCCAACAGGCCGACCAGCATTACCAATCCCACCTGGGCATAGATATCGTTTGCCAGACCCATTACCTTAACGAGGAAGAATGCGCCGAAGATACCAGCAGGGAGAGAGAGGATCACTGCTAATGGCAGGACGAAACTTTCGTATTGGGCTGCGAGGATCAGGTATACAAAGGCCAGTACGATCAGGAAGATATAAAGGGCTTCGTTACCACGTCCCACCTCATCTTTCGAAAGGCCTTCCCAGTCGATGTCATATCCGCGTGGCAGTGTTTGTGCCGCTACTTCCTGGATAGCCTTGGTAGCTTCACCACTGCTGTAACCTGCTGCAGGCTCACCTCTGATAGCTGATGATGTATACATGTTGTACCTGGTGATCTCATTCAGACCATGTGTTTTTCTGATGGACATGAAAGCGGAATAAGGCACCATCTCATCACGGTCATTCTTTATGTAGAGCTTCAGCAGATCGTCGGGTAAGCGCCTGTATTCAGGCCCGGATTGCACATACACCTTGAGGGATGTACCGAACCGGATGAAACCTAATTCATAGCTACTTCCTATCAATATGGACAGGTTGTCCATTGCTTTACCAATGGATACGCCCTTCTGCATGGCTGCTTTATTGTCGATCTGCAGCTCATACTGAGGATAGTTGGCACTGAAGAAAGTGAACAGTCCTGTTAACTCTTTGCGCTTGCCAAGTGCCGCCATGAAATCGTCATTCACTTTTTCCAACTCCTTGTAATCATCGGCATTGGTCTTATCAAGCAAACGTAGTGCGAAACCACCTGCAGCACCATATCCTGGCACAGCCGGAGGACCGAAGAACTCTATGGTCGCTCCAGGAACCTCTTTCGCCTTTTTCTCCAGCTCCTCGATGATCTCTGTTACAGAATGTTTACGTTCAGACCAGTCTTTCAAGCTGATAATACAGGTACCGGCATTGGAACCTCTACCTTCTGTCAGTACCTCATAACCTGCCAGCGCCGAAACAGACTGGATGCCTTCAATGTGCTCAGCGATCTCCTGCACCTTTCTGGCCAGATCATTTGTTCTTTCCAGCGTAGAGCCGGGAGGTGTCTGAATGATCGCGTAGATCATACCCTGGTCCTCATTCGGAATAAATCCGGCCGGCAGGCTTTGATTGATCCCGAATATGCCGAAACCAAAGGCTATCAGGATACCGAAAGTGATCACTCTTCTGTTCACGATCACTCTTAACAGGCTTGTATATCTGCCGGTCAGTTTTTCGAACTGTCTGTTGAAAGCGTCGAGGAATTTATCTATCGGTGATTTTTTCTTTGGCTTGCCGTGATTGTTCTTTAAGATGATGGCGCAAAGAACAGGTGTAAGCGTTAATGCCACTACACCGGAAAGCACAATGGACGTGGCCATGGTGATAGCGAACTGCCGGTAGAATATACCAACAGGTCCTGACATGAATGCCACGGGGATGAACACCGCTGTCATTACGAAGGTGATCGCAACAATGGCCCCGGCTATTTCATGTACCACTTTGTATGTAGCCTGGTAAGGCGAAAGATGTTCTTCCTCCATTTTGGCATGGACGGCCTCAATTACCACAATGGCGTTGTCGACGACTATACCGATAGCCAGTACAAGCGCGAACAGTGTGATAAGGTTGATGGTCAATCCGAACACCTGCATGAAGAAGAAGGCGCCTACCAGTGATACCGGAACCGCCAACGTGGGAATGAGCGTAGAGCGCCAGTCGCCGAGGAACAGGAATACCACTATCGCCACCAGTATGAAGGCTTCACCCAGTGTGTGCACCACTTTTTCAATAGAGGCGTTCAGGAAGCTGGATACGTCATAGTCGATCTCATAGTCCATTCCCGGAGGGAAGGAACTTTTCTTGATCTCAGCCAGTTTCGCCTTAATGGCTTTAATTACATCACTCGCATTACTTCCATAAGTCTGTTTTAATACGATCGCCGCTGAAGGGTGACCGTTCAGATTGGAATAGATATCATAGAACTCACTACCGAATTCAATATTGGCGACGTCTTTCAGGTAAAGGATCTCACCTTTCGGATTAGCCCTTACGATCACATTCTCATACTGTTCAGGTTTGTTGTATCTACCCTGATAGGTCAATACATATTCAAGTGCTTCCGAACGTTTACCGTCGCTTCTTCCCAACCTGCCGGGAGAACCGATCACACTCTGAGTGGACAGCGCTTCCATCACCTCTTCGGTAGAGACGTTATAGGCGCGCATCCTGTCAGGTTTCAGCCAGATACGCATTGCATACTGACGGCTACCGAGGATCTGGGCGTTACCGATACCGGATACCCTTCTCAGTTCCTGCAGGATGTTTGTATTGGCGTAGTTGTACAGGAAGTTCTCATCAGCCTTCGGATCTGTACTGAACACGTTCACATACATCAACATGTTAGGCTGAAGGATATTCACAACAATACCTTCACGCTGTACGAGTGGCGGCAGCCTGCTCGTTACCTGTTCAATACGGTTCTTTACGTTAACGACGGCCTGATTCGGGTCTGTACCCAGATCGAAGACCACCTGTATGTTAGCCTCACCGGCACTGGTAGCGTCGGATGTCATATATTTCATACCCGGAACACCGTTCACCGCTTTCTCCATCGGAATGAGAACGGATTGGACCAGTACATCAGCACTGGCGCCGGGATATGCTACACTCACAATTACCCTGGGCGGCGCAATAGAAGGGAACTGTGAGGTAGGTAATGTATAAATGGCCAGTACGCCCATGAAGACAATGACAAGTGATATCACTATCGCAAAGACCGGCCGTTTCATGAATATGTTAAACATTCTCTTACTTTTTTTAATTCGCAGATTATTCCGTTGGCAACACTAAATGGGAAACTACCTTCCTTGGATCCTCATATTCATAGGATATCTTGTCATCGTTCTTCACTTTCCTCAATCCTTCAAGCAGGATCTTATCATCTGCGGCCAGTCCTTCTTTTATTACATACAGATCAGGGATTTCAGCAGCGATAGTGATAGGTTTTAATTTCACCACATTGTCCTTACCTACGGTATACACATACTTTTTATCCATGATCTCCAGGGTCGCTTTCTGCGGAATGATCAGTGCATCTTTAAGCGGCTTATTTATCAGGATGGTACCTGTTTCACCGTGTCTCAGCAGACCGTCTGAGTTAGGGAATGTAGCCCTGAACGCGATATTGCCGGTTTCATTATTGAACTCACTTTCAATGGTTTCAACTACGCCCGGATGTTTGAACAGTTGTTTATCGGCTGTCAGCAGGTTTACTTCAAGCTTACCGGTGTTAGATTGCTGTGCTTTATAACTCAGGTACTCAGGTTCTGACACATTAAAATAGACCCACATTTTGCTGTTGTCGCTTAACGTAGTAAGCAGTTCGCCTTCTTCTACCAGACTTCCCAGTTTTAAGTGGAGAAGGTCGACCAATCCATCAAAAGGCGCTCTTATTTCAGTAAATGCCAGGTGAGCTGTGGCCAGTGCCAGTTCAGCTTTGGCTTTGCTCAGCTTAGCTTTGGCCATTGCCAGTTCATTCTTTGACACGACGTTTTTGTCGGCAAGTGGTTGGGTATTCTGTACTTCAATTTCAGCAATATTAACTTCGGCCTGCGCTCTTTCCTGTTCAGCTTCATATATGGTTGGCATGATCTTAAACAGGAGTTGTCCCTTTTTCACGAACTGGCCTTCATCTACATAGATGTCCTGCAGGTATCCTTTTTCCTGTGCTCTCAGTTCAATGTTGCGCATAGAACGTATCTGACATACGTATTCACTGGTGACAGTCGTATCCATTGTCAAGGGACTGGTGGCTACAAGTTTGGTATCCTCTTCCTTTTCTTCTTTGTGTGATTTACAGCCTATATGACATAGCATGGCCGACACGCCCATAAGCATGACAATTCTCTTCATGGTATTTTATAGATTTTTAAAAAGTTGCTATTTGATAATGATGTTTTGAACGGTGTATAACGCCATAACCTCTATAGCAGGATGCTATGACGGCAAACGGTTAAAAAATATATTTGTGAACAGCCAGGCAAGACTTTGCCCGGGCTACAGAAATAAATAGATCATACCCTTATTACACGGTGTACGATAAACTTATCAGAAGATGAATAGGAAAAATGGTTGCAAAAAGGTAGGGGGTTCTTAAGATAGCTGTAATTAGATGTGGGTTCCTGGGGGGATAAACAAAAGTAATGGCTGAGCTGTAAATGTTTTCTTGCTGAAAAGCTTTCTTCTTCCTCGACCTCAGTAGCTTTG
Organism: uncultured Flavihumibacter sp.; assembly: GCA_902168105.1. Classification (GTDB taxonomy): domain Bacteria; phylum Bacteroidota; class Bacteroidia; order Chitinophagales; family Chitinophagaceae; genus Chitinophaga. The sequence continues at coordinate 87,724 of CABHOY010000042.1, forward strand.
ATCTTTTCCTTTTTTTTGCCGGAGGAAGGAGCATTGCTGATCAGCGGTTGAAGGCTTCGAAGTTCGAAAACCCTTATCTGTACCCTGTTTTCCGAATGTTGTTTCAGTGACTCGTAAAGATTTTCCTGATCTGTATCAGCATACAGATGGCCGTGCCCCTTCAACAGAAAAAAACAGAGCGATAAGAAAAAATTTATTAACAATCTCGTCATCGGGATACAAAAATAGCAGAAAGTTCATTAAATAGTTAAGATTGTAAAATTTTAAGTATGATTTAATAACTTTCCACGAACGCAGGCAGGCATTCCCCGGTTCTTATGGCATAGTTCATGAAGGATAAAGAAGGGGTAACTATTTTAAGTAAGGGCTGCATATGAATATTTTAAGAGCAATTCCGGCAGGTATATTTGGTACACTGCTGATGACAGGTGCACTGTATCTGCTAACAATCATCACCGGAAAAAATTTTAAGGTTGTTGGAATACTGGCTACGATGGTCACCGGACATACAACACCATCAAAAGGGCCGACGAAAGACAGAGCGGACCTGTTTATTGGGTTACTGCTTCATTATTGTATAGGTGTAGGTTTCGCATTGTTCTACTCTTTTCTGTGGCGGAGTGGCATAGGCGATCCTGGCTGGAGCAGCAGTATCGTGTTTGGATTAATAACAGGTTGTGTGGCAGCCATCTTCTGGTCTTTATTTACGCACTGGCATCCGGACCCTCCGGCGTTTCCGAGAGTCCCTTATTTTTTATTGGTGGGGCTTTCTCATGTATTATTCAGCCTGGGTGTTTCTTGTGTTTTTCTTATCCAGTAGCTTGTGTACAACCCCTGCTATCAAGCCTGCAGTTACATATAATCCCAATGTAAGCAGCTGTGTTTTCCCCGTTTTGTTACTATACTTCTCATTCAAACCCAGCTTGTTAGGGAGGGTGATAGCACCGATGCCGGCCATCAGTCCCAATGCAGCTCCGGTCAGTATACTGTGCTTGGGGTTCATACCAACAAGTGAATAATACCCCGCATTTCCGGCAATATCTCCGGCCATAGTAGCATAATATAGCTTCTTTTCGCCAGGAATAGGGAGCCTGGCCTGGTTGAGAGTATCTGATAAGGCCTGCATACCAAGTTTATCCATTCTCGGGGCCTCTGAGACGTTCTTTCTCAACGTCTCATGTGCGAGGGTTAAGGCTACTGAGCTAATCAGTCCACTTGTCATTGAAGCCAGTGTTTTCATGATATTCGTTTTGTTGAAAAAATCAAAAACCAGGCCTGTAAGTCGGCTTTATGTTATAAATTCAACCAATTATGACTATCACAAACATGACAGAAAACCACTGGCCGGCTGTCAGGGCTATTTACGAAAGCGGTATTGCCACAGGAAATGCCACGTTTCAGACGGAAGCGCCAGGATGGGAAGACTGGGACAAAAGCCATGTAAAGAATTGCCGGCTGGTAGCAGTTGAAGAAGATCAGGTATTGGGATGGGCGGCATTGTCGCCGGTGTCCAGTCGCTGTGTCTATGCGGGCGTAGCCGAAGTCAGCGTTTATATTCATCCCGATGCAAGAGGGAAAGGAGTGGGACAGCAGCTGTTATATGCGCTGATCCTTGAAAGTGAGGCAAACGGTTACTGGACATTACAAGCCGGTATCTTCCCTGAAAACATGGCCAGTATCGCCCTTCATGAGAAGTTGGGATTCCGGCTTGTAGGACGCCGGGAAAGGATAGGTCAGATGAAAGGCGTTTGGCGGGACACTTTATTGCTGGAGCGTAGAAGTAATAGTGTTGGAGCGTGAGGATGTATATAGCCTTTGGGCAGATACACGCAAAATCGTAATATTGCAATAAATTGTGGAATATGGGTATCACTAAGACGGATTTGTTTAATAAGAAGCAAAATGACCTGGCCAATGTGGCCAAGACATTAGGTCATCCCGCCCGGATCGCAATTCTACAATACCTCGTTAAATCCAACACCTGTATATGCGGAGACCTGGTAGATGAACTGGGTCTGGCACAGGCTACTATCTCACAGCATCTGAAAGAACTTAAAACGGCCGGTTTAATTAAAGGAACTATTGAAGGAAACAGTGTTTGTTATTGTATTGACCCCAATGGATGGAAAAAATGCAGGGATGCATTTGCCATGTTTTTTGTTGAGGTGAAGACTAAAGGAGACTGCTGCTAGTATTTCTTACACTTATTATTCTTTATATGATCTGCCCGTATTTCAATACTGTTGGCGATGTTGCAAGCTATTATACGATGTAAACAGATGATTTATCGAAAAAAAGATCTGATTCATTTGGCCGTGATATATCATTATCGTAATATTGCGATATTATAATTAACAATATTCCTGTTGCTGTAAATATTTCATACATGCAGAATTGTAATCCGGTTCAAAGGAAGAGGTTGGGTTTCCTCGACCGATATCTCACACTGTGGATATTTCTTGCAATGGCTGCCGGGGTGAGCATAGGCTATTTTTTCCCTTCCAGCGCTCGTTTTATTAATTCTTTTTCTTCAGGAACGACCAACATTCCGTTGGCTATCGGGCTTATATTAATGATGTATCCTCCACTGGCGAAAGTCAGGTATGAGCAAATAGGAGAGGTATTTAAAAATGTAAAGGTCCTTGGTACATCGTTGTTATTGAATTGGGTGATCGGGCCAATATTGATGTTTGCGTTGGCATTGCTTTTTCTGCATGGTTATCCTGAATATATGGTCGGGTTGATACTGATAGGTCTGGCCCGTTGTATTGCCATGGTTATTGTATGGAATGAGCTGGCTGAAGGAAATCGCGAATATGCGGCAGGGCTGGTGGCGCTTAACAGCATTTTTCAAGTGTTACTGTATAGCGTCTATGCATATGTTTTCATTACTGTGCTTCCACCAGCTTTTGGTATAAAAAGGATTGAGGTAAACGTTACTATTGGCCAGATAGCAGAAAGTGTTGCGATCTATCTCGGGATACCTTTTGCAGCAGGGCTTCTCAGTCGTCTGATCCTTCCGGTGATCAAAGGTGAACAATGGTACCAGGAGAAATTTATTCCGGCAATATCCCCGGTTACACTTATCGCATTGCTGTTTACTATCGTTGTAATGTTTAGTCTAAAAGGAGGACTGATCGTCCATATACCTATGGATGTGTTACGTATTGCAGTTCCGTTAATGATATATTTTGTTATCATGTTCCTGGTGAGTTTCGTACTGGGTAAGGCTGCAGGTGCTGATTATTCTAAAAATGCGTCTATAGCTTTTACAGCGGCAGGAAACAATTTCGAACTGGCTATAGCTGTTGCAATAGGTGTTTTTGGAATTAATTCCGGGCAGGCATTTGTTGGCGTCATCGGTCCGCTCGTTGAAGTGCCAGCATTGATAGGATTGGTTAACGTGGCCTTCTGGCTTAAAAGAAAATTGTACAAGGAAGATACTATTATCGCATAAATAACAATAAAAACTACTTTTATGAACAACCAAAGAATGAGCTGGCAATCATTTAAGGACCAGCTGAAAACGCATCCTGACCAGCTCTTGCAATTCCAGTTTGCAGCAGGAAAGTTCGTAGCTCCTTCCTATCACATTACAGAAATAAAACAGGCGCCGATCACTTCTGTCGATTGTGGCGGAAAGATGAATGCCTGGACAGAGATCATTGTTCAGTTATGGGAGCCGACAGAGAAACAAACAGACAGGGCAATGGCGGTAAGTAAGGCATTGAAAATAGTAGACCTGGTAGAGAATAGTCTGCCGTTGAATCCAGCCGGTATTGTAAAGATCGAATTTGGTAATTCAGACTTCGATACGCGTCAGATGTACCCAAATGAATTCCTGCTGGAAGGAGAGGACCTGATCGTTAATCTGCAGCCGGATGCGACTCAATGCAAAGCGACAGACAGGGGACAGACCTGTGGTACACCGAAGACAAAATTAACAGAGATACCTGTATTACAAGACGCAGGACAAACATGTACACCTGGCGGCGGCTGCTGCTAAACAATAAAAGAGAATGAAGAAAATACTCGTACTCTGCACAGGCAATAGCTGTCGCAGTCAATTGGCCGAAGGATATTTACGTTATTTTGCAGGCGATAAGGCGGAGGTTTACAGTGCCGGAGTAGAAACGCATGGCGTAAACCCAAGAGCGATTGCTGTAATGGCTGAAGATGGCATTGATATTTCCCGCCATACATCAAACAATATGAACGAATACAAGGACATTGATTTCGACTATGTGATCACTGTCTGCGATAACGCAAAAGAGCGTTGTCCGTTTTTCCCATCCTCCGCGGAGAAGTTCCATCATAACTTCCCTGATCCGGCCAAAGCCACAGGCACAGAGCAGGAAATTATGGATCAGTTCAGGGCTGTCAGGGCGCAGGTAAAACAATACAGCGAAAACTTCATCAAAGAACATCTGTCCTGAGTTGATGGCAAAAGATAAGTAATGAGTACGGAAACAGTCTACGATGTGATTATCATAGGAGGAGGTCAGAGTGCATTGTCTGTCGCTTATTATCTGCGCAGGACTGAGCTCAGTTACCTGGTGCTGGACAGAGAAGATGCACCCGGTGGGGCATGGAGACATGCCTGGGATTCTCTTACTTTATTTTCTCCTGCATTGTGGAGCTCATTACCAGGAGTGATAATGCGGGGCGGTAGTGATTATTATCCTTCAAGAGATGAGACTATTCAATACCTGACAGACTATGAGAACAGGTATAAATTTCCGGTCATGCGGCCTGTTAAAGTAGAGAAGGTAGTTAAGCAGGACAATTATTTCATCCTCAGTACCAGTAAAGGACCATACAAAGCGAAGTCCGTAATAAGCGCTACAGGAAGTTATGCCAATCCATATATACCGGAAATTCCCGAAAGGGATCTCTTCACAGGGCAGATCATTCATTCTGCTGACTACAAAGGACCGGATGCTTTTGCAGGCAAAAGAGTGGCTGTCGTAGGTGAAGGTAATTCAGGTGCGCAGATCATGGCTGAACTATCCAGAGTGGCGGATGCAACGTGGATTACGCTTAACCCTCCATCATTCCTGCCCGATGAAGTAGATGGCCGTTATTTGTTTGATGTAGCCACCCAGGTTTATAAGGCTAAACAGGAGGGAAGGAATTACCAGCCTCCTTCTCTTGGTCATATTGTGAAGGTGCCAGCTGTCAAAGAAGCATTACAGCGCGATATCTATCATTTTAAACCGGCATTTGATCACTTTTATGAAGGCGGTGTAGTATGGAGTAACGGCGAGAGCATGCCGCTGGATGTTATAATTTTCTGTACCGGTTTCCGGCCTGCTTTAGCCCATCTGGGATCATTGGGCATTTTACAGAATGGGAGGGTGCATACCATTGAAACCAGATCCAGTACCATTGACGGGCTTTGGTTAGTAGGGTATGGCTCATGGACCGGATTTGCATCGGCAACGCTGATAGGCGTTGGCCGCACCGCCAAAAGAACAGTAGAGGAGGTAGCGCACTATCTGAAAGGGAAATAATTTATTAATTTGCGCCTGCCTTATATAACATCCTATGCAAGATCCAGCGCTTATTGCTTCTATTATTCAATTTATCAGGTCAATTGGTATCCCTGTCGTTTTCGACACTATTACTGAGAATACGTTTGTTCCCGGCATTCTTATCATTAAGGGGACCCTCGTTGTAGATAAAGACCAATTGCTTTATCCCGGAGATCTTTTACATGAGGCAGGACATATCGCTGTAGCAATTCCTGAAGACAGGAAAGCTATGCATGGTGATGTTGGCATTCTGGCGGAGAAAAGCAAAGCTGATGGAGAAGAAATGATGGCGATTGCCTGGAGCTATGCCGCCTGTGTTTATCTCAACATCGATCCTGCAGTTGTTTTTCATCCGCATGGTTATAAAGGTGCGTCAGATTGGTATATTGAACAATATACATCTGGTACTGCACTTTACTTACCGATGCTGCAATGGGGTGGGTTTTGCTATGATGAGGCAAATGCAAGGGAACATGGCGTAGCTCCATATCCCAAAATGCTCAGGTGGTTAAGGGAGTAATACCCCACCGCCCTCTATAGTCATTCGCGTAGCCATTTTATCATATGAGGATAGGAAGGGATTTCTGAAGTAGCTTGTTTTTCGCTTGTTGTCATACCAACCGCCTGCAACATCAACAGTCCGATGTAATCGCTTTTGCCACAGCTGTCCACAATCTGCTCACTGCCGCCTCTGTAGCCCTGCTCATGAAAAACAAAAAACGGATCTATCACTAAATGCATACAGGCCGCGTATGACCAGGCAATGGCCATCATTTCTTCTCCTTCCCTGTTAGTTCTTTTGATGATGTTCTTTTCTGTCAGCAGATGACGATGTTTAGTTGGCACTACCGCAAGATGGCCGGCCTCATGGAGTATATCACCGGCATGTTCTAAGGTATCTTTGTCAATAACGATCATTCCCTTTTCAATCAATAAGCCCGGCAGGAAGCTGTCAGACTCGATTTTCCGGAATACTGTCTTAATACCAATACTGTTCAGGAAGCTAATACATTTCTCAAATGCAACGATATTTTCATCATTATTGTAGGCCATAGGGGTGTAAGCTACGTATATAAACCCATAGTTGCCGCAGACTTTTTAAATGAAGCGTTTGATTATGGCGGAAAAGCCTGTCACTCAACAAATCAAATATCCCATTTGATAGTCCTTTGAACCTGATGTATAATTTTCTGCATCCAGCTGAACTCACTAAGTTGTTGCAGATTTTCATACAGGTTGATAGGTATTCCCTTCACGCCGACGAGTGCTCCTGCGATCTGGCCTGCTATTGAAGCATTGGTATCAGTATCTCCACCTGCTTTGATAATTTGCTCAAACATCGTATTTATATCGATTTTCGGCACAAGTGATGCAGCGAATACTGCAAATGGTACTGAGTTCACCACATATCCATTGACGCCCAATTTTGCAACTTCTTCAATTGTCCTGATGTCGTAATTGATATTAATTTCGATGAACCGGTCTCTGACATTTGTATCCGGTAACTGTGGTATTAAGATGTCCAACAGGTTCTGCTCTCCGGTCCACTTGCCGTCCAGAATAGCCCGTATAGCCAGGACAACAGATAAGGCGCCAGCATATGCCTCGTCGTTTCTATGAGTGATCCGGCAGAAGTCCCTGATATTTTCCCTTGATACAGACTGTTTAAATGCAAATGGCGCTATCCTCATCGCCGCACCATTGCCAGCAGCATATTCACCTGACCTGCCTGCCTGGCTCCAGTGACCTCCCATTTCAAGTTCAAGTATGGCTTTTAAAGTGCTGGCTCCAATTCCGGCCAGCTTATTTTGTTTATGATATTTTACGAAATATGCGGATAACATTTCAGGGGTGCAATCTCCATTAAGTAGCGCTTCACACGATGCCAGTGTCAGCATCGTATCATCAGTTAATTGCCATGTTTCCTTTGGCTGGACTATTGGATGCCAGTAAAAAGTATCAGATCGTACGGGTGATATATAGTTTTCATAGCTACTTCCCCAGGCGTCTCCGATTGCTCCCAATAGTATACACGCTTCAAATCTGTCGGCTGCTGATATGTTGTGTTGATTAGTAAGATCTGACATTGGTTGACACTATTATTGGCTGAAACAAATATATCGTTAATTGTATTACCACCCCATGATCTTCCGTTAATTGGAAATAACTTATATTTAGAATAATTGTATCCTTTATGAGCCTCAATATTCTTCGAACCTGTTTTTTCTGCACTGTTATCTACCTGATCAATCCTTCAAAATGCATGAGCCAATCAAAAACCAGTCTCCCATTGCATCTGGAGAATGCGAATGAAATAATCGAACTGCCTGTACGGCAATTTAACCTGGATAGCTTCCACCTGGTTTCTAAAGAAGAAATGCCGTTTAGAGTGAACGAGCGTATGGAACGGATCTATTAGGAGGGCATTTCCTATCATTCAATGATCTGCTCACCATCCGGAATGGCACATTCGTCAGGGAAGATAAAGTTAAAGTAGCATTTCACAAATCGTTAAGAGACTATTACAAATGATACAGGGAGACCTGCTGGTCCCCCTGTAAAATTCTTTTATATCGAAGGATGGATCGTTTGAATACTACCATCATCATTATAGTGCAGCTCTGTCACCTTTACATTGCGTAGGTAGGTTTTACCTGATAATTGTACATCGTGGTAAAACAGGTACCATTTACCATCTTTCTCAATAATGGAATGATGACTTGTCCAACCTTCAACAGGTGTCAGTATCACGCCCTTATAAGTAAATGGACCGTATGGACTATCGCCGGTCGCATAACACAGATTATGCGTATCGCCGGTAGAGTAGGAGAAGTAGTATTTCCCTTTATACTTGTGTACCCAGGCAGCTTCAAAGAAGCGTTTAGCATTGTCCTTTTCGTGAAACGGTTTCCCATTTTCATCGAGTAATTGAACTTCTTTTACGGGCTCACTGAAACGCTTCATATTAGCGTCCAGTTTGGCTATTCTGGGAGCTACAGCAATTTCGTCGGCCTTCCTGTTGCCTTTGGTGGAGTCGTAATGATTCTTGTTCCACTTATGTAATTGACCGCCCCAGATGCCTCCGAAATACATATAGTACTTACCGTCATCATCACGGAATACACAAGGATCAATACTGTAACTGCCGGGAATAGGTTTAGGCTCAGCCTTGAACGGGCCCTCAGGTTTATCGCTGGTGGCTACACCTATACGGAATATATCCAGGCTGTCCTTTACCGGGAAATACAGATAATAAGTGCTGTTTGCAAAGGCAGCATCAGGTGCCCATAACTGGCGATGCGCCCAGGGAATATCTTTAATGTCGAGCGCAACACCATGATCTGTAACGTCGCCACCTACTGCATCCATGGATAGTATATGATAGTCTTTCATATCGAAATGACTTCCGAAATCATCCTCAGGTATACCGGTAGCTGTATCATGAGACGGATAGATATAGATCCTGCCATTGAACACATGTGCCGAAGGATCGGCTGTGTAAATGTGACGGACCAGCGGTTGGGAAAGATATTTCTTCCCGGTGTCGGCGGTACTAGTAACGTGGGTGCTGTCTGTCGTCGTCTTCGGCACTGACGGCTGACAACTACAGATCATGCATGCCAACGCGCCATGGGTCGCAACAATGTAGGGTAGTTTTAAATAACGCATATTGATGTGTGTTAAGTTAACGTGGTGGGTTACCGGATTCCTCTCAGGACATCTTTTCTTTGACCTCGCTCCTTAATCCTTTCGCTAGCTCATCTGAAGGGTCTATTTCAAGCGCTTTATCAAAATCGCCGAGTGCTTTCTGGTATTGTTCCAAACTGTTCCATACCAGGCCTCTTCGTATATAATAAGTGATGTCATCATTTTCAAGTGCTATGGCCCTATCCAGATCGGCGATTGCTTTTTCATATTGATCTGTGTCATGCCATACAGAACCGCGGCCATAATATGATAATGCAAAATCCGGGTCCAATGAAATAGCATGATTAAAATCGGTCATTGCAGCAGTAAAGTTTTTCAGATCGGTATGTGCCATTCCGCGCCTGCAATAGAAATCTGCATTGTCGGCGTCGAGCGATATGGCCATGTTAAAATCAGCAACTGCATTTTCAGGATCTCCATTGCGGCGCCAAGATATACCGCGATGGAAATAGGACAACGAAAACCCTGGGGCTATCTCAATTGCCCTGTCATAATCCGCCATTGCCTTTTCAAAGTTATTCTGGAAGGACCAGCAATTACCCCTGTATAAATAGGCTGGCACATAACCTTCCGCCAGTTCAAGCCCTTTCGTATAATCCCCGATTGCCTGGTCGTAATGATACCTGTCATACCAGAAATCACCCCGCTCAAAATAAACCGCTGCAGAAGCCGGGCTTAGTTGTATCGCTTTGTTATAATCTCTTAGTGCCGCTTCATGTTCGTTTATTTCAACGTATGCCCTGGCGCGGTTAATGTAAAGTTCCCACTCGTCCGGTTGCAGAGCGATTGCTTTGTCATAATTTGTGATAACCTTTTCAGCGTGACTAAAATCGTCTTGTGAGTTCAATGTGTGCATACAGATATTCAATAAAATGGTAATGAATGTAAGATAAATTTCTGAAAGCAGGAAGTTGTCGGTTCTTAGACTGCTTATACATGAGTGTAAGACAACCTGAAGTGTTTTTTGTATTATTGTGCAGTATCAATTTATACAGAAGAACCTTTTTTACCCCTAAAACTGAGGCACAGGCATCTCCCGGATTTATTGGGAGATTTACGGCAGCAGGGCAGGAGCATTATCATTATGAGGATGGTGAGCCGGCATGATATTTAAAACAAACTACTTGTATGGATTTCGACTTTGATAACGGTTACTGGCATGACTCTTTACTTAAAAGCATCCATATAGATCGCAGTAACCCGGGATATATCGATACCATTGAAATGGTGATCGATTGGTACGACGAACCCGCTTCGAAATTAGTATTTAACAAGGTTCGATTGTTTAAGGCGGCAATGAATTTCGGTATTATTGCTAGTGAATCTATCCTTACAGCGCATATTACACCACCGGATGATCCTGATCTGATAAGTGTCTATACAAAGAATAAATACCTTTCTGATGATATCAGATTAAACTGCTACTTCATTGAAACTAATTCTACAGCTGGTATTATCAAGATAGTAGCAGAATCAGTTGAAAAGATTCCTCTTTAAATGCTGTTATCTATAAACAGCAAGACTGTTCAAATGATTCTCCAGCCAATCATAACGTTTCGTTTTTCCCGTGGAGAAGAGTTACCCAATCGTTCCCGAAGAGCGCTGACCAGGTATTGATTTTGGTACCAGCCTGCGGAAATATTTTAAGGGGAGATGGCGGATGCTTATCCCTGGCGTGTCTTTTAATAGAAAGGAGTATTAAAGCATGTCCCTGATAATGAACAGGGATATTGACCTGTTTGTGCTGTAAGTTCCCGTTACCACTGTCTATAACCTCATGTTTGACCAAATAAAATACACATTTAAAATCCACATTATGAAGAAAAGTCTGATTAAGACAGGTATCTGCCTGCTGGCATTAACATCCTGTAAAGAAAGCCTTTTAGCTCCTGTTGAAAAACCCCCTCAGGTTGAAAGCATTATGAGCGCTGCAGCACTCACCGATTACATGACAGTTACATTGAAAAACGTCAAAAGCAACAAGTTCCTGGAAGTAGGAGGGAACCCGGTACAAAATGCTAAGTTCAAAGACAATGGCCTTCTGCAACAATGGGAAACTTCCATGTCAGGTTCTGAAGTAGACCTCTGGCAGAAATGGCACCTGATCTATCAAACAACCGCAGGAGGTATTAAGTATTACCATATCCGTAGTCTTCACAGTGGTAAGCTGATCGACGTACCTTCCGGAACTAATGTCAGCGGTACCGTCATGCAGCAATACGCAGCGTTCCCCCTGCTGGCCGATCAGCAGTTATGGCGTCTCGTAGAAGTAACTACCGGCCAATACAGGATTGTCAATAAAGGCAACGGCCTGGCGTTATCCGTTGCAGGAGGCGCTACCGGTAACGGCGCCCAGGTAATACAGGAAACATCAGTTAATGACACAAAACAATACTGGACCATTACAGCAATAGCAGCAGATACCTACCGCGACGATGAAGTCGTACGCTTCTTCTATCGCAACAGCGCCAGCCTGGGCTCCGCTGCTTTTGACCAGGGCAACAGCATCCCGTTGACCTGGGGCGCTAATAACGGGAAAGTATTATGGGTAACACAAGATGCCTGGGATGGTTCACAAGTGCAGTCCAACGGCATGTTTAACTGTGGCAATTTTCATAGTTACAGCAACTCTGTATTCATACAACCATCCAAAACAAACTGGAATCCCAACAGTGCGCCTAACATGACCATCAATAACAGCACCTCTGGCAAACCAAAACAGATCTTCAATATACAGCCGGGAACATCCTGGACATGGTCTGGTCCTGGTATCGAGATCGGCGATAAGGTATGGGTACAATGCGGAGAAGGAAACGGGCTGACCGCCACCGGACAATCATTTTATCGCTTAACGCAAAGCTCCGGTACACAATGGGTGGCAGAGCGTATGATGCCTAACGGCTTTGCCGGTCAGACTGCCATCAGTTATTCTACTGGTCTGGTGAAGCCCGGCGATGGCTACGTATACGCTTTTGGCAGTGAAGCGGTCTTTTTCGGTTACGGCAGTTATATCCATGTAGCCAGGTTCCCGGAGAGCAATCCGCTGCAATGGCAATACTACAACGGTTCAACATGGACTAGCACGCCTGTTGCCGGAGAGACTTCCAAAATTACCGATGCCAGGGGCAGCAACAGTGTAGCTTATCTGAATGGAAAATATATTCTGATGACGATGGACCAGGGCTTCAACTGCGATCCCGACAGAAGTGTTTATATCTCTACTTCCAGCTCGCCAACCGGCCCCTTTTCAACGCAGATCAAGGTGTATACAATTAAGGAATACTTCAAAGAACAGTACACCCGTTATTATACACCTGTTATCCATCCTGAGTTTGTCAATGGAAGAAATGAGCTCTTGCTGACATACAGCGTGAATTTTTCAGCATGTGGTTTAGATGGCTGTGAAGGCGCTTACCTTGACCCATATTACTACCGGTTGAAAGGTATCAGGGTGCCCTATTCCAAAATAGGACTCTGATCAATAAGAAGTGAATAGTTTAAAGCGGGTGTCTTAAAATTAAGACGCCCGCTTTTGTTATGTTCATTAGTGCCCCATTAAATAATTGATAACATACTGGTCCCGGTATTCCCGTACTCCAGGAATACCGGTATAACCTAACCTGCACTGTTACTGATAATGCCACCCGTCGTCATGCTATTCCTTACATAGTCAACAGCCTTTTTCGCGTCATTGAAATAGGCAACATCTCCGGTGATCTGATAAAGCATGTTTGCGAAATCAACAAAAGAACCCTGGTTGTAAACAGTAGAGCCCTTGTCTACATAGTTAGTACGGTCAATGCTTGTATATACCTGCCCGTTATCAGGGTTAAACAGGTGCTGCGCGACCATGCATAGATTTGCTTCGCACGATCAAGGTACCAGACGTCATGATTCGCCTGAGTTAAAAAAGAGAGGAATTTTTTTAAAGACGGGATAATAAGGGCTTTCCGGATATCATCTTTTAGTGATGATCATAATAGTGATCAGCAGCGTAGCAATATCTTTCAGGTGTACACGTAGATGACGGAGCGCATACGTAAGCTGATTCTCTACCGTACGTTTGGAAATATCCAGTCTCGCTGCAATTTCATCGTTAGAAAGATATTCAAACCGGCTCATCCTGAATATTTCCTGGCAACGGGGAGGTAATTGTAGTAATATCTGTTGGAGATAATCATTGAGCTCAGACTGACGGATACGGACATCCGCCTCATTGTCCGTAAATCCTTTAATAGTAGCGTCTTCCGTTCCCGTAAGTACCAGTTGTTTCATCTTCCGGCGTGTATAGATCTGATAACGGGTAGACGTGAGCAGGAATGCAGGGAAGGACTCAATTATCAGCACATGGCGGCGGTTCCACAAACTTAAAAATATATCATGGACGATCTCCTGGCAAACCTCCTTATCTTTCAGATGCCTGAAACACGTATTGTAAACACCCTCCCAATACTTATCGAACAGCCATGTGAATGCCTGCTGATCATCAGCACGAACAGCATTCCATAACCGGATATCAGATTCATCTATGGGAGGCATGGCAGTTTGATTGAATGGCCCGGAAAAGATACTCATTAGAAAATTAAAAAAAAATATTCCCTTTTATGTGTGTACGGTATTTTTTTTTATACTTATAAGCAAAGAACGCCAGAATGACGGAAGAAGAGTTCCTCAAACAATACGAACGTTACCTGCTGGGGAAGCTCGGCACGGAGGAAATTGAAGAATTACATGCTTATCAGGATGATATATTGCTGGAAACAAGCGCTATGGACGAGGCCGAAAAGTCTCATATAAGAGAGGCGATCCTGGCTAAACTCGAGGGAAATATGCTTCCTGTAGCGTCTCCGCGTATAAAACGGATGCCTGTACGTCTATGGTGGGCCGTAGCGGCGGTGGTCGCAGGTATATCCATCGGCATTACTTACAATATACACCGGCAGAACAGGACACAGCAAACAGCAGAAGGAGCTATTGCATCCGGGCAACCGGCAAGGCGATCACAAAAGACATACCTCACACTTAGTAACGGGAAAGTGATCTCCCTGTCAGATGCAGGCAAGGGTCTCATTACAACTACCGCAGGTGTGCAGGCAAGTAAAGGCAGAGAGAACGAATTGTCTTATAGCCGGCACAATAACGCTGCAACATCCGTTCCCGATACCAACAGTATTGCCACTCCCAACGGAGAACAATTCTCAGTCGTGTTGGCCGATGGGTCCCGTGTACGCCTCAATGCCGGTTCGTTCCTTCGTTATCCGGTCTTTTTTACCGGCAAAAGGGAAGTATATCTGACAGGAGAAGCCTGTTTTGAGGTAAACGCAGATCCATCCGATCCATTTATAGTACACGTAAACGGGGAATCAGTAAACGCACTTGGAACAGTATTTAACATCAAAGCATATAGAGAAGAAAGAACAACCAAAGTAACGCTCGTAACAGGAGCCATCAACGTAAACATCGGGGAAAAGGTACAGCCATTGCATACCAGCCAGCAGCTTAATTATCAGCCAGGGGGAAATACATATTGGCTGAAGGAAGTGAATACAGGTACCGTTATCGCCTGGAAAGAAGGGTACTTCGCCTTTGATAAAGAAAGTATAACAGGTATTATGGCGGAGATCGGAAGATGGTACAACATGGAAGTATCTTTTGTCAACGGCGATGCCAACAGGAAATTCAGTGGCAGGATCGTTCGTTATGCCGCAGTCTCAGAAGTACTGAAACGGCTCGAAATGACCGGCGCTATGAAATTCAGCGTACAGAAAAACAGAATAATGGTAACTATACCAGCGTAATTAACCAACAACCACGTTTTCAGAGTAAGTATAAATTTTAGTTTCTTAACTACATTTCAGATGAATAGAATTCCGCGTTCATGGCTGTACGGGATAGGGTCCTGTATGCATACAATAGTCCCATCCTTTCAACAACTTATTACATGTTTCCTGATGGCCGCCCTGGTATTGCCTGTCAGGATCAACGCCCAGGGCCAGGCACAAACAGTTACGCTAAGCGTAAAAAATGAATCATTGGAAAATGCCTTTAAAAAATTGCAGCAGCAATCAGGGGTATTTTTTATCTACGAAGATGAACTGCTGCAGCAGACGCTTCCCGTTACTATCAATGCCGTAAAACAACCACTGAAGCAGGTGCTCGATGAGTGTTTCAAAAATCAGCCGCTCGATTACAACCTGCTCGACAATTCAGTCATCGTCCGTAAAAAGGACAGCCCTGCTTCCCGGCAGTCCAAAGTGATCACCGGAAAAGTGACCGACACGAAAGGCCAGCCCATACCCGGCGTAACCGTTCGCAGCAAAGGCAATAATATCAATACACAGACCGATGGAGATGGTGTTTATCGTCTCAAACTACAGGATACTGACGAGGTCCTGATCTTTTCTTACGTCGGTTTCCTGACACAGGAAATACCATTGAAAGGACAGCTCAGACTCGATGTGATCCTCAATGACAAAGCTGCAAACCTCCAGGATGTGGTCATTGTAGGGTACGGGCAGCAAAAGAAGATCACAGCTGTAGGTGCACAGAGCAGTATCCGTGTGGAAGACCTGAAATTGCCTGCTGCTAATCTGACCAACGCAATTGCTGGTCGCGTTGCCGGTATAATAGGCGTACAGCGTAGCGGACAACCTGGCTACGACAATGCGGAGATCTACATTCGCGGCATCTCTACCTTTACAAGCAGTAGTCCGCTAGTATTGGTAGACGGTGTGGAAAGGGACTTCGCTAACGTTGATCCGGAAGATATATCCAGCTTCAGTATTCTGAAAGATGCCTCCGCTACGGCCGTATACGGTGTAAGAGGCGCTAACGGCGTGATCCTCATACAGACAAAACAAGGTAAACCGGGCAAACCCCTTATAAACGCCCAGTACGACCAGGGGTTTACGCAGTTCACGAAGGTGCCCGAATTTGCTGATGGCGTCACCTATATGCAGATGGCCAATGAAGCGTATAAGAACAGTAACCCCACTGATCCCCTTCCCAAGTATTCCGAAGAACGGATCAATAAAACAGCCAGCGGCGCAGATCCCGACCTCTATCCGAACGTCGACTGGTTCAAAGTACTGTTTAACGACTTCGGGCAGAACCGTCGTGCAAGAGTGAATGCAAACGGAGGCTCCGATAAAGCGCAGTATTACCTTTCCGTTGGTTATTACGATGAAAAAGGATTGTACAAGACCGACGACCTGTCCGCATATAACTCACAGATAAAATTCACACGTTATAACTTTACTTCCAACCTTGCCCTGCAACTGACTAACACAACTAAGGTCGACTTCGGCGCTTCCGGGTGGATCAGCAATGGTAACTATCCCGGGAGCTCTGTAGACGATATCTGGGGCGCAGCTTATAACTTGCCTCCGATATTAATTCCGCCTGTTTATTCCAACGGACTGCATTCCAAACTGCGTACCGCCGATATCAACAATCCCTACAGCATGTTGACGCAGTCAGGTTATGTATCTGAATTCAGAAGTCAGCTGTGGAGTAATATCCGCCTCACACAGGACCTTGACTTCTGGCTGAAAGGCCTGTCAGTCTCCGGCATGTTCTCGTTCGACAACTATAACACGCATACTATCCGCCGTACAAAGTCGGTGGACGGCTATATCGCAACCGGTAGGGATGCTGACGGAAACCTGATCATGCAACAAACATCCATCGGTAGCAGTTACCTGGGTTACGAGCGTGCAAATGGCGGCTCCCGGCAGTTTTATAGTGAAGCCAAACTGAATTATAAACAGAACTTCGGCAAGCATGAAGTATCCGGTATGATGGTGTTCACACAATCCGACCGGCAGGAAGCTTTTGCAGGCGATTTTATCTCCTCCATTCCCTACCGTTTTATGGGCCTTGCAGGTCGTGTAACATACGCATGGAATGACCGGTATTTGGCAGAAGGAAACTTCGGTTATAACGGCTCAGAAACCTTTGAACCAGGCAAACGCTTCGGCTTCCTCCCATCTGCTGCAATAGGCTGGGTGGCATCGGAAGAGAAATTCTTTAAACCGGTGCTGGATAAGATCCAGTTCCTGAAATTGCGCTTCTCATATGGCCTCGCAGGTAATGGCAATATCGGAGGCCGCCGCTTTGCCTATATCTCCACCGTCGGCGATGGCAATGATAAATACCAATACGGTGGTAATGGCGCTAATAACGAGATCAACGGACTTGATATCGGCGACTATGCAGTATCCGTAACATGGGAGAAGGCCAAAAAGGCAAACCTCGGTATTGAGCTCAGAACATTGCAGGATCAGTTGTCGCTGGTCATAGATGTATTCAATGAAAACCGGACGAACATCTTCCGCCAGCGGGGTGATGTCCCTAGCTATACAGGCATCCGTAACCTGCCCTGGGCTAACCTGGGAGAGATCCACAACAAAGGAGTGGAAGCTACACTGGAGATCAACAAAAAGCTAGGCCCCATAGATGTAGGCCTGCGAGGCAACTTTACCTGGAACCGCGCTATTATCATCAACGATGCCAATGCTCCATGGGCCTACCCCTGGCAACAACGCATCGGTCGTAAGTACGGACAGCGCTTTGGGTACACCGCGCTCGGTCTCTATACCTCGAAAGAAGATATCGCCAGCAGCCCTTACCAGATAGGCCGCAACGAACCTGGCGACATCAAATACAAAGACCTCAACAGCGATGGAAGGATAGATAACTATGACGCCGGTCCTATCGGTTATGGCAACATCCCGGAAATCGTTTACGGCTTCGGACCAACCTTCAGCTGGAACGGCTGGTATGTTGCAGGATGGCTCAAAGGCATCAGCAATGTGGACATACGCCTGAATGGCGACGGCCTGCAACCTTTCAGTCAGGGCGGCGAACGTGGCAACCTGATGGCCGAGATCACCGACCGCTGGACAGCCGACAATCCCAGCCAGCATACCTTCTATCCCAGGCTCACTTATGGCAATGATAACATGAACTACGCGAATAGTACCTGGTGGGTTAAAAATGGAGCGTTCCTGCGACTCCAGACACTTCAGTTTGGCTATTCCTTCTCTGCCCGTCAATGGTTGAAAAGGGCAGGACTGTCCGCACTAAACCTCTATTTCATCGGCAACAACCTGGCTACCATCAGCGGATTCAAATTATGGGACGTTGAACTGGGTGATGGCCGTGGAGCGGGCTATCCGCTGATCAAGACATTTAATGTTGGTGCAAAGCTCTCTTTCAGATAAGTATCAAACCGGAAAAAAATGAAACGTAATATAATATCAACAGGGCTCTTACTTTTTTGCATTATCCTGACTACCGGATGTAGTAACTACCTCGACCAGGTGCCCGACGACCGTATAACGATCGAAGAGGTGTTCCGTAAAAAAGCACCTTCCGAACAATTCCTCGCCAATGTATACAGCTATGTAAATGACGATGCCAATGTATGGGAAGCGACACCCTGGTTCAGCAACTGCGATGAAGGTGATATCACCTGGTCAAAGTATGTTGTTTACGACCTTAACTTAGGAAATATCAGTGCCGGTAATGCCATCTTCGACAGATGGGGAAGATACTACAATGGTATCCGCTCTGCATCTTACTTTATGGCCCACATCAATGAGAATGTAGAGATACGCAGCGTAAACGGACAACAACTGATCGACCAGTACCAGGCAGAAGCCCGTTGCCTCAGAGCATACTTTTACTTTCTGCTCATGCAGCAATATGGCCCGGTGGTATTGGTAGGAGATAACCCCGTTTCTCCTGATGCCCCTGCTGCTGAAATGCAACTACCCAGGAGTTCATTCGATGACTGCGTGAACTATGTTATTAACCAGTTGGACTCCGCCATCATTCATCTGCCACTGGTGCCAAGTTCGAACGGGCAGCCCAGCGATATTGAAATGGGAAGAATGACCAAAGGGATCGCACTGGCTATTAAATCTAGGCTCTTACTATATGCCGCAAGTCCGCTCTATAATGGTAACACAGACGTTGCGTCTTTTAAGAACCAGGATGGCACACAGCTGATCTCACAGTCTTACGACAATGAGAAATGGAAAAAGGCGGTAGATGCAGCGAAAGCAGTCATCGATCTGGGACTGTACAATCTTTACAAAGATCCCTCCGGAGATGTAAAGAAATCATTACAGGGTATTTTCCTGCAGGCATGGAATACCGAACAGATCTTCGTAAGAAAGAAAAATTCGCTGATAGACCGTGATGTCACAGCAATGCCAAGACAAGCAGGAGGATGGAACGGCATTGGCGTAACACAGGAGCAGGTAGATGCCTACTTTATGAAAGATGGTAGAAGCATTAAGGAATCACCGCTTTATACAGAAACCGGCTTCACTGATGTTGAAGGAGTGCGTGTCAGCAATATGTACATGAACAGGGAACCGCGTTTTTATACCGATGTGCTCTACAACAATTGCGTATGGCAGGGAGGCAGTATGAAAGCCGCAGCGCCGGTCACATTTTATCTGTCCGGACCTAATGGTAAAAACGGTCATCCCACCGATTGGACAAAAACAGGATATCTCGTTATTAAGAATGTAGCCTCGCAGACCAATGCCGGTTCAGGCGGTAGCGGACAAAGACAGGAACGTCCCGAAGTAATTTTCCGCCTGGGCGAAATATACCTGAACTACGTAGAAGCATTGAACGAGTACAGTCCGGGACATGCTGACATCCTGCTCTATCTGAACCGTATCCGGGAACGTGCAGGCATCCCGGCCTATGGTAGCGGCGCACTGCCAGTGCCAGCATCGCAGGATGCTATGAGAAAAGCCATCAGGCAGGAACGCCGGATAGAACTGGCCTATGAAAACCATCGCTGGTTCGATATACGCCGTTGGAAGATCGTGGGTGATGTAATGGGAGAGATGCACGGCATGAATATCAACAAGGATGGTGATGAGTTCTACAAACGTGTCGTGGCATCCTTACATATGTACGTTCCGGCATTGAACTGGTTCCCGATCAGTCAATACGAACTTGACCGCACACGTATACTTGTCCAGAATCCCGGATGGTAAAAGGTATTGATCTCTAAAAAGTAGCAACTATGTCTCTTAATAAAAATATACTGTACTGTTTATTTCTCTTCCTCTTTTTTGCAGTTGCCTGCAAAGATAATTTTGATCTGCCAGTGCAGCCGCTGGATGATTATACAAAAGTCTACATGCCACAGGCTGTAAATAATCCTAAGAGTTATGTACTGAAGATCTCAGATTCGCTGCAGGAAATAGTTTACTCCGCCAGTTGCGGCGGACAAGACTATCCCGCTGCTGATATCAATGTTGCATTCTCTGTCAGTAATGAACTGGTAGATAGTTTTAACAACGCGAACCACACGAACTACCTGATCATGCCTGAGAAGAGTTATGAGCTGACCACACCGGCTGCTACTATTCTCCATGGTACATTGAGCACCGGGCCGCTGAAAATTCTTGTAAAGACAGCAGGCGCCGGTGCGATCAGTTTTATGAAGGATTATCTGCTGCCCGTTACCATCCGGAACGCCTCAGAGAAGATCAACGCAAAACTGGCGACCACCTTCTACAAAGTACGAGCAGAACCCGATATTAACGACTATCCCATTTTCGACCGTACTAACTGGAAGATCATTGATTTCTCTTCGCAGGAAGCCAGTGGCGAAGGACCGGATAATGGAAGGGCCGAATTTGCACTCGACAATAGGTCCGATACCTACTGGCATACGCAATGGCAGGGTGGAAGCCCCGGCCCACCACATTTCCTGACCATTGACATGGGAGATAGCAAAACATTGCATGGACTCTCTTTCCTGGACCGGCAGGCAGATGGTGGCGGTAAACCAAAAGAAGTAACATTGCAGGTAAGTACAGATAATAGCAGCTGGCAGGATGCAGGCAGTTTCTCATTGGCCAATGTAAAAGACCTGCAAATACAATTTCTTACTATCTTTCGGGATGCGCGTTATTTGAAGGTGATTGTCAACGAAAGCTATAATGGAAGTTATACGCACCTCGCAGAACTGAATGCATTTTAGGGTTAATAGTTATATCAAAATACAACGAATGGTTTCAAAAGTCAGATTTTTGGGAATGCTCCTGCTGTCACAGTGCCTGACAGCTACAGCACAGATGAAAGAAGTCGCAGATGTTCCGGTAGAGATCGAAGATCCTCGTATCACAGGCATTAATAAAGAGGCTGCACATGCCACACTGATGCCTTACAGCAATCTAACAGAAGCACTGAAAGGGAACAGGAAAGCTTCTTCCCGCTGCCTGTTATTGAACGGTACCTGGAAGTTTAACTGGGTGTCCTGGCCGCAGAAAAGACCGGCCGATTTTTATAAACCTGCCTACAATGTGTCCGGATGGGATACTATCACAGTGCCTTCTAACTGGCAGGTACAGGGCTATGGAACGCCTTTCTACAGCAATTTTAATTACACATTTCAGAAGGATTTCCCGAGGGTGATGAGTACACCGCCCCGTAATTTTACAGCATATACAGAAAGAAATCCTGTAGGCAGCTATCGCCGTGATTTCATAATACCAGCTACCTGGAAAGGGAAACGGACCTTCATCAGTTTTGAAGGTGTTGACGCCGGATTCTTCCTGTGGATCAATGGCCATAAAGTTGGCTATAGCGTGAACAGCCGTAACGTGGCTGAGTTTGATGTGACGGATTATGTAAATCCGGGAAAGAATACCATAGCGGTTGAAGTATATCAGTATACCGTAGGCAGCTACCTGGAAGACCAGGATATGTGGCGGCTGAGTGGCATATTCAGAAGTGTATATCTGTGGAATGCCCCGCAGGAACATATACGGGACTTCAGTGTTAAAACAGTCTTCGACAACGCTTATAAGAACGCCACTTTACTGGTCAATGCCAAAGTAAAGAACTACAGCAAAGTAGCATCGGCAGAACATACCCTCGATGTAAAACTATACGACGGGCAAAAAACAGCGGCCGTAGTTACTGGTAACGTTAAAGTGCCTTCTCTGAAACCCGGTGAGGAAAAGATCATTCAGGTTAGTATACCGGTAAATGATCCTGAGAAGTGGACCGCAGAAACGCCAAAACTATATACCACCGTGCTCTCATTGGGTGATGAACTGTTGAGTACCCCCACTGGTTTCAGGGAAGTAAAGATCGACGGAAGAGCTTTATTGGTCAACGGAGTACCCGTAAAACTCAAAGGTGTGAACCGTCATGAACACTGGTCAGAAACAGGCCACTCATTAAATGAAGAACAAATGATACGTGACCTGGTGCTGATCAAACAGGCCAACTGTAATCACGTAAGGACCTGCCACTATTCTGATGATCCTCGCTGGTATGAACTCTGTGATAAATACGGCTTGTACGTGCTGGCAGAGGCCAACCTGGAATGTCATGGTGCTATGAACGAATTCAATGAAGAACCACGTATCAAAGACGCGATCATTGACCGTAACGTAGCTAATACTGAGAATTTTAAGAATCATCCATCTGTTATTATCTGGTCGTTGGGTAACGAGTGTGGTAACGGCGGTACCAACTTCCGGGCTGCATTACAGGCTATCAAACAGATAGATCCCGACAGACCGGTACACTATGAAGGTTTCGGTATCGGCAAAGATAATCCTGCAGATATTGACAGCCGCATGTACACTGGCGTAGAAGAAGTACGACGCAATGCAGAGAGCAAAGACCTGACCAAGCCTTTTTATCTGTGCGAGTATGCGCATGCCATGTTTAATTCAATGGGCTCAGTAGATCTCTATAATGAATTGTTCGATAAGTACCCTTCTCTGTTAGGTGGTTGTATCTGGGAATGGCAGGACCAGGGTTTATGGAACAGGCGTAACAAAATGCACCCGATCATCGCCTACGGCGGAGGATTTGGAGAATATCCCAATGATAAATACTTCATTCATAAAGGGGTGGTGTTCTCCGACAGATCTCCTAAACCGCATTACCCTGAATTGAAACACGCCTATCAGTGGATCTCCGTGAAAGCGCAGGACCTGTCTGATGGTACGATCAGCATCCGTAACCGCTACCAGTTCATCAATCTGAATAACTTCCACGGAAAATGGACGTTGCTGAAGGATGGAAAGCCTGTTGACAGCGGTGCAATAGCAACTTTAGATATACCATCAGGAACTGAGAAGAACATAAAGTTGCCTTTGAAACCCTTACAGGCTAACGCAGAATATCTGCTGAATGTATCTTTCTTCACTAACCAGCAATCATTATGGGCTGACGCAAATTTCGAGATCGCCAGTCAGCAGCTGGAAGTAAAAGCAGGCATTCCGGCCAACTTATCGAACATGACAGCAACAGCAGTTCCTGAATGGCAGGCTGCAGAGGACAACACTGTCCTGATCAAAGGAAAAGGCTTCACAATAACCTTCGATAAACGTAGCGGTACGTTCTCTAAAATGACCAGCAATGGTAAAGAGCTCCTGTCAGAGAACGGCGGCCCGAGGTTACACCTCTGGCGTGCTCCACACAGAATAGACGACATGTGGGCAGATGAAGGCTGGCAAAAAGCCGGACTCAGAGACATAAAATGGGAGCTTGATGAGGAGCCGGTACTAAAGGATTCTGCGAACACATTATGTATCGCTGTGAATCTCATCGGCAAGGGCAAACATGACTTCGTAGTGCACCATCGTGCTTTATACATGGTCGGCAGCAATGGCCACATTCGTTCCCTGAACCAGGTATCGTGCAGTGACTCAACACTCGTACTGGCACGTATGGGGGTAAGAATGCTATTAAACAGCCAGCTGGACCGGTTCTCTTACTACGGGCGTGGTCCGATGGAAAACTATAGTGACAGGAAGAGCGGCTCAGCCGTTGGCATTTATACCAGCAGTGTCGCACAACAATTGACACCTTACGAGAAGCCTATGGAAGGTGGTAACCATGAGGACGTCCGTTGGGCCGTACTGGGAACTGCCAATAACAAACTGTTGAAGGTGAACAGGTTAACGGATCTCATTCAGGTATCAGCATTGCCCTACACAGATGAGGATATGGAACATATCGAATACAAAATAGATCTGCCGCCTGTAAACAAAACGGTCCTGACCATCAGCACGCACACCCTGGGCGTGGGCTCAAATGGCTGCGGACCTCGTCCGTTACCACCCTATATGGTACATGCCAAAGCGACCGCCTTCAGCTACGAGCTCTTGCTGGGTCAAATGGAATAAATATTCCCGGCATCAAGTCCACCTATGCGTCGTGTATGCGCCGTGTATGCGTCGTGTATGAAGCATATATAAAGCGTAGTTTATCCGGCGCAACAAAACATAACTAACAAGCCACAATCAACAAAACATAATCAACAAACCACAATAGGACCCCGGTAGGGGTCCTATTTGTTTGTAGCCCCGGGTTTCAACCCGGGGGACGGCGTCCGCCCCGATCACCCGCCCCGATCACC
>CABHOY010000043.1 GCA_902168105.1 uncultured Flavihumibacter sp.
CAGTTGTTTTAGTCTCAGCCATGTTGATTGAATTTTAGTGTTAAAGATTAAACTATTGTTTTTTGTTATTTCTGCAATATAAATACGTGATTCGCAAAGTTATACGGTTGACCCAAAAAAACAAGTGCAGCTCTCAAAATCTCACAAAATTTAACGCTGTCACCGAAAGCCGCCAGCAGACGGCCTTACAATCTCCTGTTTTATTGAGCATACACTTTAATTGTCAAATGCAACCTATATCAAAGAATGGGTTACGCCCCTTATGATTACTATCCTTGGAACCTGAAATTTATTGAATTTTTTCAAAGTTGGACGCACAATTTAAGAAATTTTTTAAATGTTCCAACAGAAATTTTCTGCTATCTTTTTTTCTTCTATCCCGCTACCATTCAGACTTTGAGTCACTTTCACCTTCACTTACCATCATTACAGTATCAAAGAATTACAGCAATTTACATGTCCGTTGCACCCTATCTAACGTGGAACATAAACGTCCTTAATTCGCGAAAAACGTTTGTAATGGCGTTAGTGCAGCTTTTTGTTCACCCTGTAATATAAGCATAAAAGATACCATATCAACAAATTTATTCATAGACGGCAGCATTAATCCTTACCCCTATAAAACTGCGGCTCTCCCCTCTGTCCATTCTCATAATATTTTAAGCGCTCATGGAATTCCCCGATAAGTTACTGCTTAATATGTGTATTTTCAACACCTACCTGCCTAAAATCTGGTTAATACAGCAAATGAACAAACACTTTATCCGTACCCTAGCCGTCACAAGTGCAGGTACATTATTATTGATGCTGACTATCAATCCACTGTCAATAGCACAAAAAAGAAAGAAGACCGAACAACAACCCATCGCAGCTAAAGATTCTACTGTCCGTCCACCTATGCCTGCCAAAAGCAGCCCAAAAACCGCTCCCAAGAAATTTGGGGAGGTGATTACCTCAACCGCTATAGCAGATTCCGGCCTGTTTAATATATACAAACAGGAGGACAGGGTGTTCTTTGAAATAGCCGATTCCCTGCTTGGTAGGGATGTTCTCGTCGTGAACCGCATCTCCAAATCCGCAGCTGGCCTGCGTTCTTCAATGATGGGGTACAGCGGTGATGAAATAGGGGAAAATGTAATACGCTTTGAAAAAGGCCCTAACAATCGCATCTTCCTTAAAAACATATCCTATACTGAAATCTCGAAAGATTCTAGCCAGCCAATGTTTAACGCTGTAATGAATTCCAACATACAACCCATTGCTGCAGCGTTTGACATCAAAGCTATATCTGATAAAGGAACTAGTACGGTGATCGATCTCACCGATTATATACAAGGCGATAATGAGATATTCTTCTTTGATTCTCGTGTGAAGAATGGCCTCAAACTCGGCGCTGTACAGCAGGATAAATCCTACATCGTGGATGTTAAATCTTATCCTATCAATACCGAGATCAAGACTGTCAAAACCTATTCAAAATCAGGCGGACAACCTGGACCAGGAATGTCAGTACCAGGAGGAAATGCAACATTAGAGCTCAACTCTTCCATGATCCTGCTCCCCGCAGTTCCCATGAAGTCCCGGTACTTTGACCCCAGAGTGGGATATTTTACTACATCTGTAACCGACTTTGACCTGGACCCCCAGGGTGTTAAACGCCTCTCCATGATCACCCGCTGGCGCCTTGAGCCTAAACCGGAAGATCTTGAGAGGTATAAACGTGGTGAACTGGTGGAACCCGCTAAACCAATTATTTTTTATATCGATCCTGCAACACCCAAAAAATGGGTTCCTTTCCTTATACAAGGAGTAAATGACTGGCAGGCTGCCTTCGAAAAAGCAGGCTTCAAAAACGCCATTATTGCAAAAGTCGCCCCTACCCGTGAACAGGATTCCACATGGAGCCTAGAAGATGCCCGCTTCTCCGCTATTGTATATAAACCTTCTGATATCCCTAATGCAAGTGGTCCGCATATTCACGATCCCCGTTCCGGAGAGATCATGGAAAGCCATATCAACTGGTATCACAATGTTATGCGTCTGCTTCGTAACTGGTATTTTGTACAATGCTCCCCGACCGATCCCAGGGCCAGAAAAATGCAGTTCGACGATCAGCTCATGGGAGAGCTCATCAGGTTTGTGTCCTCTCATGAAGTAGGCCATACGCTGGGACTCCGTCACAACTTCGGATCCAGCTCTGCCTATCCGGTGGAAAAACTAAGGGATAAAGCCTGGATAAAAGAAAATGGACATGCGGCTTCCATCATGGATTACGCCCGCTTCAATTATGTCGCGCAACCTGAAGATGGTATTACTGGCAGCGACCTCTATCCTCGTATCAATTTCTATGACAAATGGGCCATTGAGTGGGGATATAGACAGCTTCCTGATACAAAAGGACCGGAGGACGAAAAAGCAATCCTTAATAAATGGACCGTTGAAAAGCTCAAAGACAAAAAGTACTGGTTCGGTACAGAGTCTAATCCGGATGACCCGAGATCTCAAAATGAAGACCTGGGCGACAATGCTATGAAAGCCGGTGCTTATGGCATTAAGAACTTACAACGTATCATTCCTAATCTGCTCACGTGGACCAAAGAAGATAATGAGGGATATGCAAACCTTACAGAACTCTACCGGGAAGTAAATTCGCAGTTTGGACGATACCTTGGTCATGTCGCCAAGAACATCGGAGGTATTTATGAAACGCCTAAAACAGTAGAACAGGAAGGCGGCGTATATGAAGCTGTTCCAAAGAATACTCAATCAGAAGCCATACAATTCCTAAACGAACAGGTATTTACAACACCAAAATGGTTGCTTAATAAAGACATTCTTTCCCGTACCGGAAACAATGCTACCTCCATCATCGGCGCGCGTCAAACGCCTGTATTAGACAGGATATTGAGTGCTACCACACTGATTAAGCTTATTAACAATGAAGCCAACGATGGTCCCGAAAGTTATCAGGCGAGCGTATTTTTGAATGATGTGAAAAAAGGCATCTTCAGCGAAATATATACACGGAAGAACATTGATGTTTTCCGTCGTAATCTGCAGAAATCATACGTTCAACACATCATACAATTGCTGTCTTCAAATGATTCTCAGAGCACAAATCCTATGATGATCATGTTCGGCGTACCACCCGCAGATCCATCCAAATCAGATGTCAGCAGTATCGCACGTGCACACCTGGTATCACTACGTACAGATATCCGGGCAGCTGCTGCTGTTATCCAGGATCCGTTAAGCCGTTATCACCTGACAGATCTTGTTGAGCGTATCACACAAGCGCTTGATCCAAAGTAATAATTCTTACATTTCAAAAAGGCAGAAGGCCCGGTTATACCGGGCCTTCTGCCTTTTAACATAATAATATTTAACTCGATGAAAATAATGAGGTTGCTTACTATTAAAGTTGCTCAATATATCGCTATATTTATATACTGAACCTCAAGAATGTGAAAGAACGAAGTACCAAGATCACCATTTACGACATCGCCAGAGTACTCAATTTGTCTGCTTCCACGGTATCAAGAGCATTGCAAAACAATAAGCTGATCAACCAGGAAACAAGGGATAAAGTACGGCAAACAGCCACTGACATGGGCTATGTTCCGAACTGGATAGCTTCCAGTCTACGCAGGAACCGTTCCAATATCATTGGCCTGATAGTACCACGTACATCTATGTATTTTCAGAGTACGGCCATCAGCGGTATCCAGCACGAAGCGCACAGATATGGCTTCAGTATTGTGATCGGCCAGTCAGATGATACATTGGAAATGGAAAAAGAACTCGTGAATACCTTCTTTTCCTTACGTGTTGATGGGTTACTCGCCGTCTCATCCATGTTCACAACTGATTATGAACACTTCACACCTTTCATAAAGAACAATATCCCGCTTGTCTTCTATGACCGCGTCCCTGCCGACTTTCCCGGGTATACCATTACAGGCGATGACTTCAAGGGAGGTTTTCTCGCTACAGAACATCTCATCAGGCAAGGCTGTAAACGGATAGCACATTTTTCCGGTACACTTACCTGTAATCTTTATCAGCAGCGATTACGAGGCTATAAGGCAGCACTGGCGAAGTACGATATGCCTTTCGATGAAAGCCTGTTATACGTTCATAACCTGACTTCAGAAGCAGCCACTAATGCCTCTAAAGAATTGCTTGCAGAGGACAGATGTCCCGACGGGCTCTTTGCAGCAAATGATACCTCCGCTGTTGCATTCATTCAGGAAGCAAAACGTCAACAAGTTGCGATTCCACAGAACATCAAAGTTGTGGGATATTCCAATGACCAGTCTTCGCGGATCATTACACCTGCACTGACCACTATCGAACAATCCGGATACAAGATGGGAGAAAAAGCGGTGGATACGCTTGTTAAACTGATCAACTACGGCGATACAATGAAAATCACCAAACAATTTGTATTTCCTGTTGAACTGATCGAGCGGGAGTCGAGCGAGTAAAATTCGAACTATTTAAACCTTATACGTCATGCGAAACAATTTCAGACTGCCACTACTTACATGTTGCGGCCTTGCTATTCTCTCTGCCTGCAATCCGCACATTTACATTCCCAATACCGTCAATGAACCGCTTTTGAAGGAGAAGCATGAATTTAAAGGAAGTGTCTCTCCCAGTAATTTCCAGGCCGCTTTCGCTGTTACAGATAACATTGCCGTTATGGCCAATGGTCAGTATGTATATAACTTCGATCTTGATACGGATGATAATGATGGCAATGAGCTCTTTTTTGACGACAATGCCAGAGGAGGTGTAATTGAAGGTGCTGTAGGCTATTTTAAGCCGCTGGACCCGAAGAAAAGAATGGTCTTTGATGTGTATGCAGGTTATGGAAATGGTAGCTTTAAAACGCTTACAAAAGACTATGAAAGTTCAACCACTCCTGTAATAAATGACTACCTGCTTCGGACGCATTTTAATAAGTTCTTTATTCAGCCAGGCATTGGTTTATCTCATCCTGTTATAGAAGCTGCATTCACTTCCCGTATCTCTCTTCTGAAATTTTACAGTCTTTACGCAGGAACCAAAGCCTTCGAAAATGATCCGGACAGAAGGATCAATTATATGGCCATTGGTAATAAGGTCTTGCCACTTTATGAACCAGCATTCACTTTTCGGGTTGGATATAAATACGTAAAATTCCAGATGCAATTAATGTTTTCTATGCTGTTGAATGATGGGACTTACGGAGGTTATGACCTCGATAATTATTTCCAGCCGGTAGCATTGGGTATGGGTGTATCGGTTAATATCGCTCAGTGGTATAATACCGTTGGGAAGAAAAGATAATAAACCTAAGTTCTTCAAAACCTGTGTTGGTTAAACACTGACACAGGTATAAATAAAAAAAGCTCCGAGACTTTCGTCCGGAGCTTTTCCAATAAATATGGCAGCTACCTACTCTCCCGCATGATTGTGCAGTACCATCGGCCATAAGGGGCTTAACTTCTCTGTTCGGAATGGGAAGAGGTGAACACCCTTGGCAAAACCACCATAAGATCTTTACTATGTTAGAATGATCTTCGTCTTTAGAGTCAGCACTATTTCAGCGATGATCTGACTCCAGACTTGCAATAATTTACATATTGGGAAAGTCGTAATAGTATATACAAAAAATAAAATTAAAGCTTACGGGCAATTAGTACTACTCGGCTTCGATGTTACCACCCTTACACCTGTAGCCTATCAACGTCGTAGTCTCCGACGGCCCTTAAAAGTAAACTCATCTTGAGGT
>CABHOY010000044.1 GCA_902168105.1 uncultured Flavihumibacter sp.
ATTAAGATAAAGTTCTACTGCCATCTTTTTGAAGGCCTTATCGTAGCTCCGTCTTTGTTGTTTACTCATTAGTTCAAAGTTAAGAAAAGGAGCTTAACTTGTTGTCCACGCAAATGTAGCAGTTCCATGTCTCATTCTCCGCATGATACCATGCTATAAGTTCCTGCATTGCATTTTCGGTTTCAATCCCAGGTACAGTAGTATGAAAGATAACCTGTTTAGCCCCGTCTGGTTTTGTTGCTTCTACGGCATTACTGTGTTGTTTATAATTTCCTCTGTGCCACTCGTCTTTACGACTGTGCTTCATAAGAATATTGTGCAGGCTCTTAATAGTACTTTCGGTTACTTCCATTTCCTCATAAGAGTCGGAAATGATATCCAATGCATTAAAATAACCTGCAACCTCCTGAGAATCCCTGTCTTCTAATTTCGATATACTTAATTTATCAATCAGCACCTTTACTTCATCATCTGACATTCTGGAGCCTTCTATTCTTGTAGAAGCACCAACACTTCTGACTGTTGCTATTGATTTTAGATGTTTTAGGTTTTGTCCTTCTCTTTTCTCTATGGCGGTCCATGAAGCATCAAAACGATCTAATTTGCTTATTGCATTGATCAGTTGCCAGTCTGGCTTCAACTGAAATGTATGTACCCTATTTTCCATTGTGTGAAAATAAGCTATTTCAATGAAATGAGACGATATGAGACGATTAGGTGCTTAAAATGAGACGATCGTTTAATTACAATTTGAGACGATATGAGACGAACAGAGACTATAAGTGATCCTATACCTGATTTTTAACCAAACTGTTTAATGCTTCAAAATCCTCCAGAAACTTCGACATCTCCCCGCCCTTCTCCACGAATAAAAGCCCTGTATTATTACGGGGCTTTTATATTTTCAAAACCGCCCCTTATCTTGTTCAATATATATGTAACCAGACAGTTGCATACTCCTGAAAATTACCGTACTTTTCTGTCTTTCGAGGGACAATTAACATGATCTGAGCATTAGACGTAAATAAGTCTTCCCTATATTTTGTATGAATAACATAGCCGGGAGTCAGGCTAAGAGATACCAAAATTGGAGCGAATCTAAATATTCGAGTTATGAATAAGCTACTGTTGCTTTTCTATTGCATGACCAGTTGCGTTGTGCATTGTCTTGCGCAAGATAAAAAGGCAACTCCTTTAGTTTTACAGCAGCTGTTGACAAAAGAAGCACCTGATACTGCAGATATGCGGATATTGATAAGTGCAGGTAATGACTATGTAAACAGGCCGGGAATCGAATCCGATGATATGGACACTGCTAGGTTATGCGCAGATAAAGTATTGAGTTCTGCTATAAAAGAGAAGCTCCCTATATGGGAGGGGCTAAGTTATTTACTGTATTCAAAGATCCATCGCGAACAGAATATTCTGGAAAAAGGGAAGGGCTATGGATTGAAAGCAGCAGGGATCTTTTCTAAATACAAACAAAAGGAATACCTGGCTGACGCCTATTCGGAACTGAGCGATTATTATCCACCGGTTGATGTTCCCACACTTAAGATCAAACTGAAGTATTATACTGATGCTGCAAAACTTTATGGTGAAGTTGGCGCCAAGATGAAGCAAGCAAATACACTTTACATACTTGGAGACTATTATTCATTCCTTCCTGATTACAATGAGTCTGTAAATCTGTTATTACAATCGGTGGTCCTTTTCAAGGAAGTAGGATATAAGGAATTACAAGGTGTATATAACCTGCTGGGTGCTCTTTACAATCAACTGGGGGATACCGATAATGCGTTGAAATATGGCTTACTGGCAGTGAGAACGGCAGAAGAAGTGAAAGATAGTACTCCACAGCTTATAACCATTTACAACAGGTTAGGCATGATCTATAACGGCATGGATGCTGTAGATAAAGCGATGGATAGTTTCCGGAAGGGGTTAAGTCTGGCTTTAAAAATGAAGGATACCGCCTCTATGCAGATCCTGTCACGTAACATATGCCGTGCGTATCAGAGAATGAATAAGCCTGCAGAAGCGCTGAAGATCATAAAAAAAGAAGAACGTGACTATCCTCCCCAAAAACAGGAGCTTAGGGTGTTGATGCTTGAAAGTATACTGATTACTTATTGTATGCTTAAAGAGTTCAATCTTGCCGTTCCATATGTGAACCTACTGGAGGATTACCGGCGTAAAATGGCGCCGGATGATGCATATCTGGAATATGTGAATACAGCTTTGATCACCTATTATCTTGCTGTTCATCAAAATGAAACTGTTTCCGAGTATGCTTCTAACATGTTGGCTCTAGCAAAAAAGACGAATCTTTTATCTATGCAGGGTAAAGCATACTCCTTTCTTTACCGGGCCGATTCTGCCATGGGGAACTATAAAGAAGCACTTGAGCATTTCCGTATGTTTAAAGTAGTGAACGATTCGCTGTTTAATATCGCCAAATTTCAAAAGATCAGCCGGTTACAGTTACAGTTTGAAACAGAACAGAAGGACCAGGCATTGAAACTCAAAGAGCAGAATATACAGTTGCTGACGAGGGAGGCGCAGTTGCAGAAAGCCGATCTGCATAGGGCACGCTTTACAAAGAATGTTATCATTGTAAGTGCCTGTATGCTGGTAGCCTTGCTTTTGTTGGGCTTTAACCGTTATAAGCTAAAGATGGAAAGTAATCGGCGGCTGGAACAACAGCAGGAGGTGATCAATTATAAGAACCGTTCTCTGGAGCAGTTGCTTCACGCTCAGAATAAGTTGTTGGATGAAAAGGAATGGTTGTTAAAGGAGATCCATCACCGGGTAAAAAACAACCTTCAGATCGTAATGAGCTTACTTAATACACAGGCTGCGTTCCTTGATGACAAAGACGCGCTGAATGCTATTAAGGAAAGCCGTTACCGTATGCAGGCTATCTCACTTATTCATCAGAAGCTTTATCAATCAGAAAATACAGCCCTGATAGATATGCCTGTATATATCTGTGATCTGGTTGAATATCTGAAAGATGGTGTTTCCGCAACTAACATGATAAAATTTGACCTGGACATAGCCCCTTTAAAACTCGATGTATCTCAGTCCGTACCAATAGGGTTAATCCTGAATGAAGCAATTACTAATGCTATCAAATATGCATTTATTGGTAAAGGGACTATTAAAATATCTCTGCATCCTGCAGATCCTGGTTGGTTAAGCCTCATAATAGCTGATAATGGAAAAGGCTTCCCGGGAGGAAAGGTCCCTACACAACATGGTTCAATGGGTATGATGCTGATGAACACACTGGCCGAGCAATTGGATGGAACTGTAGACATACAAAGCCAAAATGGCGTAATCATTACCGTAGTCTTTAAGCATCACATGGAAAATACGCTGCCGGCAACTGTAGCATTGGAAGAGAATAGGCTGGATCGCCGCTGAAATGTTATAAGTGTTTAATTAACAAATGTTAATTAATAGAGATTTTATCTTGTGACCTGACTGGAAGTTGATCCCTGATCGTTAATTTTGCCCTCAACCAATGCCAGCTATTGTTCTATTGAGGGTTATCCCACACTGCAATGAAGCTAAAATTATGCATATAGCTAATTTGATATAATCATAAGTTCGTCCAGATCCGTTCAATATTGGATAATTTGGGAATGATAATACGGCAAAATCGAATGCCGTAAGATGGTCATGATGTCATGTTTCTTAATTGTTCTGTGGACATTTAATGTAGCCAGAGAAGATACAGTTGCTAATAAACTATCTCCATGATCAGTGCGGGTTTGCCGTGTAATGTCGTGGAAGAAGTGCGAGGTTAAAAATATGTTAGGTTATGAACAGGCTTCTGTTGCTTTTCTATAATATAATAGGTTGCGTAGTTCCGGCTGTGGCACAGGAAAAAGTGCCTTCGCTGGTAGCCTTGCAGCAGGTGTTGAAGAAGGAACTTCCCGATACGGCAGATGTTCGTGTTCTCATTGCTGCAGGCGATGCGTATATTATGAGGCGGGGTACTGTGGAAGGTGATGTAGACAGTGCTAAGCTCTGTGCGACGAAAGTACTTAAAGCCGCATTGAAGACAGGCCAGCCTGTGTGGGAGGGACAAAGCAATTTGCTTTATGCAAAGATCTGGCGTGAAAAGGAAGATCGTGTTAAAGGCAAGGAGTATGTGTTAAAGGCGAAGGCGATCTTTGAGAAAAGTAAAGCAAAGGAATATCTCGCTGATGCATATATAGAGCTGGCGGAATATTGCTCGAAATGGGATGATACGGAGCTTAAGACCAGGATAAGGTATTACCAGGATGCGAAAAGGCTCTACGAAGCAGAAGGGCTAAAATTCAAACAGGCAGAAACACTTAAGAGGCTGGGCGACTATTATATTGTTCTTCCGGATTATAGCGAAGCAAGGAACATGTTATTGCGATCGTTAACGTTCTACACAGAATTGAAATATAAGGAGCTCCAGGGCGTGTATGATCTGCTGGGAGCTGCTTATAACCAGCTGGGAGATCTGGACAACGCGCTGAAATATGCTTTACTGTCAGTAAAAACCGCAGAGGAGGTCAAAGACAGCACGACCCAACTCAGTACCAGCTATAACAGATTGGGACTGATCTATTATAATCTCGATGATAAGCCAAAGGCAGTAGAATGCCAAAGCAAAGCCCTGCAGATCTCTATCAAACTGAAGGACACTTCATCCATACAAATTCTGACGGGTAACCTGGCACATGCTTATCTGAAATTGAAGAGGCCAGAAGAAGCATTGAAGCTAATGAAATGGCTGGAACGTAATTACCCGGCTAAAGAACTTCATCTAAGTGCCTGGATAGCCGAATGTATGCTGGCCAGCTATTGTGCGTTAGAGCAGTATGATCTTGCCCGCCCTTATGCTCAAAGCGTGGAAAAAGCAAGACTCGCGCTGCCGCCTCGTGATCCCTTCGATGAACAGCTTTTCGGCCCTTTGAGTTTATATTATCTGGGTATACATCAAAGTCACGAAGCACATCGTTTTGGTTTACTTCTATTGACTACAGCGATGAAAAACAGGCAGCACCAGCTGCAGGCATCAGCACATGCTTTACTTTATAAGGCAGATTCTTCTACGGGAAACTATCAGGAAGCACTTGAACATTTCCGTATGTTTAAAGTTGTTAATGATTCTGTTTTTAGTGATGCAAAAATGCGACAGATAAGTAGATTACAGGTTCAATATGAAACCGAGCAGAAGGATCAGGCATTACAACTCAAAGAGCAAAATATTGCATTGCTTACACGGGAGGCGCAACTGCAAAAAGCAGAGTTACGAAGCACACGATTTACCAGGAACGTGATCATCGCAGGTGCCTGTATGTTAGTTGCATTGCTGTTTTTAGGGTATAACCGCTATCAATTGAAATTGCGTAGTAACAGGCGGCTGAAACAGCAACAGGATGAGATCCACCGTAAGAATGCATCGTTGGAAGAGTTAATCCTTTCACAGAATAAGTTGCTGGATGAAAAGGAATGGCTGTTGAAAGAGATCCATCACCGTGTTAAAAATAATTTGCAGATAGTGATGAGCCTTCTGAATACGCAGGCTGCGTTTTTGGGTGACAAAGATGCACTGAATGTCATCAAAGAAAGCCGTTACAGGATGCACGCTATATCTCTTATTCATCAGAAACTTTATCAGTCAGAGAATATGGCATTAATAGATATGCGTGCTTATATCCGGGAGTTGGTGTTATACCTGAAAGATGGTTTTTTGGATGTCAATAAAATAAAATTCAACCTTAATATAGCTCCTGTAAAGCTTGATGTATCCCAGTCAGTACCTATTGGATTGATCCTGAATGAAGCAATAACCAACGCTATCAAGTACGCCTTTGTTGGTTGCGGTACTATTACTGTTTCCCTTCAATCTTCGAATACCGGTTGTTTGACACTTATTATTGCCGATAATGGAAAAGGTTTCCCGGAAAACGAAGTTCCGGCGCGAAAAGGCTCAATGGGCATGATGCTGATGAATACACTGGCGGAACAACTGGAAGGGACGTTGAATATCCGCAGCAATAATGGCGTAACTATAACAGTCTGCTTTAAATATCAGGAGGAGCCGGGAGGAGCTGATCCGTTGGTATGTGAAGAGGGAGTTAGAGGTTACGTTTGATAAAGAGGAAAAGACCGGACAATGATCGCATCATCCGGCCTAAACATATCTTATTAAATGTAGTCAGTCTTATCAGAAATTGGGAATGGCAGGAAACGATGCGGCTACTGCTTCTTCAACATCGACGGAAGGATAGATGAGATCTGTAGATACCCACGCTTTAGTTGCTTTAGCTTCCTGTCCTGTCTGTCTGGTTACCCTGTCCCATCCTTCTGTAATAAGCGCATAGTCCGTTCCCAAGTCGAGACATGTAGTGTATCCGGGTTGTTTGTATTCTTTAAGCGGAAACCCAAAGAGATCATTAACTGCATTATGACCCGCCCATCTACCCTGAAATTGTGAGAACTGGCAGGACATTGTTGCTGACTGATCATTGCCAACTTTGACATTCGCCACATCTCCGGCTACAATAACGTTATCGTATCCGGGCAGTTTCAGATAGCCGTCAACAGAAACCCGGTTAAGAGAATCTTTCACACCTTTAAAGAAATATGTTAACGGACTTGCAACCATTCCTGCCGTCCAGATAACTGTACTTGTTGGGATCCTTGTCCCATCACTCAAAAGGACCGCAGATGGTTCCACATAAACAACATGTGATCCGGTAATGACCTCTACGTTTTTCACTTTTAACG
This sequence comes from uncultured Flavihumibacter sp., assembly GCA_902168105.1. Taxonomy (GTDB): domain Bacteria; phylum Bacteroidota; class Bacteroidia; order Chitinophagales; family Chitinophagaceae; genus Chitinophaga. The sequence continues at coordinate 6,781 of CABHOY010000044.1, forward strand.
TGTCAATAATATATTGCTGGCCCTGGGCTGCATAAAATGAAGCTACCACATCATGTTTTTCGACTAGTACTACCCTGAATTTTGACTCTTTTGTACTATACTTAGCCTGCATTGCTTTCGCCTTATCTTCTATGGATGTTACCGATTCAAGTCCTGTGAAACCGGCGCCTGCAACAACAAAAGTAGTGTCGCCTTCATTAGAGAAGTTGTTTTTTGCAAGTTTGATAATGTGGTTTTCCAGATCCAGGGCATTATTGAAGGTATCATTATTGAATGTGGTTTCAATACCTGGCAAATTTAGCGCCCGCAGGGAACTACCTGTTGCGAGTACCAGATAATCATATTGTAAGTGCCTTATCCCCTTTGCAGTGGAAACGGTGACTTCTCTTTTTTCAGGAATGATCGTTTCAGCCTTTCCGAGGATCTGATTAATGCCTAGTGGTTTCAGGTATTTGTCCAATTCAACTTGCAGCCCCTCAAGTGATACTTCGTACAGTCTTGGCCGCATTGTGAAGTAGTTGTCAGGATTGATCAGCGTCACTTCCAGTTCGTCTGTTTTCTTTATCTCGCGGCTTTGACGGATCGCGCTTATAGCACTCCAGAAACCGGCATACCCACCTCCAATGATCAGCAGTTGTTTCCTTCCTTCTGTTTTGTTTTCCATTCTTTTTGTTTTTGATTTATTCTCAATAGATCCATTCACAATAAAATGTCAGACTGGCCGGTACTTTCGACAGTAGACAGCAAAACATTCTTATTGGACTGCCAATAGGCGACCAGCTGACATCAGATCTTATCGTCACACAGATCAGTTTTCTCCGTTGTATTGTTTTAACTTTTTCATGAATGATTTGAAATGGGGCAGGAAATCATTAAAAAGGGGCGTATGCCGGTTTTTGATAATTATCTCTCCGAATAGTTTCAAGCCAATGGCGAATTCGGACGCTGTAGCTTGTTCACTGAAGATATTCTTTCCATTTACACGTTCAATGATTTCATAAATTTCATCATGAAGTTTAATGTCCAGCTTTATGGGTTCACGTTCACCGACTTGTCCATTTACCTGGTGAACCCTTGTTAAGATGAGGTGATATTCATTCATCGTTTGCTATAATTTTTCTTATTACTACAAAACTTGTCTTGGCAAAGGTCAAGATCATTGTAATAAGACAGCAGGACAAAATCACTTTATATCCTTACAAATCCTTAAGTTCCGAGATAAATTGCGTAATACTTTTCCCTATTGTTTTTTTGAACAGCCGTGAAAAATAGTCAGGATCAGAGAATCCCAGATCGTAAGCGAGTGTTTTTATGGAAGGATGTTCATGGTACAATTTGCGCTGCGCTTCGAGCATGATCCGGTTAATTAGAAACTCTTTAGGAGAAAGCCCGGAGTATTGCTTCACGATCTGATAAAGGAAATTAGCGCTTACCGCGAGTTTTTCTGCAATTGAATGAATTTCGCCCGGGTGGGTGAAATTGTTTTCAATGTATTGTTGGAACTCGTAATATTTCTCCAGTTTATTGGACTTAACCTCAACATGGTGGCCGGAAAAATAAAGCGTATTACATTCTGTTAAGAATGTGTTCAGGTAAGCTAATAGGATTTCTGTGCCCGCATGCTCGTTTTCCAGGAGAGAGGACATGCTGAGCAATAGTGAAGATAAGCGTTTGAGAGTTTGCTGATCAACGCTAACAAGAGAGTTATTGAGAGGGTTAAGGAGAAATCTATAGGTTTGTGGTAGAAGGGACAGGCAGTTTTCGTCAAATACGATGTTAAAGAATTTGCTGCCTTGTTTTTGTCTGCCGGACCAATGGAGCTGGTTAGGAAGTACGAATAGTAGCTGGCTGGAGGTGATATTGTAATTCCGGAGGTCAATCATCTGATTGTCCTCGCCTTCTACCATCAGTTCAATAAAATAATGAGGTTCCTTATGTGGTCCACTGAGGGTGGCCTGAATATCTGCAGGGAAAGCGGGAATCTTATCAGTATTGATCCTGATGGCCAGCTTGTCGTGCTGCGTGATTCTGTCCAAAAATCCCTTTTTCTTTGGCATATGAACAAATTTCGTGTTTCCTGGCTGTATTGGAAAGGAAAACATTAGCCCAATAATTTACCGGAGTCAACAAATAACAAAAGTCTTTATGATTCAACTCATAAAGACTTTTGACTACAGATGTTCGTCCCCCGATATTTAAATGTCTATTCAGATCAATCAGGCAGATTGTTTAGTTGCATCAAATAGTCTGGATAACCTTACTACGGATGAATCGTTCAGCCATGCCAGTGCAAAACCTGCAATGATAGGTATCAATAATTCCAACAGAGGAGCTACTGCAACCTGTGGGTGAACGCCAAGAAGATGATCAATCCCAGAAAGTAAGCAGGAATATTGTTACATGTTTTCAGCCTGGAAATGTAGGCCAGGGAACCAATGAAGAAGAATACAGCTACAGGCAGTCCTGCTTCACCCACATACCTTGTCAGGAAAATACCGCTGGCCTGCATCAGGATGCCCATAATGATCCCGAATATGATCTGAATGAAGGCCAGTAAAGATGTTTTTAATGTTTTACAAAAATGTAATAACTTACCCAGGCGATGAACATGACCCATGCAGGCCATTGTAGACCGAATGCCAGCGCGACTGCGAATGCTCCGAATAATCCGAGGATGATGCCGATCAGGAATGTTTTCATTGTTCTATTGTTTTATTGTTGATAATAATGACAGGTGCTCAATTACCTGTTAAGTGACATCACAAAATTCAAGTTTGGGAGACGTTTAAAATTGCAAGGGGCAGCGTATTAAATGCAAATATCCAAGGTGCCGACCAACTTTCTGAGATGTTTTCTGTAAGTAGTATAATTTTTAAAGTATATATAACGCCATTTTACAACCGTCTATGAAACAACACCTAAGACATGAGCCTAACTGTCTGAACTGCGGAACTATTGTACAGGAGCGATATTGTAGCCACTGTGGACAGGAGAATACAGAAGTAAAGGAATCGTTCAATCATCTGGTCCGGCATTTTTTTGAAGATGTTACCCACTACGATTCAAAATTTTTTATCACTATAAAGGACCTGATATTTAAACCGGGTTTTTTAACAAAGGAATATCTTTCAGGAAGGAGGGCTAGTTATTTACATCCCATCCGTCTATATGTATTCACTTCTTTTCTGTATTTCCTGGCAGCTTTTGCTTTTAGTCATAATAACGAAAAAAGGGAAGAAGCGGTTAGGGAAAGAATGGTATATATAGCAAAAAAAGAGATAGCGGATAGCCTAAACCAGATGCTTGAAGAGACCACTACGGGAAATAAAGTTGACAGTATAAAGAAGGTGGTGCTCAGTAATACGATGAGCCGGCTCAAACTTGATAGCATAAGGGCTGCGGAGATCGAATTCCAACTTATTGGCAATATTGATTATAAAATGTTAAAGGCTTATGATTCGGCGCAACATGCTTTACCGGAAAGCCAAAGGGAGAAAGGGATAAAGCCATGGCTTTACGGTCACTGGCTTGCCACGATAGAAGAGCATGGAGAAGCCGTAGTAAATTTACTGGTTGAGAAAACACAGCACGCCATTCCGAAGCTGATGTTCCTTTTGCTACCACTGTTTGCATTATTTCTGAAACTGTTCTATGACAGGAAGAAATATTATTACGCTGATCATGCAATATTTTCACTACATTTTCATTCGGCAGTGTTCCTGTTCTTCCTTTTATTTAATCTGATTAATAAGGTCCTGCCGTCTCTTGAAGTATTCACTACCATATTGGAGCTGATACTTGTTATCGTATTCCTGGTAATAGCATTAAAGAATACTTACCAGCAAAAGACCGCTGTTTCCATTTGGAAGGGGCTTGGATTAAGCCTTTTGTATGGAGTTTTTATAGTGGCAGGGTTTATAATAACAAGCCTGAGCGCTTTGCTTTAAAGGGACTACGGCCTGAACATTTTGAGTTCAGGCCACAAAATATCAGCGGCCTGCCTGCGTTGAATAATAAGGAATACGGTCCTCCAGCGGAGGGGCAGACAGTGGGACGTAATACCAGAGTGTGCCTGCGGACAATACAATGTCAGGAACTTGCACAATTTTTGACGAGATTAGTATATATAAATTCCTACGTTATGAAAAAGAGCATCTGTCTTTTGGCTATCCTTATAACCTTATATAGTTGCGGGACTTCCGCCCGTATTGAAAAAAGGTGGAGGGACCCTGAGGTAACTGTTGATGTATCCCTCTTGAATAAGGTACTGGTTGTGGCGCTATTGAATAACGAGGCTAACCGCAGAAGCACGGAGGATAAATTAGCGGAACTGTTAAGAGGGAAAGGGGTGCAGTCTTACAATTATTTTACACGAAAAACGACAAAGGAAGAGCAGGAGGGACTGAAGGAAAAATTAAAGGAAGAAGGGTTTGATGGTGTTGTGATCATGCGGCTGGCAGACGTTGATAAGGATGTTCAGTATGCACCCGGTCACTATCCTATTTACTATGGTCGTTTCTGGGGTTATTACATGAACGCCTGGACTACCTGGAATGATCCTGGATATTATAAGACGACAAAGAGATATACTGTCGAGACGAATGTATATTCCCTGAAGAGAAATAAGCTTATATGGAGTGGGATCACTACTTCTGTAGATCCTTCTAATCTTGATAAACTGATGAATGTCGTTGCCATGACGGTTTACAAGGAAATGCAAAGAGAGGGCTTTCTCACCGGTATTTGATTACACTGGCAGTTTAATTTTATCCCGCTGACTGTCACCCCATACGGCAAGTGCCTGAACAATAGGGATCAGTGTTTTTCCTTCTTCTGTTAAAGCATATTCTACGCGTGGAGGGACTTCCGGAAATACAAAACGTTCCACGAAGCCATATTTCTCCAGTTCCTTTAATTGCTGTACCAGCATACGCTCGGAGATATTCGGGATCAGCGCCTTCAACTGACCATAACGCACTCTTCCCTGTGCAAGATTCCAGATGATACCTGGCTTCCACCGGCCGCCCAGTATCCGCAACGCAATAGCCATTCCGCATGTCTCATACAATTCCTGTGCATTGAGGGCATTGGTTGAACTCTCTTTTCTCATTTCTGACCTGTTTGTTAGTAATTAACAATTTCACTTCTGATATTCAAAGGTAATTATAAACTATACCCGGTATGCAATTCTTACTGTTTGGTAAGTAATTAACAATTTCCCTCGTACTTATCCGGACCATCCTGCCATGCTATGTTTGCGTCTCAAATAAATCAATCAGAGCAATTATGGAAAGCAGAAACATCGTTTTAATTACAGGTGTGAGCAGGACAGAAGGGTTAGGTTATGAAACAGCAAGACAGCTGGCAGGACTGGGCTATCGGGTAATCATCACAGCAAGGGACTATCAAAAGGCGGCAGCTCTTGCGACAGATATGCAACAGGAAAAACTGGACGTTTTATCTATGAGGCTGGACATCAGCAATGCAGAAAGTGTTGCGCAATGTGCGCAGGAAGTAGCTGAACGGTTTGGAAGCCTGGATGTATTGATCAACAATGCAGGCGTTATGACGGATTTAACTTCTTCAATTGTCACAGCTGACTTGCAGGTAGTGTGGTCCAGCTTTGATACTAACCTGTTAGGACCATGGCGTGTAACGCAGTCATTCCTGCCATTGCTGAGAAAGAGTCGTCGGCCGCGTATCGTGAATGTCACAAGTGGAATGGGTACTTATGATGATCCTGTTTTTGGATTCAATCATTTTCCTGGTGTGTTGTCAACTTATGCACTAACGAAACTTGCGTTCAATGCGCTCACTGTAAAGACGGCAAAAGAGTTAAAAGACGAAGGCATATTGGTTAATGCCGTGTGTCCGGGTTTTACGGCCACTTATGACGGACTGAAAGAGCAGGGTGCGAGGCCGGTTCAGGACGGCGCGAAGAGCATAGTATGGGCTGCAACTTTGCCGCCAGATGGGCCTACGGGAGGTCTATTTCGTGATGGTGCTCCATTGCCATGGTAATGGAGTCCATATGAAATTAGAAAGCCACTGCAGGGGCTTTTTAATCTAACCGGCATCATTGTCTACAAGGGCAGATAATATTTCATCAGGAGGGCCATAAACTGGTATAGAGTCTGACACGGTAACTCTTAAAAGATTGGCCGGCCTGTATAAAGTATCAAGCCTGAATCGTGTTGCTTCTTTTATAATGTAAGGGATATGTTTGTTTCCGTCTAACCTGAAAGCAGTTATGGCCATGCGCGCTTCCCCGGGATAGTTCAGTGCCTCTGTGTCAGGTCTTATGATATGAAGCTGATGATCGCCGTTCAAAACGCTGAATTTGTATTTGGCCGAGAAGGGAAGATTATCAACACGTGTTATCAGTGTTCCGCGTAATGTGTTGTTCACTTCTCTTTGCATTGATATCACGGGACCATCTGTGCTAAATAGCAGGTTCAAAGAATCATTAGTATAGCTGAAGTATACAGCATAAAAGGCGTCACTTTCTAGGTTACATGTAAGTTCCACTAATAAAGGTGCGAGGTGTAGCTCTTCAGAAACGTCTTTTATTTCTATTGCTCCCGGGGAATTATCAGTAATATCTGTTAACGCAAAGGAGTCCTTGTCATGCGTTGTTCTATTCTCAACGAATAGCCAGTGCCTGTCAATATAACTGCTGCTGTCTTCCTGAATAGGATGGTTTGGTAATTGATAGGATGTTTTGAATGACAGCAAGCATCCCGGTAATTCAGTACTTACCCGGGTCACAAATACAATATGCTTTTCTGCTGTATTAATTGAATCTGCAACCAGAGGTACATACTGTATTGCAGGAGTTGGCTGCTGATGACAACCCATGCTCAGCAACAGGGTTGCAATAGGGATAAAATATCTCATGGTATTTTACGAATCCTTAAATATTTCGGTAATAGCGCTTTTCAGCTCAGATGCAAGCAGTGGTTTTTTTAATAGCTTCAGCACCATGGGATTGGCGTAGGTGCGACTGAGGTCTCCATAGTCAAGAGATGATGAAACCATGATGACATGGCATTGTGATTTGATCTTAACGGGATAGCTGTAAAATGCTTCCAGGAATTCAAATCCATCCATCTCCGGCATTTGTATATCCAGCAGCAGTACGGTTGGCGGAATCCGGGGCAGGGCTATATTGGATGACAGGAATTCAAGCGCCTTGTTTGCATTGTTGAAGGCAAGCACAGTCCTGCTGATCTGTTGCAGTGTAATGAGACGCTCATGTAACAGCAGATCAACTTCATTGTCATCTATCAGTATAACACGTAAATCAGGAATCGAAATCATTTCTGTTGGGAATGCTTATTTCAAATTGTGTACCTTCTCCATATTTTGATTCAACGTTGATAGTACCGCCAATTTTGTTTAGTGCTTCTTTCACAATATACAATCCAATACCACTTCCTGGTTTATTATTATTTTTTGAACGGAAGAACATTTTGAAGATATTGTTCAGATGCTCGCTAAGAATGCCTATTCCATTATCTTCGATCGATAGTGTTGCTTTATGCGGCTCGACTTTCACTGACAGATGTACCTTCGGATTACTTTCATCCGGTTTCTGATATTTTACTGCATTCGAGATCAGATTATTCAGAATAACACTAATGCGGAAAGTATCGCCTTTAAAATCTACCTGCTGGTCTACATTCACCTGGAACTGGATGGCCGTATTCTGATGGCGGAAAGATGCTATGCACTCCTGGATGAGGTGTTCAAAGTTAATCTTTTCATATTCCACATCCAGTCTGGAATTGCGATAGTATTCTATGATCTTCTGTATAAAACCATCCAGTTTGAGGATGCATACTTCTATCATATTCAGATAGCCGTTCGGATCGGTTACTGAGTTGTCGAGACGGCTCAAATTGATGATACCAAGCACGGACATCAGCGGAGAACGAAGGTCATGTGAAGTGGAGTAGATAAAGCGGTTCAATTCGTCATTGATCTTTTCCAGTTCCAGGATCTTTTCCTTCAGCTGCCGGCGTGTAGAATATATTTCAAATGCATTGTTGATGGTGCGGTGCAGCTCATGTTCGTCCCAGGGTTTTTTGATATAGGAGAAGATATGTCCTTTGTTGATGGCGTCGATAATATCTTCTACATCCGTATAACCTGTCAGGAGGATACGCATGGGGTCTGGCAGGGTATCCTTTATTTCATTAAAGAATTCAACCCCGGTAGATACGGGCATTTTTTGGTCGGCAATGATGATGTGGACATCAATGCTTTTCAACAGCTGTTTGCCCTCCTGGGCAGAATTGGCGGTATAAATTTCATAACTTCTGCGGAAACCGGCTTTAAAAGCATTGAGGTTATGAATTTCATCGTCAATGTACAAAATCCTGATACGGTTCTCTTTCATCCATTTTGGTTTTGTCCGCAGGCTCAACTTTGGGTTGATTATGGATCATCCTGCGTGGGTATACTAAGACGCCTGAACGGTTACGCTCATGGGTAAATATATAATAAATTCCGCACCTTTATCAGGCGCGGTGATTACCTCTATACGTCCGTTGTGCTTTTCGATAATACTGAACACGATTGACAGACCGAGGCCAGTGCCTTCTCCCACATCTTTGGTGGTAAAGAAAGGATCAAAGATCTTCTCTTTCACCTTTTCTGTCATACCGGGGCCTGTGTCCTTTATACTGATGAGAGCAAGACCGTTTTCCTCTCTGGTAGTAATGGTTACCAGCTCTTCACGATCCTTGTTGTTTGTTTTTATGGCGTTAAACGCATTGGTTAATATATTCATGAACACCTGGTTCATTTTGCCGGCATAACACTCTATTTTGGGTAAAGATCCATAGTCCCTTACTACTTTGACATTCGGCGGGATACTGTTTTTTAGCAGCACCAGCGTACTATCAAGTCCTTCGTGCATATCTACGGATTTAAGATCACTTTCGTCCAGCCTGCTGAAGGTACGTAATCCCCGGACAATTTCCGACGTCCGGGAAGCGCCGTCTTCGATTCCTTTGATGAGAGAAGAGATCTCATCGTGGATATAATCAATATCGATCTCCTGTTTATAGATGGCAATGTCCTCAAGGGCATCATGGATATCGGGAGCATGTGGCAAGGCGTCATATTTTTCCAATAGCGTTTTGATATCCTGGATATCCAACTTGAGGGGTTTTATATTAGACGTGACAAAATTGATCGGATTATTTATTTCATGGGCGATACCGGCGGTCAGCTGACCGAGGGATGCCATCTTTTCCCGTTCTACCAGCTGGGTCTGTGCATCTTTTAGGTTCTTCATTGCGACGTTTAGTTCTTCATTACTGGTTTGCAACTCTTCAGTGCGTTTGTGCACTTTGTCTTCCAGGATGATATTCTGCTCTCTTACCAGACGCTCATTTTCCTGTGAGGCCTGCAGGGCTTCAGCCTTAAACAGGTTGATCTTATACGCCAGTGCGAATGACAGCAGCAGCGCTTCCATAGCTGATCCTATCTGCAGGGCGTAGTAGGTGAATTCATTGTATGGGAGCACGTTCATGTTACGTAACACAAACACCAGTACGCTAAGCAGGAATATTGACCATGCAATGAGGAAGAACCTGGCAGAGCTGTATCCCATGCGGCTCATACGTAATGATACATAGAATACGCTAATGGCTGCTGCGCCTACGACCAGTTGAACCCATATCTGGGCGACAATATACATGTCCAGTAAGGCTGGTATGAAACAGCCGATATACAGGTATATGAGTATGTTAATCAGCCTGTGTCCAGGCTTGAAGTATTGTTTGGTCAGCAGAAATTGTTGTATAAACCAGAGGGCTGTCAACCCGTTCAATATGGGTACCAGTACAGTGGCGTGCTGGGCCATCCAGGAGCTGCCTGGGTAAATGAACCGGAAAGTATAGCCCTGCAGGGTAGCCTGCGTAAGGCCTACAAATACGTTATAGGATACATAGGTCAGATAACTGATGTCTTTCGTAGAAATATATAGGAACAGATTATAGCAGGACATGGCCAGTATAACCCCGATGTATAAACCAAATATGAGTTCCCGGTAATCGTTCTTTTCCATCACCTGGTCCCGCGAGCCCACGAAGATAGGCAGCTGCAATTGTTCTCCGGCAACGACCCTCAGGTAGTATTGACGGCTGGTATGGGGCCGGAGAGCGAGCGGGAATATATAGTTTTGATGATCAACGGGACGGTTGGCGTAACCGGTAAATTCCCCCAGGTGGGTTGTTTTATATGTGCCGTCCGGCCGCATTTCAAACAGGGTAATATCGTCTATGGTGGGGTATTCTACCTCCAGCAGCAGCTCTTGCAGATCGGATTCATTGGTGATCATAAATCTCACCCAGTGAGTATAGGGCGTGATCTGAAGATTGGGAACATTTTCATCCGGCGAGCTGAAAGGCGCTTTGGTAATAGCATGGATATCCAGCTTGTTGGTTTTATCAGTATAGATCTCAAGGTTTTTGCCGATCCGGGTTAGGGGCATATTGTTTCGGAAAACGAAAGGAGGGGCTGCCTCCAATTGCTGGAAACCAAAGATAGTAAGGAGCAATAGAGCGATAAATCGGAACATGCGTTAAATTTATAGAAAATTCATCGTTCACTCTTCACATTAGAGAATTGTAAGTTAGCAATTTCAAGGTTATAGCTCACTTCATAAGACCCTTTTGGCCCTACTTCTGTTTTGGTTTGGACGAGATTTTCGCGAAGATCGTAGATCAGCTCCCGTTCTTTGGGATCGGCGTGTTCCAGTTTATAAACGTCATTAATGACCATGGCAGTGGCAATGAAGTCATCTTTGGGATAAAAGAAGGTGCCTTTATCGCCCAATGATTCGTCAATGGTGAAACCTACCCTCTTACCTATACGGGTAGTGATGGGGGCACATAAAACATGGAAATTATCAACAGGCATCTGGGCGGCCAGCACTACCCCGGCCCTGGCAAGTACCTGGCTGCCAATACCCATACCGGCTACTTCTTTTGAATTCCACATTGCACAGATCTCTGCGCTACCGGTTTGGATAGTGTCGTATATTTTAGGATCATATTTCCCGATAGCAGTTTCTATCGGCAGTGGCAATATACCATCCGCCAGTTGAACGCGGGCACCGCCGTATGTTTTGGTACGTGTTTCATCCTCTACAATAATTACGATGCTATTTTCATGGTGCATCCAATCCGCGCTGCCTGACGTGATTTTAGCAATGCCAAAGTATATTTCCAATAACCGGAGATGGCCGTTATAAAAACGAAGACAGGCCTCCGGATCATCTGGCGCTTTAAAAGCCCTTACTGTAATCATGATATTGCATCTGGGTACTCTTTAATAAAGATCAGGCCGGGAGATGAACGGAACCAGCTACTGCGGTTTCGATTGCAAGCGGTAACCTACTGTTCATCCCGATTATCAAACAATAATTTGCTCAAAATCTACATAATACCTGCCAGAGCTTTTGAACTGACCCAGCAGTATTCTCCTGCAGGTGTCTGTTACGACGGCTCCGCCTAGTACAACGGAAGATGCCAGTTGTGGCCAGGTTGTAATCGTTTTCCCTACCTGGCCTAAAGAGTATTTCATTCTTTCGGACATATCATCCAATGCAACCATCGGGCGAAATATGGGTATTTTCTCTGCATCTGTAAGCTCACGAAGGCTTTTAAGATCTATATCGGGTATAAAACCGTGTAGCAAGGGTCTTTCGGGTTCCAGATCAAAACGTTCTACATCTACCATACCCCTGTCGTTAGTATCCATTACAACTGGTATGCCGAGGGCTTTAGCTTTCATCCTGCTCAAGATCTTTATATCTATACCGTCGCATTCTTCTACCAGTATGTCAAGGTTTCCGTCTTGGGTAAAGAAGTCATCAAGGTTTTCTTCAGTGGCGCCTTCCTTATAAATAACAACTTTGATAAAAGGATCCAGTTCTGCGATCTCGCGGGCTGCTATCACCACTTTGTGTACCTGTATACTATGAATACCGGTGCGGATCCTGTTCATGTTTGTTAGCTCAACCTTGTCGAAGTCCGTTAGCCTTAATTCTCCACATACCCGCTCCATTGCCAGTGTGAGGGCGATGGATTGTCCAACAGAAAGCCCGATAATGCCTATTTTTTTGTTGCTCAGTATGGTTATTTCTTCGTCGGTTATCTTTTGTTTATTACGGCTGGTGCGTAATTCGATGAAGTCTTTTTCATCAACTATATGTACCACGCGATGCGACCAGGGGTAATAAACCCATACACCAAAGGCGTGCAGCGGTGTAGTACCAACATATTCGCTGACCTTTTGTTCAGATTCTTCTTCCGTAAGCCTTTTAGTTGGATTACGGATCTTCATCAGTTCCCTGAGTTGTGAATGAATCTGATCGTGAATGCGTATATGAGGATTCTCCGCTAGTAAAGCCAATAGATCGGCATATTGTTCTTCTTGCTGCAATCGATAAAATACAGGTGTATAATTATCCGGCTCGGTCCGTTGCTTATTGATATAATGCTCTAGTTCTGTCATTTTGCCTGGCATATAATTTTATGAACAATGATGGCAATTCAAATGGTATATGTATGGTCAATTAGTATGTAAGTGATTATGGCATTGGTAAGGGCCTGATGACAAAGGCAAGCTCGTTAATTCACTACATATGTTATATACTCACTATGTAGTCCGGGATAAATGTCATTTTTAAGTATACAAGTAAAGAAAAAGTTAAAGTTTCACATGAAAGCGTATGGTAAAATAACAATTAATTTCAAAAGATTGCGAAATAGGGCCGTTATTTTAGTGAGAATCTGTGTTTTAATGACATTTGTTTGATGACTGGTACAACTCATGAAATAAATTTCTATAATATTGGTGTAAAATTTGCTGCTTTTGGCAGTTACCATTAAGGTTCTTTATCAACATAATTTAATGCCTTAGTATATGAATAAGAGAGAATTTATTAAGCTGGCAGGTCTGGCTGGTGTAGCAGCTTTGGGCAATCCCACAGGTATAATCGCTGCTCCCGCATCCCGCAAAGGAATATCTGTTTTGGACGGCAATGCGAAAGCTCCTTTCGAGCTACCGCCTTTGCCGTATGGTTTTGATGCTTTAGAACCACATATTGACAAAGCAACAATGGAGATCCATCATGATAAGCACCATGGTGCCTATGTTAAGAACCTGAATGATGCTGTAAAAGGGTCTCCTTACGAAAATCTTTCACTTGAAGAGATCCTCGCCAAAGTAAAAGTAGAAGATAAAGCCGTACGTAATAATGCAGGTGGTCATTTCAACCATTCCCTGTTCTGGAAACTGTTGTCTCCTCAGAAAACAACCCCGTCAGATAAGTTAAAGACCGCTATCAACGGTACTTTTACCTCTTACGAGAAGTTCGAGGAGATTTTTAATACGGCTGCTAAGGGTGTGTTCGGCTCTGGCTGGGCATGGCTGATCGTAACACCGGGTAAGAAATTATCTGTGATATCTACACCTAACCAGGATAACCCATTGATGGAAAACATCGTTAAGGAGCGCGGTACGCCGATCCTGGGGCTGGATGTATGGGAACATGCCTATTATTTGAAATATCACAATGTGCGTGCTGAATATGTGACTGCTTTCTGGAATCTTGTGAACTGGAACGAGGTAGATAAATTATACGCTGCAGCTACAAAGTAGTTGGTATAATATAAAAAGAGAAGGCGTTCGCTGCAGCGAGCGCCTTCTCTTTTTATATTATTAGTTATTTTCTTTTAAAGAATACGAAGCCATTCTTTTCCCCCACGACTGTTAGGTTCGGATCTTTTCTCCATGGTTCGCTATCAGTGATACGGCAAACAAAAAATGTCGGTTTATCCACCGGGCCACTTAGCAGCCAGTTGCTATTATAATAGTTCTTATTGACAGGTGGCAGTTTCTTTGTGTAGAATAGATGGGCATAGCTATGATAAGTTAACACCTGCACATAGTTATCTTTCCCCACAAAGGACTTAAAGAAGTCAATTGCTGCGCCCTGTGAATACCGCTCGATCTTAGGCGTAAAGTGGACGATAGTGATCTGTATAGCCAGTATTGTGCTCAAGAACATGCATAGCAGTCCGGCCCGGACTTTTTTCTGAAAAAGGAGAATTGAGCTGATGATGATAAGCAGCATATAGGCCCCTCCATACGCCGCTTCCCAGACAGACCAGGGTACTTGCGCCTGGAGGTTCGCCTGTGCGAATTTGTCGTGGATATGCGGGATCAACACATCTTTGTAAAGACCTACGATAGGAAGAAGGGCAATTGCAAAGCCGATAGCAAGGCCGATCAGTAGCATAAGTACTATATTCCAGGCATGCAGCTGTAGTTTATTTTCAGATATCCGGTACAGCTGCCAGGCCGCCAGAAAACTAAGCGGGAAGTAGCAGAGCGAGGAATAATGAACGATCTTGGTCTCTACAATGGAGAACAGGATCAATACTACCCAGAATAACACCCACATCCAGGTTTTAAAGTCTTTTACTTCAGCAGAAGCTGACCCGGAATATATGGATTTGCCTTTGCGTCCCCTGAAATATGTAAATAACAGCAGACTGGCAGGAAAGCAACCTATCAGCAGTACTATCCAGTGGTAAAAGAACGAGTGACCGTGTCCTGCATCTGGAGTGGTAAGAAGCCTTACCTGATAGGTAACGAATTCATTAATAAACCACCAGCCATGCACGATCAACTCATAGCCGAACCATAACGCCGTGGTAATGAAAGCGAAGAGGGTGATCAATCCCAGCTGAACCAGGCTAATGCCGATCTTACCTTTTTTATATAGCCAGTAGAATAACAGCGTCAGAATGCTGATCAATATTGCGACCGGGCCTTTCGTCAGCACGGCGAGCCCCAGGAAAATACCACTTAGGAGGGCCATCCGGGACGGTTTAGCAGCGTAGGCTATACGGAAAGCGCAATAGATGGCCAGGAATATGAAGAAATTGAAAGTTGGATCTATGATACCCGATTTGAAAAAAAAATGAGGAAGCCACGAGCCGGCATATGCTAAAGTCCACCATAAGCCCAGCTTTTCATCAGCCAGTTTCTTACCAATACCGTAGAGCGTTACCAGCGTGGTAATACCCAACACGGCGTTAGGGAAACGAGCTGCAAATTCGTTCACACCAAAGAGCTGCATGCTAATAGCCTGTAGCCAGATAAATAACGGAGGTTTTTCCCAGAAAGGCTGGAAATCTATCTGTACCTGTGAATAGTTATGGCTTACGATCATTTCTCTTGCAGCTTCAGCGAAATTGATCTCATCCCAGTCAAACAGGTGAACGGCCCCCAGAAAGGGAATAAAGAGTATGGCAGCAGCTACGGCGATCAACAGGTATTTCATAATGACTCCAAATCAAAAAAATAAGTAAATCAGGTCAGACCTATTACTGGTTCTGGATCAATTTCAGGCGAGGATTTCATCCTGCTCTGATGGAACAGAGAATAAACAACCAGGCTGCCTGTGGTTCCGATAATGCTTCCTACATACACATCCACAAAAAAGTGCTGTGCCAGGTAAATTCTTGAGTAAGCGGCTAACAATGCCAGTGTTAAGAACGCAAATCCGCTTATTTTATTCCTGCATATCAAGGCCAAAAAAGTGAACATTGCAAAAGCAGTGGTTGTATGCCCCGACGGAAAGCTACAGGTGCCGTGCACACGTATCCATTCTATGGTGTGTACCAGTCCTGGCGTATGGGCAAAATACAGCGATGGCCGTGGCTCATAGTAGTAATGTTTTGCGATTTGTACAATGACAGTGACAAGCAGTAGTACAATGCCGGCCGTCAGGAACAATTTGTACTTTCTGAAGACCAGTATCAACGCCAACATAACAGCAAAAGTGATACCGTCCCCGATGTAGGTAACACCAGTCATGGCTACATCAGCCCATGGTGCATGTGCGTGGTTGATGGCCAGGAATAATTCTTCATGTGTAAAATAGGTTTGCAACATAGCGCCTCCAACAATCCATAAAAGGAATGGCAGAAAGAAGGGCGCATTCTTCCCTAACAGCGTTAGTAGAGTTTTCATAGTTTTAGGTTGTGACGCTAATAAGAAAAGCTATGCATAAGGCTTTCAGGCATTTTCACGGTTATGTGAAGGCACAAGTCAGTCTTGCCCGGCACAAGGATGCACCTGGGAAAATTGATGTTGAAAGTCTTGAAGCTTGTAGCTAAATGCTTATGGCTGTCAAGTTGTAGGTTTCGTGTTTAATCTTCTAAAGAGCTTTTTTATATTATTGAAGATCCTGAAATAAAACTCTTTGTTGAATAATTGAGAATCATTCAACGCTTTATATATCAGGAACATAGCAATAGGCATAAGGACGATATTGGAGAGCCACATACCACTCCAGGTGGCCATCACATCTTTTCTGGCCATCTTCTCTCCGACCATGAAAAATATATTAAAAATCACAAAGAACACGACAGCAAATATCAGCGGTGTACCCAGTCCGCCTTTGCGGATAATAGAACCTAATGGGGCGCCTATTAGGAACATCACGATGCAGGAGAAGGCGAGTGTGAATTTACGCTGCCATTCCACTTTATGCAATAAGAGGGTACTATGTTTGTCGCCAAATTCCCTGGCTGGTCCTTCCAGGTTATTCTGACCTTCACGGATGTTCTGTTCTACTCTTTCGAGCACATAACGGCGTGACTTCTCAGGAATAACGTCCTTGAAGGACGCCGCGGCTAAAGGAGGTGCTTTGGCCAGCCAGCCGGTATCTTCCCATTTATAAAAAGGATAACGGGTTGTGACATAGGCGTTGACGGTACGTGAAAACAGCTTTTCCTGTTTGTACAGAGAATCTATGGCTTTATCCAGCTGTCTGACATTCAGCATTTGCTGGTTGGAAGCAAAAAGGCCCATATCCAGCCTGCTGAAAGCAAAGGAACTGAGGTCAAATGCTTTTTTGTATTCACGGAAACCAAGGCGGATCAATTCTCCTGGCGTATTGGTACTACGATTGTTACGTTCTTCATAGCGCCAACCTTTTTCCAGTACGAAATAGAGGAAACGTTTGTCGGGAGAAAGCAACATGGTGCCTTTTTCGGCCAGTATAACCTTATCGCCTCCTCCGGGAGTATGATCGATGATCATTACCTGGTGAATGGTCTTATTGTCTTTTTCCTTTTGTGCTACTTTGATAGTGTAGTCAGGAATATCTGTATAGAACACACCTGCTTTAATGTTAAAGGCAGGCTTCGAGTTTGTAATATCGTACAGCAGTGACTTTGCCCGGAGGTTGGCCACTGGCATTGCGTAGTTGTTAAAGAGAAAAGCCAGAACTGCGATAGTGGAACAAACGAGGAGCAGGGGACGCATAAAACGGATCAGGGAGATACCGGACGATTTCAATGCTACCAGTTCGAAGCTTTCACCCAGGTTCCCGAAGGTCATAATGGAGGATAACAGCACAGCTAATGGAAGAGCAAGTGATACCAGGTTGGCGCTTGTATATGTGATCAGTTCGATGATCACCGGAGTATCGAGCCCTTTACCTACGAGGTCGTCAATATATTTCCACAGGAATTGCATCACCAGTACAAACAGTGTAACAAAGAAGGTGGCCACGAAGGGCCCCATGAATGTTTTTATGATGAGCTTATCCAGTTTTTTCACTTCCTGCGTATAATGTTAGTTCAATGCTTAAATGACGTTAGTTCGTACATGAAGCGTACAAATTTAATATCATTTACGGAAGTGCTGACAAGAAACGGCTAAAATTACCGTTAAATTTCCCCGGAATGTGAAGCGCCGATGTAAATTTACGGAATGGAAACAGTTTCTCTGACTGCGGAAGAGCAGGCGCTGGTTGTTAATGCAGAGTGGTTATATCTGAAAAACAACGTTTTACAGAAAGTAATGACACTGATGGGGCAGTTACAACTGGCATTGCAGGCGCATCCGGTTACAAATACATTTCCTTTTCCGGAGCCGACATTGCTGGCCGGGGGCAAAATATCCCGCGGTGAGCGATATAAGGAACTGCCCTATATCATTCTGGATTATCCCCGTTTTTTCAGTAAGGACAATATTTTCGCGTTCCGTACCATGTTCTGGTGGGGACATTACTTCATTGCAACCCTGCATCTGGCAGGGAAAGAGAAGGAGAGGTATAGTCACACGATCATTGGCGCCTGGCAACAACTTGCAGAACATCAATTCCAGGTTTATCTTCAGGAAGATCCCTGGGAACACGATTTAGAGAATGAGAATTACAAATTAATATCAGCCATGCCGGTAGAGGAATTTCAGCAACTGATCATCCGGCGTCCTTTTATTAAACTTGCTAAACCTTACAGTTTTGAAGAATGGGGAAAGATAGTTCCTGAGGTAGTAAGAGATTATTCTCTTTTGCTACAGGTTCTTGTCAATAAAGACTGACCGCTTAGTTACCTATCCTGTGGAAGAGGTCTTTCACCTGGTAATCCCACAGCTGACTCTGGTCGGCTATTTCCTTTTTTTCTGCAAAATCTTTAACGATCAGGATTGTTTCATTAGTCACTTCGGAGATCTGTATACGGAATTCAAAGAATTCTTCTTTGGGAGCATGCTTCCAATGTAGACGGATAAATTCATCTTCTTCCTGTTCCAGCACTTCTGCCTCTTCAGTGGAACCGTTCCATGAAAAGGAGAAAACGCTGTCTCTGTAATCTACTTTATCTGCGAACCACTCCTGGAGACCCGCGGGAGTAGAAAGGAATTCGTATAAGATACTGGGTGAGCACCGTACCGGATATTCCAACTCATATTGCACTTTCTTAGACATCGCTCAAGTAATTAGTAAATCAATAGCATCTGGCTGCAATTATAGAAAATTATTTATTCTGTCAAAATTATTTTGCATTTTTTTTTAATAATTGCTCAAAATCTTATACACTTTATAAATAACAATTCTATTAAGGAAATTATAAATATATTAGCAATCTGCACTAATTGTTTTCACGGCTTTTGTTGGAAAACCCATATTTGAAGGCTCCAATATTAAGTTATGAATGGTGAAACGTTTTTGCTTGAAAAAGGTTTAACAACTAATTATTTTTTTTGGGAGCTATCTAAAAAAACTTATTTTTGTCTGGCATTCATCAAATAGGGTAACATTTTATTCACCTGTAACTGTTCCGATTCTTTATGTCAATGCGCCAACTCAAAATCACGAAATCCATCACGAATAGGGAATCCCAGTCCCTGGAAAAATATTTGCAGGAAATTGGGAAGGTGGATCTTATTACACCGGAGGAAGAAGTGAACCTGGCTATCCGCATTAAGCAAGGGGATCAGAGAGCTCTAGAGAAGCTCACAAAAGCTAACCTCCGTTTTGTGGTATCTGTTGCAAAACAGTATCAGAACCAGGGCTTATCCCTCAGTGATCTGATCAATGAAGGTAATCTGGGTCTGATCAAAGCAGCGCAGCGTTTTGACGAAACACGCGGTTTCAAGTTCATCTCCTACGCTGTATGGTGGATCCGTCAGTCGATCCTTCAGGCTTTGGCAGAACAGAGCCGTATCGTACGTCTTCCGCTGAATAAAGTTGGTCTCAGCAATAAGATCAGCAAAGCATATTCTCAACTGGAACAGGAATTTGAAAGGGAGCCGTCTCCTGACGAACTGGCTACCATCCTTGAGATCAATACGGAAGAAGTTGAGGCCACTTTAGGTGTTGCTGCCCGTCACGTATCCATGGATGCGCCTTTTATTGATGGTGAAGATAATTCCCTGTTGGATGTACTCGCTAATCCGAATGCAGTGAGCGCAGACGAGGAACTGGACCACCACGATTCATTGCGCCGCGAAATAGAACGTTCTTTATCCACCCTTACGGACAGGCAGAAAGATGTGATCATCCTGTACTTCGGTATAGCAGTTGAACATCCTATGTCACTGGAAGATATTGGTGAGAAATTTGGCCTGACCCGTGAAAGGGTTCGTCAGATCAAAGACAAAGCGATCACAAAATTACGTACCACTTCCCGTAGCAAACTGCTGAGAAATTACCTGGGAAGCTGATTATATTGTGTTGAATGCTGTAATGTCATAGAGAAATAAACTAACTTTACATAAGAAAAAGGTGGATATCGGGTAGATATTCACCTTTTTCTGTTATTTGTGGCCTTCCACTGGTTTGCATGTTACTTTATGTTATTTTTGCAACCCCTGAAGCTGCAAGTCCATACCGGACGGATGGCGGGACAGCAAAAAATTAAACAAGATCAAAGATGTTTGAATCATTATCAGAGCGGCTCGACTCGGCGTTTAAACAACTGAAAGGTGAAGGCCGTATCAGTGAGATCAATGTAGCCACTACAGTGAAAGAAATACGCCGTGCGCTGGTAGATGCTGACGTTAACTATAAAATTGCGAAGGATTTTACAGACCGCGTAAGGGAAAAAGCCCTGGGTGAAAAGGTAATTACTGCCATTTCCCCGGGACAGCTGATGGTGAAGATCGTAAAGGACGAACTGGCCGAATTGATGGGCGGTATCGAGGCTGAACTTGATATAAAGGCCAATCCTACTGTCATATTGATAGCAGGGTTACAGGGTTCGGGTAAAACGACCTTTTCGGGCAAACTGGCGAATTTCCTTAAAACGAAGAAAGGTAAGAAACCGCTCCTGGTAGCGGCGGACATTTACCGTCCGGCGGCGATCGATCAGCTGAAAGTGTTGGGAGAGCAGATAGGGGTGGAGGTATATAACGAACCTGAGAACAAAGACGCGGTAAAGATCGCCCTGAATGCTGTCCAGCATGCAAAACAGCAAGGGAATAACGTTATCATTATCGATACAGCCGGCCGTCTGGCTGTTGATGAAGTGATGATGACCGAAGTGGCTAACGTGAAATCTGCCGTAAAACCGAATGAGATCCTGTTCGTGGTTGACTCTATGACTGGTCAGGATGCGGTGAATACAGCCAAAGCGTTCAACGAACGCCTGGATTTCAGCGGTGTAGTGCTGACGAAACTGGATGGTGATACACGTGGTGGTGCGGCTCTGACCATTAAGTATACGGTTGAGAAGCCTATCAAGTTCGTGAGCATGGGAGAAAAGCTGGACACGCTGGATGTATTTTATCCTGAGCGTATGGCCCAGCGTATTCTGGGGATGGGTGATATCACGACCCTGGTAGAACGTGCTCAGGAGCAGTTCAATGAAGAACAGGCAAAGAAACTGGAGAAGAAGATCCGTCAGAACCAGTTTGACTTTGAAGACTTCCGCGAACAGCTGCAGCAGATCAAGAAAATGGGTAACCTGAAAGACCTGATGGGTATGATCCCCGGGGTTGGGAAGGCTATCAAAGACATCGACATCAGTGATGACGCCTTCAAAGGCATTGAAGCAATGATCGGTTCCATGACACCGCATGAGCGGAATAACCCGGATATTATCGACGGAAGCCGCCGTAAGCGTATCGCTAAAGGCGCCGGAAAAGATATTCAGGACGTGAATCAGTTCATGAAGCAATTTGACCAGATGCGTCAGATGATGAAGATGATGAACAAGTTTGGAGCAGGTGGCAAGGGAATGAAAGCATTTGGCAGATAAGTTTAGATTCTGTTAAAAGTCTACAATTTGTAGAGTTTTAACAGAAAATATTTTGAACTGTCGGGTTTTAAAGATACCTTTGCTGCCCCAATTAAATATTTTTTTCATAACTCGCAAAAAAATAACTCGAATTATTTATGCCAGTAAAAATTAGACTGCAACGTCATGGCGCTAAGAAGAGACCTTTTTATTTTATCGTAGTAGCCGATGCTCGCGCGCCAAGAGATGGTAAATTCATCCAAAAAATCGGTACTTACAATCCGCTGACTGTTCCTGCATCTATCAACATAGATACAGAAAAAGCACTGCGTTGGTTACAGAAAGGTGCACAACCTACAGACACTGTAAGAAGAATCCTGTCATTCAAAGGGGTTCTTTACCTGAAACACCTGTTGAGAGGTGTGAAACTGGGTCTGTTCGATGAGCCTACTGCTTTCCAGAAATTCGAACAATGGCAGGCTGAACACGAGCAGAAAGTTGCTGCCCGTCGTGACAGTCACAAAAAAGCTAGAGTTGCAACCCCGATCGTGAGAAGAGTGGAAGATAATACTCCTGCTCAGCCAGAAGGTGGTGAAGCGTAATCTAAGCTTCTAAATCATATTGAAAGGGAAATATTTGTACGCAAATATTTCCCTTTTTCATAGCCGGGAAGGATGTATATCGTTTATGAATAATTACTTCAGCATAGGAAAACTGGTATCTGTATTTGGACTACAGGGAGAATTCATACTCAAACACAGTTTGGGAAAGAAAACATCTCTGCCAGGGGTAGAGGCGTTGTTCCTTGAAGAACGGAAGAATAGCTTTATTCCATACTTTGTTCAGAAAACCAGTGTGAAGGATCATGAGCATGTATTTGTCAAGCTGGAGGGAATAGACACTAAAGAAGCCGCCCGAAAATTGGTACAGATTCCTGTTTACCTGGCCGAAGATGACTTTAAGAAGCAGGCCGCCTCTTCCGCGCCGTTGTCCATGCTAGGGTTTACCGTACATGACAAGCAGCATGGAGAACTCGGTGTGGTTGAAGAAGTCATAGAAATGCCAATGCAGGTGCTTGTAAAAGTCATTTTTAAGGCTAAAGAGATGCTTTTGCCATTGAATGAGCAATCGCTTGTGAAAGTGGACAGAAAGCTGCAGATCGTGCACGTAGACCTTCCAGACGGCTTGCTGGACATCTATCTGGAATAGAAAGCGGACATTTATTGTTCACTATGGTCTGGAAACAGGCCGGTTGAGTCATTAAATATGAGAATTGATATCATTACGGTACAACCGGGGTTGCTGGAAAGTCCTTTTTCGCATTCCATAATGAAACGGGCACAGACGAAAGGGCTCCTGGAAGTACATACACATAATCTGCGGGATTATTCAACGCTCAAACATCAGCAGGTGGATGACTACCAGTTTGGTGGAGGAGCCGGTATGGTAATGATGCTGGAACCTGTGGTGAATGCCATAGAAAGCCTGCAGGCCAGGGTGCAATATGATGAGGTGATCTATCTGACACCAGACGGGGAAACGCTCAACCAGCGGATCGCAAACCAGCTATCCCTGAAAGGTAACCTGCTACTTCTATGCGGTCACTATAAAGGTATTGACGAGCGTATCCGCACACACTTCGTTACGAAAGAGATCTCCATAGGAGATTATGTGTTGTCGGGTGGAGAATTAGCCGCGGCTGTGCTGGTTGACGCTATTGGCAGGCTAATACCCGGCGTGCTGAATGATGAGACCTCCGCTTTATTGGACTCATTCCAGGACAACCTGTTGGCACCACCTGTTTATACCAGGCCGGAGGAGTTTAGGGGATGGAAAGTGCCTGATATACTTTTAAGCGGAGATCATAAGAAAATTGATAACTGGCGGCATGACCAAGCACTGGAGCGTACGAAGGAACGACGTCCGGATTTGTTATAATTTATAGTTGATTTTCAACTGATTGAAAAAATATTGTTTAATAAAAGGAGTTGTTATTTGGAAGTTGTGTATTTCTCAGTTACCTTTGCACTCCGATAAATATTTGAAAGATGAACGCTATTTCTTTTGTTCACGAGCAACTGACAGGTAAGAAATCATACCCTAAGTTTAAGGCCGGTGATAACGTCACTGTAAACTATAAAATTGTTGAAGGTAACAAGGAAAGAATCCAGTCCTTCAAAGGTGATGTTTTGAAAGTCCAGGGTACTGGCGCTACTGTATCTTTTACAGTTAGAAAGATTTCTGATGGTGTAGGTGTAGAAAGGGTATTCCCGCTGTTCTCTCCGCACATCGATGGTATCATCCTGAACAAGGTTGGTAAAGTAAGAAGGGCTAAATTGTTCTACCTGCGCGAACGTGCTGGTAAAGCTGCCCGTATCAAAGAGAAAAGGGTTTAGTATAAATACAGGGAAATTAGTGATAACGGGGGCCTTTCCAGTTCCCGTTTTTTTCATATCTATGAAAACCGGATGCCACGTAGAGGAGACTCTTAAAATAGGATTAAAACTTTGCAGGTCCGTCCAGGCATACCTAAATCCCGAATATATTTACCTATCTTTGTTTGCTTAACGTTTAAAACTAGAGAAAATGACTGCTGTTTTAGTTAAATCACCACTCTTAATATTCCAGGAATTAGGTATGACAGAATTACTTTTGATAGCTTTGGTTGTATTACTGCTGTTTGGTGGTAAGAAGATTCCAGAACTGATGCGTGGCCTTGGTAAAGGTATCCGTGAGTTTAACGATGCCAAAAGTAATGTGCGCAGAGAGATCGAAGATGGTATGAAAGATCAGCCAGCTACGACCGATCAGAAAAATGCCTAATTAATTTTCCTGGCGACAGGAAATGGATTTTCTCGTTTCATTGATTCAAACGTGAATAGTGGAGTAGTGTGCCTGTGAGAGATTGCTTCAATCACTGTATTAGCTGCTATATGCCAATATGCCAACTGAATAATACTCGGTTCCCGGCTTTCAAGTTTGACTTTAGTTATTTTTTAATAAGCAATTAACTGGTTTGGCTTTGTCTGAATTCAGCAGTATATCGGCTTTTCAAGAAGCATTATACGCCGGCAGAACAACCTGTACGGAGATGGTACGGTATTACCTGTACCAGATTGAACAGACAAAACACCTAAATGCTTTTCTGGAAGTTTTTGAAGAGGAAGCCCTTGCGAAAGCGCATGCACTGGATACCCGTATAAAGAACGGGGAGCCTGTGGGAGCGCTTGCGGGCGTTGTGATAGGCATTAAGGATGTTATCTGTTATAAAGGGCATAAAGTAAGCGCTGCTTCTCGCATATTGGAAGGATTTACTTCCATGTATTCTGCTACGGCCGTAGAAAGGCTGTTGGCAGAAGATGCTGTTATTATTGGAAACCTTAATTGTGATGAATTCGCAATGGGATCTACCAACGAGAATTCGGCCTATGGTCCGGTGTTGAACGCACTGGACAATAGTCGTGTACCTGGTGGGTCATCCGGTGGTTCCGCAGTGGCTGTACAGGCAGATCTTTGTATGGTAAGCCTGGGAAGTGACACAGGTGGCTCTGTAAGACAACCTGCTGATTTCTGTGGTATTGTAGGATTGAAGCCGACTTACGGCCGCATTTCCCGCTATGGATTGATCGCATATGCCTCTTCTTTCGATCAGATAGGCATTTTTGGCAGGAATATTGCAGATGTGGCAATGGTGCTACAAACAATAGCAGGGCCCGATGGGTATGATAGCACGGCTTCAAGAGAAGAAGTGCCTGATTATCAGGAAAGGCACAATAAATCGTGGAAAATCGCGTATTTAAAAGACGCGTTGTTTCATCCCGGCCTCGATGAGGAAATGAAGGAAGGGTACGTTAGCTTTTTTAAACAATTGGAAGCTGCAGGTGACGCGGTTACAGCAGCAGATTTCGCTTATTTAGATTATGTAGTGCCGGCATATTATGTGCTGACCACAGCAGAAGCTTCATCTAACCTTTCCCGCTTTGATGGCGTCAAGTACGGACATAGAACTCCTCTGAAAAACCTTGAACTAGCCGACTTTTATAAGAAAAGCAGGTCTGAGGGTTTTGGAAAAGAAGTAAAACGGCGTATATTACTTGGGACTTTTGTACTTAGTGCGGGCTATTATGATGCATACTTTACTAAAGCCCAACAAGTTAGAAGGCTGGTGGTAGATAAATTGTCAGAGATACTATCACAATATGATGCTATAATAATGCCAACAGTGCCATCAACGGCATTTAAAATAGGTGAAAAAGCGGACGATCCAATAGCCATGTACCTGGCAGATATTTACACGGTACTGGCAAATCTGGCAGGGGTACCGGCAATTTCCGTACCTTTGCAGCGGCATTCAAACGGAATGCCATATGGTGTACAGATCATCACAAAGCAATTTAGCGAAGCGAACCTGTTAAGCATTGCGGATCACGTAATGCAATTACGTAAGGTTACTCCTGTTTAAAATAAATATGTGTATGAGGAAAATCTTTTTACTACTGCTGTTGCCATCTTTGGGTGCGGGGCATTTGGAGGCGATTGGTGGCAATAGTGTACCTAAAGAGATGGTTACTCCCTATGGAGGACCGGATACTACGGTACTGAACCACAAGGTACGTTTGCCTAAAGACACGGCGATTGTGCCTTCGGCAACGTCTCAGACTGTGCGCAGAAATGCCCAGAGTCTTCCGTCCAGCATCAGCAGCCCAAAGGTCTATGAACAGATCAACAACAACATTGTAGCTGGATACATCAATAACTTTGCCAGCAGATACAGTCAACATCTGCAGGTAATGGTTTCAAGAGGCCAGCCTTACTTTGTAATGGTAGAGAAAATCTTCAGGGAGCATGGTATTCCTGAGGAAATGAAATATCTCGCCGTAATCGAATCCAGCTTTAATACCAACGCACGTTCCCGTGTAGGAGCCGTAGGAGCCTGGCAGTTTATGTCCGGTACTGCGCGTATTTTCGGTCTCAGTGTGGGTAAAAAAGTGGACGAAAGGAAAGACTTCTATAAGTCTACCGTAGCAGCTGCCAAGTTCCTGAATGAACTGTACGATCAGTTTGGTGATTGGCTACTGGTAGTAGCTGCTTACAACTGTGGTCCTGGCGGTGTACAACGCGCCATGAACGCTAGCGGCCGTAGTGATTTCTGGGGCATGCAGTACTTCTTGCCGGCAGAATCCCGTAATCATGTTTACAAATTCATCGCTACCGGTTATATCCTCGACAGATTCAATAACTTCTTCGGTGTAGGTGATGACATGGATAACACAACTGTAAATGCAGTTGCGACGCCCACCGCTTCCTTTACATCGACAGAATTGACTGAAGAGGAAATGTTCAATACCGTGGAATTCAATATCTCAGGTAAATATCGCCTGGATGCTATTGCAAAGAAACTGAACATGGAACGGGGTGAGCTGGAACACCTGAACCCGGATTTCGCAAAAATGATGGCAAGCCCGGAAAACAGCTATGATCTCAGGATACCTAAAGATAAAATGAAGGAGTTCCAGATAGAAAAAGAGGAGATCCTGAAAGAGTCTTTGCAGATGATGCTGGATGATAAGGCAACTACACTTGATAAATCACGCTTCCCGGCGCCAGCTAAAATAGCTGCTCCTGCCGAAGCCAAAACTAGAAAGACTGTAACTGCTTCCAAATCCAGAGCTGTTAAAGCTAAAGTAACAGCAAAAGCTAAGACCAAAACGGCTACCGCTAAAAAGAAAACAGTTGCGAAGAAAACAACCGCTAAAAAGCCGGTAACTAAAAAAACGACTTTAAAGAAAACAACGCTTCGCTAAACATATTTTGATAGAAGATAAAAAAGCCTGATCATTCGATCAGGCTTTTTATTACCCTTATATTTAGATAATTGTCTAAATATATAACTATGAACATTGTGTTTAAAGCATTAAATGATAAAACAAGGCGCGATATTCTGGAATTATTAAAAGAAGGAGAGAAAACAGCTGGGCAGATTGCGGACCACTTCAACTTTTCAAAACCAACTATCTCGCATCACCTGGACCTTCTTCGGCAGGCTGAATTGATCATGAGTGTCAGGCAGGGGCAGTTTATTTCTTACTCCCTTAACACCACAGTTGTGGACGAATTGTTAAAATGGGTATTGCAGTTTTCTTCGAATGTCAATAAAGAACCCAAAAATAAAACCCTGGATTATGAAGGTCAATAACATCAAAAAGGAAATTCCTTTTGTCCTGCTGTTTTCCATGCCCTGGATAATATATAGTATCCTAAAGGAACAATTGCCGGATCAAGTAGCCTCTCATTATACCATAGAGAACGGAAAATGGGTGGCGAATAGCTATTCTAGCCCATTAGGATTACTTATCGGAATGTCTATCGCAGCAGTTGTCGTTTATCTCTCCATGTCTCTTCCGGCCATATTGAAAGGAACCTATACGGGAAAGAGCGCTGGCATGAAACACTGGCTATATTATTTTAAGCTGACGATAGTTTCCTTTATGCTTTTGCTACCCACATATACATTGTTGGCCGCCGGACGCAAACTGCCGGATCTTTCTGACGCACATATCGCCAACGCCACGATGATCCTGCTATTGATCATCCTCAATGCTTTCCTTTATATTCTTTTTTCAAGAGTGAATAGGAATACACCTAAACCTGTATCTGAAAAATACTATAAGATCATTTGGATAGGGACACATATTGTAACGAGTGCAGGGCCACTGATGGTCATTCTCTCTTCTCAGGGTATCCAAGCTGAGAGGCTGGTGCCGGAGGTAGTAATGCTCTTTATCGCCATCTGTGGAAATCTGTTGTACAATGTCCGTCCAAACCGGTATCTGGTGATACGGACGCCCTGGACATTACGGAATGAGGAGGTTTGGAGAAGAACATATCATGTAGGAGGAACATGGTGCTTCGTCGCAGGTTTAACGGGATTTATCATTTGTATATTTGCGCCTGTGGATCTGCTCACAGTAGTGTTACCTACTGTAGCGATAGGCACCGGTGTTGTTTGTATCGGCTATTCCTATTGGCTGTACCGGAAGATCGTTACACATTGATATAAACTATCCTGTCTGACGGCATGCGAGCGGCTTTCTTCCATTTTCTTTACAATATCCAGGGCGGCGTTATTTTAACGGCGTATTAAATTACTTTGAATGTTAGGTCGACATAGCTTCAGCTTAACAGAGGTTATGTATATTGTTGTCACTTATGGATACCAGGAGAGACTTTTTAAAAAAAGCCGCATTATTATCTGGCGGCACAGGATTGGCCGGCGTATTGCCTGCTTCTATCCAGCGAGCGCTGGCAATTGATCCTGCAGCAGGAAGTACCTTCCTGGACGCAGAGCATGTCGTGTTACTGATGCAGGAGAACAGGTCTTTTGATCATGCGCTTGGTACATTAAAAGGTATACGTGGTTTTAATGACCCGCGAGCCATTACATTGCCCAATAAAAACCTTGTATGGCTACAGTCTAATGCAGCAGGTGAAACGTACGCACCTTTCCGCCTGGATATTAAAGATTCGAAAGTTACCTGGATGAGTTCTCTTCCTCACTCATGGGAAAACCAGGTAGATGCCCGTAATGATGGTAAGTATGATAAATGGCTGGATGTAAAACAATCCGGCAATAAAGCATACAAAGATCTTCCGTTAACAATGGGATATTTTACAAGAGAAGATATTCCATTCTACTATGCATTGTCAGACGCATTCACCGTATGTGACCAGAATTTCTGTTCTTCGCTTACCGGTACAACACCTAACAGGCTTTACTTCTGGACAGGCACTATCCGTGAAAAACAGAGTCCTGACGCAGCTCCTAACGTACGTAACTCAGAAGTGGATTATCCTGTTCCTGCCAGCTGGACAACCTTTCCCGAGCGATTGGAAGACGCAGGCATCAGCTGGAAAGTGTATCAGAATGAATTGAGTGTGGGGGTTGGTTTCAGTGGCGAAGAAGATGCCTGGCTGGCTAATTTCACCGACAATCCGCTGGAGTTCTTCTCCCAATACAAACCTCAGTTGTCAATAGCGCATTATAAATATATACAGCAGAGTATTGCAAAACTGACGAGTGATATTAAAGCGCTTGAAGAAAAGACAGGGACTGCCAGCAGTGAGGATGCTGCAGCTATGAAAAAAGCATTACAAGAGAAGCAGGCGCAACTGAGCAGTTTAAAGGAATATGAAGCAAAATGGCGCCCGGAGAAATTTGAACAACTTTCTCAGAAGGAAAAGAACATACATAGAAAGGCATTTACAACGAACGAAAAAGATCCGCATTATCATGAATTAACCACGTTGCAATATCATGACGGTAATACAGAACGCTCCATGCAGGTGCCTAAAGGTGACGTCCTTTACCAGTTCAGAGAAGATGTAAAAACCGGGCAACTACCTGCTGTATCCTGGATCGTAGCTCCTGAGAACTTTTCAGACCATCCAGGTGCCCCATGGTATGGTGCATGGTATCTTGCGGAAGTGATGGATATTCTGACACAGAACCCAGAGGTATGGAAGAAGACAATCTTTATACTGGCATATGATGAGAATGATGGAGACTTTGATCACGTTCCTCCTTTTGTACCTCCACATGGGCCAGGCACAGGCCTTGCCTCTGCAGGTATAGATACAAGCGTGGAATATGTGACCCGTGAACAGGAGCTCCGGAAAAAAGGCATGCATGAAGAAAACGTGAGAGAAAGTCCTATTGGCCTCGGATACCGTGTACCGCTGATCATCGCGTCTCCATGGAGCCGCGGGGGTATGGCCTGTTCTGAGGTGTTTGACCATACATCGGTATTGCAATTCCTGGAACATTTCTTAAGCCATAAAACAGGGAAGTCCATCGTCGAGACAAACATCAGCGAATGGCGCCGTACTGTTTGCGGAGACCTGACTTCCGTCTTTCGCCCCTACAACGGAGAGAAGATACCATTGCCTTCATTTGGTGATAAGGATGCCTTCATTGAAAGTATACACAAAGCACAGTTCAAGGAGGTACCGTCCGGATTCAAGAAGCTGACTGCGGCAGAGATTGCGGCTATTAACCAGGATACCACTGCTCCTCATATGGCACGGCAGGAAGCGGGGATCCGTCCGGCTTGTGCACTGCCGTATGAATTATATGTAGACGGAAGGAGGGGAAGGGATGGCAAGTCCTTCGAGATAAAATTTACAGCTGGTACAGAACTGGCTGGAAACCGCTCTGCTGGCGTGCCATTTAATGTATATGCGCCGGGGAAATACTTGTCTGCAGATAAAGCTTCCTTTGAGACTGTAAGAACATGGGCTTATGCTGTAAAGGCTGGCGACAGTCTGACGGACACCTGGTCACTGTCATCATTTGAAAATGACCTGTATCACCTGAGGGTATATGGCCCTAACGGGTTTTATAGGGAATTCATTGGAGACGATAATGATCCGCAGGTAAATGTAGAATGTGGATATGAACGGAAAGGGAAATCATTTACAGGCAATGTTTCTTTGCAACTAAACAATCCTGATAATACACACGTATATACTGTAGAGATCATCGATCATGCGTATAAAAGCGGCAATCATAAAAAGATCTTGAATGCAGGTGCAAAATCATCAATAGTACTTGATCTCAGTAAGAGCTTTGGTTGGTATGATTTCAGCGTACGTATCACTGGTAATGAAACATTCGAAAGAAGGTATGCGGGACGTGTGGAGAATGGAAAGACCGGCTTCTCTGATCCGGCGATGGGAAGGGTCAAATTATAACAGAACCTTACCTTTGCGGCGGAACTAAAAAACGTAAACAATGGAATCAATAAAAGGTAAAAATGCACTTGTTACCGGCGCAGGCAAGGGGATAGGCAAAGCGGTGGCTAAGCAGCTGGCTGCAGAAGGTGTGAACCTGGCCTTGCTGGCGCGCACTGAAAAGGATTTGCAGATTGTGGCGGACGAATTGAAAGGAACAGGCGTGAAGGTGGTATATGCTACAGCAGACGTGGCAGACAGAAAAGCAGTCGAAGCTGCTATTGAAAAAATGGGCGCTGCACTTGGCAGCATTGATATCCTGATCAACAACGCCGGTATCGGTAAGTTTGCTAAATTCCTGGAGCTGGAACCGGAAGAATGGGAGCAGGTAGTAAAAGTGAACCTGTTTGGCGCATATTATGTGGTACGTGCGGTATTGCCAGGCATGTTGTCCCGTCAAAGCGGTGACATAGTGAATATATCTTCTACAGCCGGCCAGAAAGGTGCGGCAGTAACCAGCGCTTACAGCGCATCTAAATTTGGACTAATAGGTATGTCCGAGTCATTAATGCAGGAAGTACGTAAATCCAATATTAGGGTAACGACATTAACGCCCAGTACAATTGCGACCGATATGGCAATAGAATTGAAATTAACAGACGGAAATCCTGAAAAGGTGATGCAGGCTGAAGATTTCGCGGAGTTGATCGTTATGCAGTTGAAACTGAACAGGCGAACATTTGTTAAGGAGGCCGGTTTATGGTCTACCAATCCGTGAGTAATCTTATCATATTGTTTCAAAGGTCCCGCCGAAGAGCGGGACCTTTTATTTTACATAGCTTGTAATAATTGTATCTGATAGGCCACCGCCTGTGATTTCATTTTACGAAGTATCAATGGCCACTGTACAGTGAAAAATGGCTGGAACAGGCCGGATATCTCGTTCATAAAATAAATATCGGCGTCAGCAATATCCTTGGGATGATTACCGGATAATATCCGGCTAAACATTGCCAGCAGACTATTACTTGCTTTGTCACTAGACCCCGCAGTAAACCATACTTTTTCCTTGATATAGACTGCACGCACCCACATGTCTGAGATCCATCCCTGTACGCGGTAGTGATCGTGCTTATATTTATCCTCTATCAGAGGAAGTGATTTGGCGATGTTATCTATATACTGCTGGCGGCTTTTTTCATCTTCTAAAAGGAGAACATCCTCGATTAGTTTATCCTGTGCTTCGTTTATTGACATAGACTCTCGTTTTAAGTTGACAATATGAAATTAAGAAGATATGCCGAGGATAGGGAATCGAAAACGGAAAAATGTTTTTGAGGTGACAGTCTGCTTTTGAATTTATGTAGCCGTATTTGCCGTTCTGAAAGATGCGGAATAGGGAACCTTCTTTATTGGCTTTTTTGCATGCTGCCAGTACCAAAAGTACCAGCAGCATGTATCCTGCTTTTTTTCTCATTCCTCCAGCTTTTTTGCAATCTTATTGATCAGCTTCAGTCTGTCAATGATCACCAGCAACACGAATGTTGCACATAAAACGCCTAATGCTGCAAACACCAGGTAGGTAAAGAAATGAATGGTCCATTCCAATGCCACCCTTACCCTGTGTATAAGACTTATCTTCTTTTCTGTCGCTCCTTCATACAATGACAGTTTTACTGTGCAGAATTCATTCTCTGTATCGAAATTGCCTAATTCTACGCCCAGATCCTGAAGTTTGCCCTCTGTCTCAAGTATTTTGTCATGCAGTGCTACGAGGTCTGTAATGGGGCCTGGTTTTGATTTTAATTCATTGAGTGATTCCAGCGTTTTTAGCAGTGACGCTTTTTGTGCATTTAGCTGTCTATATTCATTGGTCTTATCCACTTTGGTGATCTCTGTAGCTCTGATCACGCCTATTTTCTGAATAGCGAGATAAAAGGAATCAAATGCTTCCGGGCTCACGCCGATCATCAGATGCAATTCCCGTCCGCCTTTTAACCCGAGTGCCTGTTCATATTGCACAATGGCTTTAAATGCTTCCGTTTGTGCGGCGATCTGTTTACTGTCCTGTTCAAAGTGGGAGGACTTGGTTTTGACAGAGGCCGTTTTTTCATATTTCTGGCTGGGGGAGACCACCATATCTGGTTGTTGCTGGCTGGGAGCTCCTTTGTATTGCATCTTTTCAGAGGCATAGTTTTTACGGAGATTGCTAATACTTTCGAAGAAGTCATTGCTGTAGTCGCCGGTCTGACGGCCGTCATTAGCTACATAACCATAAATGAACCTGAAAATAAATAACACAAGGAAAACAAGGGTCGCCCAACGCACCAGTCCCAAGATGCGGGCTTTAAAACTTTTCATCATATAGGGTATAAATTGTGTATGTAAGTTAGAGCAATTTTGGTAACGATAATCGTATATTTAATACATGTTATCCGATCAACAACCACGCAAAGTAGCCGTTGTAGGCTATAATCGTATCCCTTTTGCCAGGCAGAATACTTTCTATACTGATAAGGGCAACCAGGAGATGATGACTGTCGCGCTCAATGGTCTTATAGACCGGTATCGCCTCAGTGGTATGCTGTTAGGAGAAGTGGCTGGGGGGGCGGTGATCAAACATAGCCGTGAGATCAACCTGATGCGGGAATGTGTATTGGGCTCTTCTCTTGATCATGCTACCGCAGCCTGTGATATACAACAGGCCTGTAATACCGGCATTGCAGCTTCTCTTTACATCGCGCACAAAATAGCATTGGGTGAGATAGAAGTGGGTATCGCAGGCGGGGTGGATTCTGCCAGTGACGTACCCCTGGTATTGGGAGAAGCACTGCGGAAACGCTTGCTCGCGGCACGCAGGACAAAATCATTCGGACAGCGGCTCAAAGAGCTGGTAAAGATCGGGCTGAAAGATCTTACGCCTGTGGCTCCCATGAACATGGAACCACGCACTGGCCTCTCCATGGGTGGACACACAGAGATCACGGCCAAATACTATAAGATATCGAGGGAAGATCAGGACAGATATGCCCTGGAAAGCCATCAAAAAATGGCCCGTGCATATGATAATGGATTCTTTGATGATATGCTTACGCCTTTCGCCGGATTGGAACGTGATAACAACCTGCGGAGAGATACCAGCCTGGAGAAATTGGCGAAACTGAAACCTGCTTTTGACAAAGTGAATGGCTCATTGACTGCGGGGAACTCTTCTCCATTGACAGATGGTGCATCCTGCATATTGCTAGCCAGTGAAGACTGGGCAAAACAACAGGGGCTGCCGGTACTGGCTTATATCACCTTTGCTGAAACGGCAGCTATTGAATATGTCGAACATCAGCATAACCTGCTGCTGGCACCTGTCTATGCCTCGGTGAGAATGTTACAAAAAGCCGGTTTGCAATTGCAGGACTTTGATTTCTACGAGATCCATGAAGCCTTTGCGGCACAAGTACTGGCATTGCTGAAAATATGGGACAGCTCTGAACTGATGAAGGAGTTTGGTTATGACAAAGCACTAGGTAGTATTGACCTGTCTAAAATGAATGTCAATGGTAGCAGTCTGGCTGCCGGCCATCCTTTTGCCGCTACTGGCGCCCGGGTCATAGCCACAATGGCGAAACTATTAAATGAAAAAGGATCTGGCAGGGGATTTGTTTCTGTTTGCGCTGCCGGCGGACAAGGCGTTACCCTTATCATGGAAAAATAACAACTTACTGTTCTATTTCCAGTTCAAAGGCAGCATTGAGTATCAATTTACCCTCAGTGTCACTTTCCGCACCTGCAAGCTTCCAGCCTTTCATTTTACCTGTTTTCCCCTTGGTTAACAGGTCTGCAATCTGTTTATCTGTCAGCTTCTTGCCGAATACTTCAAAAGGAACTTTAAACCCGCATACTTTGAAGTTAGCACAACCATAAGCGGTATTACCCTTCTTCAGTAGATGAGCCTTACATTTAGGGCATTGCTGCTCTTCTATCATTACCGCCTTTTTAGGCTCTTTGGGCTTGGCCTCTTTTTTAGGCTTTTCTTCTTTCTCTTTTTCTTTCTCCGCCGGTTGGTCGGGCGCAACAGTAATAACCTTATAATTAGAGGTCTTTACTTCAATGGTGAGATCGATGACCATCTGGATCAGTTCCTGTTTGAACGTTTCCATTGCGTATTCCCCCTTTTCAATGAGTCGCAGCTTACGCTCCCAAATACCCGTTAGCTCGGGGCTTTTCAGTAATTCTGTCTGTATGGTATCTATCAGGTCTATGCCCGTTTGCGTAGCATAAATATTCTTTTTACGCTTCTCAATATACTTCCTCCGGAAGAGCGTTTCGATAATATTCGCGCGGGTGGAAGGTCGGCCTATACCGTTATCCTTCAGAAGCTCACGCATTTCTTCATCGTCTACCTGCTTGCCTGCCGTTTCCATTGCCCGTAACAATGTCGCTTCTGTAAAAGCTTTTGGAGGTGAGGTTTTTCCCTGATGTATCCTCGGTGTATGCGGACCGCTTTCTCCAACTACAAATACCGGGAGGATCTTTTCTTCTTCCTCA
Organism: uncultured Flavihumibacter sp.; assembly: GCA_902168105.1. Lineage (GTDB taxonomy): Bacteria > Bacteroidota > Bacteroidia > Chitinophagales > Chitinophagaceae > Chitinophaga. The sequence continues at coordinate 42,612 of CABHOY010000044.1, forward strand.
CCTTCTTTCTTAGGAGCAACATCATTAGCGTATACCTCTTTCCAGCCAGGTTCCAGTATCTGTTTACCCGTTACTTTAAATTCTACCTGTCCTACTTTACCGAGTACGGTCGTATTGGATATCTTACACTCGGGGTAAAAGGCTGCGATGAAGCGCCTTGCTACCAGGTCATAAATACGTTTTTCTTCCATTCCCAGGTTGGATGGATATACCCCGGTAGGAATGATGGCATGGTGATCTGTCACTTTCTTATCATCAAAAACCGTCTTCAACTTTGGGATAGGTTTTGCAAGCAGGGGCGCTGTTAGCACTGCATATGGCGTAAGGTCCTGCATGATGCCTGCAATTTTCGGATGAAGATCTTCTGAGAGATAGGTGGTATCCACCCTTGGATAGGTGACCAGCTTTTTCTCATAGAGGCTTTGGATATATTTCAGCGTATCATCTGCGGAATAAGCGTATTTCTTATTGGCTTCCACTTGAAGGGCAGTCAGGTCAAAGAGGCGGGGATTACCCTCTTTCCCTTCTTTTTTCTCAAAAGAAGTAATTTCAAAAGGATGTTCTTTCAGATACTCCAATCCTTTTTGCGCCCTGTCCAATACCTTGATACGGTCAATAGTAGCGGTGAACTCTGTTTCCCGGTAGATCGTTTTTAACTCCCAGTATTCTTCTGAGACAAACGCATTGATCTCTTTCTGCCGGGCTACGATCATAGCCAGGGTTGGGGTCTGTACCCTTCCGATGGAGAGTACTGTCTTCCCACCAACAGCGAATTTCTTGGTAAATAAGCGGGTAGCATTCATCCCCAATAACCAGTCTCCGATAGCCCTGGCGCTGCCTGCAGCATAGAGGTTATTATATTGAGCCGCATCTTTCAGCTTCTGGAAGCCTTCGCGGATGGCTTCTTCAGTCAGTGAGGAGATCCATAACCTTTTAACAGGCACTGTACATTGCGCTTTAAGTAGCACCCAACGCTGGATCAATTCTCCTTCCTGCCCGGCATCCCCACAGTTGATCACTTCATCACATTGCTGTACAAGTTGCTCTATGATCTTGAACTGCTTCTCTACACCGTTATTTTCTATCAGTTTGATACCGAAGCTGGATGGGATCATTGGGAGGTCTTCCAGCCGCCAGTATTTCCATTGTTCTGTATAATCATGTGGTTCTTTCAGGGTACAGAAATGCCCGAAGGTCCAGGTCACCTGGTACCCATTGCCTTCGTAGTATCCGTCCTTACGTTGTTTAGCGCCGAGAATCTCTGCGATATCTCTCGCTACGCTTGGTTTTTCAGCAATGCAAACCTTCATATTCAATTAATACAGGGATGCAAATGTCGTATAAATAGACAGAAAGCTACTTAACTTCTGCCAGGTATTTATGCACAAAGCTGATCGCCATAGATCCTTCACCTACAGCAGCAGCTACCCTGTTCATTGCGTGGGCGCGCACGTCTCCGGCGGCGAAGATCCCCGGACAGCTGGTTTCCAGCAGATAAGGATCACGGTTCTGCTTCCAGATCTTATTAAATGAATCGTAGCCCTGAAGGTCCCTGCCCGTTTCGATAAACCCTTTTTCGTCTTTGATAATATCCAGCGCTATCCAGTCAGTGAATGGTTTGGCGCCAATAAAGATATAAAGGGCGTCGGCGGTAACAAGATTTTTAGCCTTCGTATCTATATTACAGAGACAGAGTTGTTGCAGTTTATCAGTTCCCATTGCCTCGGCAATTTCTGTCTTAGGCATCAGGGTAATATTAGAAGTACCGGCGATCTGCTCTATGAGGTAGGCAGACATGGTACTGGTCAGATCTTCTTTACGGATGATGATATAAATATTCTTCGCGAACTTGGACAGATACATGGCTGCCTGACCGGCAGAGTTACCTCCGCCTACGATGAATACCTCTTTATCTTTGCAGGCGGAAGCCTCTGTAGTAGCAGCGCCATAGTAGATACCTGCGCCGGTAAAGTCCGATATGCCTTTCGTTTCCAGTTGACGGTAATCCACACCGGTTGTAATGATCACGCTGCGTGTATTGATCTCCGTGTCATCTTCCAGCACGATCTTTTTATAACCATCTTTCTGCTTGATATCTTTTACAGATTGTGGTGTAATGAACTCCGTTCCCAGTCTTGTCGCCTGTGCTATGGCCCGACGGGTCAGTTCTGCACCACTTAATCCGCTGGGGAAACCGAGGTAGTTCTCAATACGTGAACTCGTCCCTGCCTGTCCACCAGGCGCCCTTCTTTCTATCAGCAACGTTTTTAGTCCCTCCGAAGCGCCATACACACCGGCTGCCAGACCAGCAGGTCCTGCACCGATGATGACCACGTCGTACACATCCAGTTTTACCTGGGGATTGAGTCCTGCCTTACGCGCTATATCAATGATCGACGGATTGGAAATGTAGCTGCCATCCTCAAAGAAAACCATCGGAAGGTCCTTAATGGTAAGGTTGTTGATGCTCAGCAAACGGGTAGCATCTTCAGAGGCCTGTACATCCAGCCATTGATAAGGAATAAGATTTCCTGCAAGGAATTCCTTGATGGCATGCGACTTTTGTGAGAACTGGTATCCCACAACCTTAATGCCCTTGAAATCCGGACGGTATATTGTTTGCCAGTCATCGAGCAATTCGTCGACGATGGGATATAATTTTTCCTCAGGAGGACTCCATGGTTTCACCAGGTAGTAGTCCAGCTGCACAGAGTTGATCGCCCTGATGGCGGCATCTGTATCCGAGTAAGCAGTTAATAGCACACGTCTGGCATCCGGATAAAACTCCATCGCTTTTTCCAGGAACTCAACACCTTCCATTTCAGGCATCCGCTGATCTGAAATGAACATTGCTACTGTTTCTCCTTTATTCTTTAACTCAAGTAAAGATTCCAGTGCTTCACTTACTACGGTTGTGCTTATTATTTTATAGTTATCGCGGTATTTACCTTTGAGATCTCTCACAATGGCACGTAACACCTGTGCATCGTCGTCAATACAGAGAATAAAAGGTTGATTGTGATTCATATGTTCAGTTCTTAGAATGGCATAAGTCAACTCAAAATTAACTTATAAATACAATTATCCGTGGATGGGAAGTGACACTGTAAAGCGGGTCTCTCCCGGTTTCGATTCCACATTCAGATAACCTTTATGCTGACGGACAATCTGTGATACGATATCCAGCCCCAGTCCTGTTCCTTTGCCTGGTTCTTTTGTCGTAAAGAAGGGGTCGTATATTTTAGCGATGATATCTGCTGGTATACCGGGACCATCGTCTGTAATGATGACCTTCAAACAGTCTTTGTCCCGCTCGGTTTTGATGGAAAGTTTTCCTCTTTTATTTACCTCCATTGCGTCCAGCGCGTTGTCTATAAGGTTAGTCCACACCTGGTTTAATTCACCGATCAGCGCACGAAGAGGAGGCAAACTGGTATCGTACTGTTCTTCCAGTTCAATGTTTCCCTTACGTAATTTATACTGGAGAATAGAGATCGTATTGCGGATGCCGTCATGAATATTTGTGAGCTGTTTATCATAACCCTTATCCATATGGGTAAACGACTTCACGGAACCTACCAGGTCTGCAATGCGTTTAGAGGCCTCCTCAATATCTGATACGATCTTTTCTGTGATCAGGTTATTGTTGATCCAGTTAAACACCGGAGATATATCACTTGCACCAAGTCTTTGTCTGAACTCATCGAGATGTTCTAATGTAAAACCAAATTCCACGAAGTTCTCGGATAGTTCCACACTGTTCTCAACGTTCAGGTCATCCAGCCATTCGGTCAGCTCATCCTCTTTTTGTGAACGTTGTACAAGTGTCATAGAAGATTGTTGGGATTTATGTTGTGAGAGCACCTCGAACATGGTCTCTTTGACAAGATCTATAGCAGCGGCATCCATACGGATCTCCATGATCCGTTTGAAGAACTCCGGCTGTAATTGCAGGTGTTTTTTCATGGAATAGGCGCCTCTCACCACAGCAGCGGCCGGATTGTTCAGTTCGTGGGCCAACCCTGCAGAAAGTTTACCCAACGCCATCATTTTTTCACTTTGGCGCAGGAAGGAAGTATAGTCCCGTACGCGGTTTGTCATGATGTGCACAAGTGCCTGCGTCAGTTCGAAATGGGTGCGGATCAGTTCCTGTATTTTCTCTATTGGTAGATTGAGCACTACGGTATTCTCTATCACTTCACCTGCTACCTGGTAATTGGTGCCCCTGGAAAAAGGGAGGTAGCCCACTATTTTTCCAGGTTCTACTATAAGCAATTCCCGCAGCTCATTATTCTGTATCTGGCATATTCTCACGAGGCCTGACACGATCAGCTGAGTACCACGCATCATATCATCAACCTTGAACATATAAGTGCCGGCAGGATATTCTTTCCGCTCACTATTGTCTATGAACCATTGCAGCTGGTTGTCGGGAACGCCCTGGAGCGTATCAATAGTGCGCATCCATTCAACAGTGATATTCGTCATGTAAGGGTTATTATTGGGCAGAAAGATACTTATAATTCAGCTAGGTTCCCACAGTCATCGTTGTCGGATTTACGGCTTGATTGGTTTAAATTATCATGGTCCCAAAACATATAGCCCGCCAGGGCGGGCTATAAACTCTCAAGTATAAAATAGGCTATAAACACCTGCTGCCTGCTGTATACGTTACATGCAGCAGGTGCTGACAGCTATCAACTGGATCGTATGATATGGCAAGTGATGTTTTACTTATTTCAGCGCGTTTCTTAACTCGCTTGCCACATGCCGTAATGCAGACTGCACCGCCGGTACGTCCGCAAGCGGATTCAACAAACCATAATCATGGATCATGCCCTGAACACGCATAAGTGTAACCGGTACGCCTGCTTCATCCATTTTACGGGCATATGCCTCTCCCTCATCCCTCAGGACATCATTCTCTGCTACCTGTACAAGTGTAGGGGGTAATCCCTTCAGATCTTCCAGGCTGGCCTGCAAAGGAGATGCATAGATCTCCTGGCGTTGCGGTCCCTTCGGCATATAATTATCCCAGAACCAGATCATCATATTCCTGGTCAGGAAACGGGACTCTGCATACTGATGATAGGACACTGTATCGAAACTTGCGTCGGTCACCGGCCAAAGAAGTACCTGTAATTTGATCTCTGGTCCTTTTTTGTGCTTTGCCATTAACACAGTGGCAGCAGTCATATTACCACCAACGCTGTTGCCTACCACGGCAAGACGTTTACCATCGATGTTCAGTTCAGCACCATGCGCAGCGATCCATTTGGTCGCAGCATATGCTTCGTTAATTGCTACTGGGTATTTTGCTTCGGGTGAACGGGTATATTCCACAAATACGGCGACAAGACCTGAGTAAACCACCAGGTCTCTGACAAAGCGCTGGTGCGTCGGATAATCTCCCAGTACCCAGCCTCCGCCATGAATAAACATGAAAGCGGGGAGCACTCCGGTCTGACCTTCGGGACGTACAATAAAGAGTTTTACACTCAGTCCGTCCTCACTAATCGTTTTTTCAGTAACAGTAACTCCGGAAAGATCAACTTTCACAGATGTTTGCGCTCCTTCCAGCACCTTACGGGCATCTGCCGGCGTCATTGTTTCCATGGGATCTCCGCCGCCACTGTTCAGCACATTTAAAAAGGCTTTAACATGAGTTTCGATAGCGGGGTCGGTAGCCGGGTCCAGCACTTCAATGTCTTCAATGGTGTTCCTGATTGTTTGTTCAGTCATATTATTATCTTTTTATGGGTGTTAATAATGTGGGCGTTTACAAAGCTATCATATAGACAATGCCGGAGCAATGGCAGAATGCTGGTGTCAGTTGTATAATTCCGGGAATAACAATCAAAAGATGAACAGATTAGAGCGGGGCAATATCAGTTACAAGTCCTTTTTTGAAACTACTGAAATTCATCCCTGAATTATTCTTGAAATACTTACTAAAATGAGAATGGTCCTCGAATCCGAGATGGTAGGCAATTTCTTTCATACTTACATTAGAATCCAGCGCCTGTCTCTTCGCCTCCGTGATAATATGATGCTGTATATGTGAACTGGCCGGAGTGCCTGTTATCTTTTTTACAATTCGATTGAGGTGATTGGCGGTTACAAAAAGTTCACTGGCATAGTCGGCTACAAACTTCTTGGTCCTGTAATGGATTTTCACAAGGGAGATAAATTTCTGCACCAGTTCAATTTCCTTGGACTGCGCCAGTTCCTTCATTCTGGGTTGTAACTTACGGGAGAAGTGGATTACCAGTATATTCAGTAAACCAGCCAGTATTTCTGACCTTAAAAGATAATGGTGTTCATATTCCTTCGCCATTCTTTTGACAAGGTCTTCTATTTCATCCTGCATTTCTCTATCGACTGTTATGACAGACATGCTCATGCCGTAAATGTTGGTATCGAGCCAGGTGATACCTACAGTATAAGTGGCCCAGCGATAGAGAAAGTCCCGGGAGAAGGAAATATGGTAACCCTGAACATCACCCTGCAACCTGCAGGTTCTCACCTGGCCGGGAGTAAGACAGTAGATCATATTATGGCTGATAGGATGCTGAACCGTATCAATAGCAATTTGCCCTTTCCCTGTTTTGAACCAGAGGATCTCAAAGTACTGCAGCCTTTCCTGACGTTCGTTCAGAACTAACTGATCATATCCCCTTTCTTCCAATATATGGAGCTCAAAGTGATTGTTTCTGTCGGGCCTGAAATCTCCGGAAGCACCAGGAATATTGGGTAACGCAAATGTGGTGGCGCCGTATAGGACTTTGCTGTTCATAGTAATGGTTTCAGTTTTTAAAATAATACTAATCTGGTGCCATGTCGTAATTTACTGATTATTATATTTTTGCGAGAAATGTACTTGTGTTCATTATTCATATATGAACAATTGACCAACATATTATTGGTATTTCAGGAACGGTGAATAGCGATATTACGCTGTTATCCCAAGGACCTCCTGCTCGTGTATCGCTATCTTTTTAAGTGGCTATTCATATATGAACAATTGTATAGTAATATTGTTGATCAAGAATATGATTAGCTTATAAATATTGGATATGCCGTGGTAGTATGCGTTATTTTATAATACTGTATTAATCCCCGTGAAACCAGGTGCAATCATGGGACCATCAAAATCTTATATGCCACAAGAGTTACCGGACATCGATATGCCCGACCAGATCATTGCCAACATTCTCGAAAAGAAAGAGGTCAGCAGTGGGGATACCTATAAGGATATTATAGGTGCCGGTCCGGAAATGCAACACATATTCCATTTGTTATCCCAGGTAGCTGCCGCGCAGAGTACAGTTCTGATACTCGGAGAAACAGGTACCGGGAAAGAGCTGATCGCAAGGGCCATTCATAGCGCGTCCCCACGGTGGAATAGACAAATGGTAAAAGTCAACTGTGCAACATTACCCGCTAATCTTATCGAGAGTGAGCTATTCGGCCATGAGAAAGGCAGTTTTACCGGTGCTACTGAAAGGAGAATAGGAAAGTTTGAGCTGGCAAACCATGGTACCCTGTTCCTGGACGAGATAGGCGAAATGCAGCCAGGTCTCCAGGTCAAGCTCTTACGCGCAATACAGGAAAAAGAGATCGAAAGGATTGGAGGTAAAAAAACGATTAAAACAGATGTAAGGATCATTGCCGCAACAAGCCGCAATCTCCAGAAAGAAGCGGCCGAAGGCCATTTTAGAAATGATCTGTTCTATCGTTTGAACGTATTCCCTATTGTATTACCCCCCTTGCGGGATAGGATAGAAGATATACCGCTGCTGGCAGCCCATTTTATCGCCCGTTTTTCCCGGAGCGCAGGTAAGAAAAATGTCCGGTTATCAGGTGCCGCCATGAAACAGTTGATGGCTTATAACTGGCCCGGTAATGTTCGTGAACTGGAACATGCGCTGGAAAGAAGCATATTACTGATGCAGGGAAATGTTATCCGCGACATTCATTTATCTTCCGTACAGCCGGTAACAGAGAAAAAGTTAAGGGCAGACGAGGACTATAGCAGAACACTTGCGGAAGTAGAACGGGAATACATCCTCGGTGTGTTGAATAAATGTGGGGGAAAGGTGTTCGGGCCCGGTGGCGCAGCAGAAATTCTCGGACTGCATGTCTCAACATTGAATCACCGTATCAGGAAGCTGGGTATCCAAAAAGCACATATGTACTTTGTGAAGAAACCATAGCAGTCGCCAGACCCTGTACCTCAGGTTATTTGCCGGAAGCAACGGCCTCCTTGCCTTACTTACCGGTATGCTATAGTGCCATATTTACCTTCAAAGAATTCGCGGTAAGCAGTCGCTATTTCCGCATGACTGTTCATCACAAAAGGCCCCTGACTAACTATTTCTTCCGTATAAGGTTCACCGCCGAATAACAAAATATCTACCGATTTTATGTGCGGATTTTCAAGGACCATATCATCGCCATGTTGTCCGAAAATAATGATCTTGCTATTTCCTGCCGCAGTGCCATTGATCATCACCTCACAGGCTGGAACGAATGCCGCGCATTCCTGGTTCGCTTTTGCCTGCAATGTGAATGATGCTTTGGGACACAACTTAATATGATAGATGAACTGCTCACTGTATGTTTTTACCGGAGAAACGGTAGCGCCAAATCTACCTAGTAAAACCCGTAATGTACCTGCACGTTCGGGTAGCTGCAATTCAGGGATTGCATCAGGCTTTACTGCCATATATTCTGGTTGTTCCGACTTGTTCTTTGCTGGAAGATTGATCCAGAACTGTAGGGAGTGAAAGACGTCGCCATTAAGCTGGCTGAAGGGTTTTTCGTCATGAATGATACCGCTGCCGGCTTTCATCCACTGTGCGCCACCGGCAGTTATTACATCATGATTGCCTTTGCTGTCGTAATGCGATAGCTGTCCGTCAAGTATATAATTAAAAGTAGCAATGCCCCTGTGAGGATGGGCAAATTCTCCTGTAGGGATACTGGTAGTACCGTCTTTAATGGCTACGGGATATACGTGGTCCAGAAATACAATAGGGCCTACTGCCTTGAAGCTTTGTCCGGGGAGGAGCCGGTTCACCAGCAGATCGCCAACGCTGGAATTTACACCACCATATATCGTTTCAATGACCTTTTTCATGAAGGATTTTTATAGATGATCAATAGCGATAACTATTTTATAAAATATCAAAGTTACAATGCCGTACCTGAACGAAAATTGACGCAATACATGAAGTTCCGTTGACAAAAATCAAGTAAGAATAACACTGTGATTTAAATACATGTAGTATAACAGTGTAACCCATTTAGAATAACAGATAAAAAGTTTTTATCTCCGCGTAAGGGTACATACCGGTTGTTGTGTTGTTATAGCATAGACCGATTGCTAACTAGCGTAATGCCTGACCTATGGAATATGAAGAACATCAGAAACATGAGATGATTGCAAAGATGCTGGCCTACCTGGTGCTGCCTCTTGTAAGTGCTATGTTTATCGCAATAGTAGTGGTCCTCATTTATTTGTTCTGTTAAACTACATTCATGTATACAACTGCCGACTATGTTTCACGGGCCGCACGGTTCGTACATAACCAGCTACAACCGACATCAAAGAAGTTATCTACGCTGATGCTCTATGCCACGGACCTATGTCAGTCCCGTTGTAAGCATTGCCTGATATGGGCCAAAAGACCTGTAGTACATCTCCCGATGGAGAAGATTGTAGAGATCATGCAGAGTGACTGCATCAGTAAGTCGACCAATATCGGTTTGGAAGGAGGCGAGTTCCTGCTGCATCCACAGGCTTTTGAGATCTTACAATGGTTCAGCCGGTTTCATCCTGCATATGATCTCTTATCCAATTGCCTGGATCCTGAGAAAGTTATTAAGGCTGTAAAGGAATATGCGCCTAAACGATTATTCATTTCGCTGGATGGTACAAAGGAAACATATCAGTTCATGCGGGGAAAAGACGGATATGATAAAGTGCTACGCGTTATTAAAGAGCTACACAAAGAAAGCAATATCTCTGTCATGTTCACATTATCGCCCTATAACAGTTTTGATGATCTGCGTCATGTTATGCAGGTGTGCGCTGAATATGGGACAGATCTGCGGATCGGTATCTACAATAATATCTCCTACTTCGATACCGTTGAAACCGCTCATACTGAGAATGTGATCGCAAGTGAAGTTCCTGCCGTTACCGCTGCTCGCCTCGAGATACCTGCCGACATTATTCAGGAACTGCAGTCGTTTGATGAGAACCTTGATTTCCTTCAACTGTATAAATACTGGCAACAGGGAGAATTGAAGATGCCCTGTTATTCAATTTTCGATAGCCTGGTAGTGCTACCTAACGGCGATGTGCCTATCTGCCAGAATCTGGACCTGAAGCTGGGAAATGTCTATGCCCGTACGCTTGATCATATCTTCAATGATGCTGCTACACATGAAGTACAGAAGCATCATTGCCACAACTGTAATGGTTGCTGGATCAACTTTCACCGCAAATATGACATCACCTTACTCAGGCAATCAGAGCGGTTATTGGGTAATATGATCACAGAGAAATTGTTTGGAGACTATCAGTGGAACCAACAGAAAGATAGTTTCAAAAAGATAATGGCTAAAGTATAGAACATGCTGGATTCGGCTATTGAAGCATATAAAAAATGGAGAAGAATGAAGCGATTAGACGGACTATTTAGCGATGGTCCGTCCTTCGCTTTTATAGGAGTAGGGCAACATAGCATGGATAATCTATACCCTGTAATATTAAATATGGGTGTCCGGATTAAATACCTTTACTCGCGCGACTTACGTGTTGCCAGCGAAGCGGCATATCTTTTCCGTCGCTGCACAGGCGTATCAGATCTGTCCTTTATATTAAATGATGCAGGGGTACAAGGTGTCTTTATCTGTATGAAGAATGAATATCAGTATCCACTCGTGAAGGCTTGCCTGGATGCGGGTAAATATGTGTTCGTAGAGAAACCCGCCGTTAATAGTTATGCAGCATTACAGGAATTGATCGCTCATCCTCATGCGGATAAATGTATGATAGGGTTCAATAAACGTTTCAGTCCTTTAAACAGGCAACTGAAGAAAGGCATTGCAGATACTTACAGTTATCACGGCCGGTATACTACCGGGGCTTATCCGGAAGGGGATGCCATCATGGAGTTGTTCTGTCATCCCATAGATAATATTCTGCAGCTCTTCGGGCCGGTAGTGCAGTATTCACTACTACATCATGCAGAAATAAAGGGCGGTATACATCTGCAACTGGTACTGAGACATAAGCGGGCGACCGGTGTCCTGGAACTATCTACCTGTTATTCCTGGGCAATGTTTTGCGATGCTCTAAATTGCCTTACCCCAGGTAATGTAATTGACATATCATATCCCGGTAGTTTCCGTATTATGCCTTTAGGCAGGCAGTTTGCCGGAATCCCTGTTAATAAGATTTTCAATAATGAACGGCAATTGAGTGAAAGTAACTATGCGATGGCAACGCCCGTAGCTGCTAATAATCCCGTAGTGCAATATGGTTATCGGGATGAGATCAGTTATTTCGTAACACAGGTGAAACAGGGCAAAGCACTGGAACGGGCGGCGCCTGGTACATTCATAGATACATTCCGTTTGCTGGACGAATTGAAGCACGCTTTGGTCAGAAACGATAGTTAATACCTACCTGCAAGCCGATCCAGGTTTTCACATTTTCTGGCTCCTCAGGCGCTGAACTGCTGATAGTGTAAGGAGGTTGAAGGAGCATATAGTCTCTTTCCCTGGCAGTCAAAAAACTATTAATGAACGCGGGACTTATCTGCGAATTGTTCATGTAATAAACGCTTTTGAGATGGTTGAATACGGGGCCGGCATATACTGACCAATGAACTGCAATATTCTTTTGTACAAAGAGACTGATCCTTTGTAAGCGGCTATGCGTGTTGAGGGTAAATTGTGCGCCGCTGGTATCAAACACGGGTCGCACGGTGGCTGCTTTTGACAGTTTACCGGTAGTTGCTTCGAGTTGTATCAGCCAGCCATGCTTTAGCGGATAACTGCTGCCTGCTCCATAGCGAAACCCTGACGCAGAAAAATTAGCACTCCAGGCGGCAATGCCATATAATAATGTAACGCCTGCTCTCGCCTGAAAGTTGGAATAAAGTACCTCATCTGCCGCAAAACCTGTACTAACAAAAGGTAAAAAAAGTCCTGGCTTTTCATATTTACGCCGCTGTTTCTGTGGTGGTATCACTGGCGCAACAGTTAAAAATACCGGACTTGCAGGCCTTACGGGTGCAATTGTTATAGCCGGAGAAGTAAAGAGCGTTAGCAGGTACTGTTGTTGTTTGTCAGCCGTTGTACTATGTTCGGTTATGTTCGCAAATGTACTATCTGTACCTCCTGGTGCAACTTTGGTTGTTGTGCCGGTTCCTGCATCTGGATGATATGTAATGGAAATATCCTGTTGTTTACTATTACTATCGTTGGATGATTTGGCCGTTTGTAACACTTCGTCGTGCCCATTATGGCCGCGTGACGAAATAGACTTCTTCGTGCGGGAGCGGGCAGGTTGTGCCGGGGGATGATGTTGTACCTCGTTACCGGATAATTTGTTTACCTGTGTTTTATATTGTTTAATCCCTGAGTTGGTATGTTGTTGCTGATTTGTGCCTGATACGGCAACCTTCTCCTTCGTTTGTTCCTCTGTAGCTGTTTGAGTAACTGTATTATGCTTTGCTATACGGTGAAAAATAATATGCTCCCGATAAATAGTATACTCTGCTCCGGTAGCATCTTTTATCATTGATAGCAGCTGGTGGATGGAATAAGAAGTATGTGGTAACCACAGCTGTTTTTGAGCTATTATCCTTTGGGCATTGAAGGAGAGTATTAAGCCTGTTTGTGCTGTTATAATATCTCCCAGGGTAATAATATCCATTTTTCTCTCAGGGACCTGCACCTTTTTATCCAGTGGCAAAGGAACAGTTTGAGCTTTAATGCCGGTAAATATGATCATCCACAACACGGTCAGGGATGTTTTTCTAAGTAGCTCAATTACATTCATTCCCTTGCAGATAAATAGTAGGCCCATCCATGCGGTACTGTATAGACAATGAGGCTGCTATGACCTCCATTATATATTCGATCGGCATGTTATTAAATGCCGTCGTGATAGTACAATCAGCGAGTTTTTTATTTTCCAGAATGATCTTTACATCGTAAGCCTTCTCGAGGGCATGAACTACGGTCTCCAGCCTGGTAGCCTGGAAATGGAATACTTTAGTAGCATAGGAATAATCATTGCTACTTTCCATTTTTGTCACAAGAAAATGATGTGTCTTTGTATAGTATACTCCCTGCATTCCACCTTTTATAACCACACTATCGCTACTATCAAAAAAAAGTACGGCACCGTTGTCCACCTGTACAGTAACACTATCCTGGGTTGCGTTCACATTAAACGCTGTGCCGATCACCTTAATGCCCAGCATCCCTGTACGCACAATAAACGGTTTGTCTGCATCAGGAGTAACAGAGAAGTAGCCTTCCCCTTGTAATTGTACCGTCCTATTGACGCCGTCAAATGAAGATGGATATTCAAGCCGGCTGCCTGGTGTTAGTACTACGCTGGAGTGATCTGCAAGCGTATCATGTAGAATGCCGTCAGGCCGGGAGATCGCTATTGAGCGGATCTTTGTTGTTTCCCGGGGATGCAGAAATACCAGAAGGGCAGTTCCCAATGCTAACAGGAGCGTTGCTGCAATAGCGACGCGGAAGAAGATTGTAGGTTTAAGCAGTATTGTTTTCCCTGTTGCTTTTGGGGAGTGTGCATCGATATTTAGCTTGGCCAGTTCCCGCTGAAGGTCGGGGGCAATATAAGCACCTTCCTTGCCGGCATGCGACCATAGCTGCAGATACTGTTGCAGCAGGTGGTCGTTGTCCGGAGTCTGCTCTATCCATTCGTCAATGGCAAGCGCCTCTTCCGGGCTCGCTTCTCCCGCAAGATATTTTATCAGCAGTGCTTCAGATATCGATATGTTTTGTTGGTGGCTCACTGAATAACTATTATTTCATACAGATATTTATAAAAGATGATTGATATAGCACAGTATTATTATCGTCAGGAGGTAATCCGCCAGCTTTTCGCGCATCAGTCGTAATGCTTTACTCATTTGTGCTTCGACTGTTTTTACGGAAATGTTCAATTCTGCAGCTATCTCTGAATACTTTTTACCTTCCTCCCGGCTTTTCAGGAATATGATCCTGCATTGTTCAGGCAGCGCACCGGTGGCCTGGGAGATGTGTTTTTCAAGCTCCCGGGCCAACGTTTGCTGCTCCGTACCACCCTGCATAAAGCTATCCCTATCCCCGTTCTTATAGGACATATACCTGTTCCTGGCACCTTCCTTCCGGATAATGTTCATACTCAGGTTGTGTACGGACCGGTATAGATATCCTTTTATATCGTCTTCAAAGATGACGCTTTCGCGTTTTTCCCACAAGCTGGCAAATACGGTTTGAACAATATCATTGGCCTCCTCGCTGTCCCTTAGCAGGGTATAGGCATACCGGTGCAACTTTTCATAACAGGTATGAAAAAGCTGCAGGAACAGTTGAGATTTATCTTGTTTCTTCAATTCCGTTAATTACCCTGATGCTTGTTGGCGCAATGATCCAATAGTATAACACTAAGGGTAGAAGATACCCTTATGCGAGGTGAAAAAATATTTTTAATACTGTTCCTGCAGTGGTCAGACTTTCGGCGCCCATCCTTTTTCATACTCTCGCTTCCACAGCTTCATGGCTTCAGCATCGTTAAGGATGTGGCCATTGGAAGGATCCGTATGTAATACTCTGCCTGTGCGCTGTGCAATATTACCCAGCAATGGAAGCAGGGTACTGCGGTATGCGACATTTATTTCGGCATTAAGCGTGGCATTGCCGCGGATGCTTTCCAGGAAGTTATTGATATGTATTGCATCGTAGTATTCACCGGCAGGACTAACTGTGTTGACCGCACTCTGATTGGTATTGGTAGATTGTTTAACGTCTTTCACAACCTTCCCCTTAAGGTCTGTTATCCTGTAACTATCGCCCCCGGTATTGTATAAGGTGCCGTTCTCTCCGAAAATGGCGAATCCGCGATCGCTGCCTTCCAGGTTGTATGCACTACAGCTACGGCCTTCCCAGGAAATTGCTTTGCTGCCTTCAAACTCAAAATTGAGCGTTTGGGTATCCGGGGTTTCCCAGTCAGTATCCTGTGGATAAGCATAACGTCCACCGGCAGAGGTTACCTTGGTAGGGAAATCCAGGTCCATGAACCAGCGCAGGCAATCCAGTTCATGCGTCGCGTTATTGCAGGTTTCAGAAGTTCCCCAATGCCAGCGCCAGTGCCAGTTGTAGTGAACGATGTTATCCAGGTAGTCGCGGCGTGGCGCCGGACCTTGCCATAAATTCCAGTCCAGGGTACCAGGTACAGGTATCTTCTTGCCGATGCCAATAGGCTGACGGTTATTGGTATACCAGCTTTTCCCATAGTATATTTTACCTAATACATGTTGTTCCTTAACCTCTTTTATAGCCTGTTGCAGATTGGGCCAGGAACGGCGCTGACTGCCCATTTGTACAAGACGGTTATATTTCTTTGCGGCTGCGATCAGTAATTCACCTTCCGCCGGATTTTGAGCGCAGGGTTTTTCTACATACACATGTTTGCCGGCGGCTGTAGCCATAATGGCTGCTGGTGCATGCCAGTGGTCAGGAGCTGCAACAAAAAGTGCATCAAAATCCTTACGCTCCAGTAACTGGCGGATATCTTTTATAACAGTAGGCTTGCGATCCTGTGCACCGGCAATTGCCTTAAGGCCCTTCGCGATAGCGCCGTCTTCAACATCACATACATACCCGATCTCTGCCCCTGGCAGTTTGGCTGCACACTGCGCCAGCCAGTTACCCCTGGAATTGACGCCCATTACGCCCAATACCAGCTTGTTACTGGGAGCGTTTTTTCCGAAAACCGGAAAGTTAAGGATGGTTAGACCTGCTCCTACGCCAGCAAGGCCGCCGGTTTTAATAAAATCTCTTCTTTTCATAACGATGACCTGTTTATCGGTTTTAAGGTTTTGTAACGGAAGTTTAGAATAGGCAGTCTAATGTAAAAAAATAAAAATGGGAGCGGAAGATTTTTTGATGAGTGACGGGAAATGGGGCAGAAAAAATTTCTCCAGCTCTATAAAGTATGCCGTTTTTTTCCTTATATTGTTTGAATGGGAAATACTTTACCCATTTTATAATTTAGAGTTGTTGCCCGTTCCTGAATATTAGCGAAAAATCAACAAATACTATAATCTTGCATGAAACCTAAGACCCTTATATCTGTTATAATGCCCTGTTATAACGCCGGAGAATACGTTGGTGGCGCTATAGAAAGTATACTAGCCCAGTCCTTACAGGACTTTGAACTTATAATAATCAATGACGGCTCCACAGATAACAGTCGTCAGGAAATATTACGGTATAAAGACAGCAGGATTAAATACATACCATTTAACGAGAATATAGGTAATTATCCCGCTAGAAATGCCGGTATGTCGATCGCAGAAGGCAAATATGTTTGTGTTATGGATGCTGATGACATTGCATATGAGAACCGTCTTCAGTTGCAGTATGATTATCTGGAAAGTAATCCCAGAACCGGAGCCATCGGAGGGCAGGGGAAGATTATCAACAGGAATGGTGAGTTGACCGGGAACCTGACTAATCCTGTCGTTCCTTTCCGGCAGCTGCAGGTGCTACTTCTAATGAATAATTTTGTTGCGCATCCGACGTTCATGATACGCTCCTCATTATTGCGCAAATATCAGCTCCGCTATGATGAAAACTATTTTTATGCGTCAGATTTCGATTTCATTTCCCGGTGCTGTACTTTATTTCCCGTTCAAAATATCGATCATGAGCTTATTCAATACCGGCATCACTCGCAGCAGATATCGTCAAAGCACTACACCATGCAGGTGGAATATGCAGATCGTATCCGGTTGTCGCAATTAAAGTACCACAATTTCGACCTGTCCAATGAGGAGAAGAGAATTTACTTGCAGCTGATGAAAAGAATGGCACTTTCTACAGAAAAGCTAACTGAAGGACTGAACCTGTTAAATAAGCTAATGGAACAGAATCTTCAGTTAAAGGCATTTAACCAGAAGTTCCTGTTCGGCTTTTTTGACTATGTGCTTGCTATTGCTCAAGAAAAAATGATTGCAGAGAATGTGTCCTAATGCTATGTATGACAACTTGTTATATCAGATAGCAACTGTATGCTGCAATTGTGGCCAGAAATACCTGTTAGAAGCTGCTTCTAATTCGGCGAACTTAATGCGGGTTTCTTCAAATATAGACTGATCGTCTACGGAACTGGAAATAAATGGATAAATCAACATTTTGTTAAAGGTCAATTCATTGATCAATTCTGCGGGCTTCACATTCTCGTCAAATGATTCTTCCAGCAGCTTGTCATAAAACTTTTTGAATAATACCAGGAATGGAGCTGCAGTACCGCCGGCAACCCAATAGCGTGACGGGGCTACGGGAATTGCGCGATAGAAACTTCTGCAGCCGGTCAATAAAAGATCAATTCCCTGATAATGCGCCTTGATGATGTGATCGAACAAGTATTCTTTTGAATAGTCAGTAGTAAAAATGTGGTTATCATTGCAAATAATAATAAGATCTTCGTCACGCTCTTTTCCCGTTCGTGCCGCCTCTCTGATCCCTTCCCATCTATCAATGTTGGTACACTCATCCTTTTTCCCGGTTTCAATAAAAAAAACTTCAAACTCCGGTTTTCGGGAGAATTCCTGTATTATCCTATCACGGTTTGTTTCCGGCTGTGTTATAATAAAAACGGGTAAACAAATTTGAGATAGGTCGTAGTCAGGTATCTTCTTTTGAACATCATTAATTTCTTTCTGATAATAATTTGAAACGATATCGAGCATGTCAATGCCATTCACACTGTCGCTAAAAAGTTCTTCCAGTCTTCCTTCTTGTGCATTTCGTGCCGTTACATCTGAATAGCCAAAATATATTTGCGTCGAAACAGGTTTACTCATGAAATACTTTCCAGTAGTGAGGGCGGCGATCTTATAATCGGCATTATCTCCAACGCCAAAATCCGCAGATAAAATCTTTTCGTAGAATTTCCTATAGATGATCATGAACTGCGTACCGGTGAACCTAGCTACCCAATATAATTTATCGTTGACAGGTAGGGCTGAATCAAACCAACTTACAGCGCCGAGGAGTACATCTCCGCCTTCTGTTTCACATTCCGTAATGCAATCCAGGAGATAGTCAGGAGAATATTCTGTGGTGAACTGATGATCATCTTCGCAAATCAGCACATAGGGCCAGTCTTTCTGACTTGCGGTGCTGATGATCCCGCAAATACTTTGCCACAGGCCTATTGCTCCAATATGGTGTTCGCAGGCTTCTATCACCTCAATGGAGAATTCGGCTCGCCCGGCAAATTCCTTTTCGATATGCTCCCGACGATCCGTACGATGCTTTAGATTTATGATGCGGGTGGGGATAATATTTTTCATAACTGTAAAATGAATATTATGATGGTGTAGGAGACCGCTTTCCAGGGACGTTTTCATTCTTACGCCAAAGCTGAATGAAATAGCGTTCAGAAGGTCACGCAATGAAGAAATTCTTCAGATCGTGTGCACTATATAATTGCGGCAGTTCATGGTCATTAATGAAGATAGTGGGCGTCCCCGATATTTCCTCAACATCGCACCACATGCGCATAGCCGAAATTTTACTGTTATGTATCGTTAGGTCTTCGGAAACTGGATATTTAGCAGCGAAAGCCTCGTAATTCTTTTCACTCGCCAGATACCAATCATCAAGGGCTTGTTTCATCAGGGTATCGTCCTTTAGGGCGGCTATGGAAAGGAAATGGCCTACGGGTAGTCGCTTTATATCTGAGTCTTCCGTTGTCGCCGTAAAAATGATCCGAAGTTCCACATCCGGATTGTTCTGAATAAGTTCTTCTATCGGTACATGTGCTTGTGCACAGGGATCACAATAAGGATTACATACCTTAATAATTTTATTAGCAGCACCAGGTGTGCCGAGTACTATACCTACTCCCTCGGCGCTTTTCCGGATAGCTTTTTGCTTTTTTAGCAGAGCGTCAAATATGATCGGGTCATATTTTAAACGGTTTAACTGATGTTTACTGTGCCCTGCGTTCTTTGCCTTCTTCAGCACTGGTATGGACAGTAGGAGAACGAGTAAGGGCAGTATGTAAGATGTTATTGCACTAAAGATCAGGGAGGTGTCGGTAACACCTGATATAAGGTGTGTCATCCATCCGCCGGTAAGCGTAATGGCGGCCTGTAATACCAGTAAACCCTGTACGTACAGGCAAAGAATGCACCATTGTTTGGCAATACGCCATTGGTAAAAGACAGAATAAATGGTAAAAGGGAATGAAAGAATACTAACTAATCCCACGAGGGCGAGGGCAGCTGGATTAGTTAGACCGTTTAACTGGAAAAACAATACAGTTCCAATAAAATAAGATAGACCGATCACGCTCCAGCTTATGCCTCCTATCTTGGCTGCATCTGATTGGAGAATGGCATTGCAGTTCACTTTTTTTGTAGCCTTGCAGATTTGCCGGATTACGGGGCTGTAACGGTCAAGTTCATACCATACCAGCAGGATGCCAAGGCCGACGCCCGTTACAGCGGTCAGAAAGTGGATCACTGGCAACAATGCGGCCGGTCCCGTATATATGAAGGACTTGCCAATTGTAATACCTAAAATGATCAACAGTAAGGTGGCCAATGTGGGCCTGCTAATATGTTTGATCGTTTCTTCCCGGTGTTTTTGTTTATAATCAGGCTCACCAGCATCAGGTGTGGGTTCTGCCAATAATACGATGCCGGTGCTTATTTTTTTAAGATCTTTTAAGGAGGTCCATATCCATTTTCTTTCTTCAGGATCAAACATCCTGGCCGTCTCTCCGAAAATATCACTAATGACAGTAAAATATTCAACCTCGTTCTTTCCTTTTTTTAATTGAGTAATATAAGGTGGTGGAATATTGTCCATCTGGTCGGGCGAGAAACTTGCCGTAACATTTTCAATATTATATCTGCTGAATACATCGCTTATACTAAGCAAACTTGGATAGTCCGGATGATCTTCCACTTCATTCTGAAGGGTAGTGGCAGACAGTTTCACACCGAGTATGTCTAAAAATAACTGTGCCGCTAATGGGCCGTTGGGTTTGGGTTCAGTGAGTTTCCAAAACATGGAGCAATAGAAGATTTAGTTAAAAGTCAAAATTTATCCGAGATGGGTGATTACAATAGTAATTTCCTGGCACCTGATTTCCGGGTAGGGATGTTTTACACAGCTTTGTTATTCTGTTTTGATCACATTCTGGTACAATCTCTCCAGCAGCCGCATGTCTTTTGTGATTACCCTGACCTGCAACTTTAACCTGTCTTTATAAGGTATACGGGTATGCATATTCGTGATCAATCCCTGACTTAGCCGTATTGTGGCCAGGAAGCCACTGTCTGAGGGTATATCGGAGATGTAAGACACTGTTCCTGTTACCTGTCCAAACTCCTGATAAGGATAAGCGTCGAATCGTAAAATAGCTTTCATCCCTGTATCAATTTTGCCAAAGTTATCCTGTTGTAAATTTGCTTCAATATAGATTTGCGGATCTCCTTGCGGAGTGATAAACCCGATGAGTTTCCCTTGTGGCATTTGTTGGTTCTCCTGCACCGGAGATACAAAAGTTATCTTGCCGTCTATAGGAGATATCAATAAGTATTTTAGCATCCACTCGTCTATAACACTTGAAAAGGTTTGTAGTGACTGCTCAAAGATGTCCGATTGCTGAGAGATCTCGTACGCAAGCTGGTCTATTTCTTTTAGTTTGTCGTTCATTTTAGCCTGGTTGGATAACAATGATGAATTGGAATGCTCAAAGGACAATTGTTTTCCGAGGTAGGCACTTTTTGCTTTCCTAAACTCTTCTTCAGCTATGACATGCTGCTCAAAAAGCTGGCGATTCATCTTGTAAGTCTCTTCCGCAATTTTTAGATCCTGTTCTTCCAGTTGTTTCTCGCGTTGTATATTCTCGTTTTCTTGCTGGATATGTTCAATATCTGCTTTCAGCATGTTTTTCCTTCTTATATAGTATCCATCAAACGTATAGTTTTTAAATAGTTGCAGTGCTTTGATAAATTCCTGGTAGTTCCGTTGTATTTCACCCAGGTTAGGGAACCGGTCATTAAAGCTTTGGAGCGCCTCCTGTAGGTGTGCTTTACGGATATTTTCGATACAATGGTCTGTTTGCTGTCTGATTTTAGCGATTGATTGATAATCTGCGGTAGATTCCATCCAGCCTATAACCTCTCCCTTTTTTACTGGGCTGCCATTAACAGTAAATAGTTTTTTTAATCTACCCTCCTGGACAATTATAATTTCCTTTGGGAAGTTTGTAGACGTTAGGTTGCCGTTGGTCTCGATTACATCAGGATACTTAATCATCCATGCTACCAGGAGAATAGTAAAGAGTATGGAAAGGAATACGAATAAGGCCCATCTCTCGGCAAATGCGGGTTTTCTGGAAATGATTTCCTGCACTACTTCAGAGCGATCGA
This sequence comes from uncultured Flavihumibacter sp., assembly GCA_902168105.1. GTDB lineage: Bacteria > Bacteroidota > Bacteroidia > Chitinophagales > Chitinophagaceae > Chitinophaga. The sequence continues at coordinate 64,328 of CABHOY010000044.1, forward strand.
TGATCGTATCTCCACGTTTATTTCCGGGATGTGAAACCAGATCTTCAGATAATTCCAATGAAGAGCTTATTCCATTCTGGGATACTACCCTTGAGTTTGAAATGTTATCCATTACCTGCCGAGTTCAAGTTGGTTTTTTACCAGTTCATAATAGCGTCCTTTTGCAAGCGTTAATTCTTCATGAGTACCTTCTTCTGCTATCTGGCCCTCATGCAGCACAATTATCTTATCTGCATTTTTGACGGTACTTAGGCGATGAGCAACTATTACTACGGTTCTTCCCTCAAAAAAAATCGCCATATTTTCTACAATGGCTTTTTCATTGTTGGCGTCGAGTGCATTGGTCGCTTCATCAAAAAACAAATACTCCGGATTTTTATAAACAGCCCGGGATATCAGCAAACGCTGCCGCTGGCCCTGGCTGATCCCTAATCCATCGGCGCCAAGTTTGGTATTAAACCCATTTGGAAGTGCTTCAATGAATTCCAGGATATTAGCAATACGGCAGCTTTGTACAAGTTTGTCATAATCGAGATATTCATCTCCGACTGCAATATTCCGCGCAATTGTATCGTTGAAAATATATCCATCTTGTAACACCGCACCACAGTTAGCCCGCCAGAAGCTATGGCTCATAGTGCGCATATCACTTTCTCCTATTTTTATCTCTCCCTGATATTCATCGTAAACCTTAAGTAGCAATTTTAGCAGCGTTGTCTTACCGCTGCCACTGACACCTACTATTGCAGTCACCTTACCATTGGGGATGATAAGATCCAGGTTTTTTAAAACAGGGCTATTGGCTAATCCAGGATAGGAAAAACTGAGTTGATTGATCTTCAGACTCCTGTTTTCCGGCAACCTTGTATTAAAGGTCCTGTCCGCAGGTTCTTCGTCGGTCAGCGTATGTATCTCACTTAACCGTTCCATACTGATCTTTGCATCCTGGAAGTTCTGTGCCAGTCCAATAAACTGCTGGACAGGACCGCTTAAGGAACCGATGATATATTGAACAGATAACATCATCCCAAATGTAAGCTGACCTTCTACTACCAGCTTAGCTACCATGAAACTGAGCAGAATATCCTTTCCCTGTGTGATCAGCAAAGCCCCGGCAGACTGCCACTGATTATAGTCAAGCGATTTGAAATTGAGCGTTATCAGTTGAGCCTGAATATTTTCCCAACGCCACCGTTTACTTTTTTCTGCATTATTCAATCTGATATCCTGCATGCCCTGGATCAATTCCAGGGTAGCAGATTTTTCTTTGGATGACAATGCAAATACATCGTTATTAATCCGGCGGCGAATACGGAAAAACAATTGGATCCATGCAAGGTAAAGAAGATTACCTGCCATAAATATCAGGAATAATGCCACGCTGTACCAGACAAGTATCACCGCATAAATAGCAAAACTGAAAATGGAAAAGATCGTAGTGAGCGTCTGGCTGGTAAGAAATGATTGTATCTTACCGTTATCACTGATCCTTTGTAGTGTGTCTCCCGTATGCCGTGCATCATAGTATGACAAGGGAAGGCGGGTAAGTTTTATCCAGAAATCAGAAAGAATAGAAATGTTGACTGTACTGGATATTCTTAACTGAAGCCGGCTTCTTATGAAATTAATAACAGCAGTGCTGACGGACAACATCAACTGTGCACATAATATCAGAGTGATGAAATTGAGATTACCTGTATTGATACCGTTATCCACCATACTTTGTGTGAGGTATGGCATAATAAGTTGTATAAGTAATCCCACCATCAATGAAATGAATACCTGTGTTAGCATCCAGTGGCTACTTTTCAGATATTTCATGATTATGGCCCAGTTGAGCTTGTGTTCTTTTTCATCAGCTGCATCGTAAAAAACAGGTGTTGGTTCAAGCAGTAGGGCCGTTCCCGTTTTCTCCTGGTCCTGTTTTTTATTCGATCCCCATTTTTTTATGAAATCGGTTCGTGTATAAGTAACTACGCCTTTTGAAGGATCCGCAATTTTAGCGCCCTTCTTATTAATATCAATAAGAATAACAAAATGATTCTGGTTCCAGTGGAGGATAGCCGGTACCGGAGCCTGTTGCAGTTTCGAATAATCGATCTGCACACCGCGTGTTCTGAAGCCCAGCTTCTCTGCTGTTTCACTGATGCCAAGCAACGAAACGCCCTGTTTGCTTAACCCTGCTTTTTGGCGGATACTGTCTGTGTTGTAATGTTTGCCATAATACTTTGCAATCATTTTCAGGCAGGTAGGCCCGCAATCCATAGCATTTAGCTGTTTGTAGAAAGGGAACGACCTCATTATAGAACTTGAAATTAATTAGAGGAATTTTTACAATACATGCTATGACACTCACAATGATCATGGGTTATATAATGACATGACGCCGGGTCGTAGGGTACATGAGCAGCTATCAGCGGATTTTTCATATTCATGAAAGGCCAGGGTTTAATCTTGAGGTCAGTTTTTTCAGAAATCGGGTTAGCAAATTCTGGGTCATTTTGACACTCAATGGTAATTGAGAATAGAATTTTATAACTGTGGAACTATGATAAATATATAAAAGTTCGCGGAATGCAAGCATAATTTTTTTTGATTTTCTACTCGCGAGTCTACTAGAAAAGCCTGCGCTATGATGTGATGAATTTTTGTGAATATTGTTTGGATTTGTATAACGCATAACATATCTTGAGCAGAGAATCTTTAAATCTAGAATGAATTCCCGTTAAAAGAAAAGCGACAGCTAATATTCTACTGTTTGTAACCAACTGAATATTGCTCTTGCGCCATTGAATATTTTTTAACTCAAATCCCTATTAGTTCCATGTTATGGAGATTTGTTCAACTCAAAGCCCAAGGGCTATTAGCGGCACGGTTGTATTGCATTTTCCTGTTCTTTTATTAAAGGATACTAAACGTATACGCTTATGCAAGCTGGAAATCTTCTGATTGCATAGCATCCTCTCTTATGCATACATCTAATGCTATGTAATCGTAAACTACTTGAAGACTGAACAAAGGGTAGTGCGCGCCTACCCCGGAAGGTCTTTCAGGAGCCAAAAGAGCTTTGGCTTATTTTTCAAGAAAAATGAAATAAAATGAAGAAGCTTAAACTAAAGGCACTGGACCTCGGTGCAAAGGAAGTACTTTCCAGAAGTCAGCTTAAGAACATTCTTGGTGGATCAGACCCCTATGGTAGCGGTAGCGGTACCGGTACCGCATGCTCCGCCACTGCTTGGTGTTCCAGCGATCGCTCAATTACCTGTGACGGATTTGATTATTGCTATGCCCGGGATGGACATTCTGTAACATGCTCTAATGGAAATGGAACACCCAAAACCATAAAATGTTTTTAGGCCTTTTTTAACTCTTAAAAAGAAAGTATGAAGAAATTAAAATTAGCGGTGCTGGACTTAGGCGCAAAAGAAGTTCTTACCAGAGCTCAATTGAAGAATATTTTTGGAGGCTCTTATGGTGGTGGTTCCGAAGGTGCGGCATCGTGCAGTGTTACATGTCCCAACGGCGAAAAGAAGACCGTGGATTGTGGCTATAATGTAATATGCCAGACAAAAGATTATTCGATTAAGTGCGGAGATGAAGCATACAAGAATCAGTGTTAATGCTATCATTACCTATATTTGATTATCTTCCACCGGTATGCCATTTTAAATGGCTACCGGTGGTAACCGGTTTTTGTATTCTCTAAGCTCCAACAGCTATGAATTTAAGATATTTAATACTTACACTTCTCATTGTTTCCAGTATTAAAGCCATCGCCCAGGGTAATAAAGAATATAAGATCTCAGGAAGAATAAAGGGCATTGGCAATGCGAAGGTGCTCTTGGGTAATAAGCCCAAAAATGGTTATGGGCCTGGATTTGAAATACAATATTTTGATTCCTGCTATAGTAAGGATGACCAATTCATTTTCAAAGGTCACGCTGATGAGCTGACATTTTACTCAATTGAAGTTCCTGGAATAGCTAATGGCTGGGTTAGTTTTATTGCTGAAAACACAACGATAGAAATAAAAGGTAGTAAGGATTCAATATACAGGTCAATAATAACAGGCTCTGCACAAAACGAAGTATATGAGAAATATAGGAATGAGGTTTCTTACCCGCTATCAATAAGGAGACGAGCGCTTTACAAGGCTATCGATAGCCTTAACAACCGCAAGGATAGTGCACAGGTTAAAAGATTTGAGAAGACATACCTGGAACAATACAACAGAGAGAATGAAACTAACATAGGTAGGTTTATTGAACAAGCTCCAGCCAATTATGGAGCCATGTATGAATTATCCGGGATAGCAGACTTTATAAAAGCGGACACCGCTAAAAAGTATTATTTGCAATTGTCGGGCGAGTTGGCGAATACTGCACTTGGGAAAAAACTGAGATATATGCTATTCGACTATCCTGAATTGGTTAGCCTGAAAAAGCCAGTGCCTTTTTTTTCCATGCCCGATACCACAGGCAGAATTAGGAGCATTTCCGAATTCCGGGGGAAATATGTGTTGGTTGATTTTTGGGCAAGTTGGTGTATACCTTGCCTGAATGAGTTGCCGGAACTAAAAAGACTTGATAGTATTTACAAGTCGGATAGGTTTCAGATACTGAGTATTTCAATGGACACCAATCGAAAGCTGTGGACTGATGCGATTGACAAACATAAAATTGACTGGCCAAATCTTTCCGATCTAAAAGGTAATGACAATAAGGCTGCGATCCTTTTGAATGTATCAGCCATTCCTGTAAAATTCTTATTGGATCCCGAGGGAAATATTCTGTTGAAAGACGCTTCACTATCCGAAATAGAAAAGATACTTTCCAGGGCGGCATTAAATTAGTCGCCGATGATTGTGGATCTGACTCAAATAGATTTTTGCTTTAAAGTAAAAAAGGTGTCTCAAATTTTTTGAAACACCTTTCCTTTTATTTTAAAAGCCTTCTTCTGCAATTAATTTTCTTATAAGTTTGATAGCGTTTATTACTCTCCCTTAGAAAATCTCTTAGACTGTTCCTTCCTCAACATCTTTGTTTTAGCCAGGAACCTGTAGCTGCTTCGTCTTAATGAAATCTCTCTTTGATGTTCATCATCTCCGTCGCGCCTTTTGCGATAAGTGGAAAGTATCAGATGTTTTGTAATAACACCGGTCACTTTCTCCCTGTTTTGTCTGGAAACTACTGGCAACAGATCCAGTTTATGCTCTTCCATTAAAGTAATGGCGGTAAGTAAAGTGCTGGATGGATATACAAAGACCTGTTCATACTTCAACTCAGACATAGTGGTATTGCCTTTTATTACTCCTTCATACAGCTCTTTTAAATTCATCACTCCGCAAGGCTTATCCTCGCTGTTAAAAATAATAGCGCCGTATCCGTTTTGTATTTTTGATCCTGATGATTCCAGTACTTCTTTAATACTTTCGTTTTCCCACACTGCCGGTACATTTTTATCCATCACCTCTTCCACTGTCAGTTCACGTAAAATGTCCGGTTCATAAGCATCAGGCGTTGGTACACCTCGTCTGTTGATCTTTTCCGTCATTATCGAACTTTTCATCATAAAGAAGGAAACGCAGTAGGATGCTGTACATGCGCCTAATAATGGTAACAATCCGTGTGGTTGTAAGGTGGTTTCAAAGGCAAAAACTATCGAAGTTAACAGCGCTCTTGCTGAACCGGCAAACATGGCAGCCATGCCTATGAGTGCACAGGTAGGCAGGCTGATGCCGATCTGGGGAAACAGGGTTGTTACAATAACACCAAGACCTAAACCGGTAGCTCCTCCGATCGTTAACAACGGCGCGAGGGTTCCTCCTGATGTGCCACTTCCTAAAGAAACGGACCAGGAAATAAATTTAAGAAAGCACAATCCCAGTATAAGTTGAATGCTTATGTTCCCACTCAGCAGTTGAGAAATATTACTATAGCCAACTCCCATAGTATATGGGGCAAAATAACCTGTTATACCTACTGCCAGGGATCCTATTGCCGGCCACCACATCCAGTGAATAGGCAATTTTTCAAACATGTCTTCAATGAAATAGACACTTTTGGTAACAACAGCTGCAATCAGACCTATCACTGCACCCATGACTACGTAGCAGATCATCGCTTCAGTCCCTGCGGCTGGAATATCAGGCATTGAAAATACCGGGGCATTGCTGAAAAGAGCATAGTGCATAGCGGCGCCAGTTGCGCAGGCTAATGCTACAGGTATAATAGAACGTGGAGAAAATTCAAATAACAGTAATTCAATGGCAAGTAATACTGCTGCTACCGGAGTTCCGAATATAGCAGCCATACCAGCCGTAGCGCCCGCCGTTAACATGATCTTACGCTCATTAGGCGAAATATGCATGATCTGCCCGGCAAGTGAACCAAATGCACCGCCGGTAGAAATGATAGGGCCTTCGGCTCCAAAGGGGCCGCCTGTACCTATGGATATAGCGGCAGATAGCGGCTTTAACAGCGTAATAATGGGCTTAATACGACTTTTATTTGTCAGCACCTGTTCCATCGCTTCTGGTATTCCATGCCCACGTATAGCTGATGATCCGACACGTGCCATAATGCCCACCAATAGGCCACCTATCACCGGTACAATGATTACCCACCAGCCGAGATGATTGCCCGCGGGGCCACCTTCTTCAATTGAAAATTCTCCGTAAAATGAAAGATTAGTAATAAGGCTGATCAATGCGACCAGTGCCTTAGCGACAAAACCTATTATAATGGCGTTAAATATTACCTGAATGCTTAAGTATAGAACTCTTTTGGACATCAGAGGCCGGTTCTCTTCCTGTTCCCTTTCAATATTTAGGTCTAGGGACGGCGCTATTGAAATAGATTCGTCAATATCTTTATTGCGCATAAAATTGTTGTTTATTGTGCAAAAGTATTGCTAAAACAACATTTTATTAAATTTATTTATTAAAATTAGCTTAGAAAACATTGCCTAAACAATGTTTTTGTAACTTTGACTATGCAGCATCACACCAATTGCTTCCTGAAGAAGTATTCGTTACCTGAATGGGAAGCCGCTATTGATAATAACTCTAAGTTGTTGAATTTCAAGAAAGGACAGGCGATATTCCGGGAAGATGAGCCTGTAACAGGATTTTATTTTCTTCATGAAGGAAAGGTTAAAATACATAAGAAGTGGGGAGACGATAAGGAACTTATCATCAAATTAGCGAAGGAAGGCGATGTGCTAGGGCATAGGGGAATAGCCGCAGAGCAGTATTATCCTGTCTCTGCAACTGCCATCGAAGATGCATCAGTTTGCTTCATTACGACAGCATTTCTCAAAACTACCCTCAGGATCAATCCTGAACTTACTTACCAGTTAATGCTATATTATGCCAGAGACCTGCAGGAGGCCGAAAAGGGTATGCGGAATATGGTACATATGGACGTAAAAAGCCGTATTGCAGATACATTACTGAAAATCGCTGACGTATTTGGTTGTCATGAAGACGGGACCATTAAAGGCACCCTGACCAGACAAGATGTTGCGTCTTACGCGGGAACAACCTATGAAACAATATTTAAAGTAATGAACGAGTTTTCTGCTGATCATATCCTTGAACTTTCAGGGAAAACGATCATTATTAAGAACAGGGAGAAATTATTCTCACTTATAAAGCAGGGATAATAACACATAGGTATATTCTTCGTTTTTAACCCCGTCAGCGACTACACGCCTGAAGTCCAATCCTGGATCAAGTCGACGTTTATTCCGGATATCGGCCGGGAGTTTAAAAAAAGATAAGGTCCAAGTAGTCATTTAAGCGATTATGAGGAACTTCGTTTATTTTTTATACATCCTCTTTTTTTAAAATTTCAAAAAGTCTATCAAAAGACCCAAAAGTACCAGCGATAAAGAAAATACAATCATTCCCAATATGTAGGATACTAATGCTTTAAAATAGCTTGCCACTTTCTTTTGATCGAAAAATTGCCCGATCGCCCAGGTAGAATATAGCATGGCCAGAGCGCCTGAAATATTCATTAGACTTACTTTTGTTAATCCTTCAATAAGGGCGAAGACAGAAAATAATAACATGCCGATTCCCATTATAAAACATAATAGGATCAATATTTCAAAAAAGTTGTAATCATACTTTCTGAAAAAAAGTTTAGCCCAAAAAGCGATGTACATTCCCATTATAATGTTTGCATAACCATAATGATGTTGTATCCAGGAGAAGATTATGCCTATAGCAGATTGCTTCGCTCCATCAAAATTGACATACCCTTTTTCAATGTGGAAGAAATTACTGGTTAATGTATATATTAGTGAGGTTATTATGATAAATATTATAGGTTTTACAAGTCTACTTCTATTGGCTGCAATGAATTCTTTTACATTTTGACCTGGCCGGGTCAACAATTCTTTTATGGTAAAAAATATACCCTTGTCAAAATGTAAGATATGCCAGATTTCATGCAGGACGTAGTCCTTATCAATTCTTTTAATTTGTATTGGTTGACCACAATTGCCACAGAAATTGGTGTCTACTGTACTGCGGCAGTTGCTGCAGGTCATCGTATTAATGAGCATAGCTGAGATAATTTATCGGATAGGAGGTTGTATTTAGATTTAATGATTCATTAAGCCTGAAAAAGATTTTTACAAAAAAAGCCATAATAACGCTTTTGAGGCCTACACTTTAGTGTAGATTTCAATACCGTTACGAGGTGGGTGCTGACAATATAAGTGCCATATTATCAATTACTTTTGGAATGAAAAATCATGCTCAGTCTGGGCTATTTACCAAGAATAATCTGGGTGAAATTCCAGCGACAGACCGTTTAAAGCAAAACAATTACCTGGAAGCCATAAAAGCCTTTGCGAGGTTGACGTACGAAAGCATCTATGTCATCGACTATGAGCATATGATATTTGAGTACGTATCGGAAAATCCGTTATTTCTCTGTGGATATTCTCCGGAGGAAGTGCTAAAATTGGGCTACGAGTTCTATTTTAGAAATGTTCCCGAAAATGACCTGACAATGTTGAATATTATCAATGAGGCAGGCTTTAATTTTTTTAAAAGGTTATCTGATGATGACAAGATGGAATATAGCATAACATATGATTTTCACCTGGCAGATAAAGATGGCAGGCAGATGCTTATTAATCATAAACTTACCCCGTTATTTTTGACAAGCGAAGGCAGGTTATGGAAGGCAATGTGCATTGTTTCTATTTCCCACCATAAGACCGCAGGCAATGTTTGTATATATAAGCAGGGAGCTGGAGAAATGTGGCAATTGGATTTAAAAAATCTTGCTTGGGCGAAGTCAGAAAAGCCGAAACTTAATAAGAGAGAAATAGAGGTTTTACACCTGCACGCGCAGGGGTTAACGATTAACGAGATTGCGGAGAAGATATTCGTTGCTCCTGATACTGTTAAATACTACAGGAGACGAATTTTCGATCGTTTAAATGTAAGCAATATGGTCGAAGCACTTTCCTATGCAGTAAACAACAAGATTATTTAATGGGGTGCAGCGTTGAATTAATCAATCATCTATAATGGGAGATCCCTTACGCGAGGTAAAAAAAAAGGGTCGCTCGATTGAGCAACCCTTTTATTACGTTGGTACCGCGTACGGGAGTCGAACCCGTCATTCCTCCGTGAAAGGGAGGCGTCTTAGCCGATTGACCAACGCGGCTTTTCCCGTTTGGGATTGCAAAGGTATGTAAATACTTTAAACCGCAAAATTTTTTTTAAATATTTTCAATGCGCACAGAATATATCACCTTTGTACTACTATGGGAAAACTGAACATACTTATAGCAGAAAACGATGCAAATGGCAAGGTCCTGATACAGGAGTCATTTGCCGATACCGGGCTATTTAATGTGGTGGCCGTGGCAGAGGATGGAAAGATCCTCAAAGATATCATGGAGGAATCCGATATCTTATTTCCTGACGTGATCCTGTCCGCAGCAGGTCATGGATATGACGTCTTATATTATATCAAAAGAAATGATGCTTTCCGGGAAATTCCTGTCGTAACATACTCAGCTTCAGATAGCGGCAGCGAAGAAAAAAAGTGTCAGCAAATGGGCGCGTTGAAACATTTCATCAAACCCGATAATGTACCAGGCTATCAGAAAATGGCTAAAGAACTATATGACCTGTTACTCGGAGAATAGACAATCCTGCTTACCATTCATACTGACCAGCCACTCCACAGTTGGCTTGTAATACCTTATTTACAAATTAGTGAGAGCCATGACTAAGCGGTCATGGCTTTTTTTATTGTCGTACTACACAGAAGAAGTAGTGCGATAATATCCGTTTATTTCCTACATCCCATAAATAACCTGTATACAACCCATATATAACCCGTATATAACCCATATCTCTTAAATATGGGTTATATACGGGTTATATATGGGTCATATATGGGTTATATATGGGTTATCTCACAGAATGCACTACTATTACAGCTTTATAACGCTAGTTAATAATAATATCTATGTTAATCGTTAAAAAATAGTATAGTTTACTAAATAAATTAATTACATGTGTTTGGTTTCCCACTTTAAGATCAGCAACCGGGACAATTGAAAAACAAGCGTATATGCTTTAGGTCATCGGGATAAAGCGATGGCTTTCATAGAATTCCAAATTGAACAATTGAGAAAGTTATGTAATTTGGCCCCGCCGCAATCAACAAACTACTATTTATGAATAGGAAGAACCTATTTCTATTACTTCTGGCTCTTTTTATATTCCGGGTTATTTATGGCTTATGCTCGGAATTCTGGTTCCCTGATGAATTACAAATATACCTGATAGGGCTTAAGTCCTTTACTACTGCTACCTGGCCTACTTACGGCCCGGATGTCGTGTATACGAATACGCAGATCCCGGGAGGTTTGCAGGGTATATTCGTAAGCGCTGGTTTTTATATAGCCAGGCTACCGGAGATGCCTACCCTGATCGTCAATATTTTGTCTTTCGCCAGCCTGTCTTTACTGGCTTACTATATTACCCGCCGGGTAAAGGGCATTCCCGCCTGGATGGTTTGGGTGTTATGTATGACCACTCCCTGGACATTGTATTACAGTACGAGGGTCGTAAATCCTTCCTATGCAATCGCATTGGCTATTCCCTTCTTTATCTGCCTGCTGGAAGTACTGCCCATCAGTAAAGATAAGTTCATTTCTCCATCGTTGGCTTTCTTTGTAATGGGGCTTACAACCACCATGATCATGCAGCTGCACATGTCATGGGTATTGTTGTTGCCATATGCAGGAGTAGCAGTACTGTTCTCATATCGTCTGGCAGGTATTAAAAGTACATCCGTTCGGGTGCTACTATACGTGGCAGGATTGATCGCCGGAGCCATGACGCTTATACCTACCTTGTTACACCCCGATCCTGAGGCTGGTAAGGTTGCGTCCAATATCGTATTCAATTGGAAGAATGCCGGCAATATTATAACCATTCTAACCAGGTACTGGTCTTTCGCTTCTTTTGAAGTGCCCTACGTAATGGGTAATTCCCAGGAGAAATGGGAAGTAATAAAAGAACAGATGTGGGTTACACCTTTCGTATTCTTCCTGCTGATAGTAGGATTTGTACAGGTCGGATTGTTTATCCTTTCTTATTTCGTTAAGACAGACAATGAAGAGTGGAAAAAAATGAGGTGGTTAAACCTGTTCACATTCCTGTTGGTGTTCGCCAGCTTTTTCTTCTCGATCAAAGGGCCGTCCTCACATACTTTCTGTATGTTGTTGCCATTGCCGATGATCTATTCGTTCTATTGTTATGAATGGCTGGTTTCAAAGAAGGCCTTTGTGATAAAAGTATTAGGTATCATCATCATCAGCGGCATCTTCTTTCATATCGGGCTGGGTATTTATAATTTCCATCACAGGTCCCTCTACAAGGACAGGGCTAAAGTTGTGGAAGCGCTGGAAAAGAAGGACTATAAAATATTGGGAGAAAGGCGTTCAGATAAGTTAGGCTACGGCTATTAAGCTGCCTGCATCTGAATGATCCTCCTTTCGCATTACAATGGGCATAAAAAAAATGGAGCGTCTCTTATAAGGACGCTCCACTTTTTTATGCTTATTCCTTTACTTGAATATTACACCGAAGAAGGTGCGCATATCGTTCCAGGATGCAGTGTCAGCTGCTGCATTGTAAGCAATAGGCAGATTGAATTTTTTGCCGTTTGCAGTAGAGGCCGGATTGGTGAAGGCATGAGAAGCTCCTGCATACTCTTTGAAAGTGTAAGGAATGCTCAGTGAATCCAGTTGTTTCCTGAAAGTAGCTACTTCTTGTGGCGCTACAAACGGATCAGCTGCACCATGGCATACCAGGATCTGTGCCTTCGTCTGGCCTTTTACAGGTATTACACCTGCAAGTCCGCCGTGGAAGCTAACGACGCCATTTACTGGCAGTCCCAGTTTCGCGCCATTTAATACCATAGAACCACCAAAGCAGTAACCGATCGCTGCTATGCGGGTAGTATCTGCCTGCGGATAGGTTTTGGCTTTTGCCAGAGCTGCCTGCAGTCGGCTAAAGCCCAGTTGAGGATTGACATAGAACGGCATAGCGTATGCTTTTGCCTGATCAGGATTATCAGCATGTTTGCCGCCGCCGTACATGTCTATACCGATAGCCAGGTAGCCCAGTTCTGCAAACTGTTTAGCCCTGGTCTTCACATAATCGTCCAGTCCCCACCATTCCGGTACGATCAGTACGATCGGCTTTTTGGCAGTGGTATCATCGCTGAAAGCTACAATGCTGTTCAGCGTTACGCTGTCTGCCTGAATAGCGACAGTTTCTTCTGTAATTGTAGGCTGAGTGGCGGTGCTGTCAGCTTTATGTTCTGATGCAGCTGGCTGGTTATTGCAGGCTGTCATGCATAATGCGATAACCGCCGGCGCGATCATTGTTGCGAAATTGAATTTCATGTGATAGTTATTGAGTGTTGTATTTTGGAAAAAGGGAATAAAGGTAGGCATTATACAGATTAGGCTGGTAGCCGTTTATCAAATAATGCAACATCTGGAAATCGTGCTAAAATTAGCGTACTATTCCCTAATTTCAAGGAATGGAGCGCGGATTTAACACTGCCATATCAAACTCATTTTTTACAGAGTCGGGGATACTGCAACTGGATCTTCTGCAGTTGCTGCCAATGGCCGTCTGCATATATGACGCCGGTGGAAACATGACATTTTACAATGAAGCTGCTGTAAAATTATGGGGGAGAAGGCCTGTAATAAACAATGAGCAGACCAGTTACGAAGATGCTTTCCCGTATTACACGACCGATGGGAATTATTTGTCGCTTAATGCGGCCACCCTGGTGGCGATGGCAAAGGACGGTATACGTTGCAATGATTGGCAGGTAGTGCTTGAGCGCCCTGACCATTCAAGGGTCTTTATTAAAGGAGATCTTATTGTCCTGAAGAATAAAGAAGGGAAGGTGACTGCTGTACTGCATTGTTTTCAGGAAGTACCGGACGTCTCGGCCTCATTGCAGGAAATCGACGAGCACATTTTACGTTATAAAAATTTGACCGATGAATTGAAGCGGAGTGAAGAGCGTTATCATAAAATGATCGAAGAGGTCGAAGATTATGCGATCCTGCTGATGGACCGGTCGGGCGTGATCCAGAACTGGAATAAAGGCGCTGAAAAGATCAAGGGCTATCATGAGTCAGAGATCGTCGGAAGGCACTTTAGCGTCTTTTATTTGCCGGAAGACAGGGAAAGGAATCTTCCTCAACGGTTGATCGCAGAAGCGACACGTACAGGCAAAGCAGTACAGGAAGGCTGGCGGATGAGAAAAAATGGTAGCCGGTTCTGGGGAAGTATTGTTATTACGGCTTTGCATGATACAGAACATAATGTTATAGGCTTCTCCAAGGTAACACGTGACCTAACGGAAAAGAAGCTGGCGGAAGACAAGATCCGGCAGTACGCAAATGAACTGGAGTTTCAGAATAAAGAGCTGGAGCAATTTGCTTATGCCGCAGCCCATGATATGAAGGAGCCCCTTAGAAAAATTCAGTTTTACAATAGCTATATTTTCGATAATGCCGGCCAGCAACTGCCTGAGAAGTGTCTGGAATATTTAAACCGGTCTATCAATGCCGCTGCAAGAATGAAGGGATTGATAGACGATCTGCTAACATATTCACAGGCATCTTCTTTTTCCCAGGAGATGATTGAGACAGACCTGAACGGAGTTATCAATGAGGTGATCGCATCACATCATGACACCATTGAAAAAAATAATGCGATTATCGATGTCGGTGACCTTCCTACAATACGTGTTATCCCTTTTCAATTCAGTCAGCTGTTCGATAACCTGCTTGGGAATGCGTTAAAATACAGGCATCCGGAACGGCAACCGCATATCGTTATCACTGCAGAAAGATCAGCAGAATTACCGGAAGGAAAAGTTACCGATCTCTCTGAGAGCTGTTACTATAAGTTCTCGGTGATCGATAATGGCGTAGGCTTTGAACCGGACTATTCGGATAAGCTGTTTGAACTTTTTCAGCGGTTACATGTTCAGCCTGGCATCTCTGGCTCCGGAATAGGACTCGCTATCTGTAAAAAGATCGTCTTAAATCACCATGGCGTTATCAAAGCACACGGCAATCCCGGGCAGGGCGCCAGGTTTGATATTTACATTCCCTGTAATTAAAAGCTCAACTGTTGCTTACTTCCAGCATTTGCCTCGCAATGTTGTTTAGCTCCTCCGCTTTTGTGGGCTTTACGAAATATTGAATGGCTCCTTTTTCCATACAGCTTCTTACATGCTCTGCCTGGTTGGATGTGCTCCATACGACCTTAGGTATAGATTGCAGCCGGGGAATGTTCCGCAGCTGTTCAAGCACCTCTATTGCATTAAAAATGGGCATTTTATAATCAAAAATAAGAAGCGCCGGTAAACACGAGTCCGGACAGCCGAGCAGATATTCAATAGCCTGTTGCCCGTCCATAACAGAATGAATGTCGGTGTTGGGATCTAACTTTGTAATGGCGTCTTTAAGAATTTCCTGGTCCTCAGGATCATCGTCTGCTAAAAAAATAATTTTAGCCTTGCTCTCCATATCAGAATACGTTTAATAAAAACTTGTTCAATTCTCAATTTATGCATTCTTTTTAAGAAAAAGTTCTCCTAAATAGGGAATACAGCCAGGTAAATTTTTCCATCACGGGCGCTTTTGTCAATTGTTCGGGAGGTACCGTCATTCCTGGGCCAGAGGGAGGTATATAATTTTGTGTTTATCCTAATATCAAAAAAGGAATACCATGATAATGAATACCATACGCCTTGGCTGGATAGCTACAGCACTTTTGCCGCTCACTTTTATTGCCTGCAATAAAGACGATGATAATAATCCTGGAGAAAACACCCAGAAAAGAACGATCACCATTGAAAACGTACTGAACTCCAGAAGTCTGGTGGAATCAGGTACTTACAAGGGAGAGGGAACCCCGCCGGTAATTCTGCCTGGTCAGTCCGTTAGTTTTCACTTCTCCGCTTCGGTGGGCCAAACGGTGACCTTTGCCTCCATGTACGGATGGTCCAATGATCTTTTCTTCGCACCTGCAAACCCGGGTATAGCCCTGTATGACGAGAAAAAGGAGCCTATCGAGGGAGACGTATCTTCCCAGGTGAAACTCTGGGATAATGGCACCAGGATGAACCAGAAACCCGGTGCTGCTGTTAGCCATCCAGGGGGGGCCGACACAAAGAATATCACCGAAGTAAATGGCGCCGATGCGCAGGGTAATACGTACCTGCCGGCATCCTCACTGGTAAAAGCTACGTTAAAGTATGACGGAGACTCCTACTTTACATTGACCCTGACCAACACTTCAGGCGGTACCGCCAATGAAACGCCGCTTAGTCCCGGAGTATGGGCTGTATCGTATATCGCGGGTGGTCAGTTGCTGAATGATGCACCGCTTTATAAAGCAGGTCAGGCTACAGCGAACGGTTTGACTGCGCTGGCAGAATCCGGAGATAATTCACAGCTTTATGATCACGTAAAAGAAAATACAGGCATCTTCACGCCACTCTCGCCCGTCCTGGTAGTAGTGTACAACGGAGTTGATAATCCGATCTATAAAACAGGCGAAAATGATAAAGGGCAGGGTTTAAAAAACCTCGCGCAGCAGGGTGATGCCAGCATACTTGCTACGGCACTTGAAAAGTTAAATGGAGTAAAGAAAGTATATGTACTTCCCGCGCCTTCTTCAAAAGTATTATTGCCCGTTATAGGTAGCCAGGCAGGAGGCGTTGTTTCTCAGGAACTGGACGTAGTCAAAGGCGACCGCCTTGCAATCGCTACTATGTACGGTTTCTCAAACGACTGGTTCTTTGCATCGGCCGGTAATGGTGTAGACGCTACCCAAACCGGAGATATATCAACCAGTATTAAATTGTTTGATGATGGAACCGCCATCGACCAGTTCCCAGGTGCAGGTAACGCACAGTTTAACCTGGGTGGAAGCACGTCCGCAGAGAATAAACCGATCAGCGAGATATCTAATCCCAATGCCTTTACGACCCTTCCCGCTATTAATAATATAGTGAAGGTTACCATTAAATGACCTATGCCATAGACGGGGGAGCCCTGTAAGGGGGCTTCCCTTCTTTTATAAAAATACCCCATAACGTACTTTCCGGGAAAAATCTGTATCTCTCCGGGAAGTCTGGACATTCCTGTTTCCTCTATATTGTGGCATCTTTAATCCAGTGATTTAAATGCCACACAGCATGCAACTGGAATTTACTGATAAATCAACATTAGGTCGTTTCATGGTGAGAGTGAACGATCACTCTTTGAAAGGAGAGGGGACTATAAACGGTCAGAAGAGTACGATCAATACTTTCGTCATCAACAAGGGCTGTGAACAACAGGTCACAATAGATGAAATTGTTTATACAATGCCCACCCATTCAGTACTACCGCTGGTGGCCAATCAGCATTTTACTTTTGAAAAGCCGGAACTGCTACTGGCCTGGCAATTCAACAGGGAGTTTTATTGCATTATGGATCACGATGCGGAAGTGAGTTGTGTGGGATTTATCTTTTACGGTATTAAGCATCCGATGTTCATTCCCCTTACCCCACAAGAGATGCAAAGCCTTACTAACATTGAGCAACTCTTCCTGGAAGACATGGAACTGAAAGATAGTATGCAAGGCGAAATGCTGCGCACATTGTTAAAGCGTGCCATTATTAATGTTACAAGGATCGCCAGGAAGCAAACAGCAGGTTATCAGCATTCTTCGGAAGATAAGATGGATATTGTCCGGCAGTTTAACCTGTTGCTGGAAATCAACTTCCGGAAAGAGCATGAGGTGATCTTTTATGCAGAGGCCATGAATAAATCCCCAAAGACGTTGACTAATCTTTTCAGGATCTGCAATTGTCCTTCGCCGTCAACACTGATACATAACAGGATCATATTGGAGGCTAAAAGGTATCTGTATTACACAGATAAATCTGCGAAGGAAATAGGCTACAGTCTCGGGTTTGAAAGCCCTGCTCATTTCAGTCGCTTCTTTAAGCTAAAGACAGGTTGTAAGGTGTCTATGTTCCGCAATCTGATTTGCGACGATAAAAATAAGGAAGGCCACCTGTTATGATGCCGGTATGGTTGCTACGCGTATAAATGTCTTCTTTGCTTTGTAAAGCGTTTGTATGATCTTCCGTGGATTTTTCCATTCAAACAGGTGAATGATCCAAACGGTAAACCTGATCAATTTCCCCGCAGGACGTAGTAATCCTTCCGCCAGTTTCCGGATACTGGTATCTCTTGCAGCTATGCAGTTAGTATATTCTGTACCCTTTTTGCCAAATAATTCTTCCGCAAAGTTCCAGGCCCCATCACGGGCATTACTGATACTGAACTGGATCAGGATAGACTGGTCATTATTAGCATTCAAACCTAAAAGTGACAGGAAAGGAGAAATGCGGTTGATCTCTGCAATAACTTCCCCGGTCAGGGAACCAATGATATTGTTTATAGCGTTGAAATCTTTACGGATAAGCTGAATGTCCTGGTCTCCGGCTGTTTCAACAGCGGCTATTCCCAGGTCAAGGTTGATATGGGCGTTCATACCAAGCAGGAGTTGCTGCAGCACCAGTACGGAAGACTTCTTTGAACCTTCAAAAGCAATCTGCCAGGAGCCGGTAGGTAATTGGCCATTTTTGTATTGTGTTACAGCTTCGAGGTAGCGGTTTGCAAAAATGACATCAAGCTTTTCCATACGGGGACCATCTTCGAACTCATTATTGAGAATACCGTCTCTGACCCTTGCGGTGACTTTGTAATAAAGTGCGGCGAAGTAGCCTATCCTGTTATCGGTGTTTGTTGCAGAACTGATAATATCTTCAAGTTGCTCAATGACTTCATTGATAGTACGGGCGACCATAATACGTTTTTTGGGGTTAGCTGGTATATGGTCATAAATGTAGAATAAATAATTGCATAAGAAAAGGGTTAACCGGAAGGTAGAAACCTTCCTGGCGTAACCCTCTCCATTACAAAACTTAAAACACTTACGCAGCCGTAAATGTGAATGAGTGTATAATTATTTCAACTTCCTGCTGATTAGATGGTGCATTACCGTTAAACAGCCAGAGGTTCATGTGTACTGGTAAAGACAGTGTGCCTACATTGTATCCGGCCGGCGTTGTCCATGGGAAGAAGGAATTCGCTTCATCCAGGTTGTGGCCGTGGTAGGCTTTGTAGGATACAGATGTACTGTTACGGGTAAATTTATAGGAACTATAAGTACCGTTCAGTGCCAGTTCATATGTCTGCGATACGTTGCCGGAGCCGGTAGCAGGGTACACAGTATAATTGAAATTATGCCATGCACTGTTTCCCCAGCGGGCAAACTCGATATCTATTTCATGATGTCCGTCGTCACCTGATTTATAATTAAACAGGCCGAGTACAATATTCCTGTCCAGCTTATCCACAGCGCCTTCTATCTTCCAAACGTAGGAACCGTATCCGAAGGTTTGTCTGGAAATTACTTCAGCACATAACCATCTGCCGGTAGCAGGATCTTTTCTGATCTTCAGATGCAGGTGACCTTCACTATCCACCCAAACGTTGCTTGAGCTCCAATAGTTTGGTCCGGGACCTGAAGAGCCCTGATCTCTTACGTCCCATGTATAACCACTGAAGCTGATGGTAGCAGCTGCAGCAGCAACCTTGCGGGCGCCGTCGTCGTTTGTTGAAGTTGGGTTAGGGGTAACAGTTGTTTTGGTAGCTTCTTTGCTGCAACTGGCGAAGAGAGCCATTGCTGCCATTAGAATTGTGAGTCTTTTCATAGAATAATGGTTTTTTGAAGGTGGAAATTTGAGTATTCCTGTATAATGACATTCGAAGAGGGGGGATACTTTGATATGGTAGTGGGATTTTTTCAGCAAAAATGAATGGGCTTCATTAACAACGGGTTACGGGGCAAAAAAAATCAGCGCGAAGATATTCGCGCTGATCATTAGTCTTTGGCTTTTAATTTCTGAAGATTGAACCAGTTATCTGCTTCTTTTGTGAACGTATCTGGAATAACCTTGGCGAGGGTTGAATGCAACCAGCGCAGGTCCTTGTTTTTCAGGTAGGCTTCCAGTCTCTGGTTCGCTTCCAGGAAAACTGCGTGTATCGTACACACGTCGTCTGTGTTTCTGCCGTTACCATTATAGAGGATACAGCCAGAGCTTACATCATGACATTCAAACAGGGAGACCCTGCCTTCTACTGCTACGGCAATATCCCAGAAGGTGATCTCTGATGCGTCTTTTGCCAGTACATAACCACCTTTAACGCCCAGATTGGAGCGGACAAGTCCGCCTTTCTGCAATCGCGTGAAGACCTTTGCCAGATAACTCTCAGAGATATTCTGAAAGGTGGCCAGATCAGCAATTGTCATGATCCTGTCCTTCGGTGCGTCTATCATGTAATACAACGAATGGATCGCGTATTCAACTCCTTTTCCCAGTAATGGCATACAATATTAGATCTAGAAAGCCCCAAAGATACTAAAAAGCAGGATCTGCCGGGGCGGCCGCGGCCACGTTCGCCTCAGGATCCGGAGACGGTACTACCCATACAGTATTGATCTCCATTTTAATCTTCTTGCCTGCGTCTTCTGTTACCTGCAGCTGTCTGTCCCATCCGCGTGTGAACATAGCGCGTTGCGGGCCCAGGTCGACACAGGTTACGTAAGTGGATTGTTTGTAAGGAAGTTTTTCTCCTCCGAAGATGTCAACTACAGCATTGTGGCCTGACCACTTACCCTGGAACAGGGAGTACTGGCAGGACATTGTAGCATAGACGCCATCACTTGGTTTTGATAGTGCAGCGTCGCCTGTTACACTGATGTTGGCGTAGCTTGGCAGTTTGAAGTGCTCGTCTACTTCCAGTCTGTTCATGTTATCCTTGTTACCATTGAGGAATTTATTCAATGGGCTGGCTTCAAGGCCTGCAGTCCAGATAACTGTTTTAGTTGCTATTTTCTCACCATTGGATAGATATGCGTAATCTTCATCAACCTTAACAGGTAAGGTGCCGGGCCTGAGTGATATATTGCTGTTCATCAGCACTTCGTTGATATATTCCCTGGCTTCATTTGAGTAACCAATTGCCAGTTCTGGCTGACGGTCTATCAGTATTACCTGTAATTTTTCGGTGGAATATTTATCAGCGATTTCCTGCAGACCAGTTGCTGCTTCTAAGCCGGTCAATCCGCCTCCAACAACAACAACAGTTTTTGCGCCTTCACCTTTAAAACCACCAGCTGCCAGTTGCGCGATATGTTTGTGCAGATTATCCGCACTTTCAAACTGGTCAACATTATGTATAAGATGATTACCTGGAATTTCAGGCTGTTTTAACCTGCTGCCTGCTGCAACGATCAGGTAGTCGTAATGCATGGTTAAATCTTCAGCGTCTTTTTTTACCGCAATGGTTTGCTCCTGTGGCTGGATGCCCGTTACCAGTCCGGTCACCAGGTTAATGCCCAGTGGCGTTAATAATGGCTGCAGATCAATGCGTACGGTGTCCAGGTTGGATTCATAGAGCCGTGGACGGTTTGTTAAATAGTTGTCCTTATTGATTACGGTGATCTTAAGATCATTGGCTTTGCCAAGTTCCCGACTTTGTCTAACTGCACTCATGGCACTCCAAAAACCGGCGAAACCTCCGCCTATAATAACTAAATGTTTCATTAAAATAATCTGTTTCTGTTAATTGGATAATTCGGATACGACTTGTCGCAAATATACGATGCTTTCTGAGATCTCCGTCAAAACAGACGAAATAATTTTTGATAATCAGGTTGAAGAAGTGGTGGAAATTTATAAAATAAGAATATCCCTCATGAATGAGTTTTCATGATAATCAGTTGTTTAGTAGATGATTGTGTGTGTTTTTTTAAATGTGTAGCCGGCTGAGTGTTTCTCTGGACACACCAATATATGCGGCAATAAGCGCTTTAGGTACCCTCTGAAAAAGGGAGGGGTACTGTTCCAGTAATTGCTGGTACCTGGATTGGGCATCGTTGTTTAACAACGCCATCACCCTTTTTTGCATGCTAATGAATCCGTTGGTGATCTTTAACCTGCAAAAGCGCTCGAATTGATGCATCTCATTACATAATTGCAGTCTATCCGCGTATGACATGTATAGCAATTCCACGTCTTCGAGGCACTGAATGATAAAGGATGATTTACCACCTGTATGTAAGGCCTGATAGTCGGATACCCACCAGTTCTCCATGGAGAACTGCAGGATGTGCTCCTTCCCGCTGTCGTCTATCATGAAAGTCTTTAACAGGCCTTTTAAAACGAAATATTCGTGGTTAACAGTGTCGCCGGGTTGGAGAATGATAGAGTGCTTCTTGAATTTCTTAAGATGATAGCAGGTTGATAAACGCTCAAATTCAGCTTCGGTCAGTTCGACTAATTCCTCAAAATGTTTTCTAAGCACTGGATGCATACAGATATGTTCAATGATTCAAACTTAGTGAAAATTATCGTGTGATCTACATCACATCAAATGTGTGCGCTAGGTCCTTGTACCGGGGCCGTGTGCTGACTTAGCTTTGTGAAAAATTAATTATATGAAAACGACGATGAGATATGCGACAGCATTTATGGCTTTACTGACAGTAACTCTTGCTGGTATGACAGCTACAGCTCAAACTAAGAAACAATCTACATCCAAAAAGGTCCTAATCGTAGTAACATCTGCTGATGCAGCTGGTGATGGTACTAAAACAGGTCTGTGGCTGGAAGAATTTGCCGCTCCTTATTATTATCTGACAGAAAACGGGGTAGCCGTTACGGTAGCTTCTCCCAAAGGTGGAGAGACTCCAATTGACCCTGCAAGTACCAGTGAGCAGTTCATGGCGCCTATTGCCAAAAGATTTCTAAGCGATGCAGAAGGAGAACGCAAACTAAAGAACGCGGTTAAGCTTAATAGCGTAATGGCGAAGGATTTTGATGCAGTATTTTATTCAGGTGGTCACGGTCCGACCTGGGACATGCCAGATAACGCAGCATCTATTTCATTGATCCAGTCATTCGTTGAACAGCAGAAACCAACTGCATTTGTTTGTCATTCTGCTGCTGCATTGAAAAATGTAAAAACTAAAAATGGCGCATACCTGCTGAAGGGTAAAACAGTGACAGGGTATTCCAATGATGAGGAAGTAACTGGACAGACAAGCAATAAGGGAGCTTTCTCTTTGGAAGATATGTTGAAGGAACGTGGTGCAAACTACAAGAAAGCAGAACAGAACTGGGCTCCTTTTGCCTTACAGGATGGCTTACTGATCACAGGTGAGAACCCTGCTTCATCACAGATCACAGCTGAAAAACTGCTGGCTGCTGTTAATGCTAAATAAACCAGAGGCCAGTTTTTATTGTATTCCGGGATGCTTCAGAGCATTCCGGAATTGTATATCTAACGAATAACGTAAACGGCAAAAAATGTATACTGTTACTATAAATAAATTCGGGAACGCATCTGAGGTATTTGAGCGTGTCGAACAAGCTATTCCCGAACCAGCCACAGGACAGGTGTTGATCAAAGTAATGGCCACGTCTTACAATCCTGTAGATGGTCACTTGCGCGAAGGTCGTATAAGAGCAGTCACCGGACCGTTTCCTTTCACACTGCATGGCGATGTAGCTGGGATAGTTGAAGCAACCGGTGCGGATGTGAAGGACTTTAAAAAGGGTGATCGTGTATATGGATGGACAGGTGGCTTTGGTCAGCAGGATGGAGCATTGGCTGAGTTTATGCGTGCAGACCAGCGCTTGCTGGCGAAAATGCCTGTGAATCTGAGCTTCGCTGAAGCTGCAGCGCTACCATTGGCGGCCTTAACAGCCTATGAAGCACTGTTTGAACGGGCGAATATAATTGCCGGTCAAAAAGTGTTGATATATGGTGGAGTAGGTGGAGTGGGACATCTGGCGGTGCAATTCGCAAAGTTAGCGGGTGGAGAAGTGTACGCTGTTGTTTCAAAAGATACAGATATTGAACTTGCACGAAGTTTTGGTGCAGATCATGTGATCAATTACAATAAACAATCAGTAGCAGACTATGTACAGCAATATACCGGCGGAGCAGGTTTTGATATCGTCTTCGATACAGTAGGAGGGCCTAATCTTCCAAACAGTTTTGCAGCAGTAAAACTATTCGGAAGTATTGTCACTACCATTGCAATGTCGCCTGAAGACTTATCTCCGTTGCATTTTAAAGGTGTCAGCTTTCATGTTGTTCTGCTCATGATGGCTATTGTTCATGATATAGATGCGCGTCAGCAGGGATACGGTAAGAATCTTGCACGCATCGCTGAGTGGATGGAGCAAGGGAAGGTGAAAGCATTGGTAGATGGTCAGCGGTTCTCATTTGACGAAGTACCAGCTGCACATCTTTTTGCTGAATCTGGACAGAGCAGGGGGAAAGTAGTGATTGAACGTTAGACATTAACTTATCTTTTTTTCAATCTCATGTTATACAGACATAAAGATAAAAGATCGCCAGCCGTTTTGGCTGGCGATCTACAATATTAGGCGCCCATAAGGTCATCCTGTTTTTCTGTTACAGCTTTCTGTCTGAAGACGAGCTCTTTGAAAGTGCCTTCATTGAGCACAGTATCTTCCTGGCCGAAGTGGCGAAGCAGATAGTAGCGGTCATTTTCTTTATTTTCTGTATGCAGCCACAGTGCTTCGAGATTCAGGGCCGGGAATTTCAGTACCCTCATTTCTCCTTCTATTTCTTTCTCCTGCAGGCTGGATTTGATCTTCTCCATACCGTTCTCTATACGATTGAGGTATTCGTCGTCAGTATTTACCTGTAATACCTGTGGATCATCTTCCGTAGTAGCGAGGTCATAGAGCGCTACTGGTTGTCTTTGATCCAGTTCTATCACACGGAGTGAACTAGGTTTTTCAGGAATGGTGATATCCTTATCGATATCTTTCAGTCCTACAACATATGCATGATGTGCAAAGCTCAGTTCCAGTTCGGCGGCGCTCTTGTCAACCTTCAGATTAGGACGCTGTAAACGTATCAGCGGGCGAACTTCAGGGATTGGCTTGAGTAATTCCGGTTTGAATACAAGGTCTTTGATCCACATAAAGTAAAAATGTTTTTTCGTGATATAAGTGTGTGTCCAGGAACCACTGCCCTGATAGTTGGTCGAGAACTGATTAACGGTGAGTATGCTCTTACCATAGATGGGATCATCAATATGGAAATACTTTGTGCTCAATATTTTTGATACACCGTAAATGGCCATAAAGTGCCCGCCACCGCCAGACCAGCCGATTCTAGTACCGACTACCAGGCCTGCATCGATCTGTGCTTTAACAGCTTCCCAGCTTATCGTACCGCTTTTTATTTCAACAAAGTTTTTGGTACGTGTGAGTGCCTTGTCGAGGTACCAGGGTACGTTACAAGGGCCAGGAACGGGTGATGTACAACAGGTCTGTCCGAGTTCGGCAGATGCGATCTTACATTGTGTCCAGGGGTTCAGCAATGCTGAATAAAAGAAAGACACGCTTTTGGAAGTCGCCGCCCAGCACCAATTGGACTGTGTCTGCGCTTCCATGTTAAAGTTAAGTACTGTGCTTGAGTAAAACCTGTTCCAGATAGCTAATTCCTGTACAAAAGGTTTTTGAATAACCTGTTCGTGGAAATTTGTGAAACTCATGATGTGTAATGTTTGGGGTTAAAAAAATAGCTGCTCGTTGTGGAATTGTGAGAAACAAAACTACACGCTTCTAAAGTTTTTGAAAAGCGTAGAAATACTTGATTTAGGCAAGTAGTAACCGTACGTCTCCTTAATTGTCCTTGTAGTGGCCACCTCGGGCGTAACGTACGACATCCCGGATATCTGACGGATAAGCGTATGTCAGGAGATTGAGCAATAAAAATACAGCACAGTTTGCCCTGGCTTTTACTTATCTTCGGATATCCTTAAATGCCAATCTACCGACATGCGATCTCGGCATGTCCTTTACTTGTAGGAAATGTGCCCGAATGGTTCACTATTAACTCTAAAACGTAAAGGATGAAAAAGAAAATCTTCTGGCTTGTAATCAGCACCCCATTCTTCCTGATGCATCAATCTTTTGCACAAACCCGGATTGATATAGGAATCAAGGCAGGTCTTAGTATTCCGAATTTGACTTCAGGTGACGGAGACAATCCCATCAACAGTGGCTATAGCTCGAGGTTAGGGCCAGATGCAGCCGTGCATGTGGAATTTCATTTGTCAAAAATGTTCTCTCTCCAACCCCAGCTTGAATATTCTGCCCAGGGAGGTAAGAAGAACGGCGACCAGGCCTTTACGCCGACTCCGGAAATGGGAGCATTGTTTCCTCCTGGGCAGACACCACAGTATTTATATGCTAATTATAAAAGTGAGGCCAAGATTAACTATCTGATGCTGCCGGTGCTTGCCAAGTATCGTTTCCCGCTGGGATCTCATTGGGAGATCTACGTTGCAGCAGGTCCTTTCATCAGCTATGTACTGTCTGCAAAAAACGAAACCAAAGGCTCCAGTGAAATATACCTGGACAGCCAACATCAACAGGCATTGCCCATAGGCGCGCAGTCTTTTGATCGTAAGGAGGACATAAAAGATGATCTGCATCGCTTTAATGGAGGTGTCAGCGGCCACTTTGGCGTATCGCGTAATTTGGGAAAAGGCAGTGTGTTTGTTGAAGGTGGCGGCAATTACGGTTTTGTAAACATTCAGAAGGATGATGTGAACGGCTCCAATAAAACAGGAGCCGCAGTGGTAGTGCTGGGATATGCCTTTCGACTTTGAGTATGGTCGCGAAGTGTAACACATAATAAATAATCTTAAAATAAATAAACGTCGAATAATGCTTAGATGTAGGACATAACGGAAGATGTTAGTAATTTGCCTGTCTTAATGACGATACGCGGTATCGCCAAGCAACTTTACATAACAAAAAGCATAATTATGGTCATCGTCAACAGTTTCGCAGAATACCAGGCATTCGAGGGTAAAGAAATAGGTAGCTCTGAATGGCATAAAATAGATCAGGAGCAGATCAATAAATTTGCCGATGCAACACTTGATCATCAATGGATACATTGTGATGAGGAAAGAGCAAAAAATGAAGGACCTTTTAAATCCACGATTGCACATGGCTATTTGACGTTGTCGTTAATTCCTTATCTGTGGAAGCAGATTGCAGACATCCGTAATGTTAAAATGGAAATAAATTACGGTATACAGGATTTTAAATTTGGCGAGGCCGTGTTGGTGAACGACGAAGTTCAATTGAAAGCGAAACTCAATTCTATAGTTAATTTAAGAGGCGTTACGAAAGTGATAATTGGGGCCACTCTCAGTATTAAAGGTAAGGCCAAACCGGCTTACACCGGAGATGTGGTGTTTCTATACCATTTTTAATGCAAGTAAACAGTATATAGGAAAAAGGGAACAATACGGCTGTATGGTTCCCTTTTTCCTGTGCACAGGTCTACGAATTGACCCAAAATAAAAACGGAGATAATACTTTCGTACTATCTCCGTTCGTGTTGGTACAACGGACCGGACAAGTGTCGAACCGTTTTGTTGATGATTTTTTGAGAATAATAAGCTTAATAAGGTAAGTAGCTAAAAAAAAAGATTACTTCAACAGGAGTAACCTTTTTTTATCTAGTAAGAAACTATCTCATATTGTTTAGCTGCCCTTTCTAAAATCTCTCTCACGAAGGTTGTCTCCTTTTCATAATACAAGCCAATACTGCCTGTATGATGGAAGTAAAAGAATAGCTGATCGGCTTCGCTATAAAAGATAGGACTATAAGGTGCTGCATAGCTGACAATACATCGTAATATGATACTTAAGAATTCGTCCCAATTAAGACACTCTATACTACCTGAGTAATCAGGGGGAATGCCTGCATCGGTCAGCATTTTCAGATAAGCAGCCGTTTCGGGGGATTTTCCCTCAGGGGAATAGTCATAGGTATCGTCTTCTGTATTCCAGGTATCCATACACAAATCCCACCATGAGTAAGCATAGACATTGATCCTGTCCTTGAATAGACCAAAAAGGGTATGATACAACATGGCCAGTTCTTCCGCCTTAGAGTCTTCAGCATGCGTATAAATTTCTTTTCTTAAGCCTTTGCTATCAGTATAATATTCAATGTTAGCCCAGGTTAAGGGAAAATCCCTTTGAGGCGTTAGTTTAATAATTGCCATTATGAAAACAATTTTTCCATTCTATATTATTGCCACAATACAATGTTGCGTTTTAACATCCTAACAAGACAATACCATATAACGCTAAATTGGCTAAATAAAACAGATTATTACACAAGCATGTGATTTTTTTTGGTAATTGCGCCGCTCAAGTAGGTGATAGTGAAGAAAAAGCCGTCTAAAAATATGGTAATGATGATCCGAATAAATTTTTCACTTTGAGTCAGTTATGGAGAACTTTCTTTTTGACTATCTCTAAAGGTATACTGGATGACGAGTGTCGAACCACGCGCATAAATGAAGTCTTCCTCGGCATCGCCCAACTGGCCCACGAATTGACTAAAAAGAAAAACGGCAACAATACTTTCATATCGTTGCCGTCATCTTTGTACAACTGCCGGATAAGTGTCGAACTTTTATATATCGGATTTTAGTTTAACAGATATAAGTAATTAATTTTTTATAATAGATAGTCAATTTATTAATTGAGTATGTTTCATGATATAATATATATTTAAAAAATAATCTATTAGTCTCATAATTTGTCCTCTTCCTACCTGATAGTAGATGTTGATGATAAAGCACTTTGATTCATAAACATGTTTTGGGCACGTGCTTATATATTCTAGTTTATCGGATGATTCTTCTAATCAAGATAGAGCACATTGCCTGTTTATTTACGTTCCAATTTCATGATATATTATATGTACAAACCGCCTTTCAGCATTCATATTATAATAAGTGGTGGATCAGCATTTTAGCAATCAAGTGAAGACTTTTTTTAGTTGTTGCGTATAGTGAATGTATGGCTTAAATGGGAAGAACAAAAAAAATGTTGTTGTAGATGTTAATTGTATTATTTGGTTGTATCTTTTAGGAATTATATAAAAAAAGTATATTTACACAATCCACTAGTTCTTTAAATGCCTGTCCAAAAGGTTTTGAATTTTGCCAGCTGTTATGACCTTTAATGGATGTAAGAATCGGTCTGGTAGTAGCTTTATGCTTTCTGAATGGTTGTTTGGTAATTTCGCTTTTGGCTGTAAAAGACTATTTTAATCCTTCAGTTAGCTAAGACAGTTGAAATATTGATATATTGAAACATTTATATATTGATACATTGATATGTTCATACATTGATAAGACGGTTCAGTTTATTGAATTGATCCGCTTCATATACAAAGAAAATGAGGACAGGCATTTAAAGACTATTTAATTCGTTATGAATCTAAGTGAAGAACAAACCCAAAAGATAAGAGAACATTTTAAAGGTTTGAAAACCAAGTCCGAACTACTTGAACTATTAAATTATGTAAAGTCTGTTATTTATAAAAGTGGGGCACAACCCTTTATTTTGCCGCAACTTAATTTTTATTGTAATCCCAATAAACATGCGGAAAGATATATCGTATTCAATATAAAAAAGAAGTCTGGTGGTGATCGCGTTATACATGCACCCAACAAGGGATTAATGAAAATACAAGAATGTTTGAAGGTGATATTTGAATGCGTAGTAGAGGTTAGCTCTCATGCGAAGGGATTTGTTAAAGGTAGATCGATTGTTGATAATGCTAAAGAGCATGTAGGGCACAAATTTGTTTTTAACATTGATCTTAAAGATTTTTTCCCTTCAATAGATCAAGCCAGAATTTGGAAAATATTACAAGTACCACCTTTTAGGTTGAATGAACAATCTGGCCGTAGAATATTAGCCAATATAATAGCTGGGCTTTGTTGTGAGAGAATGGAGGTAGAGCGGTTAAATGAAATTGGTAAGTGGACCAAAGTAGTTACATCGGTATTGCCACAGGGAGCTCCCACTTCTCCAATCCTCAGCAACATTATTTGTTCTAATCTCGATTATAAGCTTTCATGTATGGCTAAAAGGTTTGAGGTGAACTATACGAGATACGCAGATGATATCACTTTCAGCTGTGATAAAGATATTTTTTCTAAAAATAGTGGTTCGTTCTTGAAAGAGTTGAAAAGGAATATTAAAGAAGAGCGGTTCAGAATTAATTCCCAAAAGATGCGAGTGCAGAAGAGTGAGTATAGGCAGGAGGTGACCGGATTAGTTGTAAATGAATTTGTAAATGTGCCAAAGAGGTATTTAAAGCAGTTGCGAATGTGGTTGTATTACTGGGAATCTTATGGATATGAGCGTATGAGCTATTATTTTATGCCCTTATATATTAAAGATAAAGGGTATTTAGTAAATGGGGAAATTCCGGATTTTGAATCAATTATAAGAGGGAAATTGAACTATGTTCGAATGGTTAAGGGAAAAGATGATTCGGCATATAAAAAATTGTTGGAGAGATTTTCTAAGCTGACTAGTCAGCATGAATTAATTGATTCTATTCTTACAATTTGGGAAAATAAAGGATTAGAGAAAACTATGGAACAATTTTATAGTTAAACTTTATGCATGATTTTAATAAGTTTTTGGTCGATCTTTTGAATAAGGGGCCATTGTCAGTGGCAAATAGGAAACGGTTTTTTACTTTAGTAGATGGAGAATTGAGGAAAGGAATGGTAATAGCTCCTGAAATATTGAATAGAATTAAAATATTAAGGGAGATGGATGTAGCAGGAGTAAAAAACAAGAAGCAAGAGAGAAAAGCAGAGCTCCAAAAGACGCCAGTGGATATGATCAAAAATAGCGAGACAATTGAAAGTGGAAAATTGTTTAATCATATCAATCCCAGAAATGTTGCTCAGTTTTTGACAATCTTAAATAAGACCCCTGTCCTAAAAGCTACAACACATTCCATTGATGCTGATCTTTATAATGAATTGCTGACAGAAATGGGATTAGAAAAGTATGATTACGAAATTCATTTAAATCATATTAGAGAGAAGTATGACGCTTTGCTTAAGCAATTTAGTAAAGCGCTTCCAACTGCGATTGTAGCTAAACTTAACGAGTTTTATTTTTTAGAAAAGAAAACTGGCTGGTCAGAATCAAATATACGATTAAGCTGGTCTTCTCCTGAGATTAAAGATTGGTGTAAGGAAAATCCTGGTAAATGTCCAAACCCAGGCAGTGATTTGGATTATGCATCTCCAGATCTTCAACGAAGAGAGAGGGCGCAGGATGGATATATACTTAATACTTTTCAGGATGTAATTAATTTACTTAAGATGCAAATAGAGTGTAGAGATGATTCTTATCTTGAAAATACAATAGAGAGATTGAATCATGAAAAGTTCCCTAACCTTAGAATAAATTTAGATAATGTAGTAAGATGTCTGGCCTTTTATACTGATGTGGAGAAGGTAAAACAAGCATATGTAAATATTATTAATTTATGTAAAGAGGTACACAATAGGGTACATGGCTCTATTGAAAAGTTGGAAATTGAAGTCGGCTTAAAGCACGGAATCCGCAATGATGTCAATGTCGTTGTCTTGAGTATTTTGGATAAAGGAGGTAAATTCTTAAAGAATATTGAACCTTCAACATTTAGATATGGTAATACTTTGACTAGGTTGATAAAGAATCAGTTAAATGGGTTATGCAATATAGAGCTAAAGGCAGTTGTTCCTGATGGGAGCTCTGTTTTTTTTAGTCTATGGCCTAAAGGGAAAAAAATAATACCATTAAAAGATGCTATTAATGGTGTGCTATATGACCTAATTTTTTATGTAGAATAATGATATACCTAATAGATGACAAAAAAATCCGCCAAGAAAATTATAACTGGACTAAGGTTGAATTTGAAAAGTACAATAAAGCTTTAATAGTTATATATACGAAAGAAGAGTTGGACAAAGTGAAAAATGAAATTTTCTCTTCAGATGATATAATATTATTCCATGACTCTTTTTTCGACAATCCAGCAAATAGACATGAGGATAATGTTGTCGTTATCAGACAGCGCTTGATTGATCGCACAAAGAAAATAGGCACTGTGGTTTTTTTTGGAGGAGCAATCGGGAACAGGACTATAACGGGCAGATATGCGTCCATACCTGTAAATGTGTTATATAATAATTTAAGATCATTTTTAGACAAGTATGTGTCAACGGGCATGGATAACACTATTGATATGCGTTATCTGGTATTTGGAGATAGTTTTGATTTGGAAGAAATAGCTGATCTTAAAGAGAGGATCTGGAGACAATTATATGATTTGCCACATGATAGTGATCTGATCCTATCTGGTGAATTGTCCCTATTGTTGGAGAGGCTATTGAGAAAATTGGGAGGTGTAGAAGGTTTTAGACGTAAATGTACTATTGAAGAATTTAAGTTCCAGATTTCAAAGTATACTAAACATCTCATAAATGGGTAATTGTTTGTTGAAAGCGGATGGTTCGTTAATTAGAAGTTCGGATTTTCAGGAGGAAGTAAGTATTAAAGGCTTTCCATGGAAAGCAGATGAACTGGTGGATGTGGTCATGGATAGGTTTGTAAAAACTCAATTGACTGAGGCATATACTAATATTTTCATTCCCCTGTCATTAGGAAAGACACTTACCGATTTTTTGGGGTTGAGGTTGGCCCTCCATATTAGGACAACATTAGGTAATGCCAACCAGTTAGCGAATATTATTATTTACGGGACTTTTACGCTGGCAGAGTTACCCAAGGACAATGAGTTCCTATCAGTATTACTTACAAGGGGAGTTATACTTACAGATTATTCCATTGATGGTATTAGGCATTATTTGGCGATAAAAAAGAGAATATTAAGTGAAGATCAGATAGGACAGGCTTTACAATCCGTGCACTTAAGGGTACCTGAGAATTATTTTGATTCACATAGCATTGCGAATGTATGGGGGCTATTTAGATTGCTTGATGCAGCAGGTATCGATTTTAATATAGTTGAGAGTATACGGCAGCAGTGGGATAAATTATCCGGGATCTATTTTAAGTGGTTGTTAGCCCAAAAGAAACAGAGAGAAGAAACAGGAGTGAAGATTTGTGAAAAAATTAAGTATCAACACGTTTTATTGATTGATGATGAGGCTGAGAAAGGGTGGAAGGATGCATTGGTAAATGTGCTTAATATCCCGGAAGAAAAGATAATGACGGCAAATAGTGTGGAAACCGCTGTGCCTTTATTGGCCGCCAATTTTTTTCAATTGATATTTTTAGATTTGAGATTGGATGAAACTGATCACTCTACAAAAGAGTTGACTCATTTTGGCGGCTATTGTTTGCTTACTCAGTATATAAGGAATAATTTCCATGCATTAAACTTTCCAACCCCAGTAGTATTATTGACGGCTTCCAATAAAGCTTGGAATATTTCGCAAATGGTAAATATGGGTGTGGACGATTATTATATAAAGGAACACCCGTCTCAGCAGGGAGCCTTTTCAAAAGAAAATTATGAACGGTTAATAAATGGTTTGCCATATTGGGTGGAGCAGGGAGCAAAGAGAAAAGAGATATGGAAATTGGTTTTGGAGATAGAAAGACTAACGAATATAAGGGTTATTAATACTAATATCAAGGACCGGATAGTGGAAAAGCTTAAAATGGGATATGGAACGCTTTTCAGGAAAAGTAATCAGGTTGAGAAGGATAAATTAGTATTTAACAATGAAATTCTAGCTTATATGGTGTTTTGGTCGATAATGGAAGAGATTTCTTATGATTTTTATGATCATAGTTTACCATATGAGTGGAAGTTACGGAGTAATGGATTCGCTTTACAATGGAGGGAGCCTGGCCGGCCTGATAAGGTAAGGAGCAGATTCCCAAATGTATTAAAGGTAGATGATGATGATGTTAGAAAAAGTGCTAGTGGTGATGATGTCGTGTTTTTATCAGGACAAATTGTAGGAATACTTAGATATCAGTTACTATGGGACCTGAGTAGAATAGAAACAGATTTTATGGATACGTTGAATGAGTATCGAAATAGAATTGACTTTATTCACAGTAGTTCGGCAGCCATTCTAACAAGACATTTGTCGGATAACCAGGATAGTATAGAGGGATATAACAAGTGCGTGAAAATGTTGTCTTTTTTGATGATATTGCTGTCATAACTCTTACACGGAAGGCTTCCTTGACATCGCCTGACAGTTTCTCAAACTCTTCCCAAATTAAAAGCAGGGATAATACTGTTGTATGATCCTCGAATCTCTTGATTCATAATCCTGAAAGGAAAATCTTCCTCGTTATATATAATATTTGAAAGCTAGTGGAGGGGTTTGATTTCCGATGGGAGCTGCAGTTAATATCTCTCCTATAGCATCTGCAAAGCGTAAAGTGACTGGTTCTCCATCTCCATATACACAAGCGTTATAATTAAGTTTGGTTAGAGCAAGAATGTCTTTTAGCACGGTATTTATATCAGAGGTTCCTTTAGTTATTTGAATAAATAAGGGGTTTGGTACTTCCATCGCTAATGATGTTTGTAATCTTGGTACGTAACCTTTAGTCCATAAAAATGCAGATTGTTCGTTTTGAATATATGCTAATCCTCTCAGCATAGGGAAGGTGCTCTCAGCTCGATAAATTTTAAGAGGAACATTATTTTTAATGGTAATGCCTACTAGATTGGTTTCCGCATCAATAGCATCTCGAAAACCGTCCCATTCTTCATCATTAAATTTCGTTTTTGCGTGTATGAAGAGTTCTTTAGGAGGAACTCCCTCTTTAGCTATATAGGTGTCGAGGACTACTTTGATAAGCTGCGTAGCCTGTTGTTTTTTGAGATGAAATTCTCCAATTTTATCATTATACCACGGCCCCACAGCGCCTTTAAAAACAATTCCATCTCCACTATCTAAAAACATTTGTGCTGCACAACAGTAAGCACTCGAGATAGAGCGTGTAGATATTTAGAGGATAATCACTTATGGCAGCGATCAGGATTTCCAGTTATGCGGTAATAATTCAGTAAGTCTATTAACAGGGTGATCGTTGATATTTGAGATT
>CABHOY010000045.1 GCA_902168105.1 uncultured Flavihumibacter sp.
CAACTGCACTGGAACTGCCAATGATGGAAAAGAACCTGGTGTTCCTGTCCACTATCGCTTCAGTAGCAACCCTGTTAGGTCTGTTCGGTACAGTATTGGGTATGATCAAATCCTTCTCTGCGATGTCAGCATCTGGTGCTCCGGATTCATCTAAACTGGCGTTAGGTATCTCTGAGGCGTTGATCAACACCGCTCTGGGTATCGGTACTTCCGCTATCGCGATCATCATGTATAACTTCTTTACTACCAATATCGATAGCATCACTTATGCAATCGACGAGTCTGGTTTTACTTTAACTCAGAGCTTCGCTGCTAACCACAAATAATTTTTAATTATTTGTATGGAAAATGTGCGGTTTTGAATCTATATAAAGTAAACCATAAAAGGAGTAAAGATGCCTAAAGTTAAAATGCCCAGGAAGAGCACGCTAGTCGATATGACAGCGATGTGTGACGTGGCTTTCTTGCTGCTCACTTTCTTCATGTTGGCTACTAAATTTAAACCGGATGAGCCGGTAACTGTGGTTACTCCGTCTTCTATCAATACTAAACTGCTGCCCGATTCTGATGTAATCATGTTGACAGTTGATAAAGATGGCAGAGTATTCTTCAGCATGGACGGTCAGCCTAAAAGGCAGAAACTGATCCAGGACCTGAATGCACAGTACAAGCTTAATCTGACCGACAAGGAAATGAACAATTTCACTATTGGCGCAAGCGTAGGTACCGAAATCAAAAACCTTAAAACTTACCTTTCCATGAAACCGGATGAGCGTAAGAAAGCAGGTCTGGAAGTAGGTATTCCAACTGACTCCGCTAATAATGAAGTAGCTGTATGGATCGAATATGCAAGGTCTGCACAAGGTGGAAATCCAAGACTGCAGTATTGCGTAAAAGCCGACAATGGTACTCCCTATCCTAAAATAAAGGATATCCTGGATACCTTCAAGGAAAAAAAGATTCAGAAACTGAACCTGGTTACAAATCTGGAGGCACCTCCGCCAGGAACAGCAGCAGCTTTAGCTCGTGATGGGGAATAAAGCAATTTAAAAGTAAACAGCAGGCAGCGCTGCGGCGTTGAGTTGCTATTGAAAACTTAAAAAAAGAGCTACTATGGCAGAAATGGATACCAGCAGTAGTGGCGGGAAAGGCAAACACCAGGGTACGAAATCAAAGAAGCAGTCTACACGCGTAGACATGACTCCGATGGTGGATCTTGGATTTCTGCTGATCACGTTCTTCATGTTGACAACGACAATGAGCAAGCCTAAAACAATGGACTTGATCATGCCGAAGGATACTAAGGATGAGAAAGAGCAGAATAAAGTAAAAGAAAGTACTGCCCTCACTATACTGCTTGGCAAAAAAGACCGGGTATATTATTACGAAGGTTTGGCGCAAGACCCGAATGCATCAGCCAATCCTGACTTCTTCAAGGCAACAAGCTTTGCTAACAAAGGAGGCATTAGAGACGTAATTATTAAAAAGCGGGATGAGGTTGCTAAAGCGAGAAATGCAAAAGGCGAACCCGAAGATGTGGTTGTGATCATTAAAGCTGATGATGAAGCTACATACAAGGATTTCGTAGACATTCTGGACGAAATGGCTATAAACCGTATTCAACGTTATGCAACAGTTGACATCAGTGACCAGGATAAAACCTGGATCCGTCAAACTGAGACTGCTAACGCTGGTGGCTCCAAGTAATTGATACTAATTTTGCATCCATCCTTAAAAATTAAACAATGGATACCGCTAAAATCTTAAAGTCCGATTTTCTGGATATCCTGTTTGAGAACAGGAATAAAGAATATGGGGCTTATGATCTCAGACGACAGTACGACAAAAGGGTACGCAATGCCGTAATAGGTAGTGCTGCACTGATGCTGGTTGTTATCGGGGGTTATGCAATTAATAACTACATACTCAAAATTGAAAGGGAAAACCCTAACAAGCAGCCTGTTATAGAGCAGATCAAGATGGAGGACGTGAAGATTCCGGACGATCCGAAAACTCCACCTCCGCCTCCACCTCCACCTGCTCCGCCACCACCGGTGAAACCTTCGGTGCAATTCACTCCTCCTGTAATCAAGAAGGATGAAGAAGTTCCGGAAGATGAAGTTCCGCCTAAGATCAAAGAAATTGAGAATAAGGCGATCAGTACTAAAACTGTAGAAGGTGATCCTAACGGTATCGACCCAGGATTATTGGAAGACAGTAAAGGTACCGGTGTGGTAGAAGCTCCTCCTCCTCCTCCGAAAGAAGAGATCTTTACATTCGTAGAACAGCCGCCTACCTTCCCCGGTGGTGAAGAAGCGCTGGCTAAGTTCCTGAGCAAAAACATCCACTATCCTCGCGTTGCGCAGGAAAATGCGATCTCAGGTACTGTGTTCGTACAGTTCGTAGTAGACTCTGAAGGTAACATCAAAGATGTAAAAACTGTTGGTGCTGCAAAAGGTGGTGGTCTGGAAGAAGAAGCGATCCGTGTGGTAAAAATAATGCCTAAATGGAAAGCTGGTAAACAGAACGGCCGTCAGGTGTCTGTACAGTTCAACCTGCCAATCCGCTTTACTTTACAAGAGTAGCAGACTAAAGGATATTTTATCTAAAGTCCCAGTCCCGGTCCAGCCGGAACTGGGATTTTTTATTTATTGGTATATTGCTGCCTGAATTTGAAATGTTATGCTAGGGAATAATCTTACAGGATACGATGATACAATTGTAGCATTAGCTACAGCACCGGGAATAGGAGCGATTGCAGTGATCCGTCTGAACGGAACAAAGGCCATTGATATCTGTAATAAGTTGTTCCCCGCAAAAGATCTTCATCAACAGGCCGGACATACCCTTCATTTCGGCCCTATTGTAGAAAATGGACGGACTATCGATGAAGTGGTAGTTAGCCTGTATAAGGCCCCCCGTTCCTACACAGGAGAGGATATAATAGAGATCTCCTGCCACGGTTCACCCTATATTCAGCAACAGATTATCGACGCCTGTATCCATACCGGCGCGAGAATGGCCAAACCAGGGGAATATACCATGCGTGCATTCCTCAACGGCAAACTTGATCTTACCCAGGCGGAATCAGTTGCAGATCTTATCGCAAGCAATTCTGCAGCAAGTCATCAGACTGCAATGCAACAGATGAGGGGAGGGTTTTCGAAGGAGTTATATGCACTCAGAGAACAATTGATCAGCTTTTCAGCATTGATTGAACTGGAACTCGACTTCAGCCAGGAAGACGTTGAATTTGCAGACCGCACTCAGTTCTATCGTTTGATCAATGAAGCGACAGACGTGGTAAAACACCTGGTGGATTCTTTCCGTATGGGCAATGTGATCAAAAATGGCGTTAATACGGCTATTGTGGGCAAACCTAACGCGGGTAAGTCTACGCTATTAAATACGCTTTTGAATGAAAACAGGGCTATCGTAAGCGACATTGCAGGCACAACTCGTGATACCATAGAGGAAGTCCTGAATATACAGGGTGTCATTTTCCGCCTTATCGATACTGCCGGCATACGTGAAAGCGTAGATGTTATTGAGAGCATTGGCGTACAAAAGACGATGGAAAAGATCAAAGAAGCTGGAGTAGTACTATATCTGTTTGATGTCAATGAAACTTCGCTGTCCGATCTGAAGACGCAGGTAGCCACGTTTGAACAGGAGAGCGTAAACTATCAACTGATCGGTAATAAAACTGATATCGCCGGCCTTCCGGCTATAGAAAAGAAGTTTGCAGAGATACAGGGCATCCTGTTTATTTCCGCCAAACAGCATGAACATATCCAGGACTTAAAAGACAGGCTTGTGCATAAAGTAATGAGTGGCGATATCAATACAGAAGATACTATCGTAACGAATGCACGTCACTATGCCGCATTACAGGAAGTTTTAAAGGCACTTATAGATGTAAGGTTTGGTTTAGATAGTCAGTTGCCCGGCGATTTGCTATCGCTGGATATCAGAAGATGCCTGCATTATCTGGGGGAAATCACAGGACAGATTACAAATGAGGATCAGTTGGATTTTATTTTTAGTAAGTTTTGTATCGGGAAGTAAAAAATCAAACTATCAATAAATATCGATAAGTACACCGGGCATTGCGGTATGACGCTGATACACTCATGTGAATTTCTTTCCACCCAGTTATGCTCGAGCTTACCTTCTTTGATCAGCCATATTGCTGTCCCGAAAAACTCAATATGTTGTCTGTTTGGAGGATAATCCCAGAATCCCATTGTTTATTCCGGTCAACTTCCATCTTATCACTACTTTGGTACCACAATCGCTTTCGAACGCATCTAATGTCTCTAAGTGAGAGTCTTGCAACTATGGAAATAAATAGCCCGGTTCATAATTTAAGTGGTATTTGCCGGTGCTGTCATGGATTCGCCTTTTTTGTTCAGGTAAATTCCCCTATCCGAACATCCTAACTTAAAGGATAACACGAAGGTGTTATCGGAGAAACAAACAGATAAAGGAACTTTGCCCGTGAATTTATAGTCGTCGTGTACAGGTCGTCCATCTCCCTGTTCGTACAATGATCAGCGTTACACATTTTACTGTCGCTAAAAATCTCTACTATGGAAAATTTCTTTGTATTACTAAGCCTGGCAGCGATGATCTGCCTGATTATTGGTTTAATTAAACCATCCGCGTTTAAAGCATTGTTTAAGGAAAGGACCTCCAGGAAAACGACGTCAATAACCTTCGGCATAGCGTTGCTGGTAAGCTTTATTTTAGTTGGCGTTACTGCCGAGCCTTTAACTGCCGAGCAGAAAGCAAAGCTTGAAGCTGAAGCCGCTCAGAAGGAAAAGAAAGACGCTGAGGCCTCGCAGGCAGCTGAATCGGAAGCAGCTAAAAATTCTGAACCCTCTACCGAAGAAAAGCTTAAATCAATTGTCGGTGAAGTGCTGGACGGCAAGACCAACAACGACAGACCAGATTTGCGGGACGTTACGGTATTGTTAGATAGTAATGCTGCTGTTGTACTGGTTAGTTTTAATGCGGATGACAATCTTACATCAAACATGATACAGGTTGGCATTCGAATGAAAATGAGTGACCTATACTATAAACTTTATCAAAGCGGAGTGCCCATTAAGTCAATAACGATCAGCGCATATCTGCCCTTAACGGACAAATATGGTAATGAAAGTGAGAGCATTGTGTGCACTACTGTATTAAAAAATGAGGAGGCGGTAAAAGTGAACTGGAAAGCAGATGAATCTACAGTGAAGAGCATGGTATTGCCGCAAGTGTGGTACACCTCATATCTGCACCCTGCTATAGCGGCGGAATAGCCCCTGATAAATAATAAAAAAAACCGTCTCGATAACATGGAGACGGTTTTTTTATTTCGGGCATAGCTGCTGGCATTCGCCCTCTGTATTGCTTAGTCAGAAGTGTGTTATGGGCAAAGCTTCAAGACAGATCTTAAAAATCTAGGGTAGCAGGGTAGAATACTTTCCACGTCGGGTCATATGCGGTTTTCGTCATTTTGCCAAACACCAGATATCTGCCTTAAAGTTCAGTTGCCTTTTGGAAGCCCTTCCGTTCGGGAACGCCTACACTATATAAAAGTGAGCGGCCGCTGTTGGTTGAATATACCTTTGTGTTCTTTTCTTTCAGTACATCTAGCAAATAGGACTGGGATATATTTCAGATTCACCACAGGAAATAAGCGCAATTGTAGGATTGAATATATCTATCAGTTCAGAGGTTATGTTGTAACGGCTACCATGGTGAGGCACATCCAACAGATCAAGATCTGATAGATCGTATCTTTCAACAACCCGGTTCAATGCTTCCGGTCCTGTATCAGCTGTGAAAAGTACTCTATCTTTATCAGATTCCAAAAGCAGAATTGCACTACTGTTATTCTCATTGGACCGATCAGTCACCAGGGTCCAGTGCAAAGAATAGTAACTCTATAGCATCTACGACGAGGTTACCTTTGAAATCTTTATCATTGGCCAGATCTTCCATGACTTCAAGGCAGGACGTTCCTTCCATAGCAAGTTGTATGGCTTGTTTGCCTAACCTGCGTGATGGCCGGACTGTTTAGAGAAGCGCGGCAATTAGCGTAAATTGCCTGTATACTTGTTGCTTATGTCAGATATACTACTTTACCAATCTTTCTTAGACCTGATAAGCAAAACTGCTGGTCAGGACCTGAATGCCGCGCTTATTGAATTGTTGGCTGCGAATAGTAAGTTGGTCAATATTCCTAAGAAAGAATTTATTCTGAAGGAAGGAGATAGCTGTAACGTTGTGTATTATATTCTTTCAGGGAAGGCCCGGTCTTTTTATACCGATTATACAGGTAAAACAACAACGTGGCTCTTTCATTTTAATGCGCCGGAAAGCAATATCAAAAATTTGTTTCTGGTGGATTATAAAAGCTTTTTGAGCAATCTACGCTCGTCCATCTCTATTGAAACATTAACGGACGTACAGGCTATAAAGATCACCAGGGAACAGAATGAGTTCTTGATAGAGCATTCTTCGGTCTTTGAACGGTGGATCCGGAAACTTAATGAAAAGGCCTTCATATATACTTACGACAGGGTGTTTACCATGCTGATGATGGACGCTACACAACGATATCATAAGCTATTGGAAGAAGAGCCACATCTGATACAGATGTTCTCAAACTATCATATCGCTTCTTACCTGGGAGTAGCTCCACAATCATTAAGCAGGATTCGAACGCACGGTTAATACTATTCAGCATGGAGGCGTTTTACATTTCCATGCTGATTAGTAGATATGGCTCAGTTTAACTGAACTTAATATTGCTAAGGTCAATAGAAACCAGTAACGGCTCTGGTGTTAAAGGCGTATTATTTTCAAGCCTTGCATACACGCGTCTTTTAGTGGCTACCTTGATGCCGGAAACTTCCACATAATCTGATAAATAATGTGCAGCGCCTGCTCCGCCCAAAACATCCACATCGTAGTCATGTCTTCTGATCAGACCATCTGCACCGGCATAAAATGTCTGCACAGCACCATGAGTAGCTATTCCGTCAGGAAATCTTACTTGTAGCCTGCGCCAGGTCTCTCCATTTTCTTCCCATGGTTCCAGTTCTGTTACTTCATAGCCAAGTGAGGCAAGGTTGAAAGGAGCATTAAAATAGGTCCACATGGCATAGCCGATAAAGTAGACAAGTTGTAGCCTGCTCCAGGGTGTCTCGAGGGTGTGTCCCTTGAAGGATTCGCGGGGGGCGGAGAGTTCTTCTATCACCTCACCTTTTGAATTTTCAATTGCTACACGGTTCCCTTGAAAAACAGTATGCCAGTCTTCCTGGGAAAAAGGATAGTGTGACGCCCACTGTTTTTTGAGATCAACAGTTACATCAATATCATTAATTACTGATGGATGACCCTTCATTGGCCAGGTAACACCACCATTTTTAAGATGGGCTGAAATAGTATTAAAGCGTTCCCAATTGGACAATCCGCCATGGGCATCTATTACAAGTTTTAATAAGTCGTTCATGATGTTTAGTTTTCCTTTGTGTAAAAGCGCAGGATCTCTATGTCCTATGCACAATGCAAAGTAACGACAGTCTGTTTTCCTAACCATTCACATATGTGAATAAATGGACGCATGCAGGAGAGGAATGAGCTCATCAATTCGTCTATCATTAATACTATCTTTTTCATTTTTTTTCTATTTAAATTTAGGTTGTTATAATGGTGCAAATTACGGTGGCAGTCGGCGTCCACCTCATGCTTTGGGAATGTATACCGGCAACGGACAGATCAGCTATAGATGGGATTTATTTGATGGTGGGCCGAACTAATTCTGGTTTTTGCTTGTTAGAAATATATAATTAGGACCATATATGAAAGACTATGTCAGATAGACATGAGAATACACGGGATTCCACGCTTACATCGGACTATCGCGATTCAAGCCCATTCGAGTTACGTTCATTACCGGAACTCATCCATGAAAAAGCGTTAGAGCACCCCGATAAGATCGCGCTACGCTTCAGAGATGATGTGTTGACTTATTTTAATCTAAATAATTCTGCAAACCAATACGCAAGGCTACTTGCAGAATATGGTATTAAACGTGGCTGCATTGTCGGCCTTGCGGTCGATCGTTCTCCGGACATGGTGATGATCATGTTGGCTATTGTCAAGTCTGGTGCCGCGTATGTTCCGCTGGATCCCGAATATCCGCAGGCGAGAATTGAATTCATGCTGGAAGACACGAAGGCTGGTTTCCTGATCACTGAAGAAAAATACAACAATAGGTTTCAGACTAAAGGAAAGGTGATTTTATTGGAAGATCTGCGCAGGCAGGCGCCGCTATATTCCGTAGAGCCTCCGGGCATAACTACCAGTATGGATGACTTGGTTTATGTGTTATTCACGTCCGGATCTACAGGAAGGCCGAAAGGCGCGCAGATCACACAACGGGGATTGATGAATTTCCTTGTAGAAATGCAGAAAGAGCCTGGTCTGGATGAGAATGACCGGGTATTGGCGCTTACAACGATCTCGTTCGATATTTCTGGTCTCGAATTATATCTTCCGCTAATTACAGGAGCGGAAGTTATACTAACAGATGCGGCGACATCAAAGGACACCCGTTTACTGATAGATATCGTCAAACAACAGGGAGTAACAGTAATGCAGGCGACCCCAGCTACCTGGAGGATGATGCTTGAGTCCTGGAATGGGAGATTACCCATAAAAGCTTTGATCGGCGGTGAAGCCTTGTCCAAGAAACTGGCGGAAAGACTATTGGATAAGTGTGATTCCTTATGGAACATGTATGGCCCTACAGAAACTACAGTATGGTCTACATATAAGCGGATCCATGCGGATGATGAGATCATCACTATTGGACGTCCTATCAGTAATATGTTTGCCTATATCCTGGATAATCAGCTAAGACCGGTACCCGATGGCACGGTGGGAGAGATCTTCATAGGGGGCGTAGGTGTAGGCAAGGGGTATATGAACAGGCCGGAACTAAACGAACAATTGTTTATGGACGATCCGTTCTCTGACCTACCTGGAGCACGAATGTATAAAACAGGAGATCTTGGCCGAATTGTAGGGGGAGGCGAGATTCAGTGCCTGGGCAGAATAGATCATCAGGTAAAGATCCGGGGATTTAGAATTGAACTGGGAGAGATCGAACATACCCTTTGTAAACAAAAAGGAATAAAGGATGTTGTTGTCCTGCCTAAAGACGAACGACTTGTGGCATATGTAGTGCTTGAAAAAGGGTATACAGCGCATTTTGCCGATTGGCTGCAGACGTTGAGAACAACTTTACCCGAATATATGGTGCCGAGCAATTTTGTAACACTGCCAGGCTTCCCTTTATCTCCCAATGGTAAAGTAGACCGGAATGCACTCGAAGCAATGAGGCAGGAAATGGAAAAGGCCAACAGACTGTACACCGCTCCCCGTACTGAACAGGAAAGGCTCATCGCGGGTATCTGGAGTGATCTGTTACAGGTAGACCAG
This sequence comes from uncultured Flavihumibacter sp., assembly GCA_902168105.1. GTDB lineage: Bacteria > Bacteroidota > Bacteroidia > Chitinophagales > Chitinophagaceae > Chitinophaga. Next base: position 9,508 of record CABHOY010000045.1, read on the forward strand.
GTTGGTATCAGAGATGACTTTTTCGAACTGGGAGGCACTTCTATTATAGCTATGCAGATCATGGCCAGGTTAGAAAGAGAAACGGGAAAACGTTTGCCGTTAGCCAGCTTATTTACTGCCAATACTGTGGAAAAGCTCTCGAAACAGATGGAACTGGATGACCAGTCCATTTCCTGGGAGTTACTCGTACCCGTAAAACCTACAGGAAATAAGCCTCCTATTTTCTTTGTCAATGGTCTCGACATGAACGTGTTACTCTTCAATAACATCGCCCGTAACATGGACCCCGATCAGCCGGTATACGGTTTTCAGCCAAGAGGGTTGAATGGGGTAGACGAACCTTTTGAAACGATTGAGGATATGGCGGCGGAATACATTGCGGCGTTACTGAAAAAAGACTTTACAGATGAATATATCCTAGCCGGATATTCATATGGAGGCATTGTCGCTTTTGAAATGTCAAGGCAGTTACAAATGATGGGCAAACGGGTGAAGATACTGGCGATGCTGGATACATACGCCTATAACACTGGATACTTTGAAACAGGGCTTCCTAAATACGTCAGGAAGATAAAACGTCAGTTCCCTAAATTGCTGTTTATATCAGGCTCTCTTGCGCGCCAGCCAATGGAAACTATCCGTTATCAACAGTCTTTCTTCGTACGTAAATACAATGAAATTGCTGTATATATGGGCTTACAACAACCTTTGGAATCAGACAGTGCAGAAGATAAGATCAATCAAAAATATGAAGCCGCTTATCGCAAATATCGTATGCAGCCATGCGATGCAAGTGTAATAGATCTGTTCCGCGTAGATACAAGGTTGTATTTCCTGGACGATCCCATTTATTTGGGTTGGAAGCCATACGCATTGAAAGGGATTAATATACACGTTGCCAAAGGCAACCATAAGACATTTCTGATGCCACCCAATGATAAAGATTTCGCTATCTTGTTGCAGCGATTGGTAGACGATCGCACAAAACAGGACACAGATAGTAAATAGTATTGACCCAATGAAGCATCGTATTTTATGCGGCAGCATTGCACTGCCTTTTTTACTGCTCACACTGCAAAGCACTGCACAAAAAAATATTGATAGAAATAAGGTTTATGAGATTGCCGAAACTGCCCGGGGACATGTTGGTATGGCCATGTTATCTCTGGAGGATGGTGATACCATGACCCTGAACGGGCAGGACCGCTTCCCGATGCAGAGCGTATTCAAGTTTCCCCTGGCAATGGCTGTACTTGATCAGGTGGATAAGGGGAAGCTTGACCTCGATCAGCTTATCCATATCAGGAAAGAGGAATTGATGCCGAAAACCTGGAGCCCTATCCGTGAGAAATTCCCCGAAGGCACTGATATGAAGCTGAGAGATATCCTGGCATTTACTGTTTCCCAGAGCGATAATAACGGCTGTGATCTGTTGTTCCGGCTTGTCGGAGGTACAGGCTATGTGAATAAGTACATTCATGGTCTTGGTATAGATAGTATCGCGATCAAAGCAACAGAAAAGCAAATGGCACAAGCATGGGATGTTCAATATAGCAACTGGTCGTCGCCTGTAGCCATGCTCGGTTTGTTACAAAAGGTGTACACCGGCAAGGTCCTCTCCAAAACCAGCAACGACTTTTTGATGAAAGTCCTGGAAGAAACGACCACATGTCCAAACAGAATGAGAGGCTTATTACCTAAAGACGCTGTAGTAGCACATAAAACAGGTACTTCCGGTACCAATGCGGCGGGTATCACTGCAGCAACAAACGATGTAGGGATTGTAACCTTGCCTAATGGCAAGCACTATGCAATAACCGTTTTTGTCAGCAATTCAAAAGCAGATGAAGCCACCCGCGATGCCGTTGTAGCGCAGCTGACCCATTTATTCTGGGACGCCGCTAAATAAGCTGCTGCTTTTGCATAGCGACCTGCGACTCATAATATTTGCTCAGAAAATGATAGATGATCAACTCCTGTTTCCGCTGATTGGATAATAACATCCTGTTCAGGAACATGTGAATATAACTGCCAATAAGGTCATCCCATCGCTCGCCAGGCGCATATTGTATTGCCTGCCGGATGCGGGATGACCTTATTGCGAATATTGCAATCGCTTCTTCTATTTCATTCTCTGTATCCTGACGGGCATCCAGGAAGCTGCTGATCTGCCGCATATGTTTCCGGTAACTACTGTTTAATTGGGTCTGTAACGGCTGACCGCCACCAAACTCCTGGAAGAAGTGATGTTGTAATTTTTTCAGATAGGCGGATTTCTGTTGCAAGGAATAGCCGAAATCCTGTAGTAGCATCTCCACTCCACGCACAGCCAGCAGCCAACGATAATTTTCTCCCTCTTCCCCCTCCAGCAGACCAATACAACCTAATGCCGCTTCGCTGTCGTAACAGAAGAGGGTTTCACTCCATTCGATAGTATCAGCGCCATATCGTTCTATTTCCCTGATATAGGTATCTGTCTGTATTTTATGAATGAGACCAGGATCCATCTCCCGGGAAATGATGGCATTAAGTTCCGATAACACCGTTTTCCAGAAATCTTTATCAGTAGCATGATGGAAACGTACCCTGATATGATCGTCCGGATCAGTATACCGGATAAAGAACCATTTATCGATAATACCCTTCCTGGTAAGCGCTGCCACCAATGGCTTGATCACTGTTTTCAGGACTTGCTCTGTGGTATTGATGCCGGCATATATTTTTACATACAACCATTCACTACCTGGCAGGAAATGCCGTTGAGGAAGTGTTGTAATATTAGCCGTAGCTTGCTTTTTTTCCTGCCTGGCTATTTTACTTTTAAAGGGAATGATCAATTCGTTGGTAAACCGTCCGCCGGGTCCTGTTATCCAGCAATTCCCCGGTGTTTGTAATATTTCCTGTAATGTGATCTCCTCTTTTTTAAGCAATGTGGTCACCAGCAGATGCACGCAGGATTCATTATCCAGATCAATAAACAGTTCATTGTCCCTTTCCACAATAGACAGGTACCTCGGCAAACGTAAAGCTGACCTGATGTCTTTAAAGATGCGGAAATGGTCCTGTACACCTGCATGTTTTTCAAGTAAGGCATAATCTTTCTTATAGAGCGTCCAGGTACATTTCTGGAGCACAAATTTTTTATAGCGCACCCTCGGCAGGAAAGGCGCTGCTACCGGAAGGTTCCATTGCCAGCCGGTAGCGTGGTGCAGTTCCTGAAATTGCAGATCACACAGGAACTTATACATCGGAAGGCTACCCATGCTGAAGTTGTGCGCGGTACTTAAACGGGGTATCACCCTCTTATTAAACTTACGGGATCGCAGGATGATCGTATTGTTTTCTACCCGTACCATCAGGTCTGTTACAGGTAGCTGATGATCGGCAGCAACACTGCCCTTACCCAGGTATACGATCTCATAATCCCTTAATTGTGGTCGTAGCAGGATGTTGCCTGTACGGGCTTCAGGTAAATGAATGATCTCAGCATAGATAATATCCGGATTGTGCTGTGCTTCTTCCCTGAGACATTCCTGTACTTTTTCCTTCAACAGATCATCGCCATGACAGAACCTGCCTAGCAGATTAGCAGCAGAAGGACCACCACAGGAACTAAAGTCAAACAGGTAATCACCATTGTCAATGGCCTGCGCACTCTCGCTGACAATACTTCCCATGAGATAAAAGCTGTCAGGGATGGGAGTATCGCCTGTAGCTGAAAGACTCTTTATATCCGCATCGGTCAATGTTATTTCTGTTTGTTGTTGTTGAATGCATTCCAGGTATCGCTTTACCTGGAAGTCCCGCATTTTATTCCACGAAATACTCTCCGACGTTGTCGTACCCTTTATCACAATATCATCCAGCAAAGGCGCATAGGCGGCATAATGGCTGGTATAAGCCCCATATCCGATACCGGCTTCCGTATCCAGTGCAATGGCCAGCGGAACTTCCTGTTCCTCATATCGCTCTCTGAAGTTTTTACTGAAGTTTTGGAGATCACTGGTCCGGTCAGGTGCCGGCAGTTTCCATAGGGCAGTCAGCTGTTCCTGTATTTGCGAGATGGTTTGCTGGCTGATGGTATTGGCCGTAGCGGAAAGAAAAAGATCTGTCTGTACCAGGTCTTTGTTGTTGGTATCTGGCAGTAATTGTTTAACAAGGTGATGCGTTTGCAGGTACTTGTCAATGCCCACTGAAGGCATGCCGAGTAGTTGCCCGATAGCAGACAAATTACCATGAATACCTTCCGCATGTTGAAGTCCCTTTAGCTTCCAGGTCAGTACATGAAAAAATTCTTCTCCCGTAATGGTCGGTTCCAGTTCACTGATAAGCAACTGGCTATCTATCAATTCTGATATAAATTCAATGGCTTCATCTTCCATGATCTCCTCACTTGTCAAATGTGCACAGAGTTCTCCGATGGTAGCTCCTGTAGCTGCTTTTTTTAATATCTCTTCCAGGTAAGTTGAATGGTTCACAGCGGTAAGATCATATAGCCGGAATTTATTCTTTACGGTGAATGCGGCATAACGATACATATCTCCCGTCTGATATAGCGAGTTATTAGGATAATAACGTAACTGCTCCTGTATGGCCGGTATCACTGCTATCTTTTCTGCCAGTTCGGCCACATAGTTCATGTCCAGCCGGCAGTACTTCCGGTGGGCTGTTACGTCTTCCAGGTTGATACTGGTCGATATGTCGAACGCCCCGGTTGCACAACCGGCAAACAGACCATAGGGCGTACAGCGGGTGCTCATACGTAAGATGTATCTGAACAGAGACAAAACCAGTTTGTTAATGTCCTTTTCTCCGGTGAGTTGTCCTTGCTGCCATTTCCGTAACTCATTACTTAGTTCCGGTGATGCGATATAAATAGCTTCTGCCAGATAAGGATCGGTAAATGTCTGTTTTATCTCGTCAGCCAATGCGGCGTATGGAAGCTGTAAAAAGCGGGTTAAAAAATCTACCGGCAGCAACGGAGCTCTAAGCAGGTAGAAGCCTTTATTGGTCATCATAGTCATGTGAATACAGGTAAAAAGATAACTTTTATACGCACACCGGAATCCCCCCTTAAAAGGTGATATTTTATTTACTGGAAAAAAATGTCAGAAATTCCCCCTTTCCAGTGATGAGGTGAAGCAGGCTTTATCCTTATCTTTAAACGTATCTTTTAAACGTAATGAAAACCGTGCCCACATTTCCCACTGTTAAAATCTAACCGCTAAAGACAAGTATTCATTTCTTAATATTTAAACCAGTTGTTAACTATGAAAAAAGCGTCAAGCAGAAAGCTGAATCTTGGCAAGATCAAGATCGCCAAACTGAGCACAGCCAAACAGGAATCGAACCCACAGGCAAATGCTCCTACCTACACCGGTTGCAGTCTTTTCAGATGCCCTCCGCCTGAGAATGGCCGACACTAAGTACAGCAGTTTATTCAAAATCTAAAACCGCATTCTTATGAAAAAGAAAACAGAGAAAAAGCTGGACCTTGGTAAGATCAAGATCGCCAGTTTAACCCGCACAAAACAGGATACGAACGGTATAGCGCAAGTGCCTACTACCACAATCCTCTCCTTCAGAATTTGTACGGATGATATCAGCCAGGGTGCGCCTATTTGCAGCGTTGACTCTTGCCGATTCTAAATTGATCATGGTGCGGCTTGCTGTGGTTGTTAGTCGCACCATGATTTTTGTATCTGATGAAATATGGATGATAAAAGAGCGGGAAAAATCTTACAGGAGATCAGTCTTTCACTCGACTATTTTACAGCAGAAACAGCTTCTCCCGGTTTATTGGGCGGTTATACAGGTGCTGCTTTATTCTTTGCATACTACTATCAATTAACAGGAAAAAAGAAATACCTGCGGAAAGCGCATCAGCTGCTGGAAAGAAGTGTGCACGATATTGCCGGAACAGCTTTGCCATTCTCGCATTGCAGTGGTATTGCGGGGATGGTATGGAATATTCAACACCTCGCCAAAGCTGGCTTTGTGAATGAAGACGGTATGGAAGACATTTTTGAAGAAGTGGATGAAGTACTGGGTACAGCAATGCTGGAAGCCCTGCAACAGGGGCGCCACGATTTTCTGCACGAAGGACTTGGCATTGCCCTGTATTTCCTGGAAAGAGCAGCACATCCACAGGCAAAAGAATACCTGGAAGCGGTGGTGTCAACGCTGGCATTAACGGCAGTCAAAACACGGGATGGTATTGCCTGGCAGGATCACCTGACCGGACTGGCAGACCGGCCTCCCGGTGAAGTGTCTTTTAATATGGGACTGGCGCATGGCGCTCCCGCCATTATATCTATCCTGGGGATGATCCGCCAGAAAGGCATCGCGGTTGCCCAAACAAATGACCTCATCAGAAAAGGAATATCCTGGATACTCGCCACTGAGAACGGCCCGGAAGAAGGATTGACCGCATTATATCCCGTACTGGTAGATGTCGAAGGCAAACCATTAACAGGAAAGCAAAGCCGCCTTGGATGGTGCTATGGCGACCTGGGAATTGCCACCCTATTACTGAACGCAGGTACCTGGTTACAGGATAAAACCTATCAGGAGAAAGCTTTACAGATCTTTCACCATACGCTTGAACACCGCCATTTAAAAAACAGCCATGTACATGATGCCTGTCTTTGTCATGGTAGCGCCGGTATTGAGCATATCTACAGGCGTGCCTGGCTGCATACGAAAGATCCCGTCTTATTAGAGGGAGCAACGCATTGGTTAGAACAGACATTACAGATGAATACACACAAAGATGGCCCCGGAGGTTTCCGGTTTTTTGGAAAAGATGCCTATGAAAACAGTTACGGTATCCTGGAAGGGGTAGCCGGTATCGGACTTTCCCTTATGGCCGCTATCGATCGGGACACTGATCCTGCATGGGACCGCTGTATATTATTATGTTGATATTTTCGTTATATTACATATAATGCCGATCACCTGCCATGAGTTGCATGTAAACCCTCTACAGCCCACATTGGCATCTTAAATTGGATACCCATGATCCGCCTGTATTTCGTAAACAACCACCCGTTGATCCTGGAAGGCCTGCATTCCCTTCTTGGTCCCGAGCATGACATATTATTGGCTGGATACGCCCGGAGTGGCTGTGGCTGCCTTAAATTCCTCCTCCATAACGTGGTCGATATCATCATGCTGGATACCTGCCTGCCAGATATAGACAGCGTCGAGTTGTGCGCCAATATTAAAATGAATTATCCGAATGTAGCTATCCTGATCCTGGGCGCCCTCAGAGAGGAAAAGTACATCTCTGATTTGTTTCACTGCGGCGCCAGCGGCTATATTGTCAATACTGCAGATAAGGATGAACTGCTCTGCGCGATACATACCGTATACACTGGCGACAACTACCTTTCTCCGGCTATCAAGCAGGCCATGAAAATTGAACGGGAGGGTATACAAAAAAATTTCCCTCCTCTTACGAGAAGGGAAAAAGAAGTTTTATGCCTGATTTCAGAAGGAAATACGAACACTGAGATTGCAGGAAAGCTGTTTATCAGTGCAGATACCGTGAACAGTCACCGGAAAAAATTACTTGCCAAACTGGAAGTGAAAAATACCGCCATGCTGATCAAGTATGCTGTTGACAACAAACTGCTGGTATGATCAATTGCTTTTGAAAGCAATTTTCTCTACCACAACTCCCAGCTTTTTCATAGCTGAAGCGTCAGTTTTCACTTTCTTATCGCCGGTTACCTGGTCATACAACTTAGGATCACTGGAGTTATTGGCTTTGAATGCGATATTGACACCTTTCCCTGAAAAAGCACCACCTTCCCAGTCTGCCACTTCTCCGCCGTTGTCCCACTCAAAACCATTGATCCTGAAGTCCCTGCCGTTTACTTTTACAACTTTATCTAACGGGTCACCTACTTTAATACCGAATGGAGGTTTCCATTTGGAATTCTCTTTGGTGAAAGTAACGCTGGTTCCGCCGGCTCCATTGAACTGTACGATCATTTCGTTGTCAGTATCAGGGAACACATAGAAAGCCGTACCATCGTCATTGCCCTGGAAATCCTGGGCGGTACGTTCTTCTACATTTTGCTTACCATACATGGTATATAGCTGGTTTACGTCAGTCAGTTTGAAGATCTGCCTTACATCCCAGTTGAATTCGTCAGCTACCGGAGATGTTGGTACTGCTGGTGCTGTAGGTGTAGTACCTGGTTCTGCCGGGGTAGCCGTAGCAGTGGTAGCCGGGTTCGCAGCTGTCGTTTCAGAAGTGCTGCTATTGCTTTCTGTAGTATTGTTCTGTGCTACTGCCGGAGCTATCTGCAATGGCGGCAGCGTAGCCGGAATGGCGCCTGTTGTATAGAGACTGGATTTTTCTTCCAGCAGTTCTTTCGTTTCACCTTTGAACTTATTTACCGTGTACGTCGCCAGTGGGAATACACTGTTGCTTTGCAGGTTTATAGCCCGCAGGTGCGCGATAAATTGCTGCCTGTTACCATTGCTGAACTGGTAAATGAACTTCAGTGCAGCATCAAGTGCAGCAGGGTCTTTTTTCAGTTCCGTCATCGTTTTATCAATATCCAGTCCGGCAGCGCCGCTTCTTGACATCTGCTCTGTCACAAAAACGATGAGGGAATCATTTCTTACCTCATAGCGCTTGGCTAACTTATCAGAAAAGTCTTCTGCAAGCTTATCTTCCAGTTTTGTTTGCGCCTGTATCGTAAGGGGTAAAATGAATGCTAATATGGCAATGATGCGTTTCATGCATGGTCGTTTTAGTAATGGGAATTGGACTGTTAACAATCAGGCAATTACCATGACTAAATTATGTAATATTCCTGATTGTTAGTGCGGATACAGCTTTTTTACCTTATGGATAGGCTGAAGGGTAAAGAAAACGGCCATCCCTCCGGCCAGTATTCCTGAGAGAATTGACAGCAGTATGCCGTTAAAGCTGTAATTCTCGGGTAAGCAGGCTTGTATACCCAGCATAGCGGCTAACGTCAGGATCAGGGTGATTATTGCGTTCAGGAACGCTGTTTTTAGCATGAAACGGATCTTGATCTTCTTCGGTGGAAGAACGGTGACCAGCTGTTTCTTCTCCAACAGTGCAGTTGTTTTATTTAATATGTCAATAGTGATACACAAAGGCAGTAACAGGGACATCGGCAGGAAGAACCTCGCTACAGGATGTTCCCCCCTGAACATGTAAACAGTATTCAGGTCGTCAAAGCCGAAATACGGCACCAGCGCATTTATGATCACATTGGTAATGAAATAGAATAAAACCTGTCGCTGTGTGAATTTCTTCAGAACACTATTGATGGGCTGGTTCATGGACAGGGTTTATCGTTAGTAGTTCCTGCATCTTCTGCATAATAGTCCTGGCTTTAGCTTCTTCCAGGAAGATTTCGCAGGAAATAAAAGAAAAATCTGTCTGCCCCCTGAACGTACTGATCACCAGGGTGTTGGCATTCCGCCAGGGGAAAGCGGCACTGGGACTATAGAGGGTTTCCAGTTCGAAAGTATCATATCTTTCCGGGATGTCCAGTTTGCCCATATTGGAAAGGGTAACATCGTGCGTACCGTCGTTTTTTTTCAGAAAGTTGACCATGCGTGTAGCGACTGTATGAAAATGCTCACTTGTCAGCAGCAGTTTTCGTACGTCCATCCTTTCTATCGCATTGATCAGGTCCGTTTTAAGCTGCCGCGCGTTCACCCAGAAATCCCCGTCTATTTTACTGATACTCAGTTCCGCGATGGGAGCAAAGGCAAACAAATGATCCTGTTTTATTTCAGGGATGAACCGGCGTATGTCGACCGGGCAGATCACCTTACCATGGGATGCATCTCCCATTACATGACGGTGGGCCTCCATAAAGGCTATGGAAAAAACGGCATGCGGGGAAGTGTTCTCTATCTTACAGGCATTGATCAATGCAGTCGTTGATACGCGGTCCAACTTCCAGCGCACCATATAATGTTTCCCCCGGGCAGGTAACTGCCCTCGTGTTTTAAGCGCCAATACAGCAACTGCCATCTTTGACAGCAGCCATAGTTTCAGCTGTAATTTCCAGCTGGATAATGATGCCGGAATGAAATCATGAATGGACTCAAAAGAAGGGTAGGGGATCAATACTGTTTCCGGTTTATCCAGCACCTGCAATAGTTCACGCATCAGGGTGAGAATAGAGGTTCCGTCACAGATGCAGTGAGGAAGTACTAACAGTAGCTCAGACACATCATCTGAACGTAACCATATAACCCTGGCCAGCGGTCCTTTACGTACATTGAATGTATATTCCCACTCGGTTGCAGAGACCTGCTGCCAGTGGTCATCATCCCGTCGCTCTATCATCTGTACGGGAATAGGAGGGATCTTGGTATCTGATACGAAATAAGGCCTGCCATTTTCATCTTCCCTGATCACAACGCCCAGCAACGGATGCTTCTGCTGTAACTTGCCCAGGGCATGTATCAGGCCTTCCAGGGTGATGGCGCCACGTATCTTTGCCGTAAAGATACAGTTTACGGTGGCCGCCTTATCTACATACATGATCCTTTCACCCAGTATTAATTTTCTGTTCATAGAATGGTTAAATAATTGATGATAACGCCGGTGCGGGCGTGACTACATGCAGGTCTTCCAGTAACATGGACATTGCATGTTCTTTAATGGCAAGTGCATCCTCGTGATTCAATACTGCATGGTTAGAGACAAATGAAAAGTCAATCTGACCTTTATAAGTGGACGTGATGATGGTTGTTGGATTGGCAAATGGCCCCACTACTGTCGGACTGAATATAGTGTCTACTTCGAAGGATTGATATTTATCGGGTACGTCCAGTTTACCCATATTGGAAAACATCAGGTCATAAACCGGTTTTCCATAGGTGAGGAACTTCCGCATATGTTTTATGCCTCCATGTGCATATTCAAAAGGCAGCATAAAATCATAAGGGTTCATCTGTTTCATCTTCTGTGTGGCGATTGCCTGTAATAACTGTACTCTCTCCCAGAAAGTAAGATCGGGGATGTTATTAACAGACAGCTCCAGTGACATGCCGAAGGAAAAGATCACATCTTTTTTTATTTCAGGAATAAACTTCCGGATGTCCACCGGGCAGGTGATCTTGTTCATTGCCTTTTCCCCGCGCACCTGTTTAAACGACCGGAGGAAGGCTACGCATAATGCTGTGTTGACGGTCACGGCCTGGGTTGTGCAATGCTGGAACAGGGCCGCAGAGGCTTGAGCATCCAGCTTCCAGTGTATGAGGTAGTCATCTTCCCTGCTAACCGTTTTTTTATTGCGGATGGAAATAAAGGTCGCTATCGATGCGAGTACCGCCTGTATGAATGCTCCCTTCAGCCGCGCCTTTAATACCTGCCGGGTACCTGTGAGTACATTAGCTGGCACAATGTCCTGCAGCGTAGTGAAAGTCGGATGAATGCCGATATCATAGTCCGGATCATCCAGTACTGCCAGTATCTCCCTTACCAACATTAAACCGCCTCCTCCATCGCACATGCAATGATGAAAAGCCAGCAGCAATTCCGATTGTCTGCTGCCTTTAAGCCAAACCATCCTGATCAGCGGACCATTAGGTATATCAAATACTGACGCCCAGGCAGCCCTGGTTTCCTGTTGCCAGTCCTCCGCGTTTGTCCGGTCCTTAATAGTCAGCGGAATGGCATGATATACCTCTGGAATGGTGAAATAGGGTGTGCCTGCCTTGTCCTGCATAATACCGGCTCTCAACAGCGGATGTTTAGCCTGTATTTTCGACAATGCATTATACAGATGCGCTGCCGTCAGCGTACCGTTTATTCTGATCACAAATACGCCGTTAAAAGGTGTGGCGCCATCTCCCAGCATCAACCTTTCGGGAAGTAGTAGTTTGCGTTTCATAACAGAGAATGATTTGTTAAACAGATAAAGTGCTTTTCTTTTCCTGCGCAAACGTTTCCAATAACGCTACTGCTTTATCATTACCTCCTGCCCGTATGAATGTATCGCGTATATGCTGCGCTGCCTGCCGGTATTGCGGATTGTCCAGTACGTCCCACATAGCCGTTTTTAGGTCTGGTATGCGCAAGCGCTTATACCGTAGTTTGATACCGCAGCCTGCATGCTCAATAAGCGAAGCCGTATGGAAATGGTCATAGGCGATCGGTGTGATCAGCATAGGCAAACCATTCAGGAAGGCGTCATTCACCGTGTTAAAGCCTCCATGACAGATCACGGCATTCATATGCGGCATTAGTTGTGTTTGAGGTACAAATCCCTGTACGATGAAATTGCCCGGCCATTGCGGGAAGATGGCCGGATCAGTAGCCGCCACAATAGTGATAGGTTCATCCGCGAATGCTGCTATCAGTTTACGGAAGAAATCCTTGCGGATGTCTACCAGCAGCGTACCCAGTGAAACGAATACTTTAGGCGACATCGCACGCGAAAGTCTTTCCCAGTCAAAAGGGGTATTATTCGGACGGCCCTTTACAGGACCTACAAATTTCATATGTGGCAATGGCGTTTTGCTGCCTGCAAATTCCTGTGAGGTAAAAACGATATTCATGTCCCGCGAGTGGATCACATAGTCATCTGTATAAACGCCTAGTTCGTATTGCAGGTCTTTGATAAGGCTTTGCTGCCATTCAAAGATCTTGGGCGATTGCATGGCGTCGCCGGTAACGTCGGGAGGCACTGGCGTGGTAGTAACACAGGGAATATCTTTCAGATGTGCACAGATAGCACCTGCAAAAGTGATACAATCGCTGATGATGACATCCGGCCCGAATTCATCAGCTACTCTGGACACGCCTGCCAGCATAATACGGGCAAAAGGAACATAGGTGCCCTCCAGCGCCAGTTTCAGCGTTTCAACGCCTGATAGGTTAGGGCCGTCATCCTGCATTTTCAGGATAGTCTGTATAGCTAGTTGATGCTTTTCCAGTTCTGCATGCGGAACGATAAATTTCCCTCCGGCAGGAATGTGCTCCGCAGCCAGTTCTTTCAAACCGACCCATATTACTTCATGGCCCTTCGCCAGCAAACTGGCCCCTACACTAAGGGTAGGACTGATGTGCCCAAAGAATGGCGGCACAACGAACATAAATTTAGACATACGTTGACGTTGATTAATGATAGAAACGGTTACGGTGAAAGGCCATGCCACTGCCTGGGGCTGACAACTTCTCCAGCAGATCAATGGCTGTAGCAGCGCCTCCTGCCTGTTCGAACGACTGGCGGATACGTTGTGCCGCTGCCCTATAAGCAGGATTAGACAATACATCCCATACAGCCGATTTTAAATGAAGCGCCCTGAATCGTTTGTAGTTCAATCTAACCCCGCTCTCAGCTTGTATCACCCTGCCCGCAACATGCGATTGGTCATAGGCTATAGGGATAACCACCAATGGCAGGCCGTGAGATAAGGTTTCACATACTGTATTGTGGCCGCCATGGCATACCACTGCATCCAGGTAAGGGAGTAGTTCCAGCTGTGGTACCTTTTCCTCTACCAGGAAATTATCCGGCCACTCTTCAAACAGTGCCTTGTCAGATACGACAATGACTGATACCGGTTCATTCCCCAGTGCTTCGATCACCTTCCCGAAAAATTCCTTTTTATAAGCGTGGTCGAAAGTAGTCCCGATAGATACCAGGACCCGCGGATGTTGATCCATCTTATGAAACCGCTCCCAGTCAAAACTGTTCGTGACCTGCCTGTTTTGAATGACCGGCCCTACGAACTTGTAATGATCGGGTAAGGACATATCTCCGAAAAAGCGTTTGGAAGTATACACCAGTGTAAGGGCGTCGGAGGTAGCTACAGACGTGTCTCCGGGAATGCCCAGTTCCTGTTGCAGTGCTACGATCTGTCTGATCTCCCATTCATGTATGCCCGGCAGGTCTTCCATCATTTTGATGGCAGCCGGTGCGGTCACAGACGTGGCATAGGGTATTTGTAAACGGCAGGCGGCAATAGCACCTGCAAATAACTGGTGGTCATTGATGATAACATCCGGCTTAAACTCCTGCAGGATAGTGATGATCCCGTCAAACATAAACCTGTTTAAAGGGACCAGCACTTCCTCATACAGGAACTTGATGCTTTCTATTCCTGACACGTTCTTCTTCGTGATCTGATCAAGATATTGTTCACTGTTCTTTTTAGCTACGTCATCCTGATCGTACTGCACAGGGAGTAACTCGCCTCCCTTCGGCAGTCTGGCTGCCAGTGAGGGGTCAAGGCTGATCCAGGCTACCCGGTGACCGCGTTCCAGCAGCGCTGCGCCCAGACTCAGCGTAGGATTGATATGCCCCATCAGTGGTGGTACGATAAACGCAAAGCTTGCCATAGTTTGTAATTGATCTGTTTGAACTTCTCCTGCCAGCCCATATAAAAATCTTTCAGTTTGCTGGCTACTTCCAGCGGTTGCTGGATGGGCAGATTGTGATCTCCTTCTATCAATGCCATTTTGGAACGTGGCACAGTATGATACAGCTTACGGCCGGATGGCAGGCAATTAGAGCTTTTACCATATATCAGCAGTGTATCGTGTGTAACATTACCAATAGCATCATCGGAAAAAAAGAACCGCTCGTTGTGCATATCTTCTTTAATACTCGTTTCATAGAACAGGTATTCGTACATCCGGTGATTCTTGTCCAGTTGCCTTTTGCCTATCCGCATGCGTGTGGTATCCGTATAGTTATTGATATAGTCTACAAGGAACTCCTTACTATAGATGTCAATAATGCTCAAAGTCTCATTGTCGCACGGATTAGGCGCTTCTATGACGGCCAGCTTTTTCACTCTCGAAGGATAACGGATAGCCATTTTCATGGCCACCAATCCACCATAACTATAACCCGCCAGGTGTACTGATTTTAAATGCAGTGCATCCATAAGGTCCCGCAGATCGTCTGTCATCGCATGCAGGTCATATCCATATTCACAACGTTCGCTCATGCCGTGGCTCTTCATATCGTACATTACCACATGGAAATCCTGCGCCAGTACCGGTGCAATGTTGAAATAATAAACAGAGAGGTTGCTGAACATACCATGGACCAACACGATGGTTTCCCTCGCGCCCTTATTGAATTCCTGGATATGAACGCTTTTGTTTTTTACTTGGATGACTGGCATGTTTCTATGTAATTTATGATGTCATCGAGTTTGAGATTTATCAGCTGATCAAGGTCCATACCCGATAGCCAGCCGGTAAAGTCAATGTGCTCGCCGAAATGTGATTTCACTTTTTCAGAGAAAGAAACAATTTCAATACTATCCATTTCAAGGTCCCTTGTAAAAGAGCTTTCACGGGAGATGTCCAGGTCCTCTGCAAATTCTTCGCCTATTACTTCTGTAATGAATGATTTCAGAATAGTAAAGATCTCTTCATTGTTTAACTTGTGTAGAGTAGTTATAGCGTCCATCCTATGATATAGTTATTGTGTTTAATTGTTTGAATTGTTACATCGCCTATCGTAAGTGTATTGCCGTTTATTGAATTGATCACGTATTTCTTTGGGTTGCCCTGCAAGCCTTTGCCCAGGTATTTTCCATAGGCTTCTTTTGCTACCCAGCAGCGGATGATCCACTCTGTTCTGTCCGGAGATGTAATAAGGGCCAACTCTTGCGGATGGAAGACGAGTTCATTAAAACCATCGTTCTTTTCACTGATGGCTTCTATATCTATGCCCACCGGACCATTACTACATGCTATGGCCACGGCTTCTTTATCTTTATGCGCAAGGGATACATGAATGCCGTTTACCATCGTTCCATCAGGAAATGGTTTCCCTGCATCATCCTTTTGGATCTCAAATTCTATGGGATAATAAGCTTCCTGTTTTTCCTTTCTCAGCAAGGCCCTTACTGCATCTTTGGCTGCCACACGACTGATGATCCGTTCCTTGCGTTTATTCGGCAACATTGCTCTCAGTGCTGCTTTCTCCGCCTGGTTGAAGTAACGTTTCATGATGAAGTCCCAGGAAACTACCCGCTGATAAGTATTGCGGAACAGGAAAACACCAGGCACGATCTCTTCAGAAAGACTATTATGTAACGGCGCCATAGACACTTTCCACAGCGGCTCGTCTATTTCCAGTCTGGCGTTCTGCCAGCCTGTAATGATCGCCCATACCTTATTATCCCGTTTTAGTATGAAGTCGGCAGTAGCCGTATCGTCATTGATATCTGTCAGTTCGCAGGTACATTCAAACATGCCGTTCTGGTCTTCCATATCGCCATAAAAGGCTACTTCCTGGATCTTCACGGGAAACGCGATCCTGTCTTTCTGTAAGGTCAGTTGCAGCCACAGCCCGAATAGTTGCCCTGCGTTGTCGAGTAAAGATCCTTTACCTGAACTGCTTTCTATGATGCCTGTAATACCTTTATCACCTACGGCCACTATCTTCCGGATGCCCTGGTAAGCAGGGCCGTGGAACATGTGTTGTTCATATATTTCTTCGGAAGATCTGGTAATACTTAAAGGCTTCCCATGCTGCAATAAACGGGTGGGAGCGATTGAGTCGTGTTCCGACAAAGTGACCATTGCATTGGCATACTTGTCGATACTCATAGAAATCGTAAAGGGGTCCTGCCATTGTCCTTTTACGGTTGCTCTGAAAGGATTAGCCACATTCATCCACTGGAACACCTGTATCTGTGAGATGCTTTTTACTTTGGTTCCCGGTGCGTTTGCGACAGCGATATCGGCAAACAGTTCGAAGATCATGGTCATCGGGATGACAGGGTCCATATCATCCGCACAGTGCCATCCGGGTTTCTGACGTAACAGCGCATGGTCTATAAGATAAGGCGTGTTCTCCAGCGAGATGTCCAGATCTTTTGATACGGGCGACCGTTTGACCGGTGTCGTAATTGTATGATTAAACAATGCAATGATCTCTTCCTGGATAGCGGTGATCTCATCACAATTGTCCAGGAAAGCGCGCATCACGGGAGTTTCTTCTGCCGGTACAGGCACTTTGGCCATTGCAGGTCGTAATGATTTGAGCGCTGCAAGATCTCTTACGATAGGAGAACCCAGTTGCAGTTTTACCGGTGCTCCTTTAGTGACTTCTTTACCCGGCGTAATACCCAGGAATGGCAGGTTAATCTGTTTACCTTCTACGAACAACGCAGCCAATACTCTTTGCAGCTGCTCCAGTCCCGTCCTGGTAGGAATATTTGCAGATACAGCACTGTAGGATTGAGCTTTTAATGTGTCATCCACAAAACCTGTCAGTCCGCCTGATCCCGCCTGTATGAACACCCTTACACCTTCTGCATAAAGCTTATTGATCAGTTGCCGGAAACGCACCGGTTTGATAAGATGATCGATACTCAGCTGACGGATAGCTTCAAACTCGCGTGGATAAGTCTCAAGTGTAGTGGCCGACCATAATGGGATCTTCGTATCCTGGAACTGCACCTTGTTGATACCGTCCAGCAACAGGTCCAGTTTATTCGCTATAAAAGGAGAGTGGAAGCCGGATTGGAAAGGCAGTACCTGGTGAAAGATCTGCGCTGTTCTCAGACCCGGGATCAATTTATCCACGGCTTCATTAGTGCCGCAAAGGATAACCTGCTGTGGACAATTATCCATTGACAGATGAATATCAGTTATGCCCTGCAGCATAGGAACCAGCCGCTCATATTCACAACCAACTACCAGGAACCGCGTATTCTTTTGTTCAAACGCCGCCGGGTTCAATTCCTGTAATAACATCAGCACAGAGCTTTCTGCTGCAAGACCGGACGAGCGGCCAGCCAGCCATTCTCCAAGACTATGCCCCGCATTCATGTCCGGATACACGCCCAGTACTTTAAGCGCCGTGTCAAGCACATGGCTTTTCTCCAGCAATTGTATGGCGGAATCCCAGACGCCTTCTTTACTGACGGTAGACTGTGCGGATAATGATAATCCGAAGTGACGGGCTACTGAATCAATCTCTCCGCCTGCCAAACCATCCAGGCCAGGGAACAGGAAAGCGACCTTACCACCTTTACTGATCAGGGGTTCATTCGTGTACCAGATATCCTGCTTGTTTCTCCACGGCGTATTCCGCTCTACTATTTTGACTGCTTTACGGATACGTTCAGGTGTAGGGTCAAACAGCGCAATGCGATAATTTCCCTGTCCGGGTGTGCGCTGCTGCTGCTCCAGGGCCTGTATTAAGGCCTGTTGGCTCTCCCTTGCCAGTAAGAGCACGGCAGGTTTTGCAGGTTTAATACCATTGAATAATTTCCCGCGAAATAGATCATTTTCACTATATCCTTCCACTACCACATGTGCATTAATGCCTCCGAAGCCAAAGGCGTTGATGCCTGCACGTTTAGGCAGGTCAGTGAGGTGCCAGTCCAGGGGGTCCCTGACAGGTTCAAAACGCGTCTGCTGTATGATATCCAGCGGGGTATCGCAATGAAGTGTGGGTGGCAGCTTGCTATGATACAGTGCCAGGGCTGTTTTAATGAGACCCGCAATACCGGCGGCGGGCATGGTATGTCCTATCATGGACTTTACCGAACCGATACCTGCTTGGGGCAATTTACCTGGCTGACCGAAAATGGCAGCCAATGTTTCCAATTCTGTTTTATCACCTAATGGCGTTCCTGTGCCATGTGCTTCAATGTAACCTACCTGCTGCACATCAATACCTGCCGCATCCCAGGCCTGTCTGATGGCTTTAGCCTGTCCTTTTACAGAAGGGCTCATCACACTGGTACCGGCGCCATCGCTGGAAATACCGGTGCCTTTGATAACAGCATAGATCCTGTCTTTATCCCTGATTGCGTCTTCCAGTTTTTTCAGCACTACAAAGCCACAGCCTTCTCCTATCAGCAGGCCGTCCGCGTGTTGATCGAAGGGACGGATCTGCTGACGCCGGGAAAGCGCTCCCAGTTGAGTAAAGATGCTCCAGAAGGGAGCGTTCTGTGAAACATGTACACCTCCTGCAATGATCATGTCGGCCCTTCCCATACTTAATTCCTGGATAGCATGATCTATTGCTATAAGGGAACTGGCGCATGCGGCGTCTATGGTGTAGGCTGCGCCGCCCAGGTTTAGCCTGTTGGCCACCAGTGAAGCGACAAGGTTAGGGATCAGCCCCATAGCTGTATCGGGGCCAAAACGGCCTTTCTTTGCCTGGAACTCTTTCTTCACTTTATCCAGTTCTTCCGCTGATAATCCTGGCAAAACTGATTGTAAGACCTGCACGATCTGTTCTCCTGTGCGTACGATCTCTATGGCCCTCGTAGCACCGGGACCCGTATAGTTACCTTTCCCGATGATAATGCCCGTCCTGTCCAGCGGCGTACTGTCTGATACGCCGGCATCCTGTAACGCCTGTTGCGCCAGTGAAAGGGTTAGGAGTTGTTCCGGTTCCGTACCTTCCACGGCTAACGGCAGAATGCCAAACTGGATAGGATCGAACCAGGCATAATCGTCTATAAATCCTCCTTTCCTGCAGTAAAAACGGTCTACCGCATTTGTCCGGGTATCAAAGAAACTGTCGTCCAGCCTGTTGCCGGGAACAGTTTGTATAGCATCTCTTTTATTGATAATGTTCTGCCAGAACGAGTGTATGTCGCCAGCTCCCGGGAATATTCCGGACATACCTATAATAGCAGCATCCGCCTGTTTTTTCATTGTCATGACTTTAATTGATGATTATTCCGCCATGATCAGCACCTGGCTTTCATTACCGTATTTCAGCTCGTTCACGAAGGTTTCCATGCCTGCCTGTAATGGTATCAGCGCTATTCCCCGGCGCTCGTATTCCTTCTCCAGCGTGGGCGATACCATACCGGTGCCTTTCCAGGGGCCCCAGTTAATGGTCGTTACTTTCCCTTTGATCACATGTTTCAGTTCCCAGGCATAACGGTCCAGTACACTATTGGCGGCGGCATAGTCAGTTTGTCCGCGGTTGCCATACACAGAAGCCACGCTCGAGAAGAGTACGACAAACTGTGTATCTGCCCGCAGCTTTTCAGCCAGTATTCTGAGGGGCGTAACCTTGGTGGAAAATACCCGCTCGAATGAATCAGATGTTTTCTGTTGGAACAGCTTATCCTCCAGTAAACCGGCGCCATGTACCACGCCGTCTATCTTCCCGTATTGTTCATAAAGTTGGTTGATGAGCGCTTCCAGTTCGCTTTCATTTCTAAGGTCCAGTGCGCGATAAGTAACAGTTGATCCGTTGTTCTCCAGCGAGCGGATAGTTTGAAGGATCTGGTTCGCTTTGTGGATATCTGCTGCATGTTTTTCAATAGCTGCCGGTGAGGTAAGTTGCCCTTCCTCAATCAGTCGCTTGCGGATGTCGTCTTTGGTCTTAAAAGCAGCATAGTCAGTATCGCCTTGTTCCCGTGGATCAGGAGATCTTCCTACCAGTACATAGTTACAGGGATACTCTTTCGAGAGCCGTACCATCAGTTCCGCTGTGATGCCTTGTGCACCGCCAAGTACCAGCACAACGGCATCTTTATTCAGACTGATGCCTGCCGTCTGTCCTGTGGGCAGTTGTGTAGGGACCAGGTCAAAGATGTGGCGAACACCATCGTGATAAATGACTTCAGCTGGCGTATCCGGATGTAATAACTCACCGAGCAGGATGGCCGGTATCTTTTCCGGCGATACATGACCGCTTAGACTGATGCTTCTGCATTTAGCATGTTCCCACTCTTTGTCCAGGCTTTTCAGGAAGCCAGGATAGCCCTGCAGTTCCCGCAGTTGATGCGGATCGCTGCCTGTTGATCCTGAAAGGGCATATATCCATTTCACATTATCAGGATGTAGTTTTTTGATAGTGGCGAAAGTGCTGAGAATATCCGGCCGGTCAGGGGCAGATAACATGTCCAGAATGATCAGTCCATGATAATGTTCCAGTATATCCTTTTCCGTGATGATGTCCACATCCGCTCCCTGAAGTTCCAGCAGTTTTTTAATGGCCAGCGGCAGATGACTGCCATCATCAGTAACCGCGAAGGTTTTACCCGTGAGGCTTACCGTCTCTTTTTCATTGAAGCTGCTGGGCACCAAATTGAACCGTATCCTGGATAAGGAAGCTGTTGCAGCTGTAGAAACAGGCGCAGGAGCCTCGGAAGATGGAGAAGCAGGTACGGTTGCTGGAAGATTACCGGTAATCCAGTTGACCAGGCCATTCAACGTTTTGATTCCGGCCAGCGCTTCCGTTTTCTCCTCCGATTGCGCTAATCCTCCTATCTTGATCCGCAGTTCACCCAATATTTCCATCCTTTTGATGGAATCAATGCTCAGATCCGCTTCCAGATCGAGGTCCATACCCAGCATCTCCTGTGGATAGCCTGTTTTTTCACTGACAGTCAGCAGTATGGTACTCCTGATGTCATTTTCCGTCCAGTTTTGACTGGCGGTGATATTGGTCGGTTTTTCAATGGCATGTTGTAAGGAGATGCCGCCGGCTTCCGGTTCAGCATCATCCACATTGTTGGCGATCCATTCAAGTAACCCATTCAGGGTCTTGATACCAGCCAGTTGTTCTACTGCACCTTCATCATTCTTCCCACCTGCATTAAATCCTCCCATCTGTGTTCTCAACTCACCAATGATCTCCATCCGTTTGATGGAATCAATGCTCAGGTCTGCTTCCATATCCAACTCCATCCCTAACATCTCATGCGGGTAACCCGTCTTGGCGCTGACCACTTCGATCAGGATCTTCTTTACATCCCGTTTCCCTTTCGCCGGTTGTGTATTGATAGATATCTTTAGTTGTGCAGGTTCCTGTTCATGTTTAATGGCAGCAGTTTTTGCGGCAGGTGCATCGGGTATTTCCAGGCTTGTAATATGAGTCGGGTTCTGTCCCAGGTAGCCTAGTATAACATCGCGCTGCGCTTGTACCAGGTATTTGACACTGTTCAGGTATTCTTGTACCATATGCTCTGCATTCCCGTTTACGTGGGTAGCAGGTTGTGATACTACTGTTGTTTTCAGTTTTACAGGCGTTAGTACCGGTAACGCGCCATGTGCAGGTAACTTACCTGTGGCAGGCACCGCCAGCTGGCCGTTCACATGCCAGATGGTAGCGCTCTTTTTATATTGTTCAGGAGTATCAAGTTGAATGGTGGATGTTGTGCGGCCCTCGAACAGTTTATCCAGTTGTACATCCCTGCCGCTGGCAATATATTTTGCGATGGTGTTAAGCAGGTGTGTGATAGCATTCGGTTCACTGTCTTCGGAGTGCATGACCAGTCCCTCTTTGCCGATAATGGAACGCGTCAGGCTTGTCAATACTTTCCCCGGACCCACCTCAATAAATATCCGCGCGCCGTTTGCATACATCTTTTCTACCTCTTCAGAAAACAGCACAGGACTTACCAGGTGTTCGGACATTCTATCCTTAATACCCGCTGCAGTATCAGGATACAACGCAGCGGTAGTATTCGACCATACAGGTATGGCAGGTTTAGCGAATGACGTATTACCGATCGCCTTTTTATACAGGGCGGCCGACTTTGCGATCAGCGGACTATGGAATGCGCAGGCCACTTCCATTTGTTTGAAAGAGATCTTTTGTTCCTTCAGCTGCAGCATGAGTTGTTCCATGTCTTTTGTGGCACCGGCCAGTACCCATTGCTGCGGAGAGTTATGGTTCACCGCATAGACGCCGCTTCCCTTTCCTGTGAAAGGGGCCAGAGCTTCCGCTGTAATATTCACTGCCACCATCACGCCTTTATCTCCTTCCACAGCATCAATGATCGCTTTAGCTCTTTTCTCACTGAGTGGTACAAGCTGCTCTTCTTCGAATACACCTGCAAAACAAAGGGCGGGTAGTTCTCCGTAACTATGCCCTGCCACCATATCAGGCAGGATGCCGAGGTCTTTCAGGAAAGATGCTATCGCAAGGTCTACAATGCCCAGCAGCGGCTGTGTAATACGGGTGTCTTTGATCTTTTCCTTTTGCTGTTGCAGCATATTTTCGCTGAAAGCGGCAGAAGGGAACAGTATTTTTTCATACTGCGGATGTGCCTTCAATTGTTTACGCATCTGCGGAAAGGCTACGAACAGCTCTCTTGCCATGTTGATACGCTGACTGCCCTGACCGGGGAACATAAAGGCTACTTTACCGTGTACCGCATTAGTTACATGGATCTCTTTTGATGTAGCTCCGGACAGTGCAAGGTCTGTTTTCAATACAAGGTCTTCATGGTTGAACGCCACTATTGACAAGCGTACCGGTGCATTGTTATAATGATAAAGGCTATATGCAATATTCCTTAATGGCAGCTGGTCATTATATTCAAGGATGTTGCGTACTGCCTGTAAGAGCCGTTTTATCTCTGCATCAGTTTCTCCACGGAATACAAACAACTCGGCGGGCCAGGAGCTGAGCGCCACTGCTTTTTCTTTACCAGCACGATCATTTTCAATCACCGTGTGAAAGTTGGTACCGCCGAAACCAAAGGCGCTGATACCCGCCAGTCTTTGCTCATCCAGCCATATACCAGCTTGTGTGTTGAACAGGAAAGGAC
Organism: uncultured Flavihumibacter sp.; assembly: GCA_902168105.1. Classification (GTDB taxonomy): domain Bacteria; phylum Bacteroidota; class Bacteroidia; order Chitinophagales; family Chitinophagaceae; genus Chitinophaga. The sequence goes on from CABHOY010000045.1 coordinate 33,028, forward strand.
TGGTCGATTCATTATAGAAAGCGTTAGGCGCTTTAATATGCAGGGTTGGTGGCTTTACTCCATAATATACTGAAAGGGTTGCTTTGATCAGTCCAGCTAGACCTGCCGCACATTTCGTATGCCCGATCTGTGTTTTTACGGAGCCCAGGTGTGTTTGTCCGGCAATAGCGCCCGACTGTATCAGCATATCAGACAGTGCGCTCAGTTCCGTTTTATCGCCTACCACAGTACCGGTGCCATGTGCTTCCACAAGGCCTACTGCAGCTGGAGATACGCCGCTTTGTTCATACGCTCTTTCCAGGGCTTTGATCTGTCCTGCTTTGCGGGGTGCGGTCAGCCCCAGGCTCTTACCGTCACTGGAGCCGCCTACCCCTTTAATCACCGCATAAACATGGTCTCCGTCCTGCTTTGCATCAGCATATCTTTTCAGTACCAGCATAGCTACACCTTCGCCTAATGCAATGCCATCGGCTGCGGAGTCGAAGGTCATGCAACGTCCTTTACGGGACAATGCATGTGTGCTGGCAAACATGAGATAATCATTAATACCGTTATGGAGGTCAGCAGCGCCGGCCAGCACCATATCAGATTTGCCTAGTATCAGTTCCTGGCAGGCCAGGTCCACTGCAGCCAGTGATGAAGCACAGGCTGCATCTACTGTATAATTCCGGCCACCCAGGTTCAGACGGTTGGTAATACGCCCTGAGATTACATTTGCCAACACACCGGGGAAGGAATCTTCTGTGAGTTTAGGCAATACTTCATTTAGTTCTTCCGGCATTTCGCCCAGATACTGACGATAGAGTGAGCGGAAGCCGTAATTATTAGCGAGATCATTACCGCCTTCTGCGCCAATGATCACAGAGATGTCTTCAGTATTGTGGCTACCATCGCCATAACCGGCATTGTCCAAAGCCTGTTTGGCTACGAGTAGGGCCAGTAATTGCGTCGGATCAATAGCGGCGAGCGATTGCGGCGGTATGCCGAATGCTACAGGATCGAAATCTATCTTCGGAATAAAACCTCCCCATTTGGATGGCGACTTATTCCCATCAGGAGAGTTGCCGTCATAGTACAGCTCTTTATTCCAGCGTTCATCCGGTACTTCCGTCACACAATCTTTTCCTGCCAGTATATTACTCCAGAACTCTTCTATATTACGTGCACCCGGATAGATGCAGGCCATACCGATGATGGCAATGTCCAGCGCCTTTTCAGGATGTGTAACAGGAGCAGGCAAGGCTGCATTCTTTATATAGTTAAAATTATTTTCAGCAACTTCTTTGTGCAGATCAGCCATACTTACCACGTCATGCCTCAGTGCTGCCACCTGGCCCATCATATACATTCCTTCCTGCAGCTGCTGTGGCGTATCGATCTGTACCAGCCCGTTCTCTTTCCTGTCTACTCCTTTGGCTGCTATGCGTAACCTGCCAACATTCAAGGCTTCCAGCGTACTCCAGATCTCTTTTTTATCCAGCTGGGCTGCTTGGAGTTTGTTTTTTTCTTCACGAAAGAAATCAGTAAAGGGCGATTGCAGACAGCGGGTTTCATGGCCAGGGGCTGTTTTCAGCAATACGGTGCCAGTATGTGTGATGGCCTGGTCCTGGAATTGCTGCAGGATAGCGCCTGTTTCTACTGCTTCCCGTGTATAGATATAAGCAGTGCCCATCAGCACACCTATCTTTGCGCCTTTGGTAGCCAGTGATGCCGCCATTACAGCAATAAAGGCTGTTGACAATGCGTCGTGTATACCACCGGCAAAGAAGACGTTCAACTGTGAAGCCTGTTCTTCCTGCAGCAAGCGCTCTATTTGTTTTTCCCACAATACAAGGCTGGATAGCGGTCCTACATGACCACCACATTCCCGGCCTTCAAACACAAATCTTCTGGCGCCTTCTTTTATGAACATATCCAGTAAAGACGCGGAAGGCACATGCAGGAAAGATCTAATGCCCATCTCTTCCAGCGCCTTTGCCTGAGAAGGACGGCCGCCCGCTATTAATACCAGCGGAGGCCTGGCCTCTTTAATGATCTCAATCTGCTCGTCGCGCAGCTCCTGTGGCGCAAAACCCAGGATGCCGACACCCCATGTATTATCTTTGGCGAGTGCCTTTGTTTGTTTCACAAGGTCCTGTGCAGCGGTTCCTTTCAATAGGGAAAGCGCTACAAACGGTAGTGCGCCTGCATCGGCGACAGCTGCCGCAAATGCAGGTACATCGCTTACGCGCGTCATAGGCCCCTGTGCAATAGGATAAGTGATATTGAGTTCTTTTGCCAGGGCGTTGCCAGGACTGATCACATTCACTGTCTTTGCCTGTAACAGGTGACCGCGGATGGCTTCATGAATGCCATTGATCATCCTGCCCAGTTTTTTATAGCGTTTCACAAGGTCAATAGAAATGGCGACGTCCTGTCCTATTGGAAGCAGACCTTTCTCCAGATCAATAATCCCCAGAAATGGTTTTAGATCTTCACGTGTGGCATTGTCAGGTAAGGCGGGAGAATTAGGTCGTACCAGTATACGATACCCATCTATCACGCGCGCCTCATTGCCATTCAGTTTTTCGCATACGTTCTTAATAGCTGCAGGAGCTTTGCATTCGGGGAATAGTATCAGCTGACTGTCCAGTACCACACCGCATGCGCCGGTGGCTATGAGTGCTGCAGTCGTATGGATACCAGCACCGCCCTGCACCCATATCCTAACATCAGGAAGCGCCTTTACGATCTGTTGAAAAAGAATGAAGGATGATTCGTCGCTCACTTTGCCTGCACCTTCATTTCCTTTAATAATAATACCATCGGCTTTGTCCTGCACCGCTTGTTGCGCTTCAAATAACGTGTGTACCTGGTATAGGATACGTGTATGGTTACGTGCACTTATCTTAATGTGATAGGGCGCTATGATCAGCGTTACCAAAGCAGGTAATGGGATGTCAGTCATTTCTTTCTCCGCGTAACAGACGCCAAAAGGATAACCATGTAGTGAAAGGTCTTCAAGGGCTTTAATGGCAGTGTCTCTGTTGCGTCCGAGATGTAGTACAGGGAACGCGTTCTCTTTGGCTAATGCGAGGGCCAGTGGCACGTCAGGGTGCTCCATCGGGGTGATCCCGATAATAGTAGATGTTTCCATTTTGGACGTTTAGTAGGTAACAGGCATGACTGGTCCTGACCATGATTTACGAATCATCGTTTAGTGCTATACCGCAGGTATTAATTTTAAATTTTCTGGCTGTAGTTCCCGGTTATGCCCTGAGGGACGTCATAGACAAGGCATACCCATCCTGTTTCTCGTAATAGGATTTTTTCATAGCGCAGAATTATATAGGCTAAACGGCCCGAATTTATCACATGAGCAACACGTTAGTGTTGTTGTAATCACTGTTCAATGTTACGGATAAAATCAAATGTTTTTTTCTGACGGACATTTAACAGAAACGGCGTATAGTGTTTGTGGCATTCCCTTACGGGTGTTGACATTACTTCGGGTTATAGGACTCATAGAACAAATATGGTTGTTATGGTTATTTTGAGATATTCAGCTTCACAATCCAGAGCTAGTCTTAACGGTCTGTTAAAACTAATAAAATAAATTTTATAAAAGAATGGACAAATTCAAATCTGCATGGGTTAACGTGAACTTAATATATGAGTAGTTTGTTTACATGCATAAAAAAAACAAGTGGAACATGATAGCATTAGCTACTATGTTCCACTTGTTCATTTACTTAGGATGATGTTTAATTGTCTGCAGCAGTCTTTCCAACTATTTTATAACCCCGTGAATTATCGGCATTGGTTACTTCCTGATAATACATGCCATCCGGAGAAACATACAGTTGCTGCCCGTTGATTTCTACACTGCGGCTACCATCAGGTAATGTCGCCATTACGTCTTCGGTAGGAGCTGCTGAATCCTGGTCTTGCTGATTGTCATCGCCGGTGCCGGTATTCAGCTCACCGTTCTTACCCACTACAACATATTTTGTCTTGTTGTCCTGTTGTACTTCCTGGTAGAAGGTACCATTCTTTTCATAATAAGTGTTGCCGTCTATTGTGACTTTCTTTGCATCGCTCGGCAGGTCAGGCACAACAACACCCATTGGAGGATCAACTACTTCATACTGTTCGGTCTGAGTCTGTGTGTTGGCATATGGACGATAGAAGAAACCGTCGGAGTAATAGTAAGGGCCCCAACCCGTATTGAATGTCAGGAATCCGTAAGGCAGGAATCCTACACGGAAACCAATAGGAGGACCGTAGTAACGGTATGGATGATAGTAATATCCTCTGCCATGATAATAACCGCCTCCGTGATAGTATCCACCTCCACGGTAGTAACGTACCGGGGCTCGGTAATGATAACGGCTGCCATATCCTACACCTACTCCAACTCCTATCCTGGTCGACACGCGTGGAGATGAAACGATCCTGCTACCTGCTGAAATATGTCCACCTCCGAAATGTCCTCGTCCTCCACCTCCGGAACGGCCCCGCTGTGCATATGCGCTGCTTACTGTGCTCACACCGGCCAGGACGATGAGTGAGAACAGTAAATATATCCTGTTTTTCATTTGTTGATAGATTTTAAAAAGAGAGAATCGCCTCCCCCTGTTATTAGTAGTTAGATCGCTGCTAAGTGGCAAGGTTTAACGTTTCTAGTATTTTAACAATTCCTATACCAAATAATTAGCAATTGAAAATCAGTAAGTTGGAGCGGGGCGGTTTAGTAAAGCTGGTTGCGGAGGATCCTTTTGATCATCTGGACAGTGGTCCGGCTGATCTGGCCTTTATATCTTTCGAGAATAGCGTTTTCGCTCAGTCCTTCGCCGAGGTCGTTCACCATGCGTAGCCATTTACTGAGGAATTCGGAGTTGGGGGTACGGTATTTCAGCAAACGCCTTACTGTTTCAATAACGGCTTTGGCGACCTGTCCTTCGTTCAGCTCGAAGATCTCGTCTGTGCTAAGACCCAGTTCTATATCCTGCGCTACGCGGGAATAGTCCTGCAGGTACTTTTCGTTGGCTTCCATCACCTGCAGCAAGGGGTTGTCACTATAACGGATCACGGCATACTTTCTGGCCTGTTTATGTAATTCAGTGAGGGCGTAGTTGCGGGCTATGTTATCGCAGATGACCAGGTCGTCTTTAGTGAGCTCGAACCATTCACCTTTGACCCTCTTATGCTGGAAAACGATATGGAGGCATTCTTCCAGTTCGGTCATATTTGCGGAAGCGTATTGTCTGATGACCCTGAACATAACGGGCAAGTGGGTATGGTAACCGGCCAAACGCTTCTGAAGGTCCTGCGTTTTGCCGATCTTGTAAAGGTTTTTCCCAGTATTTATAATGTAAACGCACTTACCGATCTGTACTTGCTCCATCGGGTGAAATAGTTCATGGGTGTTGTAATGACAATCGTCCTTCCTTTCCGCTACTCAGGTTACCACTGCAAGGTGCCGAATTTTTCTGAGAATTCCCGTTTCCTTCTGTTCAAACCCGGTCTGGGTTTAGTCAGGTTTCTATATCTCCATATCGCGATACCGTCATTTCACCGTCACTTTAGGCTCATATGTATATCCTTTCGATATAGAGATGACGGTGAAATGATATGGAAATGACGGTATAGTGATATGGACGAGTAAAGGAAGTACTAGTAATGAAGCGGGTTTGAACGGAATTAGAATGGGTGCTTTCAGAAGTTGGATTTCATTTACAAGATCAATATGATAATACAAATGTTATAACGATAATCTGCTGATAGTTAGTTGTTTATGTTATTTTTTGATCTGATATTTAGGAGAAATTACGTTCATGATACGTGCAAGGATATATGATGTCAGGAATGGGGACACTGACTACCGCAATATGTTATCCCGCAATAAGGATGCTATCTTCTGGGACGACGCAATACTGAAAAACGCACAGGCGGGAGATGTCGTGTTCTTTGTGAACAGGGAGGAAAAGGAGGTGTTGTATACAGTAGCCACTGACGTTGTGTGTACCGGTGTGCGTAGCCAGCATACCTGGCTGAAGGAATTTGAGTATGCGGACGGCATGTATGCTGCCCGGGAAGGGGATGAGTTCCGGAAATATATTGTATTACAGCTTGAGGTGATCCCGCCTGGATGGAAATGGACAAAACCTTTACGGCACAACGGGATTGCCGATATCTGGATATCGGGGGCGGCCGACAATGCATCCAGGTCGGCCAGGATGTACGACCTGGGACAATTATTTGACCAGGGGCCTGCACGTGACATGCTCGAGCGATGTGATCCGCATTTAAAGGGTATAGATCTGACTGTTAATCAAACAAAAATAGAAATGACACTAGTAACCCAACCCAAAACAATGAGTGGCTCAAAGCGGCTAAAAAGGGCCAAAGATGAATTCCCATCGTATGGCATCACGTTCGATCATCCTTACAGGCGGCTATTGATGGCTGTTAAAACCAAACCTTTTGTATTGTTAAGCGGCGTAAGCGGGACAGGCAAATCCTGGCTGGTGCGAAAGCTGGCTTATATAACCTGCACGGATAGTGCACTGCGAAGCGAAGATTATCCTGGTAATATTCAAATAGTGAGGGTAAGACCGGATTGGCACGAACCGGACGATCTTTTGGGATATGCTATGATACGTGCAGATATGTCCCGCTATCATTGTACGGATCTGCTCCGGTTTATTGTCAAAGCAAGCCAATACCCGCATGTTCCGTTTTTTGTTTGCCTGGATGAGATGAACCTGGCAAGGATCGAACATTATTTCTCCGATTTTCTGAGCATACTCGAAACCAGCAGGCGTAAAGACGGCGAGATCGTCTATGATGCTTTTATCAGTAAAGAGAATGTTGCAGTATATAGCAGGGAGGACCCTGAATTTTGGGCGAAACTTGGTATAGAAGGTAATCCTAAAATGCAGGCGTATTTTCTGAGCAGGGGGATTGTGTTGCCGGCCAATCTGACGGTGATCGGCACAATCAACATGGATGAAACGACCAATGCCATTAGCCCGCGTGTGTTGGACAGGATGATGGTAATAGAAATGGAGGGCGTTGATATTGAACAAGGCCTGACAACGCCTGCTGAAAAATGGGAATACCCTGACACCTACGAGGCGACCGCAACGCTGACAGCTGGAAAGCTGAACGGGGCTGAAGCATATAGCAATAACCTTAAAACAGGAACACTGATCATCCGGGAATTAAAAAAGCTGCATCAGATCTTGCAGGATTCTCCTTTTGCACTTTCTTACAGGGTAAGGGAAGATGTGCTGTTATACTGCGCTTACAATGAAATGCTGGCGGCCAACGGCCCTATGCCGGGAAACTGGCTTAACAGCTGTCTCGATGAAGCAATCTGTATGAAAATACTAACCAAGATATCGGGCGATGAATCGGATTGCGGAGATATCATAGAAAAACTACAGGCTGCAACAAGATCTTATACAGCTTGTCAGCAGAAATTGTCAGCAATACAACATCAGTTAAGAAAAACCGGCTTCACTTCATTCTGGTAACCATGAATGTATTAACACTTGATCATAGACACTTTACCATTGAAATAGACTTGGCAAACGCCCGGGGAGGAGAGGACTTCGAGAATACTTTTATAACCGCGAAAAAAAGACATTTGCCGGAGAACTTTGAAACAGCATACCTTTTTACTGGTCATCTCCGTATGTTCCAGATCTGGTCGCCTGAATCAGGGAATGTAGAAGAGGCAGATATTCACGAAATCCGTCATCCGGTGTTCTTTGAGAATATAAAGTATACCGTGAGCATGGATTTTCATCCGGATGTGGTACAGCCTTCTTTTTATTCCCGGACAAAAAATGTAAAGAACTGGTTTAAAGTGAGAAGGACCAAAGGAGATACCGCATTTGCATCGGGTGACCTGAAGTTCAATAATGAACCGGGAGAATTTGACCTGATCATCGATTATAAACTGAAAACTGTTTCATATAGCATGTTATTCCAGTTTACGGTGTTTTCGTCAAAACTCGATTCGAAGAAAGATCATGCCGCTATGATAGGGAAGATTGAAGGTGTATATCCGATGCTGGCAATTGACTACCTCAGGAAAACCTATCATCACTTTGGCGCAGAGGGAGTGGGAGGCACCGATATTTTATGGTGGACAATCTTTGGGAATATTTTCCGGAGCCTTTTGAGGCACCTGAAGATAATTGTAAAAAATCCCCACAAAGAATTATCAGTAGGAAAAGAAGTTGTAAACATACGTAAGATCAAAAAAGCTACGGGACCGCTGATGGATAAGATGGAAAGATTTGCCGGTCAGCCGAGAAAGTACTTTGAGGTCAGGAAGAAGATACTGGCAGAAGATAATTATGAGAACCGATATGTGAAATATATCATAACAGATATACTGGAGCACTATAAGAGAATTTATAAAAAGGTGCTTAAGGACAGTAGCAACGAAAGAATGGATAAAGAATACCGGATACAATTGGAATATGCCGGGGACGCAATTGCCTCTCTGCTGGTACATCCTGTTTTTAGCGCTGTAGGAAAGCATAAGTATAAAAAACGCTTCTCACCCGTACTGGGTAACCACCCAGGATATACGGGGTTGATAAAAGACTGGGAAACATTAAAAATGGGATATGAATTGCAGGAAGGATTATTTGAAATAGAACTGAAGGATATTGCATATCTCTATCAGATCTGGTGCTTTTTTGGAATGGTGGACCTGTTAAAAAAGATTACAGGAGTATCACCGGACATCAAAAAAATGCCGGAAATAAAGAATGCCCCATTTCGCTTGTCTCCGGATAAGAACATGCACTCGAAGATCCTTTTTTCCTGCGCCAATGGCACTAATATTGAACTTTATCAGGAGCTGCGGTATACGAATAACTTTGATACGGAAGATGCTGGGACCTTCGATGCACAGGTTTGCCCGGATATTATTATGCGGATAGGGAAGAACGATCAGCCGCGAAATCTTTACCTGACCTATTTGTTTGACGCTAAATACCGCCTGATAGAATCATCCAGATATGATAAGATAGAAAAAATGGATGAACCGCAGCCTGATGATCTGAAACAAATGCGTGACTACAGGGAAGCGATTTACAACAGAAGGAATAACCAGACCGGTTATGAACATTTCCGGGAAGTAATGGGAGCGTACGTATTGTTCCCGGGAAATGGAAAGGCTGAACATTACGACCGGTATTATCGGGAGATCATTCTGACTTCGAACATAGGAGGCTTCCCATTCGGGCCTGGTAATAGGGAGGGGACAGCGTTACTGGAAAAACATCTGAGGATGATTATAGCGGAAGACACAGCGCGGCAATTGGAGAAAATACCACCACATAAAGGATTGCGTTATAAAGTGGCAGATGCTTTCGTTTTTGTTGATCTTGTTGATGCGGCAGATACGGCGATGTTCTACGATCTTATAGAAAATGAAGCGGTGCTCTATGCCTGCAGGAAGTTTGATCAGGCCGTAGGAGACTTGAAGGTACGGTACTTTGCTCCATATATTGAAGGCCGCGGGATTATCTGCTTTTATGAAATAGTAAGTATCAATTATATGCCTTACAAAAAAGTATATCCTCCGGGGCATCCATTATTTCGCGATGAAGGCAGAAAATACATGGTACTAAAACTACAGGAAAAGGAAATGCTGGAAGGCTATGTACAGATAAAAGGCATGGCAGGCAACAGAAGATATACACAGATAAAACACTTGTACAGTCCGAAGGAGGGCTTCATTAAGACGGCGTCGGAAAAGGATGTACGTTGGCCAGAACAGCGTGAAGATCCTTCTGCTTCGTAAGCAGAATTGCTTAAATTAGAAGCATGAACTACAATATTCTGGGTAACTCTAATCTGGACATCAGCGAGATAGCTTTCGGATGTATGTCCCTCGGCAACAATGCAACAGAAAATGAAAACCTGATCAAACAGGCATTGGACAAGGGCGTTAACTTCTTTGATACCGCCGATCTATACCAGCATGGAGAAAATGAAACACAACTGGGCAGGGCATTACAAGACCGCCGGAGTAACGCTATCATTGCCACGAAGGTAGGCAACCAGTGGCGGAGCGATGGCAGCGGCTGGGATTGGAACCCGACCCCGGAATATATCATGAAGGCTGTGGACGACAGTTTGCGCCGGCTGGGAACAGACTACATTGACCTGTACCAGTTACATGGCGGTACAATGGAAGACCCTATTGATGATATCATTGAAACCTTTGAACGGTTGCAGCACCTGGGAAAGATCCGGTACTACGGCATTTCTTCCATCAGGCCCAATGTGATCAGGGAGTATGTGCATAGGTCCAGTATCAGTAGTGTCATGATGCAATATAGCCTGCTGGACAGAAGACCGGAAGAGGAAGTGTTTCCGCTGCTGGAGAAGTACGGAGTAGGCGTACTGGCCAGAGGAAGTGTAGCGAAAGGCATACTGGCAGGAAAACCCGCAGAACCTTACCTGAACTATACGACAGAAGATGTTAGTAAAATGGCGAAAGTAGTGGCCCGGTTCTCTGAAAATAAACGCACGCCAGCGCAGACCGCCATATGTTATGTACTGGGTGAGCCGGTGGTAAGAGCTGCTGTAGTGGGAATAAGAACGCCGGCGCAATTGGAAGAGGCCGCAGGTATGCCCGCTACCACTCCGCTTACGTCGGCGGAAAGAGTATTGTTAGGGTACGAGCTGGTCGCCAATTATTACGACCAGCACCGTTAATATAAAATTATTGAATGCGTTTGCCTATACGATAATCAACCATCCCGTTGAACCGCGGAGAGGCAATAGACGACTGGATGGCTGCCCGCTGATTGGCGGTGCTAGCCGTCAGTATACGTGCATTGGCGCTGGTCCTGGCAAAACTACCGGTGGTGATGAAATTAAAGATCCTGTCCAGGTTCTCATCCTCAGTCCTGTATCCCCAGGGTACATTAATGAAATCGTCCGCCAGCTGGTCAGGCGCTATACCTGTATAATAACCGCCCACATGGTTGGCGTTCTCCGTTGCAAAGTTGATAGCATACAGATCTGCCAGGTATTTCTTGGTATGCGTCTCGTCATACTTTGAAATGTTAAACGTAATGAAACCGACCGGTTTGCCATAAGTCGTATCGCCGACCAGTTTTACGCTCATATGAGGCAAGAGGTTATTCAACGTAAGTTCACTGGCAGAGGCCGTGTGGGAGCCTGTAACGAAGAATACATTGTTCAGGTTCAGGCCTCCGGTAGTAGTTGGGAATTTCACAAAAGGTTCCAGTCCTGTACCGCCCAGATCAGCCGTCAGTTTATCATTGTACTGATAATAATACATCGTCTTACCCGCCGCAGAAGCCGGAGCTATCGCGCTATCCAGGTATTCAGCAGTAGCTACGGAGCCACCCTGGTTATAACGCAGGTCAACTATCAGGTTGCTGATACCGGCAGCTTTGAACCTGGAGAAAAGGGCGTCGAGCGCAGTTTTAGTCAAAGTAGTAGCTCCCTGGGTGTTGAAGGTGTTCGTGAAAGTATAGAACACAAAGTAGCCCACCTTCTGATTGTTTACAGTATAGATAGTGTCAAACAATACCGGGTTGATCGTGAAGGCACCTGACGCGAGACTGTAATTAGCTTCAGTGCCCGTTACGGCCTTTTTAACCCTGAGAGTTACAGCGTCAGAGTAATAGATGGCATTGGTGACCTTGCTCACATTGGGGCCATTGGCTCCGTCATATGAAATGTTCGTATCGCCGTTCACAGCAATGATCTCATCGCCACGGTTCAGGCCTTTCTTTCCGGCAGGAGAATTTTTGTCTGCATAAACAATATACAGGTAAGACCTGGTATTGTCGGATGCATAACTGACTTCCATCCCGTAGTTGCCTGTAGCGCTGATTTTATTGAATGTCTCGGACATCCCGTTCTGCAGGGAAGTCGATAATGATCCGGTACGGTCCAGGAAGCTATATCGGTCCAGTACGGTGCCACTCGCGTTCTTTGAATACGTCTTCATTGTATTCAGCAAGTCTTCGGCGGAAGCATAGTTGCTACTGGAAGGGTCTAATTGGGGAACCTGGTTATACCATAAATAAGTTGGCAGATCGCTCTGCTTGTTACGGCCCCCATCCACGTACGTTACCTGCATGATGCGGTACATGAGATACTTAAGGGAGTCTTCGTCTGTCGTAACGGTGGAGGAAGTTGGCGTAGTGTTGTCTACTTTGTTACTGTCCTTGCGGCAGGCACTAAAGAGAGCACTACAGAGAACACCTACCATGGCCATTTTCATGGTTAGTGTAAAATGTTTATTCATATGTCCATTGTTCATTTAAGTCATTCGGGATACGCGAACATCACGTTGATTTGCTTCGGCTAATATAGAAACGGCAGATTGGCATCTTGTCGTATATAAAAACATCACATGGCCTTTTTTCGTCTGTCAAACGACAAAATCAATCGTTTGACTACAAAAGCGGGGTCAGGTTTATTCCTGGTAGTTAAACATATTAGTTTTAAAATAAAGATGGCAGTTCTGTAGTGCGAAGCTAAAACATTTTAGCCGTCGTGTCAGTCACGCTATCGCCATTTATAAAATAAACATGTACTTTTCGGTTGAAACGCTATTTTTACAGACTTATAAAAAGCTAAAATTCCATTCCGTCTCAACATGAAAAGAATTATTTTATCCGCCCTTATGCTGGCTTCCTGCTGGGTAAAGGCACAAACTATCAACGGCAGCATAACTGACCCTGTAGAATGGGTGAACCCTCTGATGGGTACCGATTCTAAAGGCTCCCTGTCCACAGGGAATACTTATCCCGCTATCGCCACTCCATGGGGTATGAACTTCTGGATGCCGCAGACCGGTAAAATGGGAGATGGTTGGGCTTATACCTATAATTCTGATAAACTGCGCGGTTTTAAACAAACCCACCAGCCTAGCCCATGGATTAATGACTATGGCCAGTTTGCCATCATGCCGGTAACCGGAAAGGTGAAGTTCAAGGAAGATGACAGGGCCAGCTGGTTCTCTCACAAAGCCGAAGTTTCAAAACCATATTATTATAGCGTATACCTGGCTGATCATAATGTGACCACTGAGATCACGCCTACCGAAAGAGCAGCAGCTATCCGTTTCACTTATCCGAAAACAGACAGTGCTTTCGTGGTAATTGACGCCCTGGACAAAGGCTCTTACATCAAGGTATTACAGGCAGAACGCAAGATCGTTGGTTATACCACCAAGAATAGTGGTGGCGTACCATCTAACTTCAAGAACTATTTTGTACTGACTTTCGATAAGCCATTTACCTATGTGGCTACCTTCAAGAACGGCGAACTGGAAGCCGGCGAAGCGGAAGCGCAGGACAAACACGTAGGCGCTGTAATCGGTTTTGCTACTGCAAAAGGAGAGAAGGTGAACGTAAAAGTAGCATCTTCCTTCATCAGCCCGGAACAGGCTGAACTGAACCTCCAGAAAGAGATCGGCAGCAGCAACTTCGACGTAGTGAAAGAAAAGGCAAAAGCAGCCTGGAATAAGGAGCTGGGCCGTATTAAAGTAGAAGGTGGTACCTCTGAACAGATCCATACCTTCTATTCCTGCCTGTACCGTACCATGCTGTTCCCGCGTAAATTCTATGAATATGACGCTAAAGGAGCAGTAGTACACTACAGCCCATACAATGGTAAAGTATTGCCAGGTTATATGTTCACAGACAACGGTTTCTGGGACACCTTCCGCGCTACCTTCCCATTCTTCAATATGATGTACCCATCTATGAATGCACACATCATGGAAGGAATGGTGAACGCGTATAACGAAAGCGGATGGTTGCCTGAGTGGGCAAGCCCTGGTCACCGTGATTGTATGATCGGTTCCAACTCTGCTTCCCTGATCGCAGATGCTTACTTAAAAGGTGTGACCGGTTTCGACGTGAACAAAGCTTATGAAGCGCTGTTGAAAAATGCAGATAATGCTGGTCCGCTGACTTCCGTTGGCCGTGCTGGTGTGAAATACTACAATGAGCTGGGTTATGTGCCTTACGATGTGAACATCAATGAGAACACTGCCCGTACACTCGAATATTCATATGACGACTTCACCATCTACAAACTGGCTAAAGCGCTGAACCGCCCTCAGTCTGAAATTGACAGATTTGCAAAACAGGCCCGTAACTACCGTAACGTATTCGATCCTGAAACAAAACTGATGCGTGGTAAAAACAAAGATGGCAAGTTCCAGACACCGTTCAATCCTTTCAAATGGGGTGACGCGTTCACCGAAGGAAACAGCTGGCATTATACCTGGTCTGTATTCCACGACGTTCAGGGCCTGATCGACCTGATGGGTGGTAAACAAACATTTGTGGATATGCTGGATTCAGTATTCTCTATGCCTCCTGTATACGACGATAGCTACTATGGTGGTACCATCCATGAGATCCGCGAAATGCAGATCATGAACATGGGTCAGTATGCACATGGTAACCAGCCTATCCAGCACATGATCTACCTGTACAACTATGCAGGTCAGCCATGGAAAGCACAGTACTGGTTAAGGGAAGTGATGAACCGCCTCTATTCCGCTACTCCGGATGGTTATTGCGGCGATGAGGATAACGGTCAGACTTCAGCCTGGTATGTGTTCACGGCTATGGGCTTCTATCCTGTATGTCCGGGTACACAGCAGTATGTAGTAGGTGCGCCTTTATTCAAAAAGACCACCGTTACCCTGGAAAATGGCAAACAACTGATCGTAACCGCTCCTAAGAACAGCGAAGCAAACCGTTATATCAAAGGTGTTACTTTCAACGGTCAGCCATATGCAAACAACTGGCTGGATCACAATGCGATCATGAAGGGCGCTACCATTAACTTCGACATGGACGCAGTACCTAACAAGACAAGAGGTATCTCTGACAAGAACGTACCTTATTCCCTGTCACAGGAACTGAAATAATAATATCAGTATGGCCAGTCGCCAGACAGCCATCTGCAGATACAAGCAACAAGCCCGGCCGCTGAAACGAGCCGGGCTTCGTTGTTAATTAACGGATAATCATTAAATTAAGCTACCAAAGATGAACGCAATGAAACAATATCCACGTTTAATACTATGGGTAATGACCGCAACCATATATAGTTGTGCTCCTAAACCGTATGCAACGACCAATAAAGTGTACCGTCAACAGGCAAAACAATATGCCAGTGTACTAAGAGTACAACCGGCTCCTGTACCCTCCGCCGGTGCTCCCACAGCAGTGAACTGGATCGGCACGACCAATTTCAATATGCGGAAGCCCAACTATGTGATTATCCATCATACTGCACAGGGTTCCTGTGATACCACCTTTAATACTTTCACACTACCCCGTACACAGGTGAGCGCGCATTATGTAGTTTGTAGTGACGGAACGATCAATCATATGCTGAATGACTATCTGCGGGCATGGCATGCCGGATTGTCCAAATGGGGGAACGTGACGGATATGAACTCCTGTTCGATAGGTATTGAGCTGGATAATAACGGCTTTCTGCCTTTTCAGCCGCAACAGATCAACAGCCTGCTGGTATTACTGGATTCCCTGAAACACCGGTTTAATATTCCGGCAGCCAATTTTATCGGTCATGGAGATATTGCTCCAAGCCGTAAGGTAGATCCCAGCGCTTATTTCCCCTGGCAACAACTTGCGGAGAAAGGTTTCGGATTATGGTACGGAGATACGTCGAAGATCATCCTGCCAGGCGATTTCAATAGCAAACAGGCGTTACGTATCGTCGGATATGATACCAGGGATACTACAGCTGCTATAAAAGCCTTCAAAAGACATTTCATACCCGCCGATTCCACAACCGGTATTAACCTGGATGAAGGTGAAAAGAAGATATTATTCAGTCTAATGGAACAAAGTGAATAACCTATAATTAATGTTATGAGATCCTTGTCACTCCGCCTCTGCTATCTTTTTGTATTGTGTATGCTGGTCTCTCCCCTTTGGGCACAGAAAGGGGACTGGTACACATTCACTACCGGAAGTACCCCTGTCTGCCATCTGAAGATCGATGACGACGAACTGGTCCTGGAAGGTACGGGTACTCCATCCCGGCAGGGAAAGTTAGCCGGGACGGCAAGCAGGGGAGGCGGTACCGAACGTCTCGAAGTAAAAAGAGTATTTAACAGGGGCAGGATGTATACAGTTCACCTGTCATCGGATAACATCTATTTCTGCACCACGTTCCAATACTTCAAGAATAAGGATTCCCTGGTGATGTTCTGTGCTGATGGTGTAGATGATGGTTATAAATCCATGCAGGAAGCGCTGACAGCTATCAAGAAAGACACCGGTACCCATTTCGCCGTCACCCTCTACAAGAAAGAGCAGCTGGATGCACAGAAGCGGAAACTGCCTGTTACAAAGGCTACGGAAGAAGAGTTCAGCGCCGGTCTGGAACAATTTGCCGGACGGATGGACCAGTTCTGGCAATACCGTGGATATGGCAGGTATGAGCCTTATTACAGCTGGATGAACCTCATATATGGGAATGCTTTTGCAGATGCATTCCGTGATAAATTTAACCCGTTAACCCTCGATGGAAAGAATCTGAAGGTCCCTATATCCAAATACAGTGGCAACCCGGCGGTAAAAAAACAGCTTCAGGAAGCCGGATTACTTCCTTCAGCCGATCAGTGAATACTTATTTAGCCTGTTAATGATAGTATTTAAACAGAAGTGAATAATATTTCTTCCTATTAAGTCTACTTGTTTTGTAGATTACTAAATGTATGTTAATTTTGCCCCTGTATTAAAGTATTTGAATAGAAAATGGTCATAACCTATATGTTCAACAAGGGTGTAAGAGAAGCCTGTATTCATTCAGTCAAAACTATAACCGGTTATTGTGCCGGCATGCAATACGCTTCCTGTATGTGCATGTAATGCCAACTTCAGATAAATAAATCAGCAAACCAACTAATTCGTCGCTGCGGGTCATTACCTGGCAGAAGGGGATTTTTTGTCCCGACAGATCAGTAAATCTAAAACAATTCGAAAATCTGATACAATGATCAAACAATTACAAACAACAGCTGGTATACTGCTGTTCATGCTACTGGGGCTGCAATGGGCACAGGCGCAGGATAACAAGGTATCAGGTGTGGTAACATCCCGTTCCGATGCACAACGTATTCCGGGCGCTGTCGTGAGTATCAAAGGCACTACACGCGGAACCAATACAGATGCTGATGGTAAGTTCAGCATCACCGCTAAACCAACTGACACACTTCACTTTTCTTTCATAGGTTATAATGCAGTGGACCAGGTTGTTGGCGATAGTAAAGTGATCAATATTGCACTGGAAAGCGCAGAAAGCCGCCTGAATGAAGTGGTGGTAACCGCACTCGGTATCTCCAGGGAAAAACGCTCTCTCGGTTATGCCGTACAGGAACTGAAAGCAAAAGATATCGCGGAGGCAAAAGAAACGAACATCGTAAATGCACTGGCCGGTAAACTGGCCGGTGTAACAGTAACCAACAGCCAGGGTAGTATGGGTTCTTCCCGTATCATCATTCGTGGTGAAACTTCCATAGCCGGTAACAACCAGCCGCTGTTCGTAGTGGACGGAGTGCCTGTAGATAACAGCCAGCTCGGTATCGGTACCGGTCGTGACTTCGCTAACGCTATCTCCGATCTGAACCCAGACGATGTTGAGTCGCTGAACGTCCTGAAAGGACCTAACGCAGCGGCTTTGTATGGTTCACGCGCAGCAGCAGGTGTACTGGTTATTAAAACCAAAACGGGTAGAAGTGCAAAGGGAATGGGTGTAACACTGACTTCCGGCGCTACTTTGGAAAGTGTACTGGTATTGCCAAGTTTCCAGAACGTGTTTGGTCAGGGTACAGGTGGACAGTTCTCTTATGTAGATGGTAAAGGAGGTGGAGTGAATGATGGTCTGGATGAAAGCTGGGGCCCTGAAATGGATGGCCGCCTTATTCCGCAGTTCTTTTCCAATGGTCAGCCTGCGCCATTTGTACCGCATCCTGACAACGTAAGGGATTTTTATGAAACAGGTTATTCACTGAACAACGGTGTATCTGTGGGTGGAAGCAGTGAGAAAGTGGATTACAGGTTCTCTTTTAATAATACCAAACAAACAGGTATCCTGCCAAATACAGGGATCACACGTAACTCGTTTGCACTGAACAGTACCTACCGTCTTACACCGAAATTAACGATCAGCACTTTCGCGAATTATACGAAAGGTGGTGCTGATAACCTGCCGGGTGTGGATGGCCGTCGCGGTAACAGCGTGACCTTACAGTTCATCTGGTTTGGCCGCCAGGTCGATACCCGCTTGCTGCGTAACTATAAGAACGCTGATGGTACAGACTATAACTGGAATCATAGTTACTACAGCAACCCTTACTGGATCCAGCATGAAAATACAGTAGGACAGGCGCGTAACCGTTTCTTCGGAAATGCCCGCCTCTCTTATGAGATCACCAACTGGCTCTCCGCTAACCTGCGTGTAGGTACAGACACTTACAACGACAAGCGTAAGTATAAGATAGCTTACTATACAAATGGTACTCCTTTCGGTTCTTATACTGAAGATAATTATGTGGTATCAGAAACTAACATTGAGTTTACGCTGAATGCGAAAAAGAAACTGAGCAGTGATTTCACTATCGATGGATTGATCGGTGGTAATGAGCGTACTAACCAGTTTGAACAGAACTATCAGCAGGCGCCAAGACTCGCCGTGAAAGATGTGTACACGTTGAACAACTCAAGAGATCCCCTGGTATCTACCAGCTATTTCTCGAAACTGAGAGTTTACAGTGCGTTCGCATCAGCACAGCTGAGCTTCCGTGATTGGGCCTTCGTGAACGTAACTGCACGTAACGACCGTTCATCTACACTGCCTGCAGAGAACAACTCTTACTTCTATCCATCAGTGAATGCGAGTGTGTTGTTGAGTGATGCACTGGATATTAAAAGCCCTGTATTATCCCTGCTGAAGATCAGAGGAGGATGGGCACAGGTGGGTAAAGACGCTGATCCTTATCAGTTAGTCAATACATATCCTTTTGCACAGCCATTCAACGGTAATCCTTTGCTGACAGTGAATGATAAGTTCCTGAAGAAAGACCTGAAACCAGAGATCACCAGAGCGACAGAATTCGGTGTGGAAGCAAGTTTCCTGGATGATCGTATCCGTACAGATGTGACCTATTATACTTCCAGCAGTTCTAACCAGATATTGCTTGCTGACGTAAGCGCCACTACTGGTTATCTGAAGAAGCTACTGAACGCCGGTAAGATCAATAATAAAGGTGTGGAGGTAACATTAGGAGCTACTCCGGTACAAACCAATTCAGGTTTCCGTTGGGATGTTAATTTCAACTATGCGAAGAATGTGAGTAAGGTGATAGAACTGGATAAAGAAGGTTTACTGAATGACTACATACTGGGAAGTTCAGGTAACATCCAGGTTTTGGCCAGCAAAGGCAAACGTTATGGTGCTTTATATGGTACCGCTTACAAACGTGATGCACAGGGTCAGATCCAGGTAGGTACAGACGTGAACGGAAATTCTACCGGTATACCACAGGTGGACCCAAGCAAAAAAGTATTGGGTTATTATACACCGAAATGGACTGGTAGTGTGAATAACAACTTCGCTTTCAAAGGTATCACAGTAGGTTTCCTCATCGATACAAGGCAAGGTGGTCAGATCTGGTCAGGTACCAACGCTACCGGTATAACTACGGGTGTACTTGAATCAACACTGCCGGGACGTAATGAACAAAATGGTGGCTTGCCATATTATTACGCTGGTAATGTCACTAAGAACGGTGCTACAAAGTTAGAAAATCACAATGCAGCAGCACCAAACGGAGAAACCGTTTATCATGACGGTATGGTCTTCAATGGTGTAACTCCGGATGGGAAGAAGAATGAGCAGATAATATCCGCACAGCAATATTATAAATCAGCTTACGGTAGTACCATTAATGAAAGCAGTGTATATGATGCATCTTTCATTAAGCTGCGTGAGGTAAGGATCGGATATGCGCTGCCACAGGAATTGACGCACAAATGGGGAATGCAGGCGGTAAGCCTTACTGTTACGGCGAGAAACCTTTGGTACATCGACAAGAAGGCGCCTAACATTGATCCTGAAACAGCGTTCAATACCGGTAACGGCCAGGGACTTGAAACTTTACAGATCCCGACAGTACGTAGCATGGGTGTTAATCTGCGCGTATCCTTTTAATGAACACAGTAAAAGCAGTAATAATGAAATTAGCTAAATATATATTAGGTCTCGCAGTTGCAGCAGTTGTACTAAGCAGCTGCACAAAACAACTGGAAGACATCAACAAGAACCCGAACGAAGCAGAAACACCGTCGCCGGATTATCTGTTGAGCAATGGCATCAAAACGAATGCAGATACTTATTGGGGAACTGATGCAACCATGGAAACCAGTCTGCTGTACGTACAATACTGGGCGAAGATCCAGTATCCGGACCCGGACAGGTATATTCCTGCTTCCACTAATATCCAAACAGTATGGAACAACTTTTATGCACAGGGTATAACTGATTTTACCGAGCTGGTAGAACTGGGTGATACCCTGCATAACCCGAACTATAAAGCAGTCGGTATCATCATGCGTTCCTGGATCTTCCAGGTGCTGACTGACCTGTATGGTGATGTTCCTTATAAACAGGCAGCGCAGATAGAGCAATTCCTGACGCCCGTTTATGATCCGCAGCGTGATGTTTATTTAGGTCTGCTGGCCGAACTGAAAACCGCTGTAGGATTGATCGATCCAACAGGCAATCCGATAGCAGGTGACCTGATGTACAACGGAGATATGTCGAAATGGAAGAAGTTCGCCAATTCTCTTCGTCTGCGTATTGCACTGCGTATTTCGGATCAGGAACTGGAAGCGGCGAGAACAGTATTTACTGAAATTGGAGCAGATGATAATAACCTGATCGTTGATAATGGCGATAATGCTAAACTTATTTATCAGCCGTCACCTTACCAGAACCCGGTAGCAAGGAACAGGGAAACCCGTAATGACTACAGGATCAGCAAGAGCATGGTAGATAAGCTGAACGAGCTGAGTGATCCCCGTTTGACTATCTATGCAGCACCGGCAAGAGACACCAATAAGATCATAGGTGTGACCAATGGATTATCTGCCGATTCAGCTTCACGTCTTGGTCTGAACAAGACCTCTGACGTAGGTGCGGTATTTACAGCTACATTGGCACCTGCGATATTTTTCAATGCTGCAGAGATGTGGTTCATCAAGGCAGAAGCTGCACAACGTGGTTTATTGACCGGTAATGCAGCTACCCTGTATGCACAGGCGGTGACCACTGCCATGAAGCAATACAATGTAAGCGACGATAAAATTGCCACTTATCTTGCACAACCCAAGTTGATCTATAATCCGGCCAACTACAAACAATCTATAGGTGAGCAGAAATGGCTGGCTCTTTTCAGTGAAGGACTGGAAGGCTTTGCTGAGTGGCGCCGACTGGATTATCCAAAGTTGCCGGCGGCTTATACCGGAACATTGGGTGGTAAGATACCTTTAAGATTAACTTATCCTTCCTCCGAGCAGGCATTGAACGGGGTTCATTACAGGGACGCTGTGAAAAATCAGGGCGCTGATCTGTTGACCACCCGTCTATGGTTCGACAAGGAATAATATAAAAGCGGGATAGTTTTCCCGCTTGCGTAAATGAAATTCCGTTTTTGCATTACAGAAAGAGCCAGGAATGTAGAGTTTTGTAACATCAGATACACACTTGTTCAATTTGTAATAGTAAAAAGTGATGAATTAGGCCCCGGTTTTTGCCGGGGCCTTTATTTTTGACACAGTCTGTAGCTGGTTGATTAAATTATAATACAGGAGTTCTTCCTCCATCTACACAGAGGTTTGTACCGGTAATATAGGCTGCTGCCGGGGTAGCCAGGAATGCAGCAGCTGCCGCTATCTCCTTCGGGTCCCCAAAACGTTTCATTGGAATTTCGTTGAGCAGTTCCTCTTCGATGGTAGCTATTGGGGTATTACGTCTGGTGGCGTTCTGCTCCAGGACGGTCTGCAGGCGGGACGTGTTGGTAGTACCCGGCAGTACATTGTTCACAGTAATACCATAGGGCGCCAGTTCACTGGCCATCGTCTTGGCCCAGTTGGCCACGGCCCCGCGGATGGTATTGGAAACGCCCAGGTTTCTGAGCGGTGTTTTTACTGATGTGGAAACAATATTGATAATGCGGCCATAGCCGGCAGCTGTCATGCCGGCTATGACAGCCTGTACAAGTATATGATTAATGACCAGATGTTGCTGGAAGGCATCTGTAAATTCGTGGATATCGGCTTCCATTATCGGGCCTGTTTTAGGCCCGCTGGTGTTGTTGACGAGGATATGCACTGTTTTGCTCTCGGTGATACTCTGGATAGTCTGTTCTACCTGCTGGGTATCCCGGAAGTCGGCCACCCGATAACTGTGTTCCTGTAAATGATCGGTGGCAAGTGTGGATATGGCGGCTTTGAGCGTATCCCTGTTCCTGGCCAGCAGGATGCATTCCGCACCCAAAACTGCCAGTTCTTTGGCAGTAGCTAGTCCTATTCCCTGAGTGCTTCCACAGATAACGGCGGTTTTCCCCTTTAACGATAGTTCCATACTAATAGATAACTGATAATTACACAATGATCTGCAAAAGCCGTTGTCGTTAGTTCACGTTATTTATTTAGCTAAGATAGGATATACTTGTCTAAACACGTATGTATATACGCCTTTTGTCAAGGATTTTACCCACCGACCAGCAAAGTAGCATAAATACAAGTGCAAACAACAGGGAACCTGGTTTACCTGGCAGTATCACCTGGAAAAGATAAGTATTGATCCAGCGATGTACACTAAGGTCGCCTACCTGGAAGAAATAAAGGAAAATGACCAGCACTTCCGACAACAGGTAGAGGAACAGCGGATTTTTACCAAAAACGGTGAAGAAGCCTGTCCACCGTTCCTGTTTTTTATAGTCTATCACATAGATCAGCAAGCCCAGTATCAACAGGTCTATCCCAACTGTATACAATACGTAGGAACTGGTCCAGAGCTTTTTATTGATAGGGAACATAGTATTCCACAGCAATGCCACCAATATAAGCAGTCCTCCCATCTGTAACAGTCGGATCCTGCCAGTGGCTGTTTTACCTTTTTCCTGGATGAACAGGCCTGTATAATAACCGGCAATGACATTCACGATAGCTGGCAGTGTGCTTAACAGTCCCTCCGGATCAAAAGCAATGCCTTCTCCGTGATACAGGTGTTTATCGCCCAGTACCAGTTTATCAAAATGCAGGGCAGCATTTCCCGTCAGGCTATAGCGGTCGGCCGGGTCGCCGAAGGCATACATGATGAGCCAGTAGCCTATCAGCAGCAATGCACTAACGATCCATACGCCCTTTTTAGGCAGGTAGTGGATCAATAGTGAGGCAAAGCAATAACATAGGGCGATACGTTGTAATACCCCCAGGATACGGGTTTCTGCAATGGGAATAAATTCCCAGCCGGTACTGGTATGTCTTACGAAGGGGAGCCAGTACATCAGGTAACCCAGCAGGAAAATAAGGACAGTACGGCGGAAGATCTTTGCCAGCACGGTGGTATTATCCAGCTGTGCAAACTTGCGCATACTGAAGCTCATGGCGTTACCCACAGCGAAGAGGAAGGATGGGAATACCATGTCTGTCGGTGTACAGCCGTGCCATTGTGCGTGGTTAAGGATGCCATAGGCGGTGTCCCATCCCGGTGTATTCACAATGATCATAAAACATACCGTGAGCCCACGGAAAACGTCCAGCGGTAAAAAGCGCTGAGGTATAGTATTGGTCATAGATGTTAATTGGTTGCCTATAAATATAGTACAACCATTTTACTACGCATAGATAGAAATTTTAGCGTATCCGGAATGATTTTTTTACTTTAGTGCTAAAGCTACCCCTGGTTGAATAACAAAGTTACCATAGCAGATATCGCTAAAGAGCTGAACTTAACGGGTGCTACCGTATCCCGCGCTCTGAACAACCGCAAAGGCACCAGTGAGGAAACACGTAAACTGGTGCAGGCAGCTGCGGAAAAAATGAATTACAGAAGGGACAGGATCGCCTGGTCACTCCGGTCAGGACGCACTAATATCATTGGTGTGATCATTCCCAGTGCAGAGATCAACTTCTTCGGTTCTGTTGTCCACGGCATAGAAAGCCTGGCAAATCAGCATGGCTACAACGTGCTGATATACCAGTCCAACGAGAAGCCGGAATATGAAAAGAAGGCGATCGAAACCTTCCTGAGCACCCGTGTGGATGGCATTCTCGCATCTATCGCCAAAGAGACGATGGAGTTCAGTCACTACCTTGAGATCAAGGAACGGGGAGTGCCACTGGTCTTTTTTGACCGTGCGAATGACAGTCTCAATATTCCTTCCGTTGTCGTGGATGACTTTAAAGGCGCCTATTATGCTACTGAACATCTGTTGAAGCAGGGGTATAAAAGGGTCGCTCACATTGCGGGGCAGCAGCATCTCAAGATCTTCAAGGACCGTCTTGAGGGATATAAGGCTGCTTTAATAGCCAATGGTGTTTCCTTTGAGGATGATCTGGTATATGTCGGGGACGTATCTATTCATGCAGGTCGTCAGGCTATTCAACATCTGCTGTCTTTGCCTAAACCACCGGATGCGGTATTTGCCGTTGAGGATTTTACGGCTTTGGGCGCTGTCAAAGAATTAAAAGATAAACATATAGACATTCCCGGCGATTTCGGTGTTGTCGGATTTGCGAATGAATCTTTTGATGAGCATATTACTCCGAGTTTGTCGAGTATTGATCAGCAGACCGTAGTAATGGGGAAGGAGGCGTTCCGGCTGTTAATGGAGTTGATTGAGGGGAATGGCGTTGTCAGTCAGCAGACGCGGACGAAGGTTGTGTTAGAGCCGATCGAGCGATTCAGGCAGTCGTCGCAGAAGCGTCCGGGTTAATTCTCATTGTTATTATAAGTAACTATGAGGCTGTCTCAAAAGTATTGAGCAGCCTCTTTTTATTCGGGTACCTGATGGAATCAGGTGGTCATTTAAGCTATTCTGAAGACGTTCATTTATTTTTGATACATCCTCATTTTTTTTGCTACTAAGTATTATAGTCACGGTTACGGAACTATAGTTTATTGTCAAGCTATTATTCATTGGACGCGGATTGGGCTTAAAGTAATTCTAGCGCTGACCTTCTAGCTCACGGTTGCAGGTGGGATCACTGGCTGTAGTTCTTTGAAGTTCCGTAATATTTAGCTTTGATTGGGCGGTTGGGCAGTGGTAGTTCTATTAAACCCCTGGTAGATCGCATTGAGCGCACTTCAAACAACTAAGGCCAGTAATTCCCACCCGCACCGCTCGCTGCGGCCGGTCTCCAAAATAATTGCTTAAGTGCTGCTCGCAAGTGTACTGCGATATTATGGTTGCATTAGATCACCATTATAGCTGTTTCATGAATTGCCGTTGTGATCACCCGCTACGATCCTGTACTATCTAAGAATGAGGGTACGATCGGCACAAATCGGACATGCAGTTTGAACACTTGAATAACCTGAATAACTTAAACAGCTTAAATACCAGAACACCTCAAATAGGTTGAATAGCTCGAACGTCTGAGCGGCAAACAACTTCTGCGGGATGAACAGTGAGCGGCAAAAACGGCATAAATGGCATATGCGGCAATAAAGTACGCTTTAAACATGGCGTTAACCCGACGTTACTACGACGTATACCCCAAGTATCCTACATTCGTATAAACTAAAATTATATGCCTAAAATTGTTGGCGGAGTGCCTCCTTTTATTGGCACACAGGATAATCTCACAATATATCATATGAACGGAGAGTATATTATCCGTACTAAAAGTTCACTTACTGGTAAACGTGTTAAGCATGATCCGGCTTTCGCTAAAACAATGAAATATGCAGGATGGCTTAAGCAAGGAGCACGTATTGCGTCCCGTATATATAGGCAATTGTCCGATGATAAACGCATATATAAGCAATATCGTGAACTGACGGGAAAGGCTATGCTACTGTTAAAAGAAGGTTTTGATGCAGACGATGTTAGCACCATGCTGGAAGCTGTTTATCTGATTCAACCAGTAACATATGCAAGGGGTAACTGTAGCGATCAATACAGTGAATACTACCATGAATATACCAGTGGAAATGATGGTGGAAATGGTAGTGTATGTCGCGTTAAGTGTTGTAATGAATATACCGGTGAAAGCAGGCGAGGAAACGCTAATGCATATTGTATTGAACAGCGTAGTGAATATATCAGTGGAAACGGTGATGTAAATAGTAATGAATATAGTGTTGAGCGTTACAATGAATATACCGGTGGAAGCAGTATCGGAAATGTCGTTGGGCATTACAATGAATATGGGCCTTGAATATACCGGCATTTAGTAGCAAATGTGTTAAGTATAACAAGTAAACAAACAAGTTCATATGGAGCCAGTATGCCTACAATACTAATATGATGGTGACGTAATATAGACGTGTAAAAGTGTATGAATAATAACAGGCACTATGAATATATGCTGCATCGCTATTATTTAGGAGACCGGTCGCAGTGAGCGGTGCGGGTGGGAACCACTGACCTTATTTGTTTGAAGTATGTTCAATACGATTTACCAGGGGTTTAAATAGAACTACCACCGCCCAACCGATCAACCAAAGCCAGATATTACGGAACTTCAAAGAACTACAGCCAGTGGTCCCACCTGCATCCGCGAGTTAGAAGGTCAACGCTAGAATCACTGTCAGCCCGATCCACTCCTAATCAAATATTAAATCAACTTTGAACATCAAACTCATTGCTTCCCTAAAACAGACATCAACAAGCTGGAATAACCCAGCGGCCCCAAAAGGGGAAAAAGAACGAACAAGAGACACTTGCAAAATTGAAAGTAAACGATTACATTTAATGTCTATTCCACAGCCTTTTGGTTATACTGTGTTGTTTATCAATTATTTATTGTGAACATTGCCAATAAGTCAAGCGTACTGCACAGTAATTTAGAGGGGAGTATTGTAATCGTTTACGTAAATCTTTAACTTTGAGGATTATTCCACATAAATAAAATTCCATGAGTAAAGGCGCGGCCAGATCATAAATGTCAACAGGGTTTCTTCATCAACAAACAATACAGCTCCACAAAACTGAGAACGCATGAAAATTAAAGTATTTATGACTGTACTGCTCGCAGCAACAATGGCCAATGTTGCTATCGCGCAGGAAAAACCCAGGGAGATCTGGTCCCAAAAGAAAGCTGCCAAATGGTATAAACAGCACGACTGGCAGAGAGGAAGCAATTTCATCCCCAGTTACGCCATTAATCAGCTGGAAATGTGGCAACCCGAGACATTTGATACCGCAGCCATTAACAGGGAATTGAAATACGCGGCCTCTATAGGGCTCAATTCTATGAGAGTGTTCCTGCATCACGCCGCCTGGCAACAGGACCCGGAAGGATTTAAACAACGGGTGAGCACTTATCTGGACATCGCCAGCCGCAATGGAATATCGACCACCTTTGTACTGTTCGACGACTGCTGGAATAAAACCTATACAACCGGTAAACAACCGGAGCCTAAAATGGGTATACATAATTCAGGCTGGTTACAGGACCCCGGTATAATAAGGGAATCCTCTCCGGCGCTGACCGATACCCTGGAACGCTACGTGAAAGACGTGCTGACCACCTTTCGGAAAGATAAACGTATCCTGCTGTGGGACCTTTATAATGAACCAGGTAACTCCGGTTATGGTAACAAAAGTATGGACCTGCTGACTAAAACCTTCTCATGGGCCAGGCAGGTACGTACGATACAGCCGGTATCATCAGGGGTGTGGAATAAGGACCTGAAAGATCTGAACGTGTATCAGCTGAATAATTCAGATGTGATCACCTATCATAATTATGCAGACGAGAAAGAACACCAGGAAACAATAGACAGTCTGCGTAAATATGAACGACCGTTGATCTGTACAGAATATATGGCCCGTACCCGTGGCAGCCGTTTCCAGAATATTATGCCGCTGCTGAAGAAAGAAAAGGTGGCAGCCTATAACTGGGGACTGGTATCCGGAAAGACCAATACGATTTACGCATGGGATACACCAATGAAAGATGGAGGAGAACCACCGGTATGGTTTCACGATATCTTCCGCAAGGACGGTACGCCATACAGTGCAGAAGAAGTGACAGTTATTAAATCTTTGACGGGAGCACAGTGATCTCCCGCTTGTATATAATCAAATAAAAAAATACACAGTGGAGCAAGCAAAACTAAACGCCTTTGCACAAAAGCATTTCGACCAGGAGCCTTTAATGGTAAGGGCGGCAGGGCGTATTAACCTGATTGGAGAGCACACCGACTATAATAACGGGTTTGTATTGCCCGCTGCTATAGACAAAGCCATTTACCTGGCTATTGTAAAACGTAATGATAATAAGATCATCTTACATGCGCTGGATGTAAATGACCGCTATGAAGGCTCGCTGGATCAGGTGGTACGTACCGCTCAGCAATGGCCTGATTACCTGCTCGGTGTAGTGCAGCAACTGCAACAGGCCGGGCATATCATTGGTGGGTTCGAATGTGGTTTCTGCGGTGATGTTCCCCTCGGTGCAGGCCTTTCATCCTCTGCGGCGCTCGAGTGTGCAACCATTTTTGCTTTGAATGAGCTGTTCGGACTGGAGATCGGCCGTAAGGATATGACCTTGCTGGCACAGGCTGCAGAGAACCAGTTTGTTGGTGTTCGTTGCGGTATCATGGACCAGTTTGCAAGCATGTTCGGCAAAAAACAACAGCTCATCAAACTGGATTGCGCTTCACTGGAGTATGAATATATCCCTTTCAATTTTGATGATGTAAGTCTCGTACTGCTGGATACACAGGTGAAACATTCCCTGGCGTCTTCAGAATATAATACACGTCGTGAGGAATGTGAAACAGGTGTGGCGTTGATCAAAAAGCATCATGCACATGTGAACAGCCTGCGTGACGCCAATATGGATATGCTGGATGCTTATGTGAAATCATACGATGCAACTGTTTACAACCGTTGCCGCTATGTAGTGGAAGAGATACAGCGTTTACAGGATGCTTGTGAAGATCTGCAGCGCAATGACCTGGAAGCCTTCGGTAAAAAGGTTTTCGCAACACACGAAGGACTGGACAAACTGTATAATGTCAGCTGTCCTGAACTGAACTGGCTGGCAGAATTTGCCGGCGGTCAGCAGGGAGTATTAGGCGCCCGTATGATGGGAGGCGGTTTTGGTGGTTGTACCATTAATATCGTGAAAAAATCGGATGTACCGGCCCTGCTTGAGAAAGCAGCCGCAGGTTACGAACAGCAGTTCAAAACACCGTTGAAAGCATATGTTACGAGCATCGAAGATGGATGTCGTACTGTCAATAATTTGGTTAATAATTAAGCTCTGAAGTCAAAGGACTGGCCCAACACCCATGGGTCAGTCCTTCACTAAATGTAAATGTTCCGGGAGAATGTCTGAAAATACCTTTGATCTAACAGCTCACCCACATACCCGTTTGAATATTCTGACGGGAGAATGGGTCCTGGTGTCTCCTCACCGTTCCAAACGCCCATGGCAGGGAAAGGTGGAGTCGCCTTCTTTAGTACAACGTCCGGCCTATGTGGAGGATTGTTATCTGTGCCCGGGCAATACCCGTGCTGATGGTACTCACAACGCAGCGTATGATGGGCCCATCGCATTTACAAACGATTTTTCCGCCTTGCTTGCAGATACCCCGAAGGGTGGCCCAAATGAAGACGGATTGCTGGTGGCCCGGTCACAGAAAGGCATCTGCCGTGTGATCTGCTTCAGCCCACGTCATGATCTTACATTACCTGAAATGGAACTGCCCGATATCCGTAAAGTGGTAGACCTGTGGCATACCGAACTGGAATCACTGGCAGCAGTACCATTTATTAAATACATACAGATCTTCGAAAACAAAGGAGAGATCATGGGATGCAGCAATCCGCATCCGCATGGACAGATCTGGGCTTCCGAAGATGTGCCGATGGAAATAGAGAAGGAAACACGTCAGCAACGTAACTATTTCCTGCAACATGGCCGTAGCCTGTTGTCGGCTTACCTGGAGAAAGAACTGAAAGAAGAAGAGCGTATCATCGCGCAGAATGAACATTTTGTAGCACTGGTACCTTTCTGGGCGGTATGGCCTTTTGAAGCAATGATCATCAGCCGCCGTCATGTACAGAGCCTTCTGCAATTCACTACAGCAGAACGTGATGGACTGGCAGCTATCCTGAAAGAGCTGACCACCCGTTATGATAATCTGTTTGAAACATCATTCCCTTATTCAGCAGGAATGCATCAAATGCCTTTTAACGATGGCGACAGTCATCCGGAATGGCACTGGCACATGCACTTCTATCCGCCATTACTGCGCTCTGCAACCGTGAAGAAATTTATGGTAGGATATGAAATGCTGGCACATCCGCAAAGGGATATTACACCGGAATATGCTGCGGGACGTTTGAGAGAACTACCTGTAGTGCATTATAAGAAAGCAGGGGTGCCTGCATAGACTTGTTTTTTGTTTATTCTTTTTTTGAACCAAAATGTGTTGGGGGCCGTAATCGTACGGCCCCATTTTTTTACTGAATGTTGTTGGAAAATTAAGATGCTATAAGGTCACCCTCACACCGCCGTAATAATTCCTGCCCGGTGCAGGGTTATAATACCTGGCGCCTACTGCGTTCAGATCGTTCCCTAAACTATAGCGCTGGTCCAGCAGATTATCAACGCCCGCATATATTGAGAGCCATTTATTGGCGCCCCAGTTCACTTTACCCTGTACAAGATGGTATGACTTTGCAAAAGCAGTATTGGCGTCATCTAACGGTAAGCGGTCTGTATAGGTGTGCTGGCCATATAGTGAAACACGTGCAGGGAATTGTATGAGGAGGGATGCAGTTGCAATATTTTTCGGTACGCCTGTAATGGCATTACCGGAAAGCTCTTTACCAGCGATGTTGTACTCACTGAACTTGAAGTGACTGTAGGTATAACTGTCCTGAAACTGGATACCTCGGAGAAATCCTTCTGTCCTGGGTCGTTGTAACCATGCAGAGAAATGGAATTCCACACCTGTCTGGTTGGTTCCACCTGCATTAATAAAGAACTCCGTACCATCGTCATGCAGCTGGCGCACAATCGCGTCCTGCAGCTTGTAATAGAACACAGCCGCATCTGCCTGGAAACGATCATTACGGCTATTGAACCGCAAGCCTGTTTCATAGTTCCAGCCGGTTTCCGCCTGCAGGGT
Source organism: uncultured Flavihumibacter sp. (assembly GCA_902168105.1). GTDB lineage: Bacteria > Bacteroidota > Bacteroidia > Chitinophagales > Chitinophagaceae > Chitinophaga. The sequence goes on from CABHOY010000045.1 coordinate 64,465, forward strand.
AGTATTGATAATATTATCTGACGCACGTACTTCCGCGATTGAAGGAGGGGAGTAGCCCCTGCTGACGGTGGCGCGTGCCGACAGATCAGGCGTTATCAGGTAAGAAAGGGAGAAACGGGGCATCAGTTCAGCCGTAAATTTCTTCTTGCCGTCTATGTCTGCCGCCACATCATTGAAGTGGTAACGGTAATAGTTGACACTCACGGCAGCTTCTGCTACCCATTGTTTGCCGGGGCGGAGGGTGACACCGGTAAAATAGAAGTATTGTCTGGCGGTGATATCACTGGCAGCCTGCAAAGTATCCCTTACGCCGGCCCTGTTGCCGTAATTGTCAATATCTGACCCGGTTTGCTGCCATTCTATGCCCGTAGTCCAGTCAAGCAGCATATTGCTGTTGCCCAGCGGCTGGTTCTGCAAGGCGATATACGTGCGGGCGCCAAAGCTATTTTCGTCCCTGGCCTCAAAGTTGGTAATAAACGGATTCTCAAAGTGAGTATTACTACCATATACTGTGATGACGTGCTGCCAGTGCTCAGATATTTGTGAAGTATGCACCAGGCCACCGAACGCTGTTTTATTCCGGATCCCCGCCTTCTGGGTGATAGCGCCGGGTAATGTTGGTGTAGCGGGACGGGCCGCTTTAGGATTAGCCTCCGCTTGTGCCAGCGTTAAACCGCCCGGAGTGCGATAATCCAGGTCACTGTAAAAGGCGATCAGTTTGAGTTGATTATGAGGATTATATTGCCATTCCTGCGCTGTTTGCACATAATACCTTTTCATGGCGCTGTTATCTCTGTAGCCGTCCGAATGATGTACTGCCTGATAGATGTTCAGTTTGTAATTGCCCCACTGTTGCTGCCAACCCAGTTGCTCACGGAACAGGCCATAACTGCCGCCCTGTACGTCAGCCCTGATACGGGCGCTGTCGGGTAATGTACCTGCGGGATGCAGCAGTACGACGCCCCCGGAGTTAGCACCAAACTGGCTGCCGTCAGGTCCTTTCAATATTTCGATGCCCTGGAAACTTCCGGGGTCCGCAAGATTCAGGTAGGAGTTGCCCCCTGCATCCGTCAGCGGGATCTCGTCCAGGTAGAGCTTCACGTTTCTGATACCGAAAGGGGAGCGTAACAGGCTGCCTCTTAAAGAGAGGCGATAACTGCCGGGGGAACGTTCTTCCATACGTACGCCGGGTACCGTATTCAATGCAGGCAATAATGTAACGCCCTGCTGCAGTTGCAGCTGACGTGCGGTAAGTACAGTGCTGCTGGTAGGCACCTGGAGCAGGGTAAACTGTTTGCCCGGGTATGCCTGTATCACTACTTCCCGGAGACGGTGAGTAGTATCGGTTGATGATTGTGCATAAGTGGCCAGCGGTAGTATACTAAGGGCCAATAGAACTTTTTTCATTAGATAGTGTCTTCTATTATTCCAAAGCTACTTGTATTTTCCTTATTTGAACCAGCCAAATGGGATCACCGGTATTGTACACCGTTGGCAATACATTTACATGTATTGCAATCAGGTTGAACAAACCTTCGACCCTGTGGTGCCGGATTGTTTCTAGCCACGGGTTTGTAACCCGGGGTTATTGATCCGGATTAAAACCTGGGTATTCAATCATTGCATCCCTCCCTAGAAAATTATAATCCATATACCACAATGTTGAATATACAATTGTCAAATCCCCGGGGCCGGTATACATCTTTGCTACTGATTATTTTGCCTGTTATATCCCTGTTATTAGTAGCGGATATCCGCACGTGATAACCAATTGCTTACTACGTAAAGACATCCCTTATAATGTAGCCTGAAAAAAAATAACGTCTTCGAATTTGGAAATATGATTTCATGCTGTATATTTGTCTACAGATTCAGTAGACTAATAAGATTTACCACCACCAGGAGAAAAGAGCTGAGTATTCTCCTTGTTTTGTCTCACCAGCAAAGCAATATCATCAGCAATATGAAAATCAAAAACTAATTATTATATGCATCAGCATAGTGTATTATTGATACATAATTATATAGGTGAAGTGGTGAAGGTCGATCATAACCAATTCTGTAAAGCAGTTGTTTACAACAGCTGTTGCTGATCAAAAGAAATTGTTTGCTATAAGCTGTAAATAAAAATGCCCGGTCAGGCTAGCGGGGAAGGTGTGTTGCAGATTTATTGGTGGTAAATTATAATGTAATATACCTCCCGCGCCCCCTGGCATTAATAGACAGGAACAAAGATACTCGCAGCGTTTTAGCTGTTATTCCGGAAGCATTACCTGCTTACCCGTATTATACTCAACTCGATTTATTACGACATTATATACCTGCTATATGGTAACAATTATATTGTTACGATTAAAAGATAGTGAATACTTCCTTTAGCAAATAGGTGATCCCGATCCGGATTTCAATCTGGGCTGGTAAATTTAATTAAAGCACTCCTCTCAAGTTTTTTTTAAATCTCTTATGGAAAGATAATGACGCTGCATCTATATAGAAATGTTTATCCCATGAATGCAACGAACATTATTAAATCAGACTTTCTCGACATTCTTTTTGATGGTCGTAATAAAGACTACGGAGCCTATGACTTACGTAGAAGTGAAGACAGACGCGTGCGCAACGCTATTATTGGTACGGCTTCCATCGCTTTGGTCATCATCGGTGGATATATAGTCAGTAATAAACTGATGGCTGCGGACATGCATACACGAAAAGATATTGCAGTTGTACCGACCATTTTGAAACCAGTAGAAATTCCGGGAGAGAAGCCGTTAACGCCGCCACCTCCTCCTGTTACTACACCACCACCGCCGGCCTCTTCATCCATTAAAATTACCACACCCACTATCGCACCAGACGACGTTGTTAAGGAAGCAGATGAATTGCCTAAGATGGACAGTGTTGGTAATAAATCCATCGGTCTCGCCAATACTGTTGGTGATGATGTGAATGGTGTTGAAAGCCCATTCGAGAATGGGTTGAAAGGTGGTACTGATGTAGTTGAAGCGCCTAAGGCGGCTGAACCCACAGGTCCATATATCTATGTTGAATTTATGCCATCATTTCCTGGAGGTGAAGAGGCATTGGCAAGATTCCTCCGGAAAAATTTACGGTATCCGCAAATGGCTCAGGAGAATGAAATTGAAGGAAGAGTATTCGTACAATTTGTAATTAATCCTCAGGGAAAAATTAGCGAAGTCACAACCGTAGGCCCTCACAGGGGTGGAGGACTGGACGAGGAAGCTGTACGGGTAGTAAAATCAATGCCAGACTGGAAGCCAGGCAAACAAAACGGACAGCCGGTGAGCGTAAGGTACAATCTTCCTATTGGCTTTACCCTGGCTCATTAAAAGACTGATTTCTTTTTAACCGATCATATTACTCAATTAACAGGTTTATTCTCTCAACACTCCCAAATTTAGGGGGGACTTGCAAAAGGCCGTGGCGGATAGCTACGGCCTTACTCTTTCTACTAACTTTGCATTCCACTTTGTAACTATTTTGTACTATTTTTAGCTCCCGGTTGGCAAAGGCTCTTTTAAATTACGAAATTTAGTTATGGAAGCACCGGTTAATAACACCTTGCAATTATTCAAGAACCTGGTTGGCACCAAGTTCCAGTTATACAATAGTCTTTTTACCGCATTGCCTTTTCATAAGGTAGAAAGAACCGGCGTATTTTTATCATTATTCTCGATCCATTGTGAGGAAGGATACGGAAAGGAAAAAAGTCCCCAGGAAATTCTTGATTCTTATTTTCAACAATACACATCCTGTAGTAATGAACAGCAGGCACTGGACCTTATGTTCCGCTTTGTGCAATACGCAGAAAGACAGGTAGTATTGTTTGATGCGCTGGAAGATGCGGCGTTCCGCCATATTCAGGACGTGCATGGCACTGGCTCTCTGAGCCATCTGCAGTCAGAGATCATTGCGGAACAGGCAGAAGAAAAGCTGGAAAAGAAACTCCAGGATTTCTCCGTGAGATTGGTATTGACGGCACATCCCACCCAATTCTACCCTGGTGGGGTACTCACCATTATCAATGACCTGTCAAGGGCCTTGATAAATGATAATACGGCCCAGGTAAACTCTTACCTGCAGCAATTAGGTAAAACACCATTCTTCAAAAAGGAAAAACCAACCCCATATGACGAGGCCATCAGCCTGCTATGGTTCCTGGAGAATACTTTTTATCCTGCTGCCGGACGTATTATATCTAAATTAAAAGCACAGTTCCCCGCTGCTATCAATAGCAACAATCCGGTGATCAGAATGGGCTTCTGGCCTGGTGGAGACCGCGATGGGAATCCTTTTGTAAACGCTGATATCACCTTACGTGTGGCGGAAGCGTTACGTGGAGGGATCCTCAAATGTTACTATCTGGATGTGCGCAAACTGAGGCGGCGCCTTACTTTTAAAGGAATTGAGAATGAGTTGATCAAGCTGGAACAGCAACTGTATAACAACCTGTTCATTCCTGGTCATAAAACCAATATCTCGCAGAAAGAGATCCTGGATGTTCTGGCAGGTATCCGCGTAACGCTCATCGAAGAGAATAATGGACTGTTCCTGAACCTGCTCGATGACCTGGCAAACAGGGTAGAGTTGTTCGGTCTGTTCTTTGCCTCACTCGATATCCGTCAGGATAGTTCAGTTCACAGTCCGCTGCTGGAGGCTGTCGCCACCAGTTCCGACCTGCTGCCGTCTAACTATAAAGATCTCTCTGACAAGGAAAAAATAAGCAGCCTGCTGAATATTAAAGGCACGCTGAACCCTGATGCGCTGAAAGACCCTTTATATAAAGATACGCTGGCCACTATTGCTGCTATGAAAGAGATTCAGCAGAACAATGGTGAGTTTGGCTGTCACCGGTATATTATCAGTCACAGCATGAATGCGCTGAACGTAATGGAGGTATACGGCATGTTCCTGCTATCCGGATGGGAGAAGGAATTCATGAGTGTCGACATCGTGCCGCTGTTTGAAACCATTGATGATCTCCGTCAGGCAGGTAACGTGATGCGTGAATTGTACGACAATGCTGATTACCGTGAACATCTGCGCAAGCGTTATAATAAACAGACCATCATGCTGGGCTTCTCTGATGGAACTAAAGATGGTGGTTACCTAATGGCTAACTGGAGTATTCAGAAAGCTAAAAAGGAATTAACACGCATTTCCAGAGAGTATGAAATTGATGTAGTCTTCTTCGACGGCCGTGGCGGTCCTCCTGCAAGAGGTGGTGGTAAAACACACCAGTTCTATGCATCTATGGGCCGTGATATTGCGAACGAAGAAATTCAACTGACTATACAAGGGCAGACCATCAGTTCCAATTTCGGAACAGTTGATTCAGCTCAGTTTAATATAGAGCAACTGGTACATGCTGGTATTGCCAATGAATTGTTCTCTTCCCGTGAAGTAACGCTTTCCGACGAGGAAGAAGCATTGCTGGAGGAAATGGCGAACGAAGGATTTAAGGCATTCAATAAACTTAAGTTGCATCCTGACTTCCTGGATTATCTCGACTTTGCCAGCCCGCTGCGTTATTACGCTCAAACCAACATCGGAAGCCGTCCTTCTAAACGGAATGCAGCAGCTAAACTGAACCTTAACGACCTGAGAGCGGTGCCTTATGTAGGCGCATGGAGCCAGCTGAAACAGAATGTACCAGGATACTATGGCGTAGGCGCCGCATTGGAAGCGTTGGATAAAGCGGGTAAATGGGAATCAGTACAGAAGCTCTATAAGAATTCACTTTTCTTCCGTACGCTGTTGGACAACTGTCAGATGGCGATGAAGAAAAGTTATTTCCCGCTCACTGCTGCATACGGAAAACATCCGCGTTTTGGTGAGGTGTGGAATATGATACATGATGAATACCTGCGTACACGTTTATACATACTGCACCTGGTAGGGCAAACGGAATTGATGGGAGCATCCCCTGTAGATCAGCTGTCAATCCAGATGCGCGAACGTATCGTATTGCCTTTGCTCACCATTCAGCAGGGCGCACTGGCCCGTATCCGTGAGCTGAATGAAAGAGGTAATGAGAAGGCGCTGAAGGAAACGTATGAGAAACTGGTGGTACGTTGTTCTTTCGGTATCATCAATGCAGGCAGGAACTCGGCCTAGTACACACTTGTCATTTAAAATATACATAAACGCTCAATGCAGAAATGCATTGGGCGTTTTGCTTTCTGTTTTTTTGTGTAAATTAACACATCGGAAGAGTCACTATTATTTTAACCCATTTCTCTGTTACGTTGTCAGGAACGAAGGCACTTTTTAAACCAGAAACACTATGCATTTAACGGCAAGGGAAACTGAAAAACTATTGTTATACCTGGCGGGAGAGCTTGCGGAGAAGAGAAAGGCCAGAGGCCTTAAATTAAACTATCCGGAAGCAATAGCACTGATCAGCAGCCGTTTGCAGGAAGCTGCCCGTGATGGGCAGACAGTCGCACAGCTCATGCAGTATGGTGCGACTATTCTAACCCGGGAAGATGTTATGGAAGGCATTCCCGAAATGATCGACGAAATTCAGATAGAGGCTACTTTTCCGGATGGGTCCAAATTGGTAACAGTACACCGTCCGATCAGATAATTACGCTCATCAACCAAAATTGTTAAATCTTTCTTTCTATGATCCCAGGTGAATACTTCATTGCCCCCGGCATGATCGAAGCTAACAGCGGCCGGACTATTACACAGGTAAAGGTGGTCAATACGGGCGACAGACCTGTGCAGATCGGTTCCCATTGTCATTTCTTTGAAGTGAACCGGATGTTATCTTTTAACAGGGAAGCAGCCTTTGGTATGCGTCTGAACATAGCGGCTGGTACTGCCGTGCGTTTTGAGCCTGGAGAAGAAAAGCAGGTAACGCTTGTGACACTGGGAGGCAACCGTAAAGCCTTCGGCATGAATAACCTGGTGAACGGGACTACTATAGGAGATGATGCCCGCCATAAAGCCATGCAACAGGTAAAAGACCAACAATTTAAACACCAGCCGGAATGAGCCTTCAGATAAACCGCGACCGCTATGCAGCTATGTATGGCCCTACCACGAGCGATAAGGTCCGCCTGGGCGATACTGATATCATTATCGAAATTGAACATGACCATACCGTATATGGTGATGAAGCCAAATTTGGCGGAGGAAAGACCATCCGTGATGGTATGTCGCAATCCTCAACTGCCACCCGCGATCAGGGAGTACTCGATATGGTCATTACCAGTGTGATGATTATAGACCATTGGGGGATTGTGAAAGCGGATATTGGCATTAAGGATGGGAAGATCGTGAAGATAGGTAAAGCGGGAAATCCTGATACCATGGACGGCGTAGACCCGGACATGATCATCGGCGCCAGTACGGAGGTGCATGGCGGCGCAGGATTAATAGCTACCGCCGGTGGTATTGATACGCATATCCACTTTATCAGCCCGCAACAGATCACGCATGCGTTGCATAGCGGGATCACTACAATGATAGGTGGTGGTACCGGACCTGCCGATGGAACAAATGCCACTACTGTAACACCAGGCAAATGGTTCATTCGAAAAATGCTGCAGGCAGCTGAAGCCTTCCCCATGAATCTGGGTTTTCTCGGTAAAGGAAATTGTGCCACAGAAGGCCCCCTGTGGGAACAGATAGAAGCAGGTGCCCTGGGACTAAAGATCCATGAAGACTGGGGATCTTCTCCCGCTGTCATTAATGCTTCGCTGAAAGCGGCGGATAAATACGATGTGCAGGTGGCCATTCACACCGACACGCTAAACGAATCAGGCTTCCTGGAAGATACTATCAAGGCAATTGATGGTCGCGTGATCCATACCTATCATACGGAAGGAGCAGGCGGCGGACATGCACCCGATATTATCAAGGCAGCGATGTACCCGAATATCCTGCCATCCTCCACCAATCCCACCAGACCATACACTGTCAATACGATAGATGAACACCTGGACATGTTGATGGTATGCCATCACCTGGATAAAAGTGTGCCCGAAGATGTAGCTTTTGCCGATTCCCGCATTCGCCCGGAAACGATCGCTGCAGAGGATATCCTGCACGATATGGGGGTATTCAGTATGATGAGTTCTGATTCACAAGCTATGGGCCGTGTAGGAGAGGTGATCATCCGCACCTGGCAAACAGCAGATAAGATGAAGAAACAGCGGGGCGTCCTGCCAGAGGACAATGGCAAAGGAAATGACAATTTCAGGGCCAAACGTTATGTGGCTAAATACACGATCAACCCGGCAATAACACACGGTATATCAGCACATGTTGGTTCGCTGGAACCAGGTAAACTGGCAGATATTGTATTGTGGAAACCTGCTTTGTTTGGCGCCAAGCCAGAGATGATCATCAAAGGTGGTATGATCATCTGCAGCCGTATGGGCGATCCAAACGCCTCTATTCCCACTCCGCAGCCTGTTATGTACAGGGAAATGTTTGGCGCTTTTGGAGGCGCCCTGCATAAGACCTGTGTAACGTTCGTATCGCAGGCGGCAGCAGGAAAGAATATTGCGCAGGAATATGGCTTACAGAAAATAGTACTATCAGTGAAAAACTGCAGGAACATCGGAAAAAAGGATATGGTGCACAACAGCAGTACACCTGAAATAGTAGTCAATCCGGAAACATACGAAGTAACGGTGGATGGACAGGTGCTTACCTGTGAACCTGCAACGGTTTTGCCTCTGGCGCAACGGTATTTCCTGTTTTAATCTGAGATATGATCATCATAGAAAAAATAGAAGGCAATGTTGTCACCTGCTCTACCGCAAACCGGGTCACTGATCCGTTGCAGCTGGAGTGGTTCGAAACCGGCAAACGATTATTACGCCGGTATACGATGGGGGGGCAGGAAGTGGCGCTGCGCTTTATGCGGGAGGCGCCTATGTTACAGCAGGGAGATATTGTGTGGATGGACGATAAAAAGGCCATTGTCATCAGTATCGTACCGGCAGCTGCAATAGTACTGAAACCTGCCACTATGAATGAGATGGCAGTGATCTGTTATGAGATCGGCAATAAACATCTGCCTTTATTCCTGGAAGGAAATGAAGTGCTGGTGCCTTTTGAGGAACCATTGTTCCGCTGGCTGGAAGCAAAAGGGTACAAACCGGTCAAAGCATATCGCACTCTAAGCAATATGCTGCGTAGCAATATCATACCACATGAACATGGCAGCTCTGGATCACTTTTCAGCAAGATCATGCAGCTCGCTTCCAAATAGACCATCATGCAAGCCTGGCTACCATACATGCTACACCTCAGTGATCCTACATTGCCGATAGGAGCGTATACCCATTCCGGCGGACTGGAAACCTATGTGCAGCAAGGGCTAATAAAGGATGCTGCAGATGCTGCTGCTTTTATCCGAAACATGCTGGAACATAACCTGCCTTACAATGATGCACTTTTTGCAGTGATGGCGTATCGTGCAGCAGAAGCGGGGAATGTGGAACAGCTGGTCCGACTGGACCAGGAATGCACCGCATTGAAAGGGCCACGGGAGCTGCGAATGGCCAGTCAAAAGCTAGGTGTACGGTTGCTGAAGTTGTTTTCATCGCTCGTGGTACATGATATTGGTGACGGATATATGAAACAGGTCAGATCAGGAAATGCAGCAGGGCATTATTGCCTGGCATACGGTGTATATGCCTGCCTATCGGGTATTCCATTGCAGGATGCAATGACCGCGTTCTATTATAATGCGGCAACAGGTATGGTGACGAACTGTGTAAAGCTGGTTCCGTTGGGGCAACAACAGGGGCAGCGAATATTGTATGAGCTGTTACCTGACCTGCCGGCGTTGGTTAAGCAAACGTTCAGCATACCGGGAGAACTGGCAGGGCGTTGCAGTATTGGATTTGATATCAGGAGTATGCAACATGAAAAACTGTACTCAAGATTGTATATGTCTTAGCGCATATGCAGGGTTACATTACCAGATGAAATCACTGACGTAAACAGATTGAAAATGCAGTCACGCACATACATAAAAATAGGAGTGGCCGGGCCGGTGGGCGCCGGTAAAACAGCATTGATCGAACGCTTGTCCAGGCAACTGCACGAACAGTATAGCCTGGCGGTGATCACCAATGATATCTACACAAAAGAGGATGCTGAATTCCTTGTGAAGAACAGCTTATTGCCTGCAGAAAGGATCATTGGTGTGGAAACAGGCGGTTGTCCGCATACCGCTATACGTGAGGATGCCAGTATGAACCTGGAGGCTGTAGAGGAGCTCGCGGCCAGATTTCCAGATGTGCAGATCATTTTCATTGAAAGCGGAGGAGATAATCTGTCTGCTACCTTCAGTCCGGATCTGGCGGATGTGACCATCTTTGTGATCGATGTAGCAGAAGGGGATAAAATACCCCGAAAGGGAGGACCGGGCATTACCCGTTCAGACCTGCTGGTCATTAATAAAATTGACCTGGCTCCATATGTAGGGGCCAGTCTGGAAGTGATGGAACGCGACGCCGGGAAAATGCGGCAGGGCAGGCCGTTTGTATTTACGAACCTGATGACGCAGGAAGGCCTGGACACCGTAATAGGGTGGATCAGAAAGTATGCATTGCTTGAAACAGTGGATGAACCTGCACTGCTGCGATGAAAAGTGAACTGCAAATAAAGGCGGCCACCAGAGCGACACGCACTTACCTCCAACACTGCTATCATACCAAGCCCTTTAAGGTGGCCGATATCAGTGGCGGCAGGACAGATACATTACACCTTGTCATGATGACGGCTTCGCCGGGAATATTGGACGGAGATGCATATGATATCCATGTCTCATTACAGGAAGATGCCAGTCTGCATTTGTATACACAATCTTATCAGCGCATCTTCAACATGGAGCATGGGGCCAGTCAACGTTTTCATGTAACGATGGAACGGGGCAGCAGTTTATACTACCTGCCGCATCCTGCAGTGCCGCATGAACGATCTGTGTTTAAGAATACCGGCCGAATTGAATTAGCGGAGGACTGCCGGTTATTATGGGGTGAGATTATTACCTGTGGACGAAAGCTGAGCGGGGAAGTGTTCCGGTGTGAGCATTTTCAGAACATCCTGGAAATATATAAGAACAACCGTTTAGTATTCAAAGATGTGACGGTATTGCAACCGGGCCTTGTGCCACCAGGCAGCTTGGGGCAATGGGAAGGATATACGCATCAGGCATCCCTGCTGTGGCATGATGAAAAGGTGGGTATGGTGGCGATGGGAGAGGTGCTGCACGGGTATTTATCCGCAGAAGAAAACATTACCGGCGGTGTTTCCCTCACAGCCTCCGGAGCACTACTGTTGCGTGTACTCGGGCATGGAGGGGAACAACTGTATGAGCTATTTAGAAAGATAGCGTTGCTGACCGGAGAAGAAAGGAAATTGTAAACCATACGCAGTATGAATACGGAATTGCAGGTGTTATTGCTGACAGCTGTATCTATAAGTTGTCTGCATACATTGACGGGGCCTGACCACTACATCCCGTTCATTGCGCTAAGCAGGGTGAGGGGCTGGACTGCTGGTAAAACAGTGGTCTGGACATTACTTTGCGGTATAGCACATGTAGGCAGCTCTGTGCTATTAGGGATGCTCGGTATAGGTCTTGGATGGTCATTATCAAAAGTAAGCGGACTGGAAAACTTGCGGGGAGGACTGGCTGGCTGGGCATTGCTTTCTTTTGGCCTGTTGTACACGATGTGGGGACTGAAACGGGCCTGGAGCAATAAGGTGCACAAACATTTCGACGTGTATGATAACGGGGAGGTTTACGTGTATGAACATAAACACGGGCAGATTGTTTATCCTCAGGACAGGATGAAGGTCACACCCTGGATTATGTTGCTCATTTTCGGGTTAGGCCCTTGTGAACCATTAATTCCTTTGCTGATGTACCCGGCAGCCCAACATTCAACCTATGGTATGTTAATGCTGGTGCTGTCTTTTACGTTATTTACGCTGCTAACAATGACTGCCCTGGTCTTGTTGGGGTATTACGGTTTTTCTGTGTTGAAAACCAGTCGTTTGGAGCGATATGTACATGTTCTGGGAGGCATTTCTGTGCTGATATGCGGCATAGGCATGGTGTACCTCGGTTGGTAAGATTTAAGAAAAATTTAAGACACCGCCGGAGATTGCATTTATCAAGGATTTTCATGTCTAAATAACGGCAATTGGTGTAGGATGTTCATAGTTTTGTCAGGTCATTCAATAGTAATTGTAATTGGTAATTGATAATTCGTACTTTTACTTCATTCTTTTAGGCACTTACACGATAATTTATGGCACAAAGCGTATTCGATTTTGGCATGATTGGTCTGGGCGTAATGGGTAGAAACCTTTTACTGAACATGGCTGATCATGGTTTTTCCGTTATTGGTTTTGATAAAGATAGTACCAAGACCGGGGCTCTGGAATCGGCTGCTACAGCTGGCACTACTGTAAAGGGAGTGGCAGAACTGGCAACCATGGTACAATTACTGGAGCGTCCGCGTAAGTTGATGATGTTGGTACCTGCCGGTCAGCCGGTGGATGACGTGATAGAATCACTGATCCCCCTGCTGGAAAAAGGTGATGTGGTGATCGACGGTGGTAACTCACATTATACAGATACATTACGCCGGGTAAAATACCTGCGGGATAAAGGTATTCATTTCATGGGCATGGGTGTATCAGGTGGTGAGAAAGGCGCCCGTACGGGACCAAGCATCATGCCTGGTGGCGATAAAGAAGCTTATGAAAAAGTAAAACCAATGCTGGAAGCAATTTCCGCAAAGGTAAATGGTGAACCTTGCGTAGCTTACCTGGGTAGGGAAGGTGCAGGTCACTATGTTAAAATGGTACACAACGGTATTGAATATTCTATCATGCAGCTGATCAGCGAAGCTTATGCATTGCTGAAACAGGCTGGTCTGGATAACGACCGTTTACATCAGGTGTTCAAAACATGGAATGAAGGCGATCTGCAATCATTCCTCGTGGAGATCACCGCTGATATTTTCCTCCAGAAGGACGACAAAACCAGCGCAAGACTGTTAGATGTGATCTCGGATAAAGCTGGTTCCAAAGGTACCGGAAAATGGACATCTCAGGGAGCAATGGACCTGCCGGTTGCCATTCCGGTAATTGATACAGCTGTTGCACTGCGTACCCTGTCTGGTTATAAAGACGAACGCGTAGAGGCGGCTGGTTTATACAAAGCACCTGATGCAAAGCTCAATACACCGGTTGACACCTGGATACAGCAGGTACACGATGCCCTGTACTTCGGTGTGATCATCAGTTATGCACAGGGACTGGCCATGCTGCATCAGGCTTCTAAAGAGCTGCAGATGGAAATTCCTTTACCTGATGCAGTGAGAGTATGGAGAGGTGGATGTATTATCCGTTCTTCCCTCCTGGAAGTATATACCACAGCTTACAAAGCATCTCCTGAATTATCTAATATTCTGCTGAACAAGGACGTTGCAGCCCTTGTTGAGAAAGCAATTACCAATACCCGTGCAGTAGTAGCCCAGGCGGCACAGACAGGTACCGCAGCAGCTGGTATCATGTCAGCGCTGGCTTACTTCGACGCTTACCGCACTGAACGTATGCCAACCAACCTGGTACAGGCACAGCGCGATTACTTCGGCGCTCATACCTATCAGCGTATAGATGTACCTGGTAGTTTCCATACCGTATGGGGTGAATAAAAGTTTAAGAGTGGCCGTACGCTTGAAGCGTGCGGCCACTCTCTTAAAATATAGAGTTATGCAAAATCATAAACGTCCGCCTGCCTCCATCGTCTTCATCTTCGGCGGCAGCGGCGACTTGAACTACAGAAAATTATCGCCGGCTTTATACAACCTGTTCCTTGATAACTACATGCCGGAAAAATTTGCTATCGCAGGTATCGGCCGTAGTCCCTATGATAATAGTGCTTACCTGGAACGTTTACTGGATGGTATCAAGAAATTCTCCCGTCGTAAAGGAGAGCAGAACGGTCATTGGACAGATTTCAGCCAGCATGTGAACTACCTGCAGATGGATGCTGAAGACCAGGCGTCTTACAGCAAGATCACTGACTTTGTGAAGGCAAAAGAAGAAGAGTGGGACGAACATCCTAACGTGATCTTCTACCTGTCTGTAGCGCCACAGCTGATGCCTGCCATTGCACAGAAACTGGGCAGTCTGAACCTGTGCAGCGATAAGCGCAGCACCCGCATTGTAATAGAAAAACCATTCGGTCATGACCTGCAAAGCGCTCATGAACTGAATACCCTGTTACAAAGTTTATTCTCTGAAGAACAGATCTACCGCATTGACCACTACCTGGGTAAAGAAACCGTGCAGAACCTCATCGCACTCCGTTTTGCCAATGCACTGTTCGAGCCATTATGGAACCGTAACTACATCGATCATATACAGATCACCGCTTCTGAAACCGTAGGGCTGGAAGGCCGTGGCGGTTACTACGAGAACTCCGGTGCACTGCGTGACATGGTGCAGAACCACATCCTGCAGGTACTTTGTATGATCGCAATGGAAGCTCCTGTGTCTTTCGATGCAAACGAGATCCGTAACAAGAAAGTCGATGTACTGAATGCGATCCGCAAATTCAGCAAAGATAAAATACACGAAAACGCAGTACGCGGACAGTATTCTGCCGGCTGGAGAAAAGGCCAGCAGGTAGTTGGCTACCGTGAAGAGAAAGGTGTGGATAAGGAATCTGCTACAGAAACTTACGCTGCCGTTAAATTCTATATCGATAACTGGCGCTGGCAGGGTGTACCGATCTACGTACGTACCGGTAAGAATATGCACCAGAAGGCGACCAATATCACGCTGCAATTCCGCCAGGCGCCTCATTACGCGTTCCCGGCTGAATCAGCAGAAACATGGCGTCCAAACCGCCTGACCATCAGCATACAGCCGGAAATGGATATCCGTATCCGCTTCCAGGCAAAACGCCCGGGTCAGAGCATGGAACTGGACCCTGTGGAAATGGTATTCAACTTCGACCGTCAGTATGGCGATGATCATGCGCCGGAAGCATACGAAACTCTGCTGCTGGACGTAATGGAAGGTGATGCTACCCTGTTCATGCGTGCCGACCAGGTAGAAGCTGCCTGGAAAGTGGTAATGCCTATACTGGAAACATGGGAATCCCGCACACCGGTCGATTTCCCTAACTACGCACCTGATTCCTGGGGCCCTGAAGATGCAGATGCGCTGATTGCAAAGGACGGACATGCCTGGATCAATCTACCTAAATAAGAGAAATGGAATTACATATCGCGAAGAATACCCAGGAACTGAGTGAAAACCTGGCAACATGGATCAGCAACTACATTCAGGAGGTGCTGCAGGACCAGCCTATTTTTACGCTGGCCCTATCCGGAGGAAACACACCTAAACAGCTGTATACGCTGCTCACAAAAGAGCCTTATAAGCTGATCATTCCATGGGAGAGGGTACACTTCTTCTGGGGAGATGAAAGGGCGGTACCTTTTGAAGACGAGCGTAACAACGCCCGCATGGCTTACGAAACCCTGCTGGACGTAGTCGGCGTGCCTTCAGAAAATATCCATGTAATGCGCACGGATATTGAACCGGAAGCTGCTGCTGCAGAGTATGAAAAGATCCTGCACAAATACTTCAAAGACAGCGATACTACTTTTGACCTCGTACTTTTAGGTATGGGTGACGACGGACATACACTGTCCCTCTTCCCCGGCACAGAAGTAGTACATGAGAAAAAAGCCTGGGTAAAAGCATTCTTCCTCAAAGCACAGGATATGTTCCGTATTACGCTGACAGCCCCCGTTGTAAACGAATCTGCCTGCGTGATATTCATGGCGACTGGTGGCGGAAAGGCACTGACGCTGAAGAGTGTCATTGAAGGAGACTTTGATGCTGAGAAATTCCCTTCCCAGTTGATCCGTCCACAGGATGGAGAACTGCACTGGTTTGTGGATGAAGCAGCAGCAGGTGCGTTGGAAATGTAGTCAATTGCAAATATGATATAAGACACTTGCAAAAGCCTCTCTGGTACAACCGGAGAGGCTTTTTGCATCAGGCTACACATGGGTTAAACAATCAGTATACTGCCTGTATGTACCGAGGCACACGAGAGCCATGCCAGGACTAAATTATCAATATGCCACCAGAATATACCCAAAGCTACATCGGCCTACACCAGGACTATCACCACCAGTACTAATATCCTACCGGTTCCGGCGCAGATGCTATTAGGAATTCATACCCCATCATTCTATATTTAAGTATTGTTTATATCCATGGTCTCATACTATCAACTACAGTTATGAAAAAACTCTTTCTTTACGCAGCAGCTTTTCTAATGGGCAGTGCGCCGCTTGCCGCACAGCAATACACAGCAGACTGGGCCTCCCTGAACAAGCGCGGTATTCCTGCCTGGTTCAATGAAGCCAAGTTTGGCATTTTTATACACTGGGGCGTATATGCCGTTCCTTCTTTTGCCGTGGTGGGACCAGGCGGTTATTCCGAATGGTACTGGTATCAGCTGGACGGCGCAAAAGATGAAACACATCAGAAAGTAAGGGCTTTTCATGATAAGAACTATGGTAAGGATTTCAAGTACCAGCAGTTTGAGTCGCAGTTCAATGCTTCCCTGTTCGACCCGGCCCAATGGGCAGACGTGTTCCGTCGTTCGGGTGCAAAGTATGTGGTACTGACCTCTAAACACCATGAAGGATATTGCCTGTGGGATAACAAGCAGGCTGATTCGGTATGGGGAAGGCCCTGGAATGCTGTAACCGGCACGCCAAAAAGGGACCTGCTGGGAGATCTGACGAATGAAGTAAGAAAGGCCGGCCTGAAAATGGGATACTATTATTCCCTGTATGAATGGTTTAATCCGTTGTGGAAGAAAGACAAGGCCAGCTATGTAACGAATGTGATGACACCCCAGTTCAAAGATCTGGTAACCCGCTACAAACCTTCCGTGATCTTTTCTGACGGAGAGTGGGAGCAATCAGATACCGCCTGGCGCAGTACGGAATTACTGGCCTGGTTATTCAATGAATCTCCTGTGAAGGACGAAGTTGTAGTAGATGATCGTTGGGGTAGCAATACAAGAGGACATAATAATGGTGCTACGTACCTTACTTCGGAGTATGGTAGTGGTATGCAGCCGGGCGTAGTATGGGAGGAAAGCCAGGGTATAGGTAACTCTTATGGTTACAACAGGATGGAAACGGTGAACGACTATAAGAAGAGCAATGACCTGGTAGTATTGCTGGTGGATATCGTATCCCGTGGTGGTAACCTGCTGCTGGACATAGGCCCCACTGCAGACGGCCGCATACCTGTCATTATGCAGCAAAGGCTTGTAGATATAGGCACCTGGCTGGAAGTGAACGGTGAGGCAATTTATAACACTAAGCCCTGGAAAGAAACACGTCAGTGGAGTGCAGGAAAACGTCCGCAGGTAAAAGAAGCCAGCTACATGTCTGACTACAATGTAGCAAAGATGGTGAAGCCGTCAAAAGAGCATGCACACATCGAGATGTTCTTCACAAAGAAAGACGATGCACTGTATTGCATAGCTACCGGTTATGAGCCGCAATTAACGATAAAAGATTTCACGCCTGCCAAACAGGCAAAGGCAGCGATACTAGGTAGCAACAAAGCTATTACCTGGAAGCAGCAGGGAAAGGATTGTGTGATCAATCTGTCAGGATTGCGTCCCGGAGATGTTACCAGCAACCTGTTTGTGGTGAAGATCCAATAGCGATATTGCGCTGATGCAGTAAACTCAAAATTATTATCCAGCGCAGAGTTGACTAAAGTATTTGAGCCAGGCTACAGTTGGACGCCTGGAAGCAGCAGCGGGTTCAGATGGAGATCTCTGGCCTTAGTTATTTGAAGTATGCTGATACGGCCCACCAGGGGTATGATAGACATCCCAACGCCAAACACGCATGCTATTGCTTAATGGCAAGGAACTTCAAAGAACTACAGCCAGGGGTCCCACCGGGACCCGCTGCTATACGTTAAAACTATCACCTACACTACACCCGCTGCTAGGTTACCACTCACACAGATCCGCTGTTATACGTTAAGGTTATCGCCTATACTACGCTCGCTGCTATACGTTAAGACTATCACCAACATAGCACCGCTAATCCATCACCTTCACAAAGCGTTTCACAAATATCTTCTGCGCCCCATCATAGATTGCAAAAATGTAAACACCAGCAGCGAAGTTGCTCAGTGAATATCCTTCTCTCATCTGCGTAAGCGGCCGTGTCAGCACCGTACGCCCATTCATATCTGTGATCCGTACTTTGAAATCACCCAGCCTGCCGGCAAGAAGTGTCAGTTGTTGCGCAGCAGGTATCGGATATAAATGGAAGTCTTCATTGATGAGTATCTGTACCGCCTGAGCATCTGAATAGATATAACGGCCATCTGTTAACTCCAGCCTGATACGATAATAAAAGACTCCTGAATGGTCAGGATGATCTTTATAAACATATTGGTCGTTCGCATTGACGTTCTGATTGGATAAAGTTGCAAATTCGTTGCCCTGCAAGCGTTCCCAATAGATAGCCTTAACCCTTTCCTTTGTGCTGAGTACTACAGTAACATTAACACTATTATCATCCTGGACATCTGCCAGAATTTGCCGGAAGAAACAAAAAACACCCTGGTGATCGTAGTTAAAAGTATAACCTTGTAAACCGGCCCAGCCATCTGCATGTCGTGGTGTAACTGCTATGTAGGGAGATGAGATTTGTGTTTTTGAAATGAATATGAATGTATCTGCCGTATTGCCGATTAGTGATAACGAATGGTCTTTTAAAGTATACACATCATAGCTTGCAGCATTGTCTAAAGCGCTCCAGTTTATCAGTAATGTATCCGGACAATTGAAGCCTACATTGATAGCTATCGGGGAAGACATATTGAAATAATCGCTGGTCCAGGTGGTATCTGCAGTACTCATCCTTAATAATCCTTTGCTGAAAATGCCGGGAATGTTCCAGCGACTGTTAGCATTTGCCAGGGGAATATCGGCTGCTATTTGAGTCCAGGTAAGGCCACTGTCAGCACTGAAAGATAATGTGCCGTTACCGGTAAATGGTGTGCGCCAGCGTATCGCAATATTATCTCCCGCAGTTAGTTGTTCGCCGCCCGCAGGATACTGCCACTCAAAAGATAACCGTGGAATAAACTGATACGTGATATGAAAACGCTGGGATGCACCTGATGAAAGTTGCCGCGCATGCACACGGATAGTCATTGTGCCGGTCGCCGGTTGTTCTATGGTGACCAGCTCCTGATTATTAAGACTATCTCTGCCGCGACGTGCAGGCGCTGCAAGTGAGTCCGCCGCAGGATAAGTACTCAGCAGCCAGGGAGCATAACTATTACCTGCATTATCTGTAACAGCCAGGTCCAGATCATTAAGCAGGGCTTTATTCACATTTTCTGTAGCAGCAGGATCATTCCAGCTAAGCGTGATCTTCAGCCGGGCGGTATTGGAAGGTATATTAATGGGGATCGTTGTTGTATTCCCTGTGCTGACCTCACCTGTAAAGAGGCGCTTTTCTTTAATCGTGCGTACGGCAGCAACGGCATTGATCAGGCCATAGCCACTGCTATAGTCAGGACCCGGCGAATTGATGTCATCGGCACTATTGATAAGGATCGCTTTTACCATTGCAGCAGAAGGCGTCGTACCATATTCCAGTTGATAAGCTTCCTGTACAAGTGTTGCAATACCCGTAGTTGTTGCAGCTGCATCGGAGGTACCCGCTTGTCCGTAAGCCACCAGCTGCGGAGAAATACGGCCGTCGAAGGCCGGACCTTTGGAACTGAGTGCAGGAACACGGTAGCCGGTATCGATACCACCCATTACCAATACATTTTTCGACTGTTTAAAAGTGCCACTGAGATTCGCATAACCTGTCAGGCCCCTGTAGGTACCATCTTCCGGAGCAGTGTCGCCGATATTGCCGGAAGAGAAAATATGTAACAGCGTATCCAGTGTAAACACCTGTTGATCATAGGCGGCAGCTTCCGCCCCGTAATAGTTCTCAAGCGCAGTGCCGTAAGAATGGTTCTGTAAAGTGATATTTGCGTTCTTAAAATAATTGTTATCATCAGGCAGCAAATGCTGATAGTCTGAAGAGCTTAACCTGGCTTTTACAGCCACTCCTCTACCATTAGAACCTGAGTTCCCAACACCCGCGATCAGCGTAGCCATCATTGTTGCATGCGGATTAATAGTACTCGCGGCAAGTGGAGAAGGAGCAGCCTTTCCCAGGAGATCAATATCAGTCGTATCAAACCATTCTTCTTTCAGGCTCACTGTATGATCAGCTCCTTGTAAAGCAGGATATTGCTGATGTAGTGCATTGATATTATTAACGGAAGGCAGCGCATTATTGATAGGGATCTCTGTACGCGCAGTACGTAATCTGTCAACGAAACGCACGTTGTGTTGAGCGGTGAACAAAGCCCAGTCATGCATCTTTACGGCGGCTATCACCACCGGATAGGTTGATGTAGCAGATAATGGACGGCAATATTGAAGCTGACTAATTGTATTGGTGAATGATATCTGCACAAGCAGGCTATCCTTCAATTGCAGCATGCCGATATCTCTGATGAGGGCATCACTGCATTTCCAGTTATTATTCGCGGGATAGATTTTCAGAACGTGTTTTGCCTCTGTAGTATCAAATACTACATGTCGGAGAATATGGTGCTGGTCACTAAGAGATTTCGTAAGGCCGTGTCTCTGCAGCAAAGCGTCACCCGGAAAGGCATCAAATTTTACCAGGAAATATCCGGAGGCAGGGGCAGTGGTGTCGGTATAACGAAGTACAATGCTATCGGTCATTAACCGTTGTTGGGCAGATAGGGTGCTGGTAATGAGCAGGGTCAGGAATGAGAGGTATATCAGTAAGCGGGCATTCATGTATGGGTAACAATTTTGGTCGTTAACATGAATGTAAAGAAAAAAATCAGGAAAAAAGCATCAGGATTACCGGGTAATGCCTGATGCTTTTTCGACGCTTACCAGGCGTCTATGCTTAATGTTTCCATCTCCGGTCCTGTAAGCAGAGAGCCGGTAGAAGTGCTTGGGTATATTTCTTCGAATGTCTTTACCTGGTTCATGAACACACGACGGGAAATATGACCGCGGGTGATCTGGTGCGGTGTTTCCAGACCTGCGGCGGCAGCCAGTTCTATGGCGCTTTCTATAGTATCCTGGTGGTAATTGGATACGCGGTGTTTCTTATCGTCCACTACAAGTCCGGCCATCAGCCATTTGTCCTGGGTAGCCACACCTGTAGGACATTTGTTGGTGTTACATACCAATGCCTGTATACAACCCAGGGCCATCATCATAGCACGTGCGCTGTTGCAGGCATCTGCGCCCAGTGCCATTGCACGGAGAATATGGAAGCCGGTCAGGATCTTGCCGGAAGCGATCACTTTTACTTTATTGCGGATATTGTAGCCGGTCAGGGTATCATGTACAAAAGCCAATGCATCCATCAGCGGCATACCTACGGAGTTGGAGAATTCAGGAGGCGCAGCACCGGTACCGCCTTCACCGCCATCAACCGTAATAAAGTCGGGATAATGGCCCGTTTCCAGCATCGCTTTACAGATGGCGTGAAACTCTCTTTTTTGTCCGATACACAGTTTGAAGCCCACTGGTTTTCCTCCGCTCAGCTGGCGCATACGGGCAACGAACTGCATCATCTGCCTGGGGGTGCCAAAAGCGGTATGATAAGGAGGGGATGCGACGGTCGTATGTGGTTTTACGTGACGGATAGCCGCGATCTCGGGCGTATTCTTTGAGGCTGGAAGTATCCCTCCGTGGCCGGGTTTTGCGCCCTGGGAGATCTTTAGTTCGATCATCCTGATCTGTGGCGTAGCGCATTTCTCAGAGAACAGTTTCTCATCGAAATTACCTTCGGCAGTACGGCAGCCGAAATAACCGGTACCGATCTGCCAGATAATATCACCACCCTGGTTCAGGTGGTGCTCACTGATGCCTCCTTCGCCGGTATTATGAGCGAAATTACCCAGTTTAGCGCCCCCGTTCAGCGCCTCTACTGCGTTGGAGCTGAGAGACCCGTAGCTCATGGCGGAGACGTTCAGAATGCTGGCGGAGTAAGGTTGCGTACAATCGCTTCCGCCGATCAGCACCCTGGGGTCCTTATTCATTTTCTCAAAGGCCCTGGGTTGGATGGAATGCGCCATCCATTCATAGCCTTCTGCGTATACATTGAATTGTGTACCAAACGGTTGGGAGTTTAACTCCCTTTTAGCACGCTGATAAATGGTAGAACGGTCTACACGGTTTACGGGGCTACCGTCAATATCACTTTCCACGAAATATTGATAGATCTTCGGACGGATATCTTCCATGAAATAACGCAAACGGCCCACAATAGGGTAGTTGCGCATGATGGCATGTTTTTTCTGGGTCACATCTATCAATCCCATGATAATCAATGGTAATATCAGTACCAATAACCACCACGTCCAGGGGAAGAAATATCCCAGAATGGTAATAAAAGCCAGGCTGACCACTGTAAAAGCAATAAATCCTTTCATATTAAGCTCCCTTTTAATAAGGGGCTAAGTTAGGAAAAATCAGATCAGCTTACTGTCCTTTAACACAGTTGTAATCTTCACAATGATCTCATTTTTCGTGTTTTCAAACGTTCGGATATCCTGGTTTACGATCCAGGCGGAAACGGTTACTTTCAGGTTCGCTCCATCTATATTGGAGAAATAGACATCGGGTGGTCTGTTATTGCACAGGTTCTCAATATCCTTCAATGCATCAGTGACCAGCCTTTTGATCTCCAGCGTATTCTCATGAACGGCGGGTACGTTAAAAGTGACCTCTGTTCTTCGTTCCGGGGTAAGGGAATGGTTAATGATCGGTTTCTGAAAGATCTCTTTATTGGGAATGATGACATGCAGCCCGTCGAGAGTGCGGATCAGGGTGGAACGCAGCGCGATTTCTTCCACTTTACCTGTGAAACCATTTGTTTCTATCTGATGGCCCACTTCGAACGGCCTGCGGAACGTGATAAAGATCCCTGAAATGAAATTTGCGGTCAGGTCCTGGAAAGCAAAACCCAATGCCAGACCAATGATACCGGCGCCGGCAAGGAGGGAGGAAACCGCTTTGTCCAGCTTAAGCACATCCAGCGCTACAAATAAACCGACCAGCGTAACGATCACTGAGATCAGGTTAGCAAACAAACCACTCAGTGCCGGGGTGTGGGATAATTTCAATACAAACTTGAATACCAGCATTTTAATGAGCCTGGCCAGCAGGTAGAACGCAATCACTACAAGAACTGCTACCGCCATATTCGGCAGCATTTTTATGGTGGCTGCGGTCCACCGGTGTAGTTTGTCCCATATCAGGTCTCCCCAGTTCGTAAAATCGGTATTCATAATGACAAAGTTTTAATGAACAGATATTTAAGCTATTACAAATAACTGTGCCATATAAACCCATTTTGTATATCCGTAAACATCTGAAATTGTGTTTTCCGGACCGGTCCGGACTGGCCTTTCCTGCATCTGACAAGGATATGACGCTAAATGTACAGGCATGTTACGCCGACGTTTCCATATCGTTTCTATATCGATCGATATAGAAACATGCCTGTAAATACGGCGTAGAAAGCCTATATAGTCGAAGAGATATACTCGTTAAGTCCTGTTTTAAAGGATTTCAGGCCACATCATACACATCCTGCCCCGGGGCATTACTTTATACACCTGTTTTAAAATAGATGGACTGCGGAAAAACCTGGACAGTTTCAGTTTGTTTTAAATGGGTATAACCTTATCTTACAGAACAACTCGTTTCAGCTTATGCAATTTCGCCATTTAGTACTAGCATGCGGGCTACTCACAGGAGTGGTCCCCTCTGCACATGCGCAGGCTCCATTTGACGCCTCCAGGATCAAAGTTTCATGGGAAGTAGTGGAAAACAATCATCAGGGCAAAGGCCAGTTCCTTTCCGCTTTTACGCTGGTAAACAAAAGCAAAACAGCTTTCCCTGCAAAGGGCTGGCAATTGTATTTCAACTTTGTTAGATCTATCAATGAAGGGCCTGTTAAAGGAGGTGTGAGTGCTACACATGTGAATGGAGATCTGTATAAGTTGTCTCCTGTAGATGGCAGCAAAGGCATCGCCCCCGGCGATTCCCTCCGTATTGAAATGGTGGCGGGCGCATGGGCCGTGAACTTTACGGACGCGCCTGATGGGTTGTACCTGGTATGGGACAAGGACCCTGCAAAAGGATACCCTCTACCTTCGTTGGAAGTGCGTCCCTCCACGCAGCCGAAACAATATCTGCGTTTCCCGGGAGATAAGACCGCGCTGACCACTCCGGCCGACGTATTTGCACAAAATAAAGACATCAAAGATATTCCGGCTGAACAGCTGCCACCGGTATTTCCCACGCCGCAGGAAGTTGTACCTGGAGCAGGCACTTATACCTTGCAAAACGGTTTACAGATCAATACAGCACCTGTTTTTGCTAAAGAAGCAGTTTATCTGGCAGATGAGCTGGGAAAACTACTGGGCGCTAAACCAACCGTAGGCAGTGGTAATGGAATTGCCCTGCAGCAGGATGCCAGCCTGGCTCCCGAAGCATATTCCGTACAGGTAACAACCAATGGCGTAACGATCAAAGCAGCAGATGCTGCTGGTGCTTTCTACGGTATCCAGACGCTTAAAAGCATGTTGCCTCCTGCCTCATGGGCCGGTGTGCAAAAGAGCATACAGATACCAGTTATACAGGTAAAAGACGGACCCCGTTATGGGTATCGCGCATTTATGCTCGACGTATCCCGTAACTTCCACAGTAAACAGGATGTACTGCGCCTGCTGGAGCTCATGTCATTGTATAAACTGAACGTATTACATTTCCACCTCACTGACGATGAAGGCTGGAGACTGGAAATACAGTCCCTGCCTGAACTGACCCAGATAGGTGGTCATCGCGGACATACTGTGGATGAGAAAGATCATCTGATACCGTCCTACGGTTCCGGCCCAGATGTGGCAAATGCTGCGGGTAGCGGTTTTTATACAAAACAGGATTTCCTGGAAATATTGAAATATGCTACTGACAGGCATATCACCGTCATTCCTGAAATAGAAACACCCGGTCACGCACGTGCGGCGGTAAAGGCGATGGAAGCCCGTTACGCTAAATTGCAGGCCCAGGGAAAGGCTACGGAAGCAACACAATATCTGTTGTCTGACCTGCAGGATAAATCAGTTTATCACTCTGTGCAGAACTGGAATGACAATGTGATCAACGTGGCATTGCCCTCAGTATATACTTTCCTGGATAAAGTTGTGGAAGAGTTGCAGGCTTATTACAAAGAGGCAGGCGCACCATTGGAATATGTACACATGGGAGGTGACGAAGTACCCGGGGGCGTATGGACAAAATCGCCCGTGGTAGATGCATTGATGCAACAGGATAAGACGATCAAAAATGCAGACGATCTGTGGTATTACTACTATGGTAAAGTATATTCATTACTGAAAGCCCGTGGCCTGAAACAATACGGATGGGAAGAGATGGGCATGCGTAAGACCACCGTTGATGGAAAGCAGTATTACATTCCTAATCCTGATTTCGTTAACAACGGGTTCATGGTAGACGTATGGAACAACGTGATGGGTGGCGGTGCTGAAGACCTGGCATACAGGCTGGCCAATGCAAACTATAAAGTAGTGTTATCCGGTGTGAGCAATTACTATTTTGATATGGCTTACATGAAGTCATTCGAAGAGCCTGGATTTTACTGGGGAGGTTTTGTAGACATCGATAAACCATTCTATTTCATTCCTGAAAATTATTATAAGAACTCAAAGGTGGACGCACTGGGCAACCGTTTGAACCCTGACATCTTCAAAGGAAAAGATCCGCTTACCGCTTACGGTGCAGGTAACATTGCCGGCATACAGGGGCTGCTATGGAGTGAAACAGTGAAGAGCTCTGACCGTATGGAATACATGATCCTGCCTAAGTTACTGGGATTGGCAGAACGTGCGTGGGCGAAAGATCCAGAGTGGGCCAGAGAAAAAGACAGTGCGCGTAGTGAGGAGTTGTATAACAAGGCATGGAATACATTTGTGAATGTAACCGGTAAAAGAGAATTGGTAAGACTGGACCATTACAATGGCGGTTATAACTACCGTATCCCTACCCCAGGGTTACAGTTGAAGAATGGAGCCGTTACAGCTAATATCCAGCTGCCGGGGTTCACACTCCGTTATACTACGGATGGAAAGGAGCCCGACAGCAAGAGTAAAATATATACAGGGCCTGTCACTGAAAAAGGTGCAATACGCTTCAAAGCGTTTGATACACGGGGACGGGGCAGTAGAACAGCAACGGTAATTAATCCGCTCAGAGCGCAAACATTATCAAAGGGTGGTGACTTATAGTCACCACCTTTTTTTTAATACGCCTTTAAGGTGATATGTACAGATTATGGCAGTAGTTGTTTTTATCCTTAAAATCTCATTAAAGTAGCGGCCCCGCTGGTTTTGCCTTTCAACTTAACTGTAGTTTTGTGGTTATAATGGGTAGATGTTTTACCATTAAACTATAACCTGTAATGGCGTTGAAAGATAAACTGGACCTCGGAGCACTAATGCGGAAACTGCATTGGAAGGAACTATTGGCTGTATTGTTCATATTACTTGCGATTTACTTTTTCCGGCAACAACGGCACGAGCTGTATTCGCTCGGGCCAGCTATAGAACGGGCAAACCGTTTCTGGGTGATTGTCGGTATCGTGCTTACGGGAGCCTATATCCTGTTGCAGGCGTTAATGTACCGCTACAGTTTCCGGTCGGTAGGCGGGAAACTGGACCTGAACCTCGGTACAGAGCTTTTTCTGAAGCGGAACCTGCTAAGTATTTTCCTGCCGGCAGGAGGGGTGAGCTCTCTGGCTTACCTGCCGCAAAACTTACGGCGTAGCAGTATTAACAGGCAACAGGTGCATCAGGCATCAGGTATTTATGGTTTTACGGGGATCTTTTCTGTCTTCCTCGTAGGGATTCCTGTAGTAGGATACGCTATTCTGCACGATGAGTCGATGTTTGAGGCAGTAAGCGGATTAGTCGCTATCTGCGGAGTACTGGCCGGAGTGGTCTGGCTGGTGCGGTCGGTGCAAAACAGGGGTACCGCCTACAATCTGCTGGCGAAGTATTTTCCGAAAGCAATGCCTCATGTAGATGAGATCTTTGCCTTTAACCTGCATCGTTCTTCTTTTGTTAATACCATCCTGGTTTCTGCCGGGATCGAGATCGTGGGAATAGCGCACCTGTACATCAGTATGATGGCTACAGGATCAGTACCGTCCCTGGAGGCTGCCTGTGTCGGGTACATTGTCGCCACCATCTTCCTGATCGTATCACCGTTTTTACGGGGTTTAGGGGCTATAGAATTGTCTCTTGCCTATCTATTGACCAATTATGGTTTCTCGTCCTTACAAGCGCTGGAAATAACCTTATTATACCGTCTTTTTGAATTCTGGTTGCCACTGGTTGCCGGAGTGGGCGCATTTATACTGAAAGGGCGTCAGCTTGTGTTGCGGTTAGTTCCCCCTGTGCTGATATTTTTACTGGGGATGGTAAATATCTTTTCAGTGCTCACACCACCGCTGGGAGGCCGTTTAAGGCTACTGAGGGCTTATATACCCGTTGAGAGTATTCACGCATCCAACCTGCTGGTAGTATTCCTGGGACTGATCCTGCTGGTGACGGCCAACTTCCTGTTCCGCGGATTGCGTAATGCGTGGATCGTGGCCTTGTCTGTATCACTGTTGTCGGTATTAGGGCATATCAGCAAGGCGCTGGACTATGAAGAGGCGTCGCTGGCATTAGGCACTGCTATTATTCTTATCATTACAGCGAGCCAATACAGATTAAGAAGTAACCGTCAGCTGGTGAACATTGGTGTAGTGACAGCGGTGGCTACACTGCTCGTGGTACTCATTTTTGGGACGGTAGGCTTTTATTTTCTCAATGCCCGGCATTTCGGGATGGAGTTCACCTGGTTACGTTCATTGAGGGCGTCCTTCCATGGGTTTTTGTTATTGGAAGATGATGGTCTGCATCCGGTAACCCGCTTCGGAAGGGAGTTCCTGAGTGCTATCCGGGTATTGGGCGTAGGCGCCTGGACGTTCCTGTTTTACACTATCATCCGGCCGTACCTGCCTGCAGGTAAACATAGCAATGCAGCGATGGAGAAGGCGCAGTACTATCTGACCCAGTACGGCAATTCTTCCATGGACCACTTCAAGGTGGCAGAAGATAAGTTGCTGTTCGTGTCTGACAACTATGAAGGTTTTATTGCGTATCGTATAGCCAGCGGTTTTGCTGTTGTCCTGGAAGAACCTGTCTGTGCAGATGAAGTGAAGCTGCCGTTGCTCCGGGAATTTGAAAAGCAATGCCGTAAAATGGGCTTAAGGCCTGCTTTCTATAGGGTAGATGAGCAGAGCATGTACCATTTTGAGCACCTACGTAAGAAGAAGCTGCTGATAGGGCAGGAGGGCATCGTTGATGTCGCCGCCTTTACATTAAGCGGAAAGGATAAAAAGTCATTGCGTAACGGATTGAACAGTCTTGCAGGCAAGGGATATATCACTACTACGCATACCGCGCCATTAGCGCCGGCATTGGTACAGGAACTGAAAGAGGTGTCGGACGAATGGCTGAAACAATACGAAGTGAAAGAGATGACCTTCTCACAGGGATTGTTTGACGTGGATGATATACGTGAGCAGGATGTTATTACAGTAACAGATCCGGAAGGCAGGATCGCGGCGTTTTTGAATATGATTCCGGACTATGCGCCGGGAGAGTGTACATATGACCTGATACGCAAGCGGACAGACGCTCCCGGCGGATGTATGGACGCATTGATCATCGCCCTTATTCAGGATGCCAAAGAAAAAGGGTTACAATATCTCAACCTGGGACTGGTACCGATGTCGGGCATACAGCAGCCGCAGAATACAGCGGAACAGGTAGTGAAATTTGCTTATGAGAAAATAAAAGCTTTCCGCCATTATCATGGATTGCGTGAGTTCAAAGAAAAATATGCAACAGAATGGTCTAATAAATACCTGGTGTACGAGCATGACTTTGATCTTATACAATTACCTGGAGCGTTGAGTAAGGTGATGAGAGCATAAACAGGAATAACATGAGAACAGGAAAGAACGTATTGCTTTGGTTGATAATAATGACCAGTACGATAACAGTGAATGCACAACGTGATATCAGTAAATTGCCCGTAACGGTGAAGGTGCCTGCAACGCCGGTCCCTGATCGCCCTGTCGTGTTTTATATCACTGGCGACGGAGGCATGAAAAAGTTTTCGGTAGATATTGTCAATACATTAGCGGGAAAGGGGTATCCCGTTATCGGTCTGAACGCGTTAAAATATTTCTGGAGTAAAAAGACGCCTGAACAGGCAGCCGCAGATGTGGCTGCGCTGTTGCAGTATTATGGAGGGCAATGGAACAACCATTCTTTTGTATTTGTGGGTTATTCTATGGGCGCGGACGTATTGCCATTCATATATCATAAACTTCCTTTGGCGTTGCAGGAACAGGTGCATCACCTGGTATTTATGTCTCCGTCCTCCAGCACGGATATGGTCGTGCATTTGTCTGACATGCTGGGCAAGACAAGTACGGCGGGCAGTATGAACGTGCCTGCCGCAATGAGTAACATTACGGGCAAGCCATTGCTACTGATATTCGGGCAGGACGAAAAGGATTTCGACAGTAAATCGCTTACTACTAGCAATTATAAACAGGTTGTATTACCTGGCGGGCATCACTACAATGATGATGCAACGGGGGTGGTACAACAGATACTCTCATATATTGTACAACGTTAGTCCCCCATTTTTGCTTAACAACGTGTTAACGCCCCCTTCTTTTCCTGCTAAAACGTTCTACTTCTCTCTTTTTATAACACTTTCATATACATGAGCTTATCCTTGGCGGGGTGGACAATTTTGTTTCGTTAACATCTTATTAACTAATTTCTGCGACGTGTATTGTAGTATTACAACGTAGTGATGCAGCGAAAGAAAGTTAAAGGATATACCACTATTTGTCAGCCATGGATACTGCCCTCAGGTCTCTACCTGGGAGTTTTTAAAAGACACTGAAGGTTACAGCTATAATGGATAAATATATTTTACAGAAGACATTGCCCGGTTGTGGGATCGTGTGGACGAAAGCCGCGGTGGAAGAGACTTTTAATGGTTGGTTTTTGATGAATACTCCCCAGGTTTCAACCGGGGGAGTTTATTCTTGCTATATGAAGTACAGCAACAAAAACCAGTCAGGCTGCAACAAAATAGCAGTACATTTTTTTAGCTTGCATAAGGCCATCCTTATGCAAATTTGAGTTTGATCGTATACCCTCAAAATATATGTTTATGAAAATTACACTTACGATTACCTGGAATGGTGGCGGCTGTTTGTCTGATCCGGATTAAATAAAGTCTTATGAAGATGCTATTGCCAATAAAAGAAGATCACTCTAGTGTTCAGCAATCAATATTAAAAGACACATACATTATGGCTACCCACAAGATTAGCCCGGAGAAAGCCGATGCGAACCAGGAAGAAAAAAAACATTATAATTTAATCTGTTCATTGTAAACCCCACTATGCCAGCATGCCTAAACGTTATTTTGAAAGACTGCAAACCATTGATTACCTGATCAGGATCAAAGGCACCGGAAAACCCGCTCATCTTGCTAAAAGATTGCGTATTTCGGAAAGAACATTATTTGAATTCCTTAAAATGATGAAAGAGCTGGGAGCGCCGATAGCTTATGACCGCTATAAGGAGAGCTACTACTATTCGGAAAAAGGAGGTTTCAATATTCGTTTCGTGAAAAACCTGACGCTTGCGATGATCGCTATTCAGGGAATGTTTACGGAGATCTTCTTCCTTTTCACGTAACTCGTTTTCCTCCTGCTCTTATTGTATTTGCAGGGGATTTCCCTTGCCTGGACGGAATTGCTGCGGAGTCCGATACTCCGCAGTTAACTCCGTATTAACTATTGCGTTAACAAGGAATTAACCTCCTTTGCGTTAATCCTCTTTATCTTTCCTGCCTATATCCAAACAAAGAAATTATCAAGCTACTTTTCTCATAAGACGGTTTAGATTTCATAAGCTTCTGTACGCAGGTTTCTGTTCAGTTACCTGCCAGTTTTAAAACTTCATGTTATTAAAAACTTTAAATCAGGAATAATCCGGGATTGCAAAAATGAAACACCACACTGTATTCCATGTACACTCAAAAGGCCAGCGTATCCGAATACCACTGCAGGAATTACAATTTGTTGAAGTCCGCGCAGACGGCTGTGTACTCCATCTTACTCATTCACACGTTATTGCTGAAGATGCTCCCGAAAAGATCTGGGCATGCCTGCCGGAAGACAGCTTCCTGGCGGTAAGGCGTAAATTTATGATTAACCTGCACCACATAGCAGGCATCTGCGATGATTATATCCACATGAAAACAGGGCTTATTCCCCAGCGGGAAAGGCAGACAGGTATGGTCAGCGCGTATTGGCTGCAGCGAACCGGAACTCACTCCTGACAGCAGGTCCCTCGTTGCCTTATCGCTGCCAGTTACTACAAAGAACACATTTTGCCGGGAAGAAATAAAAAGAGCCCTTACCAACTGATGGGTAAGGGCCCTGAACATTCACATGTCAACCGTTGCGGATTTCAGAATGGCAAGAGTATCGATAACCGCAACAAAATAAATTCTTTGATAATCAGCACTAAAAAGGGTTATTGATATCAAAACTAGAGATAATATTTTGAATCGGTGGTTAACCGATTGTTAAGGCCCCCTTACTTTTACAGAATCTATTCCAATGACTTACAACTTGTTTCACATCCTTACGTTGTAAGGCCGTTTTTCTCAGGATTTACCAGTAAATTGCTATCATAAATTACTCCGCGTTACACCTATGTTAAACTCTTCGAATGCCAGATATCCAGCTTTTCATTTTTGGATATTTTTAATATTGTATAATTTGTTTATTAGTATTTATTGAAAAATCATATACTTATCCGATTGACTACTGCTGGTATTTGTATCAAATTTGTTTCGGTATGTGAAACCATGAAATCTAGCCAGTTTTAGCATATTACGGCCATACTATTAGAACGATCACCAGGACTTGCGGTTACCGGTAGGAGGTTTCGCAACATTTCAAACCCAAAAAGAACATTATGAAAAATGTTAGGCGTAACAGCGCTGGGCAGGCTGACGAAGCTGATGCTTTAGATGCAGAAGGACAGGGCGAAGCCAAACAACTTATCCAACAGTTAGCGAAAGACATCAGCAACATCGTATTCATGGATATAGACCTTCCCGGGCTAACACCTACTGAGGCTGCCAGCATATTGAAAGCTGCCTATCCCGATATGAATATCATGTTGTTTACCGGACAGGGGAATGATTTTTCCGTAGCCAACGTTCTCCCTCGTAATGTGGCACTGAGCCCACCGGCATCTCTGACCTCTTTCTTTTCCCAGGTTTATGAAGCCGCCATGCAAACCAATATCCTTGCAGTCCAGAAGGTCCTGGCCTTTTTTAACCGGAAAACAGCCAACGGTCATGAACACCGCTATGGACTGTCGCCCCGTGAACTCGAAGTGCTCGATTGTCTTGTCAATGGAGATACCTATAAAAAGATCGCTGAACATTGCCATATCAGCGTAGGTACCGTACGCTCGCACATCATGAATATCTACCGTAAGCTGGATGTAAATTCCCGTTCCGGCGCCATCGTTAAAGCTATGCAGGAAAGGCTGGTAGGTTAATTGACCTGTCAGTTCCCCCATCTTAACTTTTTATTCCCCTGTTTTGTTATCTAAGTGGAACATGCTATTTTAGACCAGACCTTATTGTCTTTTGTCTGCTTATCACCACGTGTCATTTAAGATGTTGCACTAACCCGCAGTACCCGTAGCATATATCCAAAGTATTGTACGGCGGTCGTTTGTCCGTTTACCCATGCCTCGTTTGTTATATTTATTATTAGAATTATTCTGTCATATTAAACCGTTGAAAATTAATCTATTGAGTATTCAACCATCGAATGGTCATTATAGAAATTGATCAAACCCAAGCAACAAAAATCATCGTTATGAGAATTAATGGTACAAACAAAGCCGGCGTGCTACTGCTATTGGCGCTATTTGCAGCGTTTCCGGCCGTGGCACAGCAGGCATCTGCCCCGGCAGAAGGAACAATAGCCTCCCGCAGTGGCGGGGCGGCCGAACAGGAAGGGCCTGTCAGAGGAACAGTGAAGGACAAAAACGGGGTCGGCCTCATAGGCGTGACCGTCCGCGTAAAAGGTACTTCTTCAGGCACCACCTCCGGTCCGGATGGCGCTTTCACTCTCAATTTGCCCGCAGGAAAAGATACCCTTGTCTTTTCTTATCTCGGTTATGTTAGCCAGGAAGTAAAAGCCGGCGCCTCTCCATTGAATATTATTCTGGAATCTTCCGAAAGCCAACTGGAACAGGTGGTGGTAATAGGGTATGGTACCCAACGTAAAAAAGACCTCACAGGGTCTATTTCATCCGTAAAAGGGGAAGATCTG
Source organism: uncultured Flavihumibacter sp. (assembly GCA_902168105.1). GTDB lineage: Bacteria > Bacteroidota > Bacteroidia > Chitinophagales > Chitinophagaceae > Chitinophaga. The sequence goes on from CABHOY010000045.1 coordinate 98,208, forward strand.
CTCACCCAGCCTGTCCAAACCGTTACACAAGCGGCACAGGGCCGTATCGCTGGTGTACAGGTGATCTCTTCCGGACAGCCTAACTCCCAACCGCAGATCAGGGTGCGTGGTACAGGGTCTGTACTGGCCGGCGCTAACCCCCTTTATGTCGTAGATGGAGTGCTTACAGATGATATCCGGAATATTGCTACCGCCGATATCCTTACGATGGATGTATTAAAAGACGCCTCTGCCGCTATTTACGGTGTGCGTGCCGCCAATGGCGTTATCATCATCACTACCCGCAAAGGCCGGGCAGGCGCCCCACAGGTCCGGTACGATGCGAACGTAGGCTTCCGTGAGGCAGCCAGCCTGGTGGAAATGGCCAGCCGCGAACAGTATATCGACTATCTCGCTGATGCTTCTCCAGGTAAAGATCCTGTTAATAACCCCTATGTATTTAGCGGCACTACCAATTGGTACAATGAGGTGCTCCGCAAAGCATTCCAGATGAACCACAATATTTCGGTTTCCGGTGGTTCTGAGAAAAGTACTTATTACCTGAGTGGAGGCTATATACAGGAAGATGGTATCATCCAGACCAATAATTTCAAACGGTTCACTTTCAGGGCCAATAATGAGGTACAGATCAGTGACCAGCTGCGCTTCACATCACAGATATCCTATTCACGTGCTATTTCCCGCGATGTGGAACTGGGAGATACGTATAGGAATGTATACAGAGCGGCTCCCATTATAAGAGCAATCGACGGAGGCCGCTATGGAAATACTTCCGGTTGGGCCAACGTGGGTAACCCACTTCTGTCCATTAACAAAAGGAATGATGGTCGCCAGGAAAGCCGTTTTCAAGGTAACGCAGCACTGGAGTATTCCCCGGTATCCTTCCTGAAACTCCGCTCTGGTTTTAATGCTGATCTGAAATTTGGGAACGACCGCATCTATGCTTACGAGTTCCTGAACGATGAGAATACCTTCCTGGTAGCCGGAGGTAACCAGCGAAACCCGGACAGCCGTCTCACCCGTGAGGAATACCGCTCACAGGGATGGGTATGGGACAACACCATCACTTTCGATAAGACCTTCGATAAACACTCAGTGACTGTATTGGCAGGGTCTGTAACAGAAGGTTTCTATAGCACGTCCCTGAAAGGTGTACGTATTGACGTTCCGGAAAATGAAGACCTCTGGTACCTCGATCTGGGCGATCCGAATGTGCAGTCCACCATTGCGAATGTAGGCGATAAATATGCCCGTCAGTCATTCGTAGGTCGTATTAACTACGGCTATGATGGCCGCTACCTGTTGAGCGCTTCCCTTCGTGCCGACGGTAGCTCAAAATTCAGTGACCGCTGGGGATATTTCCCGACAGTAGGATTGGGATGGGTGATCTCTGAAGAAAGTTTTCTGAAAGATAAAGCCATTTTCGATTTCCTGAAACTGCGCGGAAGCTGGGGTAAACTGGGGAACGACAACATTCCCACCAACGCTTACATAGCAGTGACGAGTGTGGACGCACCCTATGTATTCAACGGGGACGTTAGTCTTGGTGGCGCACTGAAAGAGATCAAAGATCCATTCCTGAAATGGGAGGCGACCACGCAATATGACATCGGTGTTGAATTCGCTTTGTTGAAGAATAGATTGAGCGGTGAAGTGGATTACTATAGCAAAAAAACAACAGATGCGCTGGTGGTAGTGAATACGCCTGCCATCCTGGGAGATCAGGATAACTCCTACATTACAAACGCTGCCTCTTTTCAGAACAAGGGCTGGGAGATCTCACTGAACTGGAAGGATAAGATCACGGATGATCTTAGTTATAATATAGGCGGTAACGTTACTTTTAATACGAACGAACTGACAGGCCTTAACGGCGGACAGGCATTACTGGGAGGTAATATTGGTCAGCAGAGCTTTGTAACACGTACTGATAACGGTCATCCTGTAGGTAGTTTTTATGTTAGAAAGGCTATTGGCGTATTCAGGGACCAGGCGGAGATTGACAACTACAAAGGGGGGCCAAATGGTAATGTGATCCAGCCCGGTGCTGCACCTGGCGATCTGAAATATGAAGACCTGGACGGCGATGGCGATATTGACGATAATGATAAATTCTATGCAGGTTCATTCCAGCCCAAATGTTTCTTTGGATTTAACCTGGGACTGAATTACAAAGGATTTGACCTGAGCGCCAATTTCTATGGTAACGCAGGTAACAAGATCTATAACGGTAAAAAAGCCTACCGGTTTGATCCTGCGGATAATATCGAGTCGGAGTATGCGTCTAACCGCTGGACGACCGAACGGCCGTCTACCACCGATCCCCGGATCATTTCATCAAACACGCCTGCATCTACCTACTTCGTGGAATCAGGCACCTATCTGCGCCTCAACAACCTGATGTTGGGATACTCCCTTTCAGCTAACGCGCTGAAGGCGATCGGCATCAAGAATTTCCGCGTTTATCTTACTTCACAGAACCTTTTCACATTGAAGAAGTTCAGTGGTTTCAGCCCGGAACTGCCAGGAGGTACTATTGATGATGCAAACGCTACCAACAACAAGAGCGGTATCCTCGATGCAGGTATAGAACTGAACGCTTATCCAACCACCCGCACTTTTGCGCTGGGTGTTAATGTCACATTTTAAAACGGAACGACCATGAATCTTATACTTAAGCATAAACATATATGGTGCTGCCTGCTGACGGCAGCATTGACCGGCATTACATCCTGCGATAGTTACCTGGATGTTAAACCCCAGGGACAGATAGACCAGGAGGCTTCTGCACTAGATCCTGCCACTGCACAGAAACTCGTGATCGGTGTTTATAACACCATGTGGGAAGGCGATATGCATGGCTTTGCCTTTGTTCAAATGACAAATATTGCTTCCGATGATGCTGATAAAGGCAGTAGTACAGGTGATGATATGCCCAATTCCGGCGCCCTGGATAACCTGACCATGGATGCATCTGTAGGAACGATGAATAATATCTGGCGACTTTTTTATCTGGGGGTGTCCCGTGCTAATCAGGCTTTGTCATCACTGGATGGTAGTACGCTGGATGAAACACTGAAAAATCAGCTGATGGGAGAAGTACGTTTCCTGCGCGCCTATTTCTATTTTGAACTGGTGCGTTTCTTTGGAGGTGTACCATTGATAGATAAGGTCATCACGCCACAGGAAGCAAATAGTGCTCCCTATCAGACAAAAGCCACGGAAGATGACATTTACGCGCTTATCATATCAGATCTTGAATATGGTGTGACCAATCTGGCAATTAAAGGAGGCCCTAATTCGGAAGTAGGCAGGGCTACGAAAGGCGCAGCTGCCGGCATGTTGGCAAAAGTGATGTTATACCGCCAGAACTGGCAGCGTGCATTTAGTTTGTCTGATTCTGTCATTACTCAGAAAGTGGGTGCTTATGGATTGGCGGATAACTATTTTGAGATCTTCAGGGAAGAGGGCGCTAACAATGAGGAGTCCCTCTTTGAAGTGCAGACAGGGATCAACTCAGCCTGCGAAGCGGCTATCGCCAACTTTGCGGAATGTCAGGCGCCACGCGCAGGCGGTAAGTTCGGATGGGCTGATCTTGGATGGGGATTTGGAACACCTTCTCAAAGCCTGCTGAATGAATATGACGATGGCGATCTCAGAGAGGCCGCTACTGTTATGACCATCAATCCTAATGGAACGTTTCTGTTTGACGGTTTCCGTATACCCAGCAGGGATAGTGTTGAAAATGACCGTTATAATTACAAATCTTATCACAGTCAGATTGACGAGTCCAATTGCGGTAACAGGGGGCGTTTACCAAAGAACCTACGTATACTGCGACTGGCAGAAGTGCTGTTGATCCATGCTGAAGCAGCTTTGGCATTAAATAACTCTGGAGCAGCAATAAGTGATATTAATGCATTACATCCCCGTGCCGGTCTGGGGCCTGTAGGAAGTGTTACAAGGGAGTCTATCTGGCATGAGAAGAGAGTGGAAATGGCGATGGAGTACGATCGTTTCTTTGATCTGATCCGGCAGGATAAACTGCAGCCAGGAAGAGCTGCCGCCGCTTTTACCGCCCACGGTAAAACATTTAACGCAAGAAACAGGGTGTTCCCTATTCCCCAGCGACAAATTGACCTGGGAGGCGGCAACCTTGCTCAGAATGACGGCTATAATTGATCGATCCCGTTTTATAAAAGCGCCCCGTTAACCACGGGGCGTTTTTATTCCCAGAAGCCCTGTGCCTTTATCTGCTGGGCTCCCAGTCGTTTAATAAGTTTCCTTATCTGTACAACCAGCGGAATGTTGCCCGCTACATAGAATGTTGTATCGTACATGGGAAAGGGTTGTTGCAATAACCAACGCTCAATGCCTGCAATGTAACCGGCAGTCGTATCGACGTGCATATCGAGTATTTTAAGGGGCAAGGGCGTCTTGTGGCTAATGAGGGTATATAATTGCTGCTGCGTTCCTTTCCGGTGAAATAACGAGCTAAAATGGCCTATTGCGCTGGCGTCTCCTATACATACGAGATGGGCGGCTGCCGTTGGCTGATGAATACCTCCACCGGGGCCGGCATACAAAAGGGTTTGCCCGGGCTGTAATTGCCTTGCCCAATTGCTGCCGGGGCCTTCATGACCGGCATGTATGAGTAAGGTCGCCTGTTTGCTGGCCTCATCCCAATGCGCAAGCGTATAGTCACGGTAGTTACCCTTCCCTGTTTCAAATTTCAGATGCTGACAACTGCGCCACTTCACAAGATCAGGTGTATGCAACGTGATGGCCAGCAGGCTATCAGTGATATTTTCTGTTGTAATGATACGCGCGGTCTTGCCTATCCGCGACATCAGGAACGCGGTGGCTTTTTCTTTCAGGTATGACATAATGCAAAAGTAAAATGGGCCGGAGGCCGGGTGTTTATACTATTCCGGGTTAGATGGATACTTTTCCCGGGCCTTCTCCCTGAAGGCGGCAGGCGTGTGGCCTGTGTGCTGTTTGAAGAAGCGGTTAAAATAAGAGACCTCGTTAAACTGTAAGTGCCAGGCAATTTCTTTTATACTTTCCCTGGCATGTAACAGGAGGCGTTTTGCCTCTAGGATACGCCTTTCTGTAATATGTGCGGAAAGGGTTTGTCCTGTATGCTGCTTCACCACCTCATTCAGATGATCTGCCGAGACGTGCATAGCGCTTGCATATTGAGCCGGTTTTGTCCATTCAACAAAATGTGCGGCCAGCAATTCGCGGTAACGTACCAACAACGGTGGCCCCGCTTGCGCATGTGTAATGGCGTGACGATGGAACAGCATGATCAGTAATGCAAGGTAATGTTGTAGCATGGCCACGTATTGTGGTGGCTGCTCTGTATACTCCCGTAGTAGCTGACTGAATATAAACTGTGCCTGTTGCAGATCAGGAGCCGGTAAACGGATAGGTCCTTTTACGTAATTGGGTAGTGCGACCTGCATGGGCAGCAGAAAATCGGCGTTGAAAGCCAGCAGGTAGCCGTTGCCACCATAGCCGTCCAGATCGATCGCCTGATGGACCTGGCCGGGAATGATCATCAACATATCCCCTGCATTGATGGTGACCTGTTCAAAGTCCAGCATATGTGTGCTGCTACCTGCCAGACAAAGTCCGAGGGCATAGAACTCGTGCCGGTGCACATCCATCATGCGCTTATCCTCTCCTGAACTATAGGGTAGTTCTTCTACAATAAAAGGGACCTCTGGCTGAAAAATATTTTCAAGCTGATAGGATGTAATAAAAGGAACCGGAGCTGACATGATCTAATTATTTCCAGAATCGGGACGAATGTTTCCAGAATGTAGACGATTGGGAAATGGATAAATTGTATGCGTGGGCAATAAAAAAAATATCTCCAACCCCTTGTTTATTAATTATATTATGAATAAATTTATATGCCTATGCAAAAACACATAACCTATGAAATGGATTGAAGAACTAAATGTAATCTACCAAAAGCTGGGAGCTGTTGGTTTTGAAGAAGTCAAAAAAGAGATACTAAAAGCTCAGATGAGCGGCCACGGAGGAGAAACCTACTACCTCGTTCTACAACAACTCATTATGATCAAAAAGGACAATGTTAAGATCTATGAGCTGATCAAAGGTGAAGTTGAAAGTATTATTCACTTTAGTAAGCACATGATCCATCTGAATTGATCTAACGGGCCAGTTCCTCTTTCAGCCTGGCTACTTTCCAATATATTGGTGCGTTTTCCGGAATTTTAAGTAACCATTCCAGGCATTGTTGTTTATCTCTTTCGCGGATATAACTCAACGCCATATAGAAAGCTGCATCATAGCGGAACGCTGACTGGCTGTTAAAGACCTTCTGAAGATCACTACGAGCTTCTGCAAGTTTTCCCTCGTCTATCAGGCTGACTCCCCTGTAGTAACGGGCTGTTGAATGTAAGGAGTCCCTAACTATTACCTGATCAAGTAAACTGATCGCTTTATTAAAATGTCCGTGATTAAAGGCTGCTGCTGCCTGATGCATAAGTAATGCAGTATCCTGTTCAGCTGACTGATGATTGGCATGTATCATCTCCGTTCCTGAGAACTGGCGGTAGACATCTTTATGCCAGGGGCTGACAAATAACAGTCCTGCCAGGCCGGCGCCTATTATTGCCGTTATGACCACGTAGATGCTCACTTTGGTGTTAGGGCCGTCTTTTGTGTGGAACCAGCGTTCCCGCTGGTCGGCGATCATTTCTTCCAGTTCTTCCCTGGTGTTGTCCGTACCTTGCTTGACGTGAGGGGCAGCTAACGCTGCTTCAATATGTTTAATATGCTGTTCGTCAAGACCGGGTGCGGGCGCTACCGGGTGGAAGGACATAGCCTTATTAGGGGCCTTTTGCATGAGATCCTGCTTCCATTTCAGTTGACAAGCATACAGGAAAAAAGGCTCGAAGTGATTGGTCAGGGTTATTTTGTGAAGATGGGCATAATCGTATATCGCCATTAATACATCTTCGAATACATTGGCTGCTTCCTTCATGTTGCCACCCCAACCTGTCACCATATGTTTCACCTTACGGGCAAAACGTTTATAAATGGCGTCTACAATGGCAGGGGAGCTGTCTAGCAAACCATCAATATATTCATCGTCATTATTTATTATCCGGCTGGAAACCATAAGTTGCTACGTCTGCTAACTAATATTAAAAGTATTAAATCACTGGTCAATAGACAAAAATAATAATACAATGCGTGTGCCGGAATCTGCGAAGGACATATAAAAGCTGACAGCTATGTTTTGTTTTCTGGTCTATTAAATAAGTTTATTATCTGTATGAGGATAGAGCCTGCATATTTTACATCAAAAATGAGCAGACCGCTATCAAAAACAGCAGTTCAATCCATATTATAAAGAGATAAAATAATACTGGTAATTCAGCATATCCCGGCGTGCAGGTTAGATACAAGCGTTTTCAGTACTTGTTTAAGGGCGTCAGTGTCCTGCTCGCCGATAATACTGGTATATTCCTGCTGTATTTCCTGGAAACTTTCTGATGCACAGATGACCAGTTTTTTACCCTCATCAGTCAGGCAAATAAGTGACGCCCGGTTGTCGCTCGCATGTTTGCAGGTCCAGATATACCCTTCTGCTTCCAGGTTTTTCACCACTTTGCTCATCGCCTGTTTAGTGATACGGGCTCTTTTAGCCAGTTCGTTATTGATTGTGCCTTGCGGTTCGATATTCAAGATCAGCACAAGGTCCCCCAGTTTGAAGTTGTTATATCCCTTGTGCTGTAGTTTCGCTATTATTCTACAGTCCATATCCTTTTTCAACAAGCCTAACAACCTGATAAGACTATGTTGCCGTTGCGCCAGATGCTGCTCTAATCGCTCATCCAGTGAACTGTTCATATTGATGTTTTTTGGAGCTATTAAATAAATATCATCAGCGTTCCTGTAGCCAGCTGCTTACTCTCTCATTTCTTATCCCAACCTTGTAAAGCTGCCAGTGTGCAGCAGGTGTGGACTTTCATTTATTGAAAAGAGAGCGTGCAATGCCGAGTTCCAGTCCCCGAAGTTCCGCCAGTCCACGCAGGCGTCCTATAGCGCTATAACCGGGGTTGGTTTTTTTGTGAAGGTCGTCCAGCATCTGGTGACCATGGTCCGGGCGCATAGGGATGGATACGCTCCGCTTATGCATAATGGCCAGTAAGGCCCTTACCACTGCGTACATGTCCACATCTCCCTCAAGGTGATTGGCCTCGTGGAAGTTGCCAATGCTGTCCCGTTGTGTGCTTCTGAGATGTATAAAGTGAATATGTTCACCCAGGCGTTCTACCATTCCAGGCAGATCATTGTCTGCACGCACGCCATAAGAGCCGGTGCAGAAACAAAGGCCGTTAGCCGCATAAGGCGCTGCCGCCAGCAGTTCCCTGGCATCCTGCTCGGTACTTACGATCCGTGGCAGTCCCAGGATAGGGAATGGAGGATCATCCGGATGGATAGCCAGTTTTACGCCTACTTCCTCTGCAACAGGGGCTATTTGCTGCAGGAAGTAAAACAGGTGCAGTTTCAACTGAGTGGCGTCGATGCCTTTATATTTATCCAGGGCTGCCTGGAATTGCTGTAAGGAAAAACTTTCTTCAGAACCTGGCAGACCGGCAATAATGTTCCTTTGCAGTAATACTTTTTCAGCATCGGTCATACTGTCAAAGTGTTCTTTCGCCATGGATATTTCTGCCGGGTCATAATCATTTTCCGCACCCGGGCGCTGTAACATGAACAGGTCGAAGGCCAGGAAGGCTGCTTTTTCGAAGCGTAACGCTTTCGAACCGTCGGTAACGGTGTAAGCAAGGTCAGTTCTCGTCCAGTCCAGTACCGGCATAAAGTTGTAGGTCACAACATAAATACCGCACTGCGCCAGGTTGCGAAGCGACTGCTGATAATGCTGTATATATTCTTTGAATCGTCCGCTTTGGGTCTTGATATCTTCGTGAACAGGTACACTCTCTACTACTGACCAGGTAAGGCCGGCAGCTTCGATCGTTTCTTTCCTTTTCAGTATTTCCTCTACAGTCCAGACTTCTCCGTTCGGAACATGATGTAACGCCGTTACAATGCCGGTTGCTCCGGCTTGTTTAATATCGGCCAGGCTAACCGGATCATTCGGTCCGAACCAACGCCATGTCTGTTCCATTCTTAGCATACGCATATCAAGGTTTAAGTCCCAAAAATAGGACTTCCGGAAAATAATTAATGATTTAGTAATAATGATTCTTCTGTATCACAAGGCCACCGTCATGTTACGACTCTTTTTTCATACCGGAATTACGTGTACTCCAATGGTTTATAATGACGCTGTCCTCGTAAAAGTTTTGCAAACCTAAGAAAATCTATGAAGATGAACCAACGCTTCATGAAATCATTGCCAGCATAATATCCATAACGTTGGTCTGCGTAGGCCCGGTTTTGATCAAACCTCCTGTCTTTTCAAAGAAATGATAGGCATCATGCTGCCTGAGATAATGTGCTGCATCCAGTCCCTTCCCGGTGGCGCTGTTCATCAGCGCATAGTCTGTAAAAGCGCCTGCTGCATCCGTAGGTCCGTCGGTACCATCCGTGCCGGCGCTTAAGATAGTAATACCTGGTTGCGTACTTAGTAATATGCCAGCCGCTAGTGCCAGCTGCTGATTACGTCCTCCCAGTCCCTTACCGGTAACCATGACGGTACTTTCTCCACCCATTAACAGGCACGTCGGCCTGCTGCCCTTCCAATCTTTGGCCGCCGCCACCAGTTGCTCCGCCAGGGTTGTCGCTTCTCCTGTGGCTGTTGACGTCAGTATCTGTGTTGCATATCCAAGATTGGTGGCGTGCTCCTTTGCTGCTTTCAACGCTATACCGTTGCTGCCGATCAGGAAATTGTGCACGGCCTCCAATTGCAGATTTCCGGGTTTGGGCGTTTCCGTAATATTTCCTGTAAGGCCCTGTTGCAAGTGTTCATGTATGCCTCGAGGTAATTTTTCCGTCAGATTATATTTATCAAGTATGGCCACCGCATCTGCAAACGTAGAGGGATCTGCTACCGTCGGACCAGACCCTATAATGGAAAGATCATCACCCACTACATCACTGAGTATCAGACTGCACCATGACGTTGTATTTGCCAGTAATGCCAGCCGGCCTCCTTTCACTGCCGACAGATGCTTACGCACCACATTCATCTCATGGATATCTGCGCCACTTTTCAACAACAGTTCAAATACCTGTTGTACCTGTACCAGGTTGGAACCTTCCGGATAATCTGCCAGCAGGGCAGAAGCTCCTCCCGAGAGAAGGAAGAGGACGAGATCACCTGGCTGCACGGCTTTTAATAGTGACACCATCTGCGCGGTGGCCTTTACGCCATTTTCATCCGGCAGCGGATGACCTGCTTCTACAACCTGTAAATGCTGCAACGGCAATGCATGTTCGTATTTAGTAATGACAATACCTTCAAGGGACACATCGGGCAGTATTGATTCCAGCGCTTGTGCCATAGCTGCCGCAGCTTTACCGGCGCCGAATACCCATACAGGTCTTCCCGCAGGTAGTGCGAAAGTTTTGTCACATACCGTCAGTTTTCCATCGCTAAAATGCACATGCTGTCGCATCAGCGATGATGGTTGTACTGCTGCTACAGCTGCCTTAAATATGGAAATAGCATCTTCGCGTATTATCATCCGGATCTTTTAAGGTATGCGGTAAATTTAAATCAATACAGCAATAAGCCCACCTAGAAATACTAAGGTTATTGTCAATGCGATATCTCAGAAACTTAACTTATAACTGAAGTAAGGGTTAAATCTAAATAACTGATCCTGGTATAAGGGAGTCGTATGATTGCCTGTACTTGTTACGATCGTTGTGAAATATGGTTCCTGCGACTGGCTGATCGCATGTATACCTGCACCAACAGCATGTTTGAAACGGCCACGGGTTGGAATACGATAACCTGCATTCAGATTAGCCCTGTTGTAAACAGCACTTCTGAAAGTACGCCCACCCATATTAATATCCGGGAACGTTTCTTCCGGCCTGAAAGAGATCAATGCCGGCAGCGTGATCTGATCGCCGGTATGGAAGTGGTAAAGCAGGCTTACTTCGAGTCCTTTGACAGGCTGATAGCTAAACAGCACGTTGATGTTATGCCGCCTGTCATAACGGTATGGTTGCTTGCTACCGTTATTCAAACTATCAGACTGACGCAAGCTCCAGGAAAGGGTATAGGAGATTAGGAACTTCCATTTGTGAAATCGTTTTTCAATAGCAGCCTCCAAACCATAACTCGATCCTGTACCTGTAACAATACCATTTTCCGTACTATCGCTGCTGTAAAGGATGTTGGCCTTCTCTCCGAATGACGCGATATTACTGATCTTCTTATAGTAAAGATCTGCAGTAACATTTACAGACCTGTGATCTTTATATTCATACCCAACATTGATCATCCTGTTTTCTGCTGGTCGTAGGTGTTCATTTGCCGGTATCCACAATTCCCTGTCAATACCAGTATACGGACTGGTGATCATATGCAGTAGCTGCCCGATATGTGTATAGGCAAGATTTAACCGTTGTTTTTTATCTATCACATAACTGGAGAAAAATCTGGGTTGAAATGACTGGTAATGATAAGTACCATGCCGGTAGTCGTTGAAATGTACGCCCGCCCTCAATAACAGCCTGTCGCCGGCCCTTATGGCACTCTCATAATACACCATGATATCAAAGAAGGGAAGGGATGGTTTACTACTGAATGCATCTGCTTCATCTTTGAAATCATCATTGAGTAACGTATGATAAGGTTGTATGGTAGTATGTTCAAATCTTCCTCCGAAGAAATGTTGCAGATGGTGGTGTGTTGTTATCTCAATATCTGTTTTTGCTTCATATCGCCTGCCGGCGGAATAGTTGTTCAGTGCCGCTCTTTCAGACAATCCACCTGTGCCTCCTTCAAAGGGTGGCGTATACATGATAGCCATATAATTATCATAACTACTGTAGTTAAAAGCAGTATTCGCAAACACGCGTTTGCTGATAATACTGTTCCAGTTAAGCGTGATCAGCGTATTATTCCAGCGATGAAGATACTGGCTGTTATCCTGTGTTAATTCCAGTCTGTCATTACCAATATAACTACTGATCATCAGTTTATTTGTCCTGTTAAGGAGATGCGTCAGCTTCAGGTGTGTATCGTCAAACCTGGCGTCATAAGTGAACATGTCCCTGTAAACAGACTCGCCCAGGCTTTGTCTCGCAGATACCATCACGGCCGTGCGCTGTTTTTTCAGCGGGCCTTCGATGGCACAGGCAAGAGAACTGAGCCCTGCTTCTGCTTCTCCGCTCCATTGTTCCATGTTGCCTTCTTTTGTATTGATAGCCGTAATAGAAGAAAGACCTCCGCTGAAACGGCTGGGGAAATCATTTTTATATTGCAGCACAGACTTAATACTGGTATTGCCCAGTATAGTGACTTCTCCAAGCAGGTGAGCATGATTAAATACTGGATTGCCGTCCAGCAGGAACATACTTTGTCCCGGATCGCCACCTCTTACTAACAATTTACCACCAGACTCCTGACTTTCGGTATTGCCGGGCAACAGGTACATAGACCTGACAGGATCTGTCTCCCCCAGCATGTTGCTGTACATACCGCCTTTATACCTGTCCAGTTTTACAGCAGCGTCCCGGCGGGGAAGATTGCCGGCATCTACCTGCACCTCCGGAAGTAGTGTGGGCGAGAGTACAAGGTTCATAGCAGTATTTTCCTGCAGGTCTATCGTAACTGTCTTTGAAGATGTGCCGGAAAAAGAGATCAGTAATGTATATCTGCCCGCTGGTAAATTTAAATTGTAAAAGCCATGTACGTTCGACTGGGAGTTCAGGTTATCGGGCATAACTGTAATGGATGCAAATGGGAGTGGCTCTAAACCGCTTTCCTGCTGTATGTAACCATACAACATATATCTTTCATGCAAGTACCCGGCAGGAAGGGGTGTATTGCTTTTACCAATGATGATCTTATTATTTCGTTCTGTGACGGTAACATACTGGCCTGCCAGCATTTTATCGAGTACTGCACCGAGAGAGGTCCGTCCGGCTGTAAGGACGTGTGTTTTATTAGTGTCAAGGCTGGATGGAGAGAACTCAATGGCCACACCACAATAACCGGATAACTCACGAAGTATGGCAGCGGTTTTTCCGGATGTAGATGTACAGTAGAACTTTGTCTTTAACAGGCTGCCCTGTGCCGCGCTTTCTGATAATATGAAACAGCTGGCAAGGACAAGCAGCAAACGGAATATAGGCATTACAAAAAAGGATACTGGATGTTTTATTGTGTCTTAAAGAATATGATCGTGTCGTTTTGTTTCCGGTAATCTACATTTATCAGCAGCTTGATCTCTTCCAGCACCTGTTCCAGCGGTTGCCGTTCGAACCTGGCGGTAATAGTAGATAGTTCTGGCCGCGTTGTCAGCGTTGCTTCTGCCTTTACCTGCACATTGTAATAGTCGCTCAGGGCAGTCATTACTTCGGCAAAAGGCGTATTGTCAAACTGTAATATGCCTGTTTGCCATGACAGGTAATTAGAATCTTTCACTGTCACAATGTTAAAGCCCTCCTTGTCCAGTGTAGCGTCTTGTTGTGCGGTAATAATGTGTTGCTCTGAACGTTTATTCTTGCCTGTAAAGAGCACCCTCCCGCTAACAACAACCAGTCTGTCCTGCCGGTCATTGCTATTCACAATAAAGGAGGTGCCCAGTACTTCAATCGTTGCTCTGGACGTCCGTATACGGAAAGGATGACTGGTTTCAGGTTGAACATCAAAATACGCCTCTCCGCTAACGGCCACTGCTCTTTCACTTCCGGTGAACGAGTCAGGGTAACGGATGGAGGCGCCTTCCCTTAATATAACCGTAGAGCCGTCAGGAAGTGTAAGCTGCTGGCTGCCTTTCCCTGCCTCTGCGATCTTTACGACTGTCTTGCCCCTTAGTTGATAGAATATCAGGCTGGCAAGTGCAAGCACTCCCACAAGACATGCAGCCAGTGCCAGGCGTCTGTATACGATCTTAACACCACGGGGCGCAACTGCACCACTTGCCAGGGTACTATCCAGTTTTTCCCAGGCGCTGTCGGTATCAAAAGCAGGCAGTTCCATCACACTGCCCGATTCATGCCATAACCTGATCATCTCCTCGTAGGCCATTTTATGCTCCTCACTTTCATTGACCCAATCCTGTAGTTCTTTCTCTTCCGTGCTATTCTGAATGGCGCGTAAATGTTTTATGATAATGATGGCGATATGTTCAGGTACTTGTATCATAGCTGTCCCGGTATAAAGACCGGATTTTTTTAAAAACTCCTATTGTCTTGTAGAAAAAATGAAAAAACAGGCACTACCCATAACTTAGCTTTCTGAACAAAAGCCTTGAGCAGTTTCATGGCCTTCCAGGTCTGGTTGTTGACGGTATTGACAGAAATGCCAAGATGGTCTGCAATTTCCTGGTTGCTAAGATGGCCCGAGCGACTTAGCAGAAAGACTTCCCTGCATTTAGGAGGTAGTTTGTCAATCCCATTTTTTAGCAAGTCCCTGTATGCCCGCATATTGTCTTCTACCGGTTCGTCTGTTATATCCCAGCTAATGGCAGTTTCTTCTTCCGTTTGCCAGTCTGTATTTGAAACAGGGAAACGCTTCTTTTGTTCCAGAAAGGTAAAACAGTTGTTCCTTACGGCCTGGTAGAGGTATGCCCTGATCTTCAGGGAAGTAATAACTTCCTGGTGCTTTTCCCAGATACGGGTAAATACTTCCTGGACAATATCTTCACTGCTATCTCTGTCGGTAGTCAGATGAAATGCATATTTGCAGAGAGGATCATAGAATTCCCGGAATAGTTGGCGAAACTGTGTATAAAGATCCTGGCGATCCACATCAAAAGTTTTTTGTAGTGAGCGTACCGGCTAATGCATAAGTATGTTGCAACGCACGCCCTGCACGGTATAGTACAGAGAGCGTAATATTAGATAAATAATCTGAAATGGAGATCGGGTCGTGGTTGACCTGGCGTGTGGTATTGCTGGTTATAGTGGTATTGGTGGCCCTTATCAGCGGGCATTACGTTTTTGTTGCTTTTTATCCATCCTGGCTTCCATCTGTTCTTTCTTTTTCATCTCCCAGTCATTCCACTTTTTATACTGGTCTGGTGTCAGCACTGATTTAAAGCGTTGGTTGCGTTCTTCGTTCAACGCTTTCATCTGCTGCATTTTATCCTTTTTCGCGAGGGACGTGTTATGTTTGAGCTCTTCCATACGACGGGTTATATCAGTATTGATCGTATGAATATCTTTATCCTGCTGTTTGGTAAGGCTCAACCGCCGGTCAAGTTTATCACTCATTTTATCAGCACGTTCTTCCGGGGTAAAGCGTACTTTTTTTGCTGCCGCCGTATCTCCCCTCTGTGCCATACTGGTGCCACTGATAGCCAGTAACAGACATACCAACAGCCCACTGATACGGATCATAAATGTTTTCATAAAAAAGAAAATTATCTCCTGTTAAATATAGGAAATTGCTGCAATATTAATACCAATCATCAAAAATCTAGATAAATATGCAGGCGTCACCTTAATCATTTGTTACTTTTAAGGATCAGCTGGTATTATCTCCTTGATAGACGTTGCTGATTGTGAACACACTATGAACCCAAAATCTAAATTGTCAAACAAAGCCAATGAGTAAATTTTTTTCGTCGCGTAAGCGGCTTTCCCATCTGTGCCTCTTATTGGGCGGCCTGCTTGCAGGTAGTTATGCCCGGGCACAGGAAACCTTTCCTGTGAATGGTGTGGCCGATAACAGGGAAGGCTGTTACGCCTTTGTTAAAGCCACTATTGTAAAAAATGGAAGTACTGTTTTGAACAATGCCACTCTCGTGATCCGCAACGGCCGTATCGTGAGTGTAGGCAATGGTCCGGTACCAAAAGATGCTGTAGTGATCGATTGTGGAGGTAAGTATATCTATCCTTCATTCGTTGATCTGTATAGCGATTATGGAACACCTGCAGTGAAGAAATCCGCCGGTGGTTACAGGTCGGACCCACAGTTCCTATCTGCTACCAAAGGCGCATATGGCTGGAACCAGGCTATTAAGAGTGAAGTGAACGCTGCTACAGTTTTTACCGTAGATGGTACGAATGCAGCGTCGCTGCGTAATGTAGGTTTCGGTACCGTGCTTTCCCACCAGCAGGATGGTATTGCCCGTGGTACCGGTGTGCTGGTGACACTTGCGGACGATCGTGATAATAAGGTGCTGGTGAAAGAGAAGGCAAGTGCTCACTTTTCATTTGATAAAGGTAGTTCTACCCAGAACTATCCCAGCTCTTTGATGGGTAGTATCGCTTTATTACGGCAAACATATCTCGATGCCTTGTGGTATCAGTCACGTCCTGCAAAAGAGGGAACCAACCTTACGCTGCAGGCATGGAATGAGAATGGCAACTTACCGCAGATATTTGAAGCACAGGATAAATGGGATGCTTTACGTGCAGACAAAATAGGCGACGAATTCGGCGTACAATACATCATCAGGGCTAGTGGTAATGAATACCAGCGTATTCCTGAAATGGTCGCTACCAAAGCGTCTTTCATCCTGCCGCTGAATTTCCCGCAACCAATAGACGTAGAGGACCCGAACGACGCACGATTTGTTTCACTGAGTGACATGAAACATTGGGAACTGGCACCTACAGAAGCTGCTGCTTTTGAAAAGGCGAATATCCCTTTCTGCTTCACCGCATCCGGATTGAAAGATGTAAAACAGTTGCTTGCAGCTGTGAGAAGATCCATTGAATACGGTCTCAGCGAACAAAAGGCATTAGATGCATTGACACTGGCGCCTGCACGTCTCATCAAAGCTGATGACCAGGTAGGCTCACTGGAACCCGGTAAACTGGCTAACTTCCTGGTAACTTCAGGTACTATCTTCAACGAGAATACTGTCCTGTTCCAGAACTGGGTACAGGGTAAAAAATATACTGTTAAAGATGAAGGTTGGAAAGATGTACGTGGTACCTATACACTCACTGTCAATCCTGGTAATACAAAATATACTATCCTGTTAAAAGGATCCGCTGCAACACCTGCTTTGTCGCTGATCCAGCAGGATACATTAGCCGGTACTGTTACAATAAACGGTCAGCTGGTGAAACTAGCTTTCCCATTAAAGAAAGGTGGTGAGCAACTGAGGCTGAGTGGAGTAGCAGGAGCTACAGAATGGACAGGTACTGGGCTTGATACAAGTGGCAAATGGGTGAAATGGAGTGCTGCATTCACTGCTGCCGCTACTAAGCCGGATACTATCAAACCTAAAACTGCTCCGCAGATAGGTAATCTTTATTTCCCTTTCAATGGTTACGGATGGGAAGCATTGCCTAAACAACAGGATGTGCTGATAAAGAATGCAACTGTCTGGACAAACGAGAAAGAAGGCAAACTGGAAAGTACAGATGTGCTGGTGCGCAATGGTAAGATCGCCCAGATAGGCAAGAACCTGCCTGCCGGCAATGCCCGCGTTATTGATGGTACAGGTAAACACCTTACTGCAGGTATCATTGACGAGCACTCTCATATTGCTATCTCGAGAGGAGTGAATGAAGGCTCACAATCTGTAACGTCAGAAGTGCGCATCGCCGATGTTGTGAATCCGGATGATGTGAATATCTACAGGCAACTGAGCGGAGGCGTGACTGCTTCTCATCTCTTGCATGGCTCGGCAAATACTATCGGCGGACAAAGCCAGCTGATTAAATTACGTTGGGGCGCTGATGCGGAAGAACTGAAATTTGCCGGCTCTGATCCTTTCATCAAATTTGCATTGGGTGAGAACGTAAAACAATCTAACTGGGGTGATCGCCAGCGTGAACGTTTCCCGCAAACGCGTATGGGGGTTGAGCAGGTATTGACAGACGCATTTACACGTGCCCGCGATTATGAAAAAGCAGGAGCAGGCAAACGCCGTGACCTTGAACTGGATGCCCTGGTAGAGATCCTGAACAACAAGCGCTTTATTACCTGTCACTCTTATGTACAGAGTGAGATCAATATGCTGCTGCATGTGGCTGATACTTTCCATTTCCGTGTGAACACGTTCACCCACATCCTGGAAGGATATAAGGTGGCCGATAAAATGAAACAACATGGCGCTGGTGCCGGTACCTTCGCTGACTGGTGGGCATATAAGATGGAAGTGCAGGACGCTATTCCTTACAATGCCACCATTATGCAACGTGTAGGTGTGAATGTTGCCATCAACTCTGACGATGCTGAAATGGCCCGCAGGTTGAACCAGGAAGCGGCGAAAAACATCAAATATGGTGATATGACGGAAGAGGAAGCACTGAAACTTGTAACCCTCAATCCGGCTAAATTACTGCACGTGGATGCACAGGTAGGTAGTATCAAAGCTGGTAAAGACGCCGACCTCGTACTTTGGAGCGATAATCCGCTGAGCATTTATGCAAAGGCTGACAAGACCATTGTAGACGGTATCGTTTATTTTGACAGGGAGAAAGACCTTGAGCTCCGCCAGCGTATCAGCAAAGAACGTAACCGCCTGGTGCAGAAAATGCTGGGTGAGAAGAAAAAAGGTACACCTACCCAGAAGGCAGCTGCTTCTATGGAAGAAATGTACCATTGTGAAGATCTGCAGGGAGGCCATCAGCAACGCCTGACAGATGGAAACAGCGAATTGTAATTGCCGGACAGTATCAATCAAACAACATGAAACGAATCATCTTAACATATCTCACCGCACTTTCCTGTACGGCAGCAATGGCCCAGGAAACAATATATCCTGCCCCGCCGCAGGGGAAGACCGTTTACCTGATCAATGGTGTTATTCATGCTGGTAACGGCCAGGTATTTCAAACCGGCTCACTGGTTTTCACCAACGGAAAGATCACGGCCGTAGGCAATAATCTTCCCGCTCCATCCGCCGATGGAATAATCATAGATCTGCATGGTAAACATGTATATCCTGGGGTGATCGCACCGCTTAGTTCCCTGGGTTTGACAGAAGTGGAAGCCGTAAGGTCAACGAATGACTTCAGCGAAGTAGGAGAGATCAATCCTTCCGTACGTTCACTGGTAGCTTACAATACCGACTCTAAAGTGATCAATACGCTTCGCTCTAACGGCATACTGTTAGCGCAGGTGACTCCGGAAGGTGGAATGATACCTGGGTCTTCTTCTGTAGTACAGCTGGATGCCTGGAACTGGGAAGATGCAGCTTATAAGAAAGATGGCGCTATACATTTCTACATGCCAAGCCTGTTGCCTCCACCTTCATTGCCCGGACGTTTTCCAATCACTAAAGACAGGGCAGAGGAGTTTGCAGAAAAGACCGGTAAAGTGCGTGCCTTCCTGAGTGAAGCAAAGGCTTACTACCAGGAAGATAAACGCAGCGAAGTGAACCTGAAATTTGAAGCGGTACGGAAGTTGTTCACCAAAGAACAGAAGCTGTTCATTCACTGTAACCTGGTAAAGGAAATGCTGGTGGCCGTTGACTTTGCAAAGGAATTCGGCATCGATGTGGTGATTGCCGGTGGTGCAGATTCCTGGATCATTGCAGACGTACTAAAACAAAATAACATTGCCGTCGTACTTGGCCAGCCGCATAGTCTGCCTGTTACAGCAGATGATGATGTGGATCAGCCATATAAAACAGCTGCCCAGTTACAGCAGGCAGGTGTTTTGTTCTGCCTGAGCAATGAAGGCTTCTGGCAGCAACGTAACCTGCCGTTTGAAGCAGGGACAGCCAGCGCTTATGGTCTGTCTAAAGAAGAGGCGCTGACAGCTGTTACATTGAATGCTGCAAAGATCCTGGGTGTAGATAAAACTACCGGATCACTGGAAACAGGTAAAGATGCAAACATTGTTATCAGTACGGGCGATCTTCTTGATATGCGCAGTAGCGTTGTGACCCAGGCCTTTATTCAGGGCAGGGAGATCAATCTCGACAATAAACACAAACAATTGTACGAGCGTTATAAACATAAGTACGGCTTGAAGTAGGAAAAAATAGAAAATCATTGAAAAGCAGGGTGTTGTACTTACAATACCCTGCTTTTTTTTAAGTTATGGCATGAATTTTACTGTTGGATAGCAAATGCATTTAGAAATGGGAGCGATCCTCAAAAGAGAAGATGCTATCCGGAAGGTCACCGACCTGATCAACGAAGTACGGATATGCATGTTCACCACAATAGACGATCACGGACATGTTATTTCCAGGCCTATGGCCACAGTTGATGTGGACAAGGATGGAAATGTCTGGTTTTTTTCAAACGAGTATTCTGGTAAGGTCACCCAGATTTCGGAAAATAATGAGTTAAACCTCATCTATTCTCATCCAGGACAAAATACCTATCTGAACATCTTCGGTATTGGGTCGATCATCCTGGACAAGGAGAGAATGAAACAGTTATGGACACCGGCGGTAGAGGCCTGGTTTCCCGACGGTATTGATGATCCACGGTTATGCCTCTTGAAGGTGGATACGAAACAAGCCTGGTTCTGGGACAATTCCTCCAGTAAGATGGTCATCTTCTTTAATATGCTTACCTCGATCATCAGGGGGAAGAAGTTTGAAGAAGGAGAACATGGAGAGCTGGATATAGAGTAGAATAACACGTTACAGGTCACAACAGAAAGTCATTAAATAACAAAGGCTGGCAAATATGAATTGCCAGCCCAGTTATTATATGCTAAAATATTACTTCACGATCACCAGATTATACTTAGTAGCTCCTCTCTGTACTAAAATGTATTTATCATTCAGTAACTGGCTCTTATCAACCATCGAATCTATTCCAGTCACCTTTACTTTGTTAACACTGATCCCGTTGTTCTGTACCATCTTTCTGGCTTCACTTTTACTTGGGAGAATGCCTGTTTCTGCAAGGAATGAAACAATGTCCTTCCCCGCTTCTATTTCGGATGCCGCAAATTCAAACTGAGGTACGCCATCCATTACCTCCAATAGCTGCTGTTCCGTCAGTGACTTTAATATCTCTGCCGTGTCTTTGCTGAACAGTATTTCACTTGCCTTGACAGCGAATTCATATTCTTTTTCACCATGCACAAATATGGTAAGTTCCTGAGCCAGTCTTTTTTGAAGCTGCCGCAGATGGGGGGCCTGATCATGAGAAGTGATCAGTTCATCAATTACTTGTTTATCCAGGAAAGTAAAGATTTTGATATAGTTCTTTGCATCTTCATCCTGTGTTTGCAACCAGAATTGATAGAATTGGTAAGGAGACGTTTTCGCTGCATCCAGCCAAACATTCCCATTTTCCGTCTTGCCGAATTTCGTACCATCTGCCTTTTTCAGCAACGGACAGGTGAATGCAAACGCCTCACCACCAGCTTTACGCCGTACCAGTTCAGTACCGGTCACGATATTACCCCACTGGTCAGAACCGCCCATTTGCAGTTTACAGTTCTTTGCAGTATATAAATGGTAGAAGTCGTATCCCTGGATCAGCTGATAGGTGAATTCTGTAAAGGACATGCCACTATCTCCTTCCAGCCTTCTTTTTACAGAATCCTTGGACATCATGTAGTTGACGGTAATATGTTTACCTACATCGCGGATGAAATCCAGGAAGGAAATGTCCTTAAACCAGTCAAAGTTATTGACCATTTCGGCGGCATTAGGTTTAGCCGGGTCGAAATCCAGGAACTTCTCCAACTGTGCCTTGATGCCTCTCTGGTTATGCGCCAGGGTCTCCAGGTCCAGCATTTTCCGCTCTTCTGCCTTAAAAGAAGGGTCGCCCACCATACCGGTTGCACCACCGACCAGCGCCAAAGGCTTGTGACCAGCCCTTTGCAGGTGTACCAGCAGCAGGATAGGTACCAGGCTGCCTATATGAAGGGAGTCTGCCGTAGGGTCAAAGCCCACATAAGCAGTCGTCATTTCTTTTAATAATTGCTCCTCTGTGCCCGGCATTATATCCTGCACCATTCCTCTCCAGCGTAATTCCTCTATCAGGTTCATGATTAATTGGGATAATTTTTGCAAACGTAAGAAAAGAATTTTAAACGATATGTGGGAGAACGGCGATGTACAGGAAATTCGTACATTAACATCCGGATAAACCGCCATTTTCTGTAAAGAATACATTATGAAAAAAAGCTTGTTTTTTATTGCTTGCCTGCTATTGGCAGTCAATGTGTTAAGCGCCCAGGACTGTAAGAATTATTACTATTTGCTGAATAACGCAGAAGTAGAGATGACTATATTCGATGGAAATGGGACGGTACTAGCTAAAAACGTGTACAACGTATTGTCTGTCAGTAAAGAAGGTGCTGCCAGCGTATCCGATTTTACGTCCACGCTGAAAGATGCAAAAGGTAAAACCATCTCTTCCGGAAAAGGAAAGTTCAAATGTACCGGCGAAGAGATCATGGTCGATATGAAGATGTCCCTGTCCAGTCTTCCCCAGTTGCAGAACATGAAAATGGAATCAGAAGGCAACGCTTTCCTGAATTACCCAGCCAATCTGAAAGAAGGACAATCCCTGCCTGACGGCTCGTTCGAAATGAGTGGTAATGCCAATGGCATGGATATGAGCCTCCAGTATAAAGTGACTGACCGTAAAGTGGTTGGTAAGGAAAAGGTAACGACTGCTGGCGGTAGCTGGGATTGTTACAGGATCAATTATAACATGACCCTTTCTATGAAAATGATGGGCATGAGCATTCCGGTGGATATGGTAGCCGCAGAATGGTTTGCGCCCGGCTTTGGCGTAGTGAAAACAGAAACCTCCAAAGATGGTAAGCCTGCCGGTCATATGGAGATCACCCACGTAAAGAAATAATCACCGGTATAAAAAAGTAACGGCCCCCTGCTTTAATAGGGGGCCGTTACTTTTTTATACCGGGTTACAGGTTTTTCAGGCAAACCTTCAGGCTTTCACGCCAGTAGGGAATCTGTAAGCCGAAAGTATCTCTGATCTTTTGTTTGTTCATGACACTGTAAGCGGGCCTTTTAGCCGCAGTAGGGTACATGTCTGACGTAATAGGCGCCACTGTGCAGGAGGCCCCTGTCAGCTCCCTGATAGCTACTGCAAAGTCATACCAGCTGGTCACCCCTTCATTGCTGAAGTGGTATACACCACCATAGTTACCTGGAGCATCCCATACTTTAGTCAGCACATCCAGGATGGCCTTTGCCAGGTCTACAGCGTAGGTAGGAGTGCCTGCCTGGTCAAACACCACGTTCAGGTTTTCCTTCTCCTGCATCAGCTCACGCATGCGCTTTACGAAGTTAACACCGAACTCGGAATACAGCCAGGAAGTACGTAGTACGATGGTATCCGGATTGCTATCTATAGCCGCCGCTTCGCCACGTAGTTTAGAGCTGCCATAAATACTTTCAGGGCTGGCGTCGTCAGTCTCTGAATAAGGTACGGTCTGTTTGCCATCATAGACATAGTCAGTGGAAATATGAACAAATTGCGCACCGTGCTGCTGACAAACGGTAGCCAGGTTCAAAACGGCTTCAAAGTTCAGTTTGAATGCCAGCTCCTCGTCATTTTCAGCCTTGTCTACCGCAGTATATGCTGCACAGTTAATACAGCCATGTATTTCCTGCTGTGAGAAGAACTCACCGACAGCTTCTTCGCTGGTAACGTCCAGCTCATTGAAGTCGGTATATACAAAGGAGAACCCGGAATAGTCCGCAGCAATCTTTTTCAAAGCTTGTCCCAGCTGGCCATTGGCGCCGGTTACCAGAATATTTTTCATTTACTTATTTGAATTGAAAACGAAGTTATGCGTACAATTTTCAAGCGTAGGCAGCACTGTATCTTTTTCTGACACAAGCGCATCGGCCAGATTAATACCCCAGTCAATGTTCAGTGCGGGATCGTTATAGATAATACCGCCTTCACTGGGCTTGTGATAAAAGTTATCGCATTTATACATCACTTCAGCGGTTTCACTTATCACGGAATATCCGTGAGCGAAACCTTTCGGCACCAGCAATTGTTTTTTGTTTTCAGCGGTCAGTTCTATCGCAAATGCCTTACCATATGTCGGAGAGCCTTTACGGATATCTACTGCCACATCAATGATCCTTCCTTCCAGTACTCTTACGAGTTTTGTCTGTGCATATGGCTCCAGCTGATAATGTAATCCTCTCAGTACGCCATATGTAGAACGTGCCTGGTTGTCCTGTACAAAAGGTAGGTGTAATCCTTCCTGTTCAAAGGTCTGGGCATTATAACTTTCGAAAAAATAGCCACGGCTATCATTAAACACCCTGGGTTCATATACTAATAACCCTGGTATCCCTGTCTCTGTAAAAGGCATAGTTATCTCTTTTGGTACTGATCACTGTAATAATCCTGGTACGCTCCGCTGGTCACATGCTCCAGCCATTCTTCGTTGGCGAGGTACCATTCCACTGTTTTTTCCAGGCCTTCTTCAAACTGGAGGGAAGGCTCCCAGCCCAGTTCTTTATTCAGCTTGGTAGCGTCAATTGCATAACGCAGGTCATGGCCGGCGCGGTCTTTGACGAAAGTGATCAGTTTTGCAGAAGTACCTGGTGCGCGTTGCAGCTTTTTATCCATGATCATGCACAGCAGGTTAATAAGGTCAATATTTTTCCATTCGTTGAAGCCGCCAATGTTATAGGTCTCACCTACACGGCCTTTATGGAAAATAGTATCTATAGCTCTGGCGTGATCTTCCACAAATAACCAGTCACGCACGTTCTCACCTTTACCATATACAGGTACCG
The DNA here is from genome assembly GCA_902168105.1 of uncultured Flavihumibacter sp. Lineage (GTDB taxonomy): Bacteria > Bacteroidota > Bacteroidia > Chitinophagales > Chitinophagaceae > Chitinophaga. The sequence continues at coordinate 123,023 of CABHOY010000045.1, forward strand.
GCTTATTGTTCTTAATATTGTGGATGGCCAGCGGAATTAATTTTTCCGGGAAATGGTTCGAGCCGTAGTTATTGGAACAGTTAGATATAATAGCAGGCAGATGATAAGTGTGGTAGTACGCCAACACGAAATGATCAGAGCTTGCTTTGGATGCAGAATAAGGTGAGCGGGGATCAAATGCGGTCTGCTCGGTAAAGAAGCCTTCTTCACCCAGGCTGCCATATACTTCATCGGTAGACACATGATAGAACAGTTTTCCCTCATAATTGTCTTTCCAGTATTTTCTACTGGCGTTCAACAACACTGCCGTACCCATCACGTTGGTCTTAATAAAGGCCAGCGGATCCATGATAGACCTGTCCACATGACTTTCAGCTGCGAGGTGGATCACACCATCGAACTTATAAGTAGCAAATAGTTCATCAATGAATGGTTCATCAGTAATATCGCCCTTAACAAATTTGTAATTGGGCTGATCCTTGACGTCTTTCAGGTTTTCAAGATTACCGGCATAGGTTAATGCATCCAGATTAATGATCTGGTAATGAGGATAGTTCTTTACAAAGAGCCTGACTACATGAGACCCGATAAATCCTGCGCCACCGGTGATTAATATGGTGTTGTGCATAAAAGTTATTTAATTCCGGGGTCCAAATTACGAATTGCGGATGAACCTTTATCTAACCAGTTTTGGTAGTAAGGGTTCACCCGCTTTCCCGAGTTATTTATTTAAAGCTTGCTTGAAATACTCATAAGTGATCTTCAGGCCTTCTTTCCTGTCTACTTTCGGAGCCCAGCCCAGTAAATCCTGTGCTTTGGTGATATCCGGTTTTCTTTGTTTCGGATCATCTTTCGGAAGTGGCTGATAGATGATCTTTTGCTTGCTGCCTGTCAGTGCCAGGATCTCTTCTGCAAATTCCTTCAGGGAGATCTCTGCCGGGTTACCGATATTCACCGGAAGGTGATAGTCGCTCAACAGCAAGCGGTAAATACCATCTACAAGGTCAGATACATAACAGAAGGAACGGGTCTGGGATCCATCACCAAAAACAGTGAGGTCCTGTCCTGTCAGTGCCTGACTCATGAAAGCAGGCAACGCACGGCCGTCATCGAGTCGCATACGTGGACCGTAGGTGTTAAAGATCCTGATGATCCTTGTATCTACGCCGTGGAAGTTATGATATGCCATAGTAATGGACTCCATGAAACGTTTAGCTTCATCGTACACACCGCGTGGACCTACCGGGTTCACATTACCCCAGTATTCTTCCGGTTGTGGGTGCACATTCGGGTCGCCATATACTTCAGATGTAGACGCCACCAGTATGCGGGCCCTCTTTTCTTTGGCCAGTCCCAGCAGATTGTGGGTACCCAATGAACCTACCTTCAATGTCTGGATCGGCATTTTCAGATAGTCGATCGGGCTGGCAGGAGAAGCAAAATGTAAAATGTAGTCCAGGTCGCCTGGTACATGTACGAATTTGCTTACATCATGATGGTAATATTCAAATTCCGGCAACGGAAAGAGATGTTCTATATTCTTGATGTTACCGGTCAGGAGATTATCCATTCCGACAACACGGTATCCTTCTTTAATAAAGCGATCACACAGATGTGACCCCAGGAAGCCGGCAGCGCCGGTGATCAGTACTCTCTTCATTTCGATAGGCAATTGATGATGTGCAATAATTAGTTAGTAGCAGCAGCTCGTCCGACACTTTCGTAGTGGAAACCCAGTTCGGCCATACGGGCTACGTCGAAGAGGTTCCTGCCGTCAAATATCAGTTTATTTTTCAGGCTGGTGCCGATCTTGTCAAAATCAGGCGTCCTGAACACGCTCCACTCGGTAGCGATGACAAGAGCATCAGCGTTCGCCAGGCAGTCATATTGGTTGGACGAATAAGTTACTTTGTCTCCGATGAGGCGTTCCACATTAGCCATTGCTTCCGGATCGAATACCGTTACGGTAGCTCCTGCATCACGCAGTGCGTCTATCATGTATAAGGCCGGTGCTTCACGGATATCGTCTGTATTAGGCTTGAAGGCCAGTCCCCACAAAGCGAAATGTTTACCTTTCAGGTCATCGTTGAACCATGTCCTGATCTTTGGCAGGAGGAACAATTTCTGCCGCTCATTTACATCCATCACTGCTGTGAGTATTTTAAAATCATACTCCGCATCTTCAGATGATTTTACCAGCGCCTGTACATCTTTAGGGAAGCAGCTACCGCCATAACCGATGCCGGGAAACAGGAAGCGTTTACCGATCCTGTCGTCACTGCCTACGCCTCTACGCACCATATCTACATCAGCTCCCAGTTTCTCACACAGAATAGCAATTTCATTCATGAATGAGATCTTGGTGGCCAGGAAGGAGTTCGCCGCATATTTGGTTAATTCTGCAGATTTCTCGTCCATGAACAATATCGGATTACCCTGACGTACAAATGGTGCAAACAGCTCACCCATCACTTTACGCGCTCTTTCGGAACGGGTACCGATCACTACACGGTCAGGTTTCATAAAGTCATCTACCGCTACGCCTTCACGCAGAAATTCCGGATTGGATACAACATCAAAAGGATGTTTACAATTCTTTGCGATAGTCTCCTGTACTTTTTCAGCAGTACCTACAGGTACAGTACTTTTATCAATGATCACTTTGTAGTCTGTTATGATCTTTCCCAGTTCATCTGCTACACGCAGAATATAGGAAAGGTCGGCAGAGCCATCTTCTCCCGGAGGGGTCGGCAGCGCCAGAAAGATCACTTCACCATGTTGTGTGCCTTCTGCAAGGCTGGTGGTGAAATGGAGACGTCCTTCTTTCAGGTTACGCTCAAACAATTTTTCGAGCCCAGGCTCGTAAATGGTGATTTGTCCGTTGGAGAGCTTGTTGACCTTATTCGCGTCGATATCAACGCACACAACATCGTTGCCTGTTTCTGCGAAGCAGGTCCCGGTAACCAGTCCCACATAGCCTGTGCCTACTACTGTGATCTTCATTTGGAGTTTTGATTTAAGAATGATTTAACTGAATCAATTATGTGCTGCAGCTGATCTGCATCCATCTCAGTATGAATTGGTAGTGAAATAACCTTAGTGGTAAGATTGTCAGTAACCGGGAGATTGAATTCAGCGCCACCGAAATTCTCGAACATTTTCTGGCGGTGGGCAGGTACAGGATAATAGATCATTGCAGGGACCTGGCGTTCCTGCAGGTATTGTTGTAACGCATTGCGGTCAGCTCCATTGAGCTGCAGCGTATATTGATGATATACATGATAGCTGTTGTCAGCCCTGTAAGGCGTCGTGATCTGCGGAATACCGGCAAACCCTGCATCGTAGGCATCTGCTACAGCACGGCGGGCCTTAATATATTCATCCAGTAAAGGCAGCTTAACATTCAGTACAACTGCCTGCAGTGTGTCCAGACGGGAGTTTACACCCACTACGTCATGGTAATAACGGGCTGACTGGCCGTGATTCGCGATCATTCTTAATTTACCGGCCAGTTCATCGTCATTGGTAAAGATAGCACCGCCATCTCCGTAACAACCCAGGTTTTTGGAAGGGAAGAAGGAGGTACAGCCTATCTGGCCGATAGCACCCAGTTTTTGCGTAGTTCCGTCAGAGAAAGTGTAATGACCGCCAATTGCCTGTGCATTATCTTCAATAACAGGAATGTTATATTTTCTGGAGATCTCCATGATCGCTTCCATTTCCGCACTATGACCATAAAGGTGTACGGGAACAATAGCCTTCGTCTTTGGTGTGATCGCTTTCTCCACCTGTACCGGATCTAGACAGAACGTTTTCGGGTCTACGTCCACAAATACAGGTTTCAGATGCAGCATCGCAATCACTTCCGCCGTGGCAATAAAGGTGAAGGAGGGAGTGATCACTTCGTCGCCCGGCTTAAGGTCGAGCGCCATCATGGCTATCTGTAGTGCATCTGTACCGTTTGCACATGGAATGACATGTTTCACACCGAGGTAGTCCTGCAGCGCTTTGGTGAATTGTTGTACTGGTGCGCCATTAATAAAAGCAGCATTATCGAGCACTTCAGCCATCGCAGCATCTACCTGCGGCTTTATTTTCAAGTATTGGCGTTTTAAATCCACCATTTGAATAGGAACCATGAGTGGGATAGATATTTTGTTTAAAGTGAGCAAATTTACAAATTTTGCCATAGGAAGGGCAGTATCTTTGCAGCCAATCCAAAAAACAATAAAAGTAGCTCGGGCATGGCGGTAAGCACCATTCTATACAATCTGGGAATAAGGGGATATAAAGCAGGAGTGGCCCTGGCCGCCGCCACAGGCAACGCCAAGGCCCGGCGATGGCTTAATGGACGGCGTGACTGGAGAACTGAACTGAAAAAACATCTGCCCGATGCCGGTCCCATCGTTTGGGTACATGCAGCCTCCCTGGGCGAGTTTGAACAGGGTAGGCCTGTCCTGGAGGCTCTCAGGCAGCAATATCCGCATTGTAAGGTTCTGCTTACCTTTTTCTCACCCTCTGGCTATGAGGTGCGTAAAGACTATCCCGGGGCCGATTACGTGTGCTATTTGCCGTTGGATACACGACAAAATGCAAGGGACTTTACCCGTATAGTGAAGCCCGCTCTCGCCATATTTATTAAGTACGAGTTCTGGTATCATATGCTGACAAGCCTTTACCGGGAAAAAGTACCGGTATTACTAATATCGGGCATTTTCAGGCCCGGACAAGCTTTCTTCAAGCCCTACGGCGGTATGTTCCGGAAATTACTCCAACAGTTCAGCTACATCTTCGTGCAAAACAAGGAATCAGTCTCCCTGCTGGAACAAGCCGGTATCAAACATGTCACGCTGGCCGGAGATACACGCTTTGACCGGGTATGGGCGCTGCAGGAGGAAGAACGCCCGCTACCGGGTATTCCGGAATTTATCGGAACGCAACAGGCCATCATTGCGGGTAGCACCTGGGAAACAGATGAGGCATTACTTGCCGCCTGGTGGAAGAAACAGCATACAGATGGACGTTGCCTGATCATCGCTCCCCACGAAATAGACACAGCACATATCCATAAACTAATGGCATTATTCCCCGAAGCCATCAGGTATACGGAGTGGGTGAAAAAGGAGAATAAACAGCAGGGACGTGTATTGCTGATAGATAATGTGGGTATGCTGTCGGTATTATACCGTTATGCTACCCTGACGTATGTAGGTGGAGGTTTCGGGAAGGACGGGATTCACAATATCCTTGAACCGGCTACCTATGGCAAACCCGTACTGTTCGGGCCTGTATTCCATAAGTTCCCGGAGGCGGCAGCATTGATAGCAGCCGGCGGAGGCATCAGTATCCATGACCTGAACACCTTCGGTGCACAGACGGAAAGACTGTTGCAGGATGGAACTGCCCGTTTACAAACAGGCGCCCTGGCTAAAAATTATGTGGCTGAAAATAAAGGAGCTACCGGCAAGATACTACAGTATATTCAGGAGAAACGTTTCTTGACAAGATTGTAAAACTGCCTTACAGCACGGTTATCGTCAACCCAGCCCTGGCGGATCTTTAACTCTCTTTCAATCCAGTATTCGGCTTCCTGCAGCGTGTGTAATTCATTGATGGTCTTTACAGAACGTTCATAAGTATCCACGTCGCCCCGGAACAGTTCCTGTATGAACTGGAATTTATCGTTGATCCCGATCGCCTGACGCAGGTCCTTGACAGGGGTTTCACTCAAACGGTCAGCGACTTCACTCTGCGACTGTTTCCAACGATCATTCAGTGAAGGCATATTCTGGGCCACCAGCTGGTTCAGTTCCTTTAGTTCCTTCAACTCCTTGCGTACACCATTGGTTTCAGGGGTTTTCTCACTGGTAGCCGGCAGTGTGTTAACCGGTTGCTGTGTTTCCGTGTTACCGTATATGGTGATGAACGCTGGTTTCCTGTCTGCCGGTGCCTGTTCCGTTTGTTGATGAGCAGGAGCAGGGGATGGCGTTTGATGAGCAGGGGCGCCGTTGTGAGTCGTTTCTGTAGTTACAGCAGCCGGAATAGTATGAACAGGAGCAGCCGCAGTTCCATTGCCATTGCTTGCAGCAGCCGGCTTGGGAAGAGAAGTGTTCTGCAACGGCAATGTTAAGGTCGATTCCGCTGCAGGTGCGGGCGTTGCCGCAGGAGCTGTCTGTTTACTTTCCGGTAATGTTTCTCTTGATGATGTCGTTACAGGTACTTCTACTATAATGGTAGAGGGACTCGCATTGGTTGTCAGTGGAGTGGAAGGCATGATCACGGCTACATGGCTGTCCTGCCGGTATTGCACACGTTCCTGCTCTCTTTGAAGATTCCTTGCGTGTAAGATTTCCGCCTGAAGCAGTTGCACATAATAAGATATTGACTGCAAACCAGCGTTTGAATTCTTTAATTCCTGTAACTTATCAATTAATGCACTTATTTTTTCCATAGCAGTAAAAAAAATAAATTGAATGCAAAATGCGTTCCATGCCTTAATTGTTAACGCTATATGGGGGAATTTATTTTATTTGCATAAAGTTAGGGCATTTTAATTAACTGTTAATCAAATACTAAAATATGTTTATTGAACCTTCTCTAGCAGGAGGGCGAAGAGGGTGGATAGAAGTGATCTGTGGCTCAATGTTTTCCGGAAAGACGGAGGAGTTGATCAGAAGATTGAAACGGGCCCGGATAGCCAATTTAAAAGTAGAGATCTTTAAACCCGTGATAGATACACGGTATGACGTACAACACATTGTATCTCATGACGAAAGCCGCATTATCAGTACGCCGCTGGAGAATTCCCAGCAGATCCTTCTTCTCGCACAGGAAGTGGATGTAGTGGGCATCGATGAAGCGCAGTTCTTTGATGGCGAATTGCCCGAAGTGTGTGATCAGCTTGCGTTACGAGGTATCAGGGTGATAGTGGCGGGATTGGATATGGATTTCATGGGTAAGCCCTTTGGGCAGATGCCTTTTCTGCTGGCAAAGGCTGACTACATTACCAAACTGCACGCGATCTGTGTGAAATGCGGAAATATCGCCAATTACTCCTACCGTAAAACGAAAGAAAAAAATACTGTGCTCCTCGGAGAAACTGACCTATATGAACCAAGATGCAGGCATTGTTATTACGAAGACGTCAAATAATTAAGCAGCAAGCGTTCGCTACGGCGAACGCTTGCTGCTTAAAGACAAATTTATTTCAATAGCCGCTTACATTGACTTCGCATTCTTTCTGTATTCAGCCGGACTTACGCCATTGTATTTTCTGAACTGCCTGCTCAAGTGGCTTTCATCTGTAAATCCCAGTTCTCCCGCGATCTGACTGACCGTAAGCGCGCTGTTGGTAAGCCTTTGCTGTACCAGCTTTATCCTGTAATGTGTAATATAATGCTGCAGGCTTTCGCCGGTTAGTTTCCTGAAATACTCACCTACATAGTTTTCTGAGAGATTGAAATGGGACGCCAGAAAATCTATCCTCAGTTTCTCCGGATCGCTGATATGCTGGCGTATATGCAGTAACATTCTGTTGATCAGCGGGTCGGGCGTATCGCCAGTGCCGGATATTTCAGTACTGTCGGTAACATTACGCGCCAGTATGTTCAGTATCAGCGTCACGAAATGCTGAAGGTTCTCTTCCTTGTACTGCCGGTCGTGCGCATATTCTCTTACCAGGCTATCCATTAGTGAAGCGATGAGGTGGCAATCGCCCTCTTGCCTGACCAATAGCTCCTGGAAGCGGTTATGATGAAAGAAGATATGTTCCAGTTGCTTCAGCCAGGATGAGATCCTCTCCCGGTCCTGTACTGTTTTACATTTTCCGAGAAAAACTTCCGAGAACCGGATAGCGCAGAAACGCGTCGGTGTCTTTATATCAAAACCTCTGCAGTCAAGCGGAGTAAAGAGGAAGATGCTTCCCTTCCTGTAAGCGAAAGTGTTACGGTTTGTGATGCGCAGTCCCTCTCCATCAAGGATCTGCACGATCTCAAAAAAATGATAGATCAGCGGGCGCTCGTTCCAACATTCCATATCTGATACAAACAACTCAAAAGGCTGGTGTAAAAGTTTCCGTTCCATACCTGCCAATTTACAGGAAAAACCCCGCTTTGTCACTGTTCCCGGGTGGTGGCCACAGGTAATTTTGTGTGATCAAAAAGCAATCTATATGAGTTCAATAGAAAAATTGTTGTCACCGCTGGTCACACCGGCATTTACATTGCGCAACCGTGTGGTGATGGCGCCTATGAGCAGACGCCGTTCTCAGGACGGTGTTCCTGGTCCCTCTGCACATGTTTACTACGGACAAAGAGCAGGTGCTGGTTTGATCATTGCAGAAAATAGTGCTGTAGCCGCTAATGGTGTCGGTTATCTCAATGCACCCGGTATATATAACGATACACAGAAAGCGGCATGGAAGCGAATTGTAGATGAGGTCCACGCACGTGATGGAAAGATCGTTCTTCAGCTGGTACATACAGGTCGCATAGGACATCCGCTGAACAACGAGGGCGATGCTTTACTGGTAGCCCCCTCCGCTGTAAGGGCCGCAGGAATAATGCGGACGCCCGGCGATCAATATCTGGAAATGCCAGGACCACAACCGTTGAGCATCGCAGGCACACAGTCATTGATCGAAGCGCACATCCAGGCCGCAAAGAGTGCCATTGAAGCTGGCTTTGATAGTGTTGAGATACACGGTGCTCATGGGTTTCTCGTGGAGCAGTTCTTACACCCGCATACCAATCGCAGAACAGACCATTATGGCGGTAGTATAGTCAACCGTTCACGTTTCCTGCTGGAAATAATGGAAGGAGTTACTGCTGCCATTGGTAAAGAGCGGACAGGCATCCGGCTTTCGCCTTTTGCTGTTTTAAATGACCTGCCTGCTTATCAGGAGGAAACCGCCACCCATCAATATATCACTGATGCTTTACAGGAAATGGGCATCCTGTATATTCATCTCTCAGATCAGCCATCAAATGGATATCCTGCAATTCCGCCAGCGTATATCCGTGATGTACGTAAAAGATTCAGTAACCTGATAATCCTTGCTGGCGGACAAACCGCAGAATCGGCAGAATTTAATCTGCAGTCCGGACTGGCCGATCTGATTGCTTTTGGAAGGCCATTTATTGCTAATCCCGACCTTGTTGAACGGTTCCGGCATAATGCGCCGCTGATTGCAGGGAATAAGGACACATTTTACCAGGGAGGCGATAACGGATATATTGACTACCCGGCGATTTATACAGACAATGCATTATGCAGCAACGTGCTATAACAGAAAAGACCGCCTCGTTTGAAGCGGTCTTTCCGTTTAAAATATGTTATATGTACTACGCTCCTGCCTTGACCTTGAAGGTGAATTTCTTCTGTGTCAGATAGCTGAAGCCTACTACAAAGACTGTTGTCAGTATTTTAGCGATGGTTGGATAGATAAGGAAATATTCAACGAACAGTTTCATAAATCCATAGTTCAGGCAGATACAGATACCTACCAGCATGAAATAACGCACCAGTTGTACCCTGCCCCTTAAATTGGATTCGGAGAACACAATGTATTTGCTCAGCAGGAAACCGGTGGGAAATGTAACGGTCATAGACATGAACAGTGCAGCAATGTGCGCGCTGATGGTCAGGTAAGTGAAATGTACCGGTGTTTCATTAAGGATAAAATGAAAACTAACGTAATACAATAGGATATCCATAGCCGTATTACCACTGCCACAAGCGAGGTAACGGAATGTTTGCAAAGGCATAAGCTTCGCAAAGGGTAGGTAGAAAAAATCTAATACCAATAAAATGAACCTTTTCATAAAATATTTGTACAGCAACAAAACTAATCAGTTTTACCGTTACTGTACTGCGCTTTTAATTTATCTTAACAATTTCCTGTTCTTCCAAAGTTTTTGTTCTTGATTAACAGGTTGTTGTCTGATCCGGCGCTGTTCGTCCTGCCACACTTGTACAGCCAGTATAGCCACAGCTTTCGCAGCTTCCGGGTCTGCATGTTCCAGGGATTCCGGTGTAAAATACTTTCCGATAAAATTAGTGTCAAAAGCGCCGTCGATAAAGGCTGGCTGTTGTAAAGCCCAGCTTCCGAACGGAAGTGTGGTGCGGATCCCTTTTACCTGGTACTCACTGATAGCGCGTAACAACCTTTCCCTGGCTTCTTCCCGGTCGGCTCCCCAGGCTATCAGTTTGGAGATCATAGGGTCGTAATAAATGGGAATGTCCATGCCCTGCTCATAACCGTCATCTACACGGATGCCATAACCCTGCGGACGCACGTAGGTAGTAAGTGTGCCCGTGTCCGGTAGGAAATTGTTGGCCGGGTCTTCTGCACAGATGCGCAATTCAATGGCATGTCCGTTTATTTTAAGGTCGGCCTGGGCAAAGGATAGTTTTTCGCCTCTGGCTACCCTGATCTGTTCTTTAACGAGATCCAATCCTGTGATCATCTCCGTTACCGGATGTTCTACCTGCAGGCGGGTATTCATCTCCAGGAAATAGAACTTCAGATCTTCATCAACTAGGAACTCGACGGTACCAGCACCATAGTATTGACATGCACGGGCCACGTCCAGCGCACATTTGCCCATGGCTTCCCGGATATCGGGCGTCAGGCAGGAGGAAGGCGCCTCCTCGATAAGTTTCTGGTGCCTTCTTTGTATAGAGCACTCACGTTCAAACAGATAGACATAATTGCCCTGCTGATCGCCAAGTACCTGGATCTCAATATGGCGGGGTGCGCCTACATATTTCTCAATAAATACAGCATCGTCCCCGAATGCGCTCATAGCCTCACTCTTAGCCATCCTCACCTGTTCTTCCAGCTCATCGGCATTATTGACCACCCGCATACCCTTACCGCCACCGCCGGCAGATGCCTTGATGAGAATTGGGAATCCGGTATTTTTCACCACTTCGCGGGCTTCATCGATACTGCGTAATGGTGTTTCGGTGCCGGGCACCATAGGAACGCCAAACCGCTGTGCCGCCTGTTTGGCGGCCAGTTTGCTGCCCATCATTTCGATGGCCGCCGGACTGGGACCGATAAAAATAAGTCCTGCATCTTTTACTACCTGGGCAAAACGGGCGTTCTCACTTAGAAAACCATATCCGGGATGGATAGCGTCAGCACCTGTTTGCCGGGCAGCGCCCATTATCTTGTCCATCATCAGATAGGACTGGCTGGAAGGGGCAGGGCCAATACACACTGCCTCATCGGCATATTGCACAAAGGGCATAGCGCGGTCGGCCTCGGAATATATTGCTACTGTTGCGATGCCCATTTCCCTGGCGGATCTCATGATCCGCAATGCGATCTCACCACGGTTGGCTACCAGTATTTTTTTCATGGAAGCGAATATAAGTGATTCTCCTATCTTTGCGCCAACATGAAATCTAGTGGCTTTAAACAAACAATTACGCTGGTAAAAAAGGACATCCTGCTTGAGTTACGGCAGAAATATGCCTTTTACGGTATCCTGTTATATATCATATCTACTGTATTTGTTATTAACCTGATGATAGACAAACCGGAAGAAAAGATCTGGAATGCGCTTTTCTGGGTGGTGCAGCTGTTTGTGGCGGTAAATGCTATCGCGAAGAGCTTCCTGCAGGAAAACCGGGGCCGTCTCCTCTACTTCTATTCCCTGGTACATCCCCGCAGTTTTATAATAGCTAAACTGATCTACAATATCATCCTGATGTCGGTGATGACCCTGATCACGATGGGCTGCTGTATGATGTTCCTGGGTAACCCGGTTACCAGTTTCTGGTATTTTCTTGGGGTGATCCTGCTGGGTGGTATTAGTCTGTCACTGCTTTTTACAATGCTGGCGGCCATCGCAGCCCAGGCCAATCAGAATGCGGCATTAATGGCTATTATGGGCTTCCCTATTATGCTGCCGCTGCTCATGTTGCTGTCAAATATCGCTAAATCCTCCTTTATCACAGTGTTTCAGCCCGGACTACCCAAAATGTTCCTGATGTTGAGCAGTATGGACGTTCTGATCATCGCCCTTTCCCTGGTGTTATTCCCATTTTTATGGAAAGATTAACAACTGCGGAAAAGTAGCCGGAAACAGGTTACTGAATTTTGTGATTAGTGATAAAACGTGTAGGTTTGCCCCCAATATAGTTGGTTAAAATGGCAAAGCATTGGTGGAAAGCTCTAGCGGTATTGATCCTCGTTTATGTAATAATAGCAGGATTCACAGTTGAAATACCGATTATCGGCACAAACGGGCAGTCTTCCCGCGGCCTCTTCTTTCACGTTCCTATGTGGATATGCATGTACACCATGTTCACTATCTCCGTAGTCAATTCTGTTCTTTATCTTTCTAAATACGATCTCCGTAAAGACGCATATGCCAGCGCTGCTGCCAGTGTAGGGGTATTTTATGGCATTCTGGGGTTCGCAACAGGTACGCTTTGGGCCACCTATACATGGGGAGGCTCTTTCACCCGCGATCCCAAACAGATGCTGACCGCTGTGGCGCTCATGATCTATATGGCTTATCTTGTTTTACGCCTGTCCATCCCGGACATTGATAAACGCGCCAGGATCTCTGCCGTGTTTAACGTTTTCGCATTCGCTTTGTTGATTCCCTTAACGTATATCATCCCGCGCATGGTCGATTCCCTTCATCCCGGAAGCGCCACTACGCCTGGATTTGCATCCAGTGATACTGACAACCATATGAAATGGGTCTTATACCCCGCTTTTATTGGTTGGACCTTACTAAGTGTCTGGATCTATACCTTGCTTGTCCGGTACAAAAAACTAGAGCTAAAAAATATTTTTAAATGATCAACAAAGCGTTTTCTTTTTGCTGTACCTGTTTGCTGTTGCTAATTTCACTTTTCGCTAACGCACAGGAAAACCAGAATCAGAACACAGAGACAGGGCCTGTAAACGAATTTTTCCGTAGCAATGGCAAGATATATGTTATAGTAGGGGTGCTACTGATCATCTTTTTAGGCATCGTGATATTTTTAATAGCGCTCGACCGGAAGCTTACAAAGCTGGAACAACGGGAAAATTTGCATAGCAAATAAGTCCAACTCTACATATTTATACCAAAACAATTGTCTATGGCGCAAGAGCAACATTATGACTTCTTTCAAAGCGTAGAAAGAAGTTTTGACAAAGCCGCAAAATTCACGAAATGGGAAAAAGGGATTCTTGAGCAGATCAAGGCCTGTAACGCTGTGTACCGTATTAAATTCCCGGTACGCGTTGGAGACTCGATCGAAGTAATAGAAGCCTACCGCGTTCAACACTCTCACCACAAACTGCCCTGTAAAGGCGGTATCCGTTTCAGCGATGCCGTAAACCAGGATGAAGTAATGGCGTTAGCCGCCCTCATGACCTACAAATGTGCTATCGTGAACGTTCCGTTCGGTGGCGCTAAAGGGGGTATCAAGATCAATCCACGTAATTATTCCCCATTCCAACTGGAAAACATCACCCGCCGTTACACAGCGGAACTGGTAAAAAAGAACTTTATAGGACCAGGTGTGGACGTTCCCGCTCCTGACTATGGTACAGGTGAAAGGGAAATGAGCTGGATCCTGGATACTTACATGAGCCTCCGTCCCGGTGAGATCGATGGTTACGGTTGTGTAACCGGTAAACCGGTATCCCAGGGTGGCGTACGAGGCCGTAAAGAAGCAACCGGTCTTGGCGTGTTCTTTGGCTTACAGGAACTATGTAACATCAAGGAAGACATGAAGAAACTCGGTCTCGAACCTGGTATCATCGGTAAAAAAGTGATCGTACAGGGGATGGGTAACGTAGGTTATCATGCAGCTAAATATTTCCATGAAGCAGGCGCTATTATCGTTGGTCTGATTGAATGGGATGGTGCACTGTACAGCGAAAAAGGACTTGATCCGGATGCTGTGCTGAAACACAGAAGTGAAACGGGTTCTATCGTTAACTTCCCTGGCGCGAAAACACTGGCAAAAAATGAGGAAGGCCTGGAAATGGATTGCGATATCCTGATCCCTGCAGCGCTGGAAAACGTGATCCACAAGGATAACGCTCCACGTATCAAGGCTAAAATAGTCGGCGAAGGTGCTAACGGTCCTATTACACCCGAAGCAGATGAGATCCTGAACAAGAAAGGTGTGATCGTAGTACCTGACATGTTCCTTAACGCCGGTGGTGTGACCGTTTCTTACTTCGAATGGTTGAAAAACCTGAGCCATGTTCGTTATGGCCGTCTAGGCAAACGCTTCGATGAGAATATGAATATCCACATCCTGGGTGTTATCGAGGACCTTACCGGAAAGTCAGTATCAGAAAGAGAAAGGAAATTTATTGGGCACGGTGCGGATGAAGTTGACCTGGTATATTCTGGTCTGGAAGAAACCATGCACGCAGCGTTGCATGAAGTGCGTACCATTATGGTAAATCATAAGGATATTCACGATATGCGTACTGCCGCTTACGTTTGTGCTATTGATAAAGTCGGAGCAGCCTACGATCAGTTAGGTATTTTCCCTTGATTTTATATCAATATAAAAGTTTACAAAAGAGGGTGCACCTTACAAAGGTGCACCCTCTTTCTATATTATATTCTCTCGTTTAGATATCCTTTAAGTCCAACTCAAATCCAGCTCATCTCCACCTTAACTCCAGGAGTACTTCGGGTATACAATAGCTATGATATTGCTTTTAGGCAGGGATATGCCATTTAAATGCCGGGTGAAAATCGGCTATGTTAAAATAACATCATAAATGAGCAGGTAGTTGTGTAATGAATTGCCATTGTTGTGCATCTATCATATGCTGGCAGCAGAAGGTATTGACCCCGTTGGTAATAACCAGGTAGGCTGTGGGTAACACCATATGGTAACGAACGATCTGCTCCAGCGTAGTTTGCGTCAGGGGAACTTCCATCTCCTTACATTCCACGATCATCCAGGGTTGCATGTCTCTGTTGTAAACAACGATATCACAGCGTTTCCTGAGTTCTCCCAGGTATATTTCCTTTTCAATACCGATCAGTGAAGCAGGGTATTTCAAGATATTCACGAGGTAATTAAGGAAGTTCTGTCGCACCCATTCTTCCGGCGTCAATACCACATACTTTTTACGGAAACGGTCAAAAATGAGCGTTTTGTCCTTCTCCTGTACAATTTTGAAGTCCGGTGCCGGAAACTCGATAGCGATCATTTCGCAAAGATAGCGGATTGATTTCCGTACTGAAAGCCTCTATCTTGCATATCTCCGGGATACATTCTATATCCTATAGGCATGTTACGCCGGCATTACGCCGATATTTCTATATCGATCGATATAGAAAGGTGCCTGTAATAACGGCGTAACATGCTTGTAGGTTATAGGACGTAACAGCGTCTTAACCTGTATTGAGGCCGGTAGATCGGAGATTTTCCGTATATTCGTTTGCCAAAAGGCTATGAAGACAAAAGAAGAAATAGTCGCTAACTGGCTCCCCCGCTACACGGGAGAAAAACTGGAGAACTTCGGTTCTCACATTCTCCTCACCAACTTTAGTAATTACCTCACTTATTTTGCAGAATGGCATAATGTGTCCATCGTAGGAGAAGGAAAGCCTATGCAATGTGCGACTGCAGACGACATTACCATCATCAATTTTGGAATGGGAAGCCCTACAGCAGCAACCATTATGGACCTGCTCAGTGCTATCCATCCCAAAGCAGTACTGTTCCTGGGCAAATGCGGCGGATTGAAGAAAAAGAACAACATTGGTGACCTGATACTACCTATTGCGGCTATTCGGGGTGAAGGTACATCCAATGACTATTTCCCCGCTGAAGTACCGGCACTGCCATCCTTCGCACTGCAAAAAGTGATCTCTACCACCATCCGCGAATATGGTTGTGATTACTGGACAGGTACCTGTTACAGCACCAACCGCAGGGTATGGGAACATGACGTAGATTTTAAACGCTATCTTGAGAAGATCAGGGTGATGGCCATCGATATGGAAACGGCCACTATCTTTTCTGTTGGCTTTTACAACAAGATCCCTACCGGTGCATTATTGCTGGTGTCCGATCAGCCGATGATCCCCGAGGGTGTAAAAACGGAGGAAAGCGATAGGAAAGTGACCACCGAGTATGTTGAAAGACATATCCGCATCGGTATCGACTCCCTGAAGAACCTGATTAATAGTCACCAGACAGTGAAGCACCTGCGGTTCTAAGACCGTTATCTCAATATGCAGCAGCCATTATTATCCATCCGGAATCTGGAGGTTTCTTTTGACAGCACAAGGGCTGTCAACGATATTTCACTGGACATTATGCCGGGTGAGATTGTTGGTATTGTTGGCGAGTCCGGTTCCGGGAAATCTGTTACCGCATTATCACTCATGCGCTTGTTGCAGAACCCTGGTAAAATAACTGGCGGTAGTTTGTCGTACCAGTTACGTGGCAGTAAAGTACCGGTACGTGATATCGTCCGTTTATCCGAACCGGAAATGCGGTCCTGGCGAGGCAATGAGATCGCCATGATCTTCCAGGAACCGATGACATCCCTGAACCCCTTGCATAAATGTGGTCAGCAGGTAATGGAATCCCTGTTGCTGCACAAAAAGATGAATAGGGAAGAGGCCAGGTTGCAAACACTGGCTTTGTTTAAACAGGTGCGGCTGCCAGACCCGGAACTGTTGATGGAAAGATACCCTCATCAGCTTTCCGGCGGACAAAAGCAACGGGTCATGATCGCCATGGCCATCAGTTGTCAACCTCGTTTGCTAATAGCAGATGAGCCGACAACAGCACTGGACGTTACTGTTCAGAAAACCATCCTGGAGTTATTGAAAGAGTTGCAGCGTCAAACAGGTATGAGTGTGATCTTTATTACGCACGACCTGGGCGTTATTGCCGAAATAGCCGATAGGGTAGCGGTCATGTACAAAGGCCGTATTGTGGAAGAAGGCACTGTACAACAATTGTTCACCCATCCGCAGCATCCCTATACCAGGGGATTGCTGGCCTGCCGGCCACCGCTCAACAAACGGTTGTTCAGGCTTCCCGTAACGCGGGATTTTATGGAGGTGGACCTGCAAGGCAATATTGTGGAAAAGGCACAGGAAATAAAAACATTCGTCCATAGTCTGGAGATTCCCCCCGATATTATTAATAACAGAGAACAACAATTATCCCAACGTCCGGCACTGCTGGAGGTGAAAGACCTGCATACCTGGTTCCCGGCCAGGAAGAATTTTTTCGGTAAAGTGCTTTCGTGGACTAAAGCCGTGAACGGTGTCAGCTTTGATGTGAGGGAAGGAGAAACGATGGGTCTCGTGGGAGAGTCCGGTTGCGGGAAAACAACCCTCGGGAGAACTTTGTTAAGGTTAGTTGAGCCAACATCCGGAAGTATTCTTTATAAGGGAAGGGACATTACCAATTTACCGGCAGCCGAGCTGCGGGACCTGCGTAAAGACATCCAGATCATCTTCCAGGACCCTTATTCTTCTCTTAATCCCCGTTTAACAATTGGGCAGGCTATCCAGGAGCCGATGAAGGTGCATGGTTTATATGGCAATGAGGGCGGCCGTCGGGAGCGGGTGAAAGAGTTGCTGGAAAAAGTAAATCTGTTGCCGGAACATTATCATCGTTATCCGCATGAGTTTTCCGGCGGACAGCGGCAGCGTATTGTAATAGCGCGTGCATTGGCGCTTGATCCTTCTTTCATTATCTGTGACGAATCGGTAGCAGCACTGGACGTCAGCATCCAGGCGCAGGTGCTTAACCTGCTGATGCAGTTAAGAGAGGAGTTCGGATTTACGAGTATATTTATTTCACACGATCTATCTGTAGTTCGTTTTGTCAGCGACCGGATGATGGTGATGAATAAAGGCCGGATTGAAGAAGCCGGTCGGGCGGTAGAAGTCTATGAAAATCCGCAGAGTGCATATACAAAGCAGTTAATTAATTCCATACCTAAAAATATTTATGCGTAAGTTTGTGAACTGCAATCTTACCATAATCAGTTTTGATAGATTGTATAATAATCGATACCTTTGCAGCCTTTAAATTTATTCATACCGTAATATGAAACTATCACAGTTTAGATTCGATCTGCCTTTAAATCTGATTGCACAGCACCCTTCCAAGACAAGAGATGAAGCACGTTTGATGGTGGTAAACCGCGCCACCGGAAAGATAGAACACAAAGTTTTTCGTGATATTATCAACTACTTCAATGATAAGGATGTAATGGTGGTGAATAACACCAAGGTATTCCCTGCGCGCCTGTATGGACGTAAAGAGAAGACTGGTGCAAAGATTGAAGTTTTCCTGCTGCGTGAACTGAACAAGCAGAACCGTTTGTGGGACGTAATCGTAGATCCTGCCCGTAAGATCAGGGTGGGTAACAAGTTATACTTTGGCGATGATGAATCGCTGGTAGCAGAAGTAATTGATAACACCACATCCCGTGGCCGTACGATCCGTTTCCTGTTCGAAGGTAATGACGAAGAATTCAAACAGGTGCTCGACACCCTGGGTGAAACGCCACTGCCTAAATACATCAAACGTAAGCCGGAAGACGAAGACAAGGAACGTTATCAGACAGTGTACGCTAAATATGAAGGCGCCGTAGCAGCTCCGACTGCAGGTCTGCATTTTAGCCGTGAACTGATCAAACGTCTCGAGATCAAGGGTGTTAAATTCGCAGAAGTAACACTGCACACCGGTTTGGGTACATTCCGTCCTATCGAGGTAGAAGACTTGAGCAAACACAAGATGGATGCTGAGTATTTCAACATCGACGAGTATGCTGTTAAGATTGTCAACAAAGCGAAGGAAGATAACCGCAAGGTTTGCGCTATCGGTACTACAACCGTTAGAGCTGTTGAATCTTCCGTAACCGCACAGAACCTGCTGAAAGCAGCAGAAGGCTGGACGAACACTTTCATTCATCCGCCTTACGATTTCTCTATTCCAAATGCACTGGTTACAAACTTCCACCTGCCTAAAACAAGCCTCCTGATCATGGTATGCGCATTCGCAGGATATGATCTGGTGATGGAAGCCTACCAGCAGGCGATTAAAGAAAAATACCGTTTCTTCAGCTATGGCGACGCCATGCTGATCATATAAGCGTAAAAGAACTATTGAAAAAGGTCCTGTCTCGTATCATGCGGGACAGGACTATTCATGTAAGGCCATTTATGGAACAACGTAATAAGATAGCGATCATAGTTGCCGGTGGTTCAGGCTCCCGTATGGGAAGCACTATTCCCAAACAGTTCCTGGAGCTGTCGGGAAAGCCTGTATTATGGCATACGGTGAACGCATTTGTGAGTGCTTTCAGTGATATGCAGATCGTACTGGTATTGCCGGAAGTACATTTCGGATATGTTGAGCCCTGGCTGCATGAATTTAACGGAAACGGTCAGATCACCCTGATAAAAGGAGGGGAGACGCGTTTTCATTCTGTGAAGAATGGTTTACAGGAAGTGAAAACACCATCAGTTGTGTTTGTACACGATGGCGTACGTCCGCTGATCAGTACTTCGCTGATCCGTACCTGTTATGAAACGGCTTTGACAAAAGGAAGCGCTATTCCTGTCATCGATATGAAAGATAGCGTACGGCAGGTGGAAGGAGAAGAGAATAAAGCGGTAAACCGTGAACAGTTCAAAATTATACAGACGCCCCAAACATTTTTGTCGGAGTGGCTATTGCCTGCATTTGACCTGCCTTACGATCCGTTATTTACGGATGAAGCGACAGTAGTAGAGCGGCAGGGACATCGTGTACACCTGGTACCCGGAGAAGAAGCCAATATAAAGATCACGCGCCCGCTTGATCTGACAATTGCCAGCGCATTATTGAAAGAAAAAGATCTATAATTATTGAGCTACGTCTGAAGACAGGCTCTTGTTGATCTTTGACAGGATCTGGTGGGCAACTTCCATTGCCTGTAATCCGTCTATAGCATTAACAGGAACCGGTTTATTCAGGAGGATACTATCACGGAACAGTTCCAGTTCCATGCGGATAGCGTTTACCTGTTTGATCTCCGGATTATCGATAGCGATGGTCTTTTTACCGGAATTGGTGTCAATATCCAGTGTAAACAGTCCTTCATCTTCCGGAGTTTTCAGTTTGATGATCTCCGTCTTTTTGTCGAGGAAGTCGATACCGATATAGGCATCTTTCTGGAAGAGACGCATTTTACGCATTTTCTTCAGGGAGATGCGGCTGGACGTCAGGTTAGCTACGCAGCCATTATGGAACTCTATCCTTACGTTCGCAATGTCGGGCGTATCGCTCATGACGGCAACGCCACTGGCAGAGATACGGTTGACGGTGGATTGTACGATGCTCAGGATGATGTCAATGTCGTGGATCATCAGGTCGAGGATCACACTTACATCTGTGCCTCGGGGATTGAATTCAGCCAGGCGATGCACTTCAATGAACATGGGTTTCAGTTCATGTCCTTTGAGGGCAAGGAAGGCCGGATTAAAGCGTTCTACGTGGCCTACCTGGAATTTGATGTTGGCTTCTTCCACCAGCTTCACCAGTGTTTTGGCCTCTTCCATAGTATTGGTCATAGGCTTTTCCACAAAGATGTGTTTACCGTTGCGGATAGCCTGTTCACATAATTTGAAGTGTTGCGTAGTAGGAGCGATGATATCTATCGCGTCTGATGCTTGTATCAATTCTTCCGCGGAGGCGAATCTCGGAATCTGGTACTGTTGAGCTACACTGTCGGCGTTTGCATTACCTGGATCAAAAAAGCCGACTATTTCTACGTCTTTCATCGTGGCCCATTGGGATAGATGTATCTTGCCCAGGTGCCCCACACCGAAGATTCCTATTTTGAGCATGTTACTATTTGATAATAAAATAATTGCGAATGTAAGGAAAAAGAGATGATTATATACAAAAGTTATATAATGAAACGCTCTTCTACCATACTGCAATAACCGGCCTCAGACACTATGATGTGGTCCAGCATTGTCATATTCAGCAAATGGCCGGCCTGCTGGATTTGTTTCGTGATAGCGATATCGGCTTTGCTTGGACGTAAATTGCCGGAAGGATGGTTGTGGCAAAGCAAGATCTGTGTGGCGCCCAGGTGTAATGCGCCCTGGTAAATGAGCCTGACATCTACTATCGTACCGGTTACTCCGCCGATACTAAGACAGCGATGTTGTATTACACGGCTGGCATTGTTAAGGTAAAGCACATGAAATGATTCATGATTGGAGTCAGCTAATATTGGCTTAAAATAAAGTGCTGCTTCAGCACCACTGCGGATGGTCTTTTTAACATGCATATAGCCGGCCTGCCTGCGCCGCGCCAGTTCCATTGAGGCGACTATAGTGCACGCTTTTGCAATGCCGATGCCTGGTATTTCTTTCAGCTGCTGGATATTCAGTTTGCCCATTTCGCTGAGATTATTGGAAGAGGCCCGTAATATTTCCTGGGCAAGTTCAAGGGCTGACTTCTTACCGTGGCCATTATTAAGCAGGATAGCCAACAATTCTGCATCGCTTAAAGCTGCAGAGCCCTTATTGATCAGTTTTTCCCGTGGCTGGTCATCGACAGCCCAATGTTTGATGGGAACGTGGTTTTGCGGATTAACTATTACTGTCATTTTGCTAAGAATATTAGCAAATATATTCCTTCCTCCCGAATTTTTTCACTTCCCCCAATTTTAATTTAAATTACATATCCAATAAGGCACTCAGTGCGATCTGTGAATGTAAGATATTGTAAATAACCGCGTTATCTATTGATTAAATAGTAGAATCGTTTACTGTCAGGCATAATGCCTAAAAAAATCAGAATACGTACTTCAAAAAGCATAGTTTTGCAACCTCTTTCTTATAATCCATGCAACCATCAGTAAAAATTTTCACAGGGAACAGTAATACGGCTCTTGCAGAAAAAATTGCAAAGCGTTACGGTAACGGTCTTGGTAAGCTGACCATTCAGAAGTTCAGCGATGGCGAGTTCCAGCCAATTTATATGGAAAGTATCCGTGGCGATTATGTTTTCCTGATACAAAGCACCAATGCTCCTTCAGATAACCTCATGGAGCTATTGATGATGATCGATGCTGCTAAAAGAGCATCTGCAGGTTACATTACCGCTGTGATACCATATTTTGGTTTCGCCAGGCAGGACAGGAAGGACAAGCCGAGGGTAGCTATCGCGTCCAAGCTGGTAGCTAACCTGTTAACTTCTGCAGGCGCTAACAGGGTGATAACTATGGACTTACATGCTCCGCAGATCCAGGGTTTCTTCGACATTCCGGTAGATCACCTGGACAGCTCCGCAATTTTCATCCCCTACATTGAGAATTTAAAGCTGGAAAATCTTACCTTTGCGTCCCCTGACGTGGGTAGCACAAACAGGGTAAGGGAAGTAGCGGCCTATTTCAATGCTGAAATGGTGATCTGCGACAAGCACCGTAAACGTGCAAATGAGATTGCTTCCATGGTGGTGATAGGCGAGGTAAGGGACAGGGACGTTGTATTGATAGATGACATCTGCGACACAGCAGGTACATTGACCAAAGCAGCTAACCTGTTGAAAGAGAAGGGCGCAAGAAGTGTACGTGCATTTTGTACACACCCGGTATTGAGTGGTAAGGCTTTCGAGAATATCGAAAACTCTGTGCTGGAAGAGCTGGTGATC
Organism: uncultured Flavihumibacter sp.; assembly: GCA_902168105.1. Lineage (GTDB taxonomy): Bacteria > Bacteroidota > Bacteroidia > Chitinophagales > Chitinophagaceae > Chitinophaga. Next base: position 145,697 of record CABHOY010000045.1, read on the forward strand.
TGTGATACGATCCCGTTGAAACAGCAGAGTCCAAAGATCAAGGTGATCAGTGTTGCCGACCTCTTTGCAGTAGCTATCCGGAATATGCACGAAAACAGGTCCATCACAAACCTGTTCGTTCATAGTCACAGGCGGTAAAAACAAGCATTATTTATAACAATCATAAATGTTTAATCAATGAAATCGATAACAATCGAAGGACAACTCAGGAGCGAATTTGGCAAAAAAGCCACCCGCCAGGTACGTTCTGAGGGACAAGTGCCTTGTGTTATTTACGGGGGTGCGGAAACCGTAAACTTTTCAGCTCCGGCTGTAGCTTTCAAAAATCTGATCTACACACCTGATTTTCAGCTGGCTGAAATCAAATTGGGTGCTAAGACTTACAGATGTGTATTGAAAGACAAACAATTTGACACTGTTACAGACGAACTGGCACACATCGACTTCCTGGAACTGGTAGAAGATAAACCTGTTGCTGTTACCCTGCCAATCAGAATTACCGGTCAGTCCGAAGGTGTTAAAGCCGGTGGTAAACTGGTAGTAAAGATCAAGGCGCTGAAAGTAAAAGCACTGCCTAAACACCTGCGTGAGAACATCGAAGTGAATATCGACAACCTGGAACTGAACGGTAACATCCGTGTAGAAGATGTGGTTGCTGAGAACATCGAGATCCTGAACTCTCCGCGTATTCCTATCGCTTCCGTAGTAATGACCCGTCAGCTGCGTCAGGAAGAAGCTCAGGACGCTAAAAAGAAATAGTTTCTTCAGAATATTTTGCAAAAAGTCCCGTTCCGGCTCGTCCAGGATGGGACTTTTTCTATTTTTGCCGTGCATTACGTTCTGCTGCTCTTCGTATGTATACAGGAGTGGGCGTAATACAGGTCTGGTAATAAAATTGTAATCCGATGAAATACCTGATAGTAGGATTAGGTAATATAGGTGCAGAATACGAACATACACGCCATAACATAGGGTTTGACATCGCAGATGCTTTTGTGGAAAAGCACGGAGGCTCCTATCGGGCTGACAGGCTGGCCGATGTAGCAGAAGTGAAATGGAAAGGTCGCACCTTTGTGGTGATCAAGCCCACCACTTACATGAACCTGAGTGGCAAGGCTGTAAAGTACTGGATGGACAAGGAAAAAGTTCCGCTGGAAAATGTACTGGTATTAGTAGATGATCTGGCACTACCATTGGAAGTAATACGTCTCCGTGCAGGCGGCAGTGATGCCGGTCAGAACGGGCTGAAAAGTATTCAGGAATTGCTGGGCACTAATCAATATCCACGTTTGCGCTTTGGTATTGGAAATAACTTTCCCAAAGGCAGGCAGGTAGAATTTGTGTTAGGTAAGTGGAACAACGAGGAATGGGCTGTGGTGATGGCAAAGTTGGGGAAATGTGTAGAAGTGATCGAGAGTTTTGCCGCAGTTGGGTTGCCACGTACCATGAATATCTTTAATACCCTGGTCTATCCTTATTAGTAATAAATTTACGAAATCAGATATGATCCGTTCATTTAACCTTAAAACCAAGAAACACCTGTCATGAAAATTATTTGTGTCGGAAGAAATTACGCTGATCATGCAAAGGAACTGAAAAACGAGGTACCAACTGAACCAGTGATTTTCATGAAGCCGAAGAATGCATTGTTGCAGAACAACCATCCGTTTTACTATCCTGAATTTACCGACAATCTTCACTATGAATGTGAGTTGGTATTGCGTATCAGTAAAAACGGTAAACATATCCAGGAGAAATTTGCCGATAAGTATTATGACCAGATAGGCATCGGTATTGATTTCACGGCCCGTGATCTGCAGGATAAACAAAAGCAGAAAGGGCTGCCATGGGAAATAGCAAAGGCATTTGATAACTCTGCAGTGGTGGGGCAGTTTATTCCCATTACACCGGAGCTGGACAAAAAAGATATCAATTTCTGTCTCTACAAGAACAAGGAGATTGTGCAGCAGGGTAACACGAAGGACCTGTTGTTCTCTTTCGATTTTCTGATCGCCTACATCTCTAAGTTCTTCACCCTGAATATCGGAGACCTGGTATTTACCGGTACACCAGCTGGTGTGGGCCCGGTTGAGATAGGGGACTCGCTGGAGGCGTTTATTGAAAACGACAGTCTGCTGGAGTTTATGATAAAATAATTACGGACATCTATAATGAACGCTTAACGCAGTATATCACATTCTGCGTTAAGCGTTTTTTTATTTTATACGGGCAACAGTTTCCCTGCCGCATCATGCAGTACATTATTAGCTGGCAGAACTACTATCCGGGGAATTTAATCAGAGAATTAAGAAGCTGGCAGATAGTTACGTCGACGACAGATTTGCGAATAGTTACTTCATGGTCAGGACCTACGGGTAGTCTTCAATTCATAGTGATAGCTCTCAGGGGATATTATTGTAGATCACATCGAGTATCCTGGTCAGTTCGGAATAATCACCTTCAGTTAATCCCGTCCATCCCGTCTTTCGCATCTCTAGTACCAATGGTCTTACCTCCTTATATTTTTCATTGCCTTTGGGGGTCAGTTGAAGGAATACCTTACGGCGGTCTTGCGGGGAACCTTCCCTGACGACAAGTTCCTTTTTAACCAGCAATTCAATAATACGGGAAACAGTGGTAATATCCTTTGAAGTCAATCTGGCAAGCTCATTGTGTGTAATTTTCTTGTGCTTGTGAAGGTTTTCAACGAGTAACCACTGGTCTACGGTAATATCTTTTTTGTGGGCGTCAAAGGTTTTTTGCCAGTAATTCCGTATCCTTTTTAAGGTAGCGTCCAACTTAAAAAAAGACGGATTGCTTACAAAAGTATCAGTCATATTTGTTAATTTGCAGTAGCAATAGTTGTAGTAGCAACTAAAATAGTCTAACCACCAAAACGATCTTACGTGTTTAAAGATAGTATAAGTGTACCAACTTTAAAAGCTGCTGTTCCCGGTAAGGAGCGGTCTTCCGGCAAGCAGGTAACACTACTAAAGGCTTACCGCTTCATGCGTCAGGCAGCTGAGATGGCGGCCACTTACGAAGCGAACCGCAATATCTGTAAATATGTACATTCTACTTCCCGGGGTCATGAAGCTATTCAGATAGCAGCCGGTATGCAACTGAAACCATGGGATTATGCCACTCCTTATTACAGGGACGACAGCATGCTGCTGGCCATGGGGTTTACGCCTTATGAGCTGATGCTGCAGCTACTGGCTAAAAGAGACGATACCGCTTCCGGCGGACGTTCCTATTACAGTCACCCCAGCAGTCTGGACGAAGAAAAACCCGTTATTCCGCATCAGAGCAGTGCTACCGGCATGCAGGTGATCCCTGCTACGGGGATGGCGCAAGGCATCCGGTATCTGGAAAAAATAGGCGCTGCTTCTTTAAGAAAGGGTCCAAACGGGGAAGCTTCTATAGTACTTTGTTCACTTGGTGATGGCAGCGTAACGGAAGGAGAGGTGAGTGAGGCCTGGCAGAGTGCTGTATTATGGGAACTACCCATCATATACCTCGTACAGGACAATGAATGGGGTATTTCTGCCAGTTCTGCCGAAACCCGGGTAATGGACGCCTATGAGTACGCGGCCGGCTTTAAGGGCATGGAGCGTATGCGTGTGGATGGCAGCAATTTCGAGGAATGTTTCAATGCTATGGGTGCCGCTATCAGTTATGTGCGTCAGGAGCGCAAGCCCATCCTTGTACATGCCTGTGTGCCTTTGTTAGGGCATCATACTTCGGGCGTACGGAAGGAATGGTACCGTACGGAAGAAGATCTGGCGCTGCATGCCGAAAAAGATCCGATACCACTGTTACGTCAGCGGTTACTGGAGATAGGCGTGCAGGAGAAAGATCTGTCAGGAATAGAGTCAGACACCCCAAAATATATCAGTCTCGAATTTGACCGGGCAAAAGAAGCATCCGACCCTGCTGCATCTTCAGTAGGCGACCATGTTTTTGCCCCGGCAGCTGTTACCGCTGAAAAAGGTAACAGGTTTCCGTCCAACAGTAATAAGGTCATGATGGTGGATGCCGCTCTGCACGCGGTAGAGGAGATCCTTCAACAGTTCCCCGAAGCTATCTTTTTTGGTCAGGACGTAGGTCGCCGGCTCGGAGGCGTATTCCGGGAGGCAGCTACGCTGGCGGAAAAATTTGGCGATAACAGGGTGTACAACACCGCCATCCAGGAAGCTTACATCGTTGGTTCGACCGCCGGCCTTTCAGCTGTGGGCGTTAAGCCCATAGTAGAGATCCAGTTTGCTGACTATATTTATCCCGGCTTTAACCAGCTGGTGACCGAGATCTCCAAATCCTGTTACCTGAGCAATGGAAAGTTCCCCGTGCAGACACTCGTGCGCGTCCCTGTCGGTGCGTACGGTGGTGGTGGACCTTACCATTCCGGTAGCGTGGAATCCACCCTGCTCACCATCAAGGGCATCAAAGTGGTATATCCTTCTAATGCCGCTGATATGAAAGGTTTGATGAAGGCCGCCTTCCTTGATCCCAATCCCGTGGTTATGCTCGAGCACAAAGGGCTTTACTGGAGTAAAGTACCGGGTACTCAAGCCGCTATTACCGTGGAGCCGGATGCAGACTATGTGATACCACTTGGCAAAGGAAGGATCGTTCAACAAGCCCATCCCCGTGATGTGAAAAAAGGTGATACGCTCTGCATTATCACTTACGGCATGGGCGTATACTGGGCACAGGCTGCAGCTGCAAATTTTCCTGGTCAGGTAGAGATCATCGATCTGCGTACGCTATTTCCGCTTGATGAAGATCTGATCTTTGCAACTGTTAAGAAGCACGGTAAAGTGCTTGTCTTAACAGAAGAGCAATTGAATAATTCATTTGCAGAAGCATTGGCTGGCCGCATTCAACGTGCATGTTTTAAATCGCTCGACGCCCCGGTGTTTACACTTGGAGCGCTGGATCTACCGGCAGTTCCGATCAATACTATATTAGAAAATGCGATGTTGCCAAATCCTGAAAAGGTAGCCGCAGCAATGAAAGAATTGTTGTCTTATTAAATATTATAAACTTTTTAAGGGTTGCTCTTGGCTTTTACGAAAAGAGCTATTATCTTTGCACTCCCGTTTTGGACGAGTGGAACGGTGGAATTGGCGAGGTAGCTCAGGTGGTTAGAGCGCAGGATTCATAACCCTGAGGTCTCGGGTTCAACTCCCGATCTCGCTACGAAGATAAAAAAAGGCTTTCAGCAGACGCTGAAAGCCTTTTTTGTTTATTTAATCATTTTATTCAACATCATTATAGTCTTTCCCATCTGATCCCAACATGTATGATGACAAGCTTCACCGTCTTCAGATAGTTATCCGAAGCAATCTGTTTTCAATCTGGTGGTAAGGCCTTTTGGAACTCGCTGTGTGAGGTTCATCTGATTTATTTATTTTTTTGAAAAAATACATCAAACACTGGCCAATATAGCTAGCCAAACAACGGATACTAATTTACTTGCCTATAAAGTTTGCAATAACATTCACTCCAATATCTCTCGCCACATTAAATACCCATGAACCTAATTTTCTCAACGCACTAATCATAATTGTCCCATTTCGGATAGATGCCCCTTCTTCAGCCTGTATGATTGTCGATAAAGCAACTATCTGCGCATCGCCTTGTGGCTGAGATTGAATAGCACTTTTAAGTTTTATGATTTCTTCAAGCATCAAGTTATAATCGTAATTCTCTGGTAAAGAAGTTACGTTGCCATAGTTAACAGCACCGCTTCCCACAGCACCGATTGCGGAATTGTTTATAGTTATTTTGTCTCCCATAACTTCATCATGCTTACTCATAATGGTGATTTTGGATTGTTATCAAAAGATCCTGCATTATCAATATTTGAATTATTAAATTCATATTTATCGCGAGCAATATGATCTCCAAATATTATTTTGTCGCCATGAAAAGCTATTGTTGTATTGATTGGCTTATCACTTGTCATAGCATCATTGAGGCGTTTGCAAACCTCTGATATGCCATCTTTATCTACGCTACTAAAAGCATAGTGAGATGAAGAATTTAATTCAATCAAAATCGCATATAGTTTTGGACGAAAATATTCATAGAATCCATATCCTGCTATTGCTCCTGCGAAAATTGTGATAATAAATGCCCCTTTCCAGGAGAACGACATAAGAAAAACTAAAGTGGATATTATCAGTAGCACCGGAGGAATAAGATGTGGTCGCTTTACCTCGTAGGTAGTAAAGCGCGTAATATTCCTTAGTTGAATGGTGGTTCCATTAAATGATAGTGTATTGTTAGTGAAAACTAAGGTACCATGATACGGGGTATTTGCGCCTCCGCTGTTGTCTTTCATACTGCAGTTTTTAGGGTTTAATTATATACGTGAAACTCCTACGAAAATAGGAAAATATTTAGCATTGAGATTGGGTAAAATAAACGAATATAAAAATAGATGAATATAATCAGACAGCTACTTAAACAATTTTATTGCTAAACTGTTATGTGCATTGAACCATCCCCTAAACTAACGGTTTCATACATACAATGAACGATTCCATATTATCCCGCCTTGAAGCCTCCCGTAAAGAATTACTGGATTTAGGACTTCGCAACCCTTTATTAAACTACAAGACTCCCAAAGCCAGAGGACTGCATATCGTACTAGAAAAATCATATGCTGTATATAACATACTTGTAACGCAAGGTAAAGCTATGTCATTCCTGGGAAAGCCAGGCAAGAATGAAGGCGATGAGGAGCTAGAGTTACCGCCATTAACAGAAGAACAGCTAGAGGAAGCTTATGTAGATACCAAGCTGCAGACGAATGAGACAGAATCCAAGTTACAATCAAAAATCCTGAATACTTATTATTTCTCCCGAACCAGTATTGAAGAGCAGGGGATTAATATGCTCTATGTCTCTTTAGGTATGCTAAATTGGTACGAGACTGGAAATGCAACAGAGGTTAGAAACGCACCTTTGGTGCTAATCCCTGTATACTTAGAACGTTCCAGTGCGCAGGAACGATTCAGGTTACGTTATACTGGTAGTGAAATTGGTCCGAACTTGTCGCTGCAAGCTAAAATGCTGGCGGATTTTAATATTACCATTCCAACACTCGCAGATATAGACGAATTTAATATTGAAGAATACTTTAGTGATATTGAAAATAGAATACAACATCAATCAAACTGGAATGTTGATCGGGATGCGATTGAATTAGGTTTTTTTTCTTTCGGAAAATTTATGATTTACCATGATCTTAATAGTGAATTATGGTCGGATGATAACAAGCCATATAATCATCCTGTAATAAAAGCATTATTTGGAGATGGATTTAGTGAACGTCCTCCTACCGCTACAGAAGATCATTATCTGGATACAGAAACAAATGCTCATGAGCTTTTTCATGTGGTTGATGCCGATAGCTCTCAGGTATTAGCTATGCTGGCTGTTCACGAAGGGCGCCATATGGTGATACAAGGTCCTCCCGGTACAGGAAAATCCCAGACCATCACTAACATTATAGCTAATGCGGTAGGACAAGGTAAAAAAGTGCTTTTTGTAGCCGAAAAAATGGCTGCATTGGATGTAGTTAAAAGAAGATTGGATGCTATTAATCTGGGCGAAGCTTGTCTTGAATTACATAGCCATAAAGCGAATAAAAAAGAGTTACATGAAGAGCTCAAGCGTATTCTTGAATTAGGAAAGCCAACACTTACACATTTACAGGAAGAAGTCAGATTGTTAGATGAATTCAGGGAGGAGCTAAACACGTATTGTAGCACAGTTAATACGGCTATAAAGAATAGCGGTTTTAGTGCCCAGAAAGTGATTGGTTTCCTTTTACAAATAGCAGAAGATAGTAAAGGAATACAACTGTTTAAGATATCATTGCCTGATGGAGAAAGTCTGGATATTGCCCGCATGAATAAGGTGGAGGCGATGGCTGATCGCATTCAGGCCCAGTTAACGATCATTGGTGTACCCGCAGAACTGGCTTTCAGAGGATGTAAGCTGAATGTCTTATTACCACATGAACAGGAAGCCCTTGATCAGATTTTGAAAACTGGTTTGGAAGCGACCGTTGCTTTGAAGAAAGGCGGAGCGGTTGTAGCAAGTGCCATGGGCTTAAAAGTTCCGGTTGAAGTTAAAGAATCAGAGCAGTTGGTGAACATTGCTATACTCGCTTCCAGAAGTCCCGATCTAAAAGAACTAAACATTACTGATCAGGCCTGGAGTTTGAATCATAAGGATATTGTTGAATTGCTTGAAACGGGTAAACAGCTGAGTGAACTACGTAAAGCATACGAGGAAATTTTTATCCCCGAGGGATGGGAGCAACAGATACTGGAAATCAGACAGGATATCCTGGCTTATGGCGATAAATGGTATAAATTCTTTGTTGGTAAATATAAAGCCAGTAATAAGAAACTAGCGTCATTGTGTAAAACTACTTTACCCAATGACGTGGCTACTAAACTGCAATATCTGGATGCTATTTCCACTGCGCGTAGATTGCAAAACACAGTTAACGAATTAGCGCCTTTAGCAAATAAATTGTTTGGTATGCGCTGGCAACAGTTACGAACTGACTGGGACAAACTGAGTACTGCAGCAGACTATTTATCTGAAGTGCATCAGCAGATCATTGGCGGACGGTGTCCGGATGCCTTATTAGATTATTTAAACCGGTCTGAACAACCTGCTGTAAGCGCAGAATATTCAAAAATGTTGAAGGACAAGATTCAACAACAGGAGGTTTCTTTACAGGAGGTTATTTCGCATCTAAAGATGGATGAAGTTCTTCGCTTTGCAGGAGGTAAACTTCGACTTTTGCTGTTTCAAGATCAGGTAGAAGCGTTTTCAATCTGGATTGGACGATTATCTGAAATTCAGCATGTCATCGGATGGAATAATACTATTGAAATCCTGATAAAGGAGAAAATGGAATTCCTAATTCAGCCTTCCGAACAATGGGCAGCAGCGAAAGAGTACTTAAAAATAGCATTGCAGAAGGCATGGTATCAGTATCTGATTGAGCAAGCGATGTCAGATCCTGCACTTCGTTCATTTGAACGTGCAGGGCACGAGGAAGTAGTAGAGAAGTTCAAACAGTTAGATCTGCTGCATTTACAGTATAACCGGGCTTGTGTTGCCTTAAAGCATTGGGAAAGTGTACCGAGAAAAGATGCAGGAGCTGGTGGACAGATAAATATCCTTAGGAGTGAGTTTAACCGGAAGGTAAGGCATATGCCCATCCGGAAACTAATACAGGAAGCAGGACTGGCTATACAGGCTATCAAACCGGTGATGATGATGAGTCCTATGTCCATTGCTAATTTTTTACATCCTGGTAGTATTGAGTTTGATCTGGTAATTTTCGATGAAGCCAGCCAGGTACGACCGGTAGAAGCTTTAGGAGCTGCTATGCGAGGTAAACAATTGGTAGTGGTGGGGGATACTAAACAGCTTCCTCCAACAAGTTTCTTCGATAAGTCTAATAGTGATATCGACGATGAAGAAAATATTACGGCCGATGTACAAAGCATTCTTGGTATGTGTTATGGTAAAGGGATGCCAGAAAGAATGCTGCGCTGGCATTATCGTAGCCGGCATGAATCGCTGATAAGTCTTTCTAACCATGAATTTTATGAAAACAGGTTAGTAATATTTCCTAGTCCGGGTTCTAAGTATCGCATGGGGCTAGCATATCACCATTTACCAGAAGCTATTTACGATAGGGGGAAAACGAGAAGTAATCCCAAAGAGGCAGAAGCAGTGGTGGATGCAGTTATTGAGCATGCCATGAGAAACCCTAAACAGACATTAGGTGTAGTAGCTTTTAGTACAGCACAGATGCAGGCAATACAAAATGCATTGGAAATAAGGAGGCGGAAACACCCGGAAGTGGAAGGTTTTTTCAGGAGTCATCCGCACGAACCGTTTTTTGTAAAGAATCTTGAGAATGTGCAGGGGGATGAACGAGATGTCGTTTTTATCAGTATAGGATACGGCCGTATTGAGGATGGAAAGATACCAATGAGTTTTGGACCACTCAACAATGATGGAGGGGAGAAAAGACTGAACGTACTGATTACAAGAGCCAAGTTAAGATGTGAAGTGTTTACCAATATTACGTCAGACGATATTAAAACAACCGAAACAAGCAAAATGGGTATCCGTAGCCTGAAGAGCTTCCTGTATTTTGCACAACACGGAAAGTTTGAGGTAGCTGAGGAGATACCAATATCAGTAAAACGTCCGTTTGAAGATCTAGTAGCAAATAAGTTAAATAATCTTGGATATATCATCAGAAAGAAAGTTGGCTCAGAAGGATGCTACATTGATATGGCTGTAGTAGATCCTGAAAATCCTGGTCGTTATTTAATGGGAATTGAATGTGATGGTGATGCATATGCATCCGCAAAATCTGCCCGCGATCGTGACCGCCTTCGTAAACAGGTGCTTCGTAGTATTGGCTGGAATATTCATCAGCTTTGGAGTCTCGACTGGTTCCGGAATACAGAAAGTGAGTTGACCCGTCTGGTGGCTGCTATCGAGAAAGCAAAGAAACAAACAGCTATTGATGATATAGAAGTAGAAGCTTATTTGGACGAAGTAAATGCTATTATTCGGGAAAACGCAACCCAGAATACGCCAGAAGTACCTTTATATGAATTAGCTATATTACCGCTTGAAATTGCACAACAAGAACTACATCTGCATCCTATTGGTAAACTATCCGCCTGGATAGAAGATATTGTTAAAATAGAAGGGCCGGTACATTTTGATGAAACTGCGCAGCGGATGGTAAGGGCTGCAGGATTAAGTAAGTTAGGGGGGCGTATCCGCGAGCGTTTATCAGAGGCTGCATTGCACGCAGAAAGGAACGGCAAGATAAAAATTAAAGGAGATTTCCTCTGGCATCAGCAAATGGAAACTCCAGTGATCAGAGATAGAAATATTTTGCCGAATAAGAAGATACAATACATTTCGCCAGAAGAGTTATGCCTTGGGGTGAAAAAAGTTGTAGAGAATTCCTTTGCGATACAGCCTGACGCCTTAATCCCGATTGTTGCTAAATTATTTGGATTTGGTAGGGTGACAGAAGATATGAAAAAGGAACTGTTGGAGGCGGTGAAGGTTGCAATAGCCAACGGTTTAGTAGGGCAAGACGGAGAGTTGTTGAAAAATGTCTAGATGTATTTATTCTTATTAATAGAAGGTAATAAATCAATAGCTAGGGGTTAAAATTTTCTAAATCCTACAACAGCTGACTTGATGATGTGCCAGAACGCATATGGGTGGTGCAAAATCTTATCATACGCGTCAGATACAGGTTTTGTTGTTAAACGGAGAGACGCTGCACCGCGCCAACCACTTTCTTCTCCATTAATAAATTTGATTAGGTTTTTTTTTGATATCCTATTTCTTTCTTTGCAATTAATAAGCTTCAAGAGATAAATAGATATTCTATTATAAAAGTGTTATAAAATTCTGTATGGCGGAAGTCTCATTTATTGAAAAAAGAGCTATTGAAACATTCCTAGAAATGAGTGCCGGGTATGTTCTCGATTTTTCAGATAGGACTTTTAACGATTTTGTTGGAAGCACGGTAGGAATTGATGTGTCAACAGAAAAATATAAAGAAGGCGGTACATCAAAGGCAAATCGTCTTCGAACATTCATGAAATTGGAGCCGGATGCAGTTGTCGGTAAGCTGTTTAAAGGTTTGCATGAATATAAAGTCAGTGAAGATCGACGACAAGGGCGTGAAACAAATATTACTGACGGTGAAGCGTTTGATAGGATAGCTAACCGCTTACTTGATGGCCGGGTTGTCGACAATATTGATGCAATTCAAGCCAATAATGATGATAAGGATTTTCATCAGCTGGCAAAGTTGATTAAGGATAGTATTGAAAAGAATCGGCCAGAGGCAGCCTTAGATAGGCTTCATACGTTTATGATAAAATTTCTAAAAGAGTTATGTAGAAGCCATGCGGTTTCCTTTGAAAAGGATGATACGGTAAATGCATTTTTTGGAAAATATATAAAGGCCGTTAAGGCAAAGGGTTGGATTTCATCACCAATGGCGGAGAAAATTGTGCAATTTTCTTTCCAGGTAATTGATGCGTTTAATGATATAAGAAATAATAAGAGCTTCGCTCATGATAATCCAGTCTTAAACTATGATGAAAGTGTGCTGATCTTTTCTAATGTGTCAGCGACAGTTAAGTTTCTTCAATCGCTTGAAACGAAAAACAAAAATGTTGCAGTTGCGGAAGCTAGACCTGATTGGGGAGTATTCTAAGTCGGTCTGTCGAATGTCAGGTCTGATTGTTTGCTAACAACAATAAAGTTACTACTACATTTAAACTAGTTAACTAAACGCTGATCGGAATTCCACTGTCGATACCCTTGTCTTTATTTTAAATAACCTACTAAAGGATTGCGGGTGCTCAAAGCCTAATTCGTAAGCTACTTCGCTAATCGTTAATTTAGTAGTATACAGTAGCTCTTTTGATTTTTCGATAAGCTTTTGATGTATATGTTGCTGTGCGTTCAACCCGTCAGCATACGTAGTACATCGCTTAAATAGTTCGGGCTGTAATGCAGCGGGTCTGCAAGATATTGAACGGTTGGTACGCCACGACCGGCTGGGTTCTCCTCCTCAAAATATGCATGAGATCTTCCAGTTGTGGAAGCAGATCACCGGTAACTGTCTGCCGGGTTGAGAACTGACGCTTGTAAAAACATTTAGTGTAACTCAATAGCGACTCGATCTGGGCGATGATTACCTTATGACTACCTGTGTAATGCCAGTAATACCGAAAACGTTAGTATCCCAAACGGTCCGTATATCATTCAGAGGGGCCAAACCGGCACGGTTAGAAGACTTGGTGATTTATTCTAAAGTGCGGCCTTGTTTGCCGACGTGGGATATGGCTGCATTGTTTACCAGCAGGTCAAGGCGTCCCTGTCCCTTTTCAATGCGGTCTACAGCCGCAGTAATGGTTGATTGCTTGGTGGCGTCCAGTTGAATGGCATACGCATTGGTGCCGATCTCAGACGCAGCCTTTTCTCCGTTGCTCGGGTTACGCGATCCTATATATACGTGATAACCGTTGGCTGCAAGCGCTTTTGCTATCTGATAGCCTACACCCTGGTTCGCTCCAGTTACAAGGGCAACAAGCTGATTGTTTGTTGATGAATTAATTTGATTCTCCATAAGATTAATCCTTAATAAGGAACAATGCAAAACACATCAACCATTATCTTGTTATAATAACTGAATCAAGGACATTTGTAACTGAAATGAAAACTGCCTTTTCTATGCAAATATTTAAAAGCTTATTTGGTAGATTTTTGAAACTATCTTCTGATGATAGCATAGACTTGACCAAAGTCTTTCCGAAGATTAAAGGGCTTTATGATGATGAGGCTCCGGATCCGAAACCGGTTGAGACAGCAATTGAAATGAGCCATGATGATAGTCCCATTTATGAAACTATATCAAAAGGTCTGGGTGTTTTTTACGTCCTTGACAGGGGTAGCCATTATTCATTCCTGCAAAACAGGGACCTGTCAGACACTATTACTCTTAGAAAACTACACGAGGTCGCGTTGAATAATTTGACTGAACAAATGTTAGACAAAACCCAACTTAACGGAGATCCTGCTGATATCATGATGTTAGTAAACGGAGGGAATTTTGAAGCGACAATGATATTGGTAGATCGCTTATGGATCGAGATCGAACGCCTGTTTAATGATCAGATATGCATCGCCCTGCCGGCTGGCGATCTCTTGTTTATTTCCGGTAGAAATAATCCAGTTGGGCGGGAAAGCCTTCGTGCTGCCGTTCGCAAGGCTTTCGATAGTCAGGATCTCGAGGGACCATTGGTCAGGCATATCTATGCACGTGAAAACAATCAATGGATATTAATAGAAACAGCTTGAAGTGAGGGTGAGCTAATCGACTAAAGATGTATTTTAAAATATTATTCCTATAACTTAATCATTGGATAACTCTTTCAGGTTAGACAAAATTATCACTATGGCTAAAAAAAGTATCATCATCCTTGTTCATATTCTTCTATGGATTTTTTTGTCCGTGGGCTATTTATTTCTGTCCGAGCCAATCACAGTACGTATGTTCCCGGGATTTCATAATGTAACAATCTGGCTAATTGTATCGTCGGTAGGACTTGCTTTAATTTTTATAGGAATAGTGATCTCACTGATCGTAAGTTTTAGAATTAGAAAGAAGAAGAAACTTAAATTCTTAAATAATATCTAATGAATCGAACAATAATCGGTTAGATAATTTTCAACATAGAATGGTTGGACAATTGGCCAATCACCTTATAATACAGCTTTCTTCGAAGCCTTTTCATTTTACTCAAGTCTGGTAAAAAGGGGCTGACCAGACTTTTAGCCAGCCCCTTGGAAGGTAATATCTGTTAACGAAGCCTAAACCGCGTCTCTATCATGCCTTTGAAATGTGAATCGTCTAATGACGTCTCTACCTTTACGCGATTGCGAAAATTTTTGGTAGCAGGTGACAGGCGCCCCATTGCGCTTTCCGATATGCCGGATATGATCAATGCTCTACGGAGGTATACTTCGTTAGTGCTGCCCAGTTCAATGGTGTAATCTTCGAAGTTGGTGTTATTGGCAATAGCCTGGGCATTATCGTCTGGGATAAAGCCTTCAAAATAATCGCCCTGCCCTTGCGCATTTTTTAGCCAGACGGAGGGGGCGTACATGTCGTATCCGCCTACAGGCATATCATAGAAGGCCACAGGTTTACCATAGGTAGTATCTCCCACCAGCTTTACATTCATATATGGCTTCAGCACATTTATCACCAGTTCGCTGGCAGACGCAGTTCCATCGGTGCCTATGAATACCACGTTATTCAGGTTGAGCGATTGCGCTTTATTAAAGCTAAAAGTAGAAATGTCGACCAATTCATCAAATAGAAAGCCCCATGAATAGGTTCTGCCAGGCACCAATGTTTTATCAAGGAATGGACCATACTGGTGAGCAGTAAGGTTCGTGTTGAAATACTCCTTATACATCACATTACTACCTACGCTGTTAGGCGCGATCAGATTAGCCAGATATTCTGCCGTTTGCACATCACCGCTGCCGTTATAACGGAGGTCCACAATCAGGTCTGTAATGCCGTTATTGATGAAGTTTGTAAAGACGGGATCAACCTTTGGTCTGGCTATATTCGGTGCAACGAATTGATTGAATACCAGGTAACCTACTTTTTTGTCGCCTATATGCAGAATGCTGCTGTACAATACAGGGTTGATTGTATAATTGGCCGCGTTCAGAGATATAGTCACTGTACTGCCATCGGGCTTTTGGAGTTTAAGCTGTGTGTTTTGGCTATGATAAACAGCGTTCTTTATACGGGTAGACGTCGGACCATTCTGTCCGTCAAAGGTAAGCTGACCATTGCCATTAATAGCGGTAATGCGCCATCCACGGCGTACCCCCTGTTGGTAAGCCGGCGCGCCTTCGTATACAAAGGCCACACGTAGGTCGTTTACATCATTATTGAATTTTACCCCCCATACCAAAGTCACTCGTCAGGCCTTCATTTATTTCACTTGCTGTGGCACCCTTGTCCAGGAAGCCGTATTTATCCATGTTCCTATCGGCGGAATTTTTTTTATAGGAGATCAGAGCGGTGAACATGTCCTGGAGGTTAGAGAAGCTGTTGGGTTTAAAGGTGGAGGAATCGGGTATCACATCATTCCAGAGATATTCATCCCTGAAAAGGAAATACATAGAATACTTGGATGAAAAAGCGGTACCGGAAGGTATGGTAGTATCGGGGCGAGGAGCGCCGGGCGTAGCCGGCATCATTGCGATATCATTATCCCGTTTGCAGGCGCTAGTGGCCAGCAGCATGATACCGACGGCCCAAGCGGTTTTTCGAATGATGGTGAACATAAAGATGGTTAATTTTTAATGTTGGGTGAATGAACGTATAATGTCCAATGACATATATTCAGTGGGTGAAGTTGCGTCACGCTTCTCTGGATGGGGATATCGAATCGATTAATGAGGTCAACGAATCGGTCAACGGGATATTTTGACTGTGGTACAGGGGATAGCCTGATATAAAGAATGGTGTAAACCAATAGACTACATACTAAATTCAGTAGTGTCTGATTTAATGTCCGTCATTTCCTATTACGAATTTTAAAAGGCTTCAGGTCTCTGCCTGCAAGTCTTGTGGGGTTGATACAACATCTACTGCTTTCGTTTCTCTTATGCTCGCTTCTGATTTATTCCTAAAGGCCAAAGGTCATCTTAACAGCATTTGGTAGTCGCCGGAAAAGGCGCTGCAAATAGGAAAAGCTATCAATAAACCTTAATTACAATAAGGCTCGCTTTTATCCTTTTGGCTTAGTATCGGCTGCAAATATCATTCTTAATAACAGTTTAGCTTCACTCTTTGAGTGGCAGTGATGTATAACCCAAACGGATAATTTTAAACGGGGCTGGAGTCGTCAAATATCTGGCTAAATAAGTTTGTATACCCTCCTGCGTTCATTAAACTGCTTTACGTTGTTTGCTTCCCCAGCTACTAAGCTGGTCTAAAATAGGCAATAATTCTTTCGCGACTTCAGTAATCTCGTATTCGACTCTTGGAGGAATTTCAGCATAGACAGTGCGTTTGATCAATCCGTCTTTTTCCATCGTTTTCAGTTGGAGGCTGAGCATCCGTTCCGACATGTAAGAGAATTCTTTTTTAAGTTCGCTGAACCTGAGTTTATTTTTAGACAGTTTATACAGCAATAACAATTTCCATCTGCCTTCTATTTTTCGAACAGCATAAGTAAGGTCACAATTGACGATGCATTGTTCATTCCGCGTATAAGTGGAGCTTTCTTTTCTTGTAGTCATACTTACAAATTTGTTCGTGCCTAACAATCGGTAGTACCTATGTTAAAGTTAATCACAACGGTCTACGTTTGCAAAGAAAAAATTGATTTTATGGATCTGTATTTAAAAGGAAGAACAGCAATAGTAACCGGTGCCAGTCAGGGATTGGGCCGGGCAATCGCGAAGGAGTTGGCAATAGAAGGAGTGAAGGTATTTGCGACAGCAAGAAACAAAGAACTACTAGACAGTTTTAAAGCAGAAATCGTCAGTCTCGGTGGAACAGAACCTATCGTATTCGTACAGGATATTATGATGAATGATGGTCCGGAAAATATTGCCAAAGCTGCAATGCCAGCATTAGGGCATGTTGATATTCTTATCAACAATGCTGGTCAAAGCCGCCCGGTAGATGTAGTCGGTCCTGAAGAACCATGGGTTGAATCTGTAACGCTGGATTTTGATCGCCCCCGCCAACTGACACAACTGCTGTTGCCCGATATGATGGAACGCAGACAAGGTGTTATTTTGAATCTGTCCAGCAGCTATGAACTACGTTCTGTTAACGTTTCGGCTGTCGCTAAAGCAGGTTTAGCCGCCTGGTCAAAAGCATTGGCAGGTCAGTTGGGGCGTTATAATATCAGAGTTAATTGTTTGCAGCCAGGCCTGTTGGACACCCAGAATGTCCGTAATATCTTTTCCAACGAGGAACGTAAAGCCTTCGCTGAACGAGAAATCCCACTGGGCGATTTCGGTGAGGCGCAGGATGCGGCTAATATGGCTGCCTTTCTGGTGTCTCCCCGCGCAAAATATATAACGGGTATTGTTGCTCCGGTTGATGGAGGATTTCGGCGGTATGCATTTTGATGCATGGATCTATCTAAAACAAGAAGGTGTCTCAAATATTTCTGAGACACCTTCTTGTTTTAGATAGAAAATGATTTATTTGTTGACACCGGCTTTAGCTGCTTCTTCTATTACCTTGGCGACAGCAGCAGGTTGTGAGATGTACACTACATGGCTGGCTTTTACTTCTGTTACTTTCGCACCTATTTTCTTATACATTGCCCTTTCCAGTACTGGATTGATCGCTTTATCTTCTGTCGCAACGATTGCATAGGAAGGCTTAGTCTTCCAGGCTGCTTCAGTCAGCGGAGCAGTAAAGCATGCGCCTACAATTGGCTGTTGGGAGTCGTACATAAATGAAGCTTTCGCAGCACTCACGTCGGCAGAAAAGCATTCATGGAAGAGAGATTTGTCAAAATAGACAACACCATTCGCATCGGCAGGCAGAATGCCATTTTTGGGCAGTGCCGGACCTGACTGATAAACATCTAATGTTGACTGGCCTACTTCAGGAGAGAAAGCCGCGACATACACAAGGCTGGACACTTTAGAGGATACACCGGCCTGCGTAATCACAGAGCCGCCCCAGGAATGACCAACTAAAACAGCAGGACCATCCTGTCTGTCCAGTGCTCGCGTTGCTGCCTGAACGTCATCATTCAGGGATGTCAGCGGATTTTGTACCAATGTTACATTGTAGCCATCTTTCTTCAGGATTTTATACACATCTTCCCAGCCGGAAGCGTCGGCAAAAGCACCGTGTACGATTACAATATTCTTAACCGGAGAAGGAGCTTGTGCAATACTGTTTTGGGCTGCAAAAGAAGATAGAAAAGTTAGTGCTGCAAATGCAATTGACTTACGGAGTTTAATGTTAAGTTTCATATTAAGTTGGTTTGAAGGTTTAAATGCTATGCTATTTATAGTCAGTAGCATTATTTGTTGTTTCCGGGAGTAAAGCTATATGTACGTGGTAAACAAATCCACAACTTAATGTTGGAATGGACAATTTCACTATTGAGGCAGACATTTTAAGGCATGAAAAAATGGAGTGGGTTTATTCAACTCATCTTCAGATGATTTTCATCCGTTCGGACCTCGTTATGAAACGAAATCCTCTTGAGAAAAGAGGATTTCGTTTCATTGAAATAAGCATGAGCGGTAACCTCTCATTAACCGGTTCTATGCTGTCTTTCATTATTGAAATAGTCAGTATAAGCCTAAGATATAATGGCCTTGGTTTCCAAAAATCCTTCCAATCCGAATGTACCGTTTTCCCGGCCAATGCCTGATTGCTTGAATCCACCAAATGGGGCTAAAGGATCGTGCTTTAAGGTATTGACCAGTACTCTGCCTGCTTTAAGCCGGGAGGCCAGTTTATTGGCGCGATCTGTGTCTTTCGAGCTAATGTATGCCATCAAACCATATCCGTTGTCGTTTGCAATAGCAACAGCTTCTTCCTCACTGCTATAAGGGATAACACTAAGTACTGGTCCAAAGATCTCTTCTCTGGCAATACGCATGTTATTATTAACGCCCATAAAAATTGTAGGCTTCACATAATAACCATTGTCAAGTCCTTCCGGCCTACCGGTACCGCCCCATATTACTTCTGCCCCTTCTTCAATACCGATATTGATATATTGTTGTATGCGGTCGTATTGCTTTTGGCTGGCTACAGGACCAACATTGATGTCGTCATTATAGGGTCTGCCCACTTTAAAGTTTCCGGTGGCTTTCAGCAATGCTTCTCTTACTTCAGCTATTTTACTTTCGGGAACTAACAGCCTGGACCCGGCAACACATGCCTGGCCGTTGTTCATAAAGGAAGCCTGGAGCGCCATGGGAATGGCTGTGGAAATGTCGGCATCATCTAAGATGATATTGGCAGATTTACCACTCAACTCAAGCGTCACCCTCTTCATCGTTGCAACGGATTGCTGAGCAATTAGTTTACCTACCTGTGTAGAACCGGTAAAAGATATTTTCGTAATATCGGCGCTTTCCATCAACGCTTTGCTGATAACATCTCCCCGTCCATTGACCATATTGACCACACCTGCGGGTAGACCTGCTGCATGAATACACTCCATAATAATCTGGGACTGCCAGGGGCTGAATTCACTTGGTTTGATGATCACTGTACAACCGGCAGCCAGTGCTGGTGCTACTTTCGCAGCGATAGAACCAGAGCTTGAATTCCAGGGTGTAAATAATGCCGCAACACCAACCGGCTCCATTACTACTTTAGATTCATTAACATTTTTTTCAAACTGATACTGTTCAAGAACAGGTATGTATCCTGAAAATGTAGTAGCCGCAAGCATGTTTGACCACTTCGCCCGTTCTTTTGTAGCACCATATTCAAAGATGGTGGCTTCAATGAGGTCATCTATTCTCTTCATGATCTCATCATGGATCTTTTGAAGGTAGGTTGCCCTTTCCTTTATAGTACTCTTTGAATAGTGTTTAAGTGCTTCACTGGCAGCGGCAATGGCATCCTCTGTATCACTTTCGTTCGCGTAAGTAAGCTGCGCCACAATTGATCCATCTACCGGACTAATAATTTCTGCCTTCTCTGTTCCTTTGGGGCTAATAAAACGCCCGTTAACATAAATCTGATCTATCTGTTTCATTGTTCCTGTTTTTTACAAAATTACAGTGGTATTCAACACTGAACTTTGTTTCAGAGTTCAATTTGGTTTGTTGTCAGGTTCAATGTGGCTGTGCAGCGATTGTGCAATAGACTTATATGCACTAGCGGCGGGCGTTAGCGCAGAAGATCAGAGTGGACTTAAAATATTATTAAAAATGTCGTGAATAATTGATCAGCTAGTTGCGCTGCTCTCTTTCACTTTCGTAATCCTATTGCCAGTACTCATCTTTTCAACCAGTATAGTGAAGCCGATACCCAGGGTATAAGAAAGTATATCTGTCCAGGTAAAATAGTTACCAATAACAATATTGGCAATCCGCGAATGCTCAAGGCCTAAAAGTTTAACCACTTGAAAATATTGTAAGGTTTCCACCAGATAGGAAAAGACCAGTACAGCTAAAGCTACCTGTATCATTGGCGCCTGAACAAAGCTGCGAACAAAGCAGTATATCAAAATAACTACCAGGAAATCGCCGACATAAGGGCGGATAAACCCATCATGCAAGTAAATAGCAATGAGGATTTCTATCGCAAATATCAAAAGGGTAAGGATAAAGTACAACCAGTTAAAACGTAACTTCATTGAATTGAATTAAGGATCAGCATTAATTTATAGAACATAGTAAGAGTTTACGACTTCTTGCCCTGTATAGTTAGGACCTGCGGTGTCGTCTGCTCCATTATAAGTCAGATTGAGATATATGTCTCTTGGACCTTTACAACATACCAACTTTTTTCTAACATTATATTCAATCTGATTTTCCAGGAATAGTCTTTTTAGGTATTGGTCATTTTTGTCGCCTTCGATCTTGATGTTTGCGAGATCAAGATTAGCGAGGAATAATCCCTGATCTCCAATTGCTCTAAAAGCTGCACATAACACCTTTAGCTTATCTCCAATATAATGTAAGCCATGAATACATGTGATCAGGTCGTATTTCTCGTCACTAGTCCAGTTAGCAAGAGATGCAACTTCAAATTGCAGACAATTTATAAATGATGGGATCTCTTGAAACTGATCCACCAGGTCTATTCCCAGGAGTATGACACGTTCCTGATAGTCTTTGTCTGCTGCCGACTTAGCATATTGGAGCAATGCATTTCCTTCACCGCAACATAGATCCAGCCATTTTACGTGCCGTTTGTTCGAAGCAATTGTCAAGAAATGTTTCTGGTTTGAATTTCAGCTCTTTTTCATAGCTGTTAATCCCACTGGCTCTCCGTTTACGATTCATGCGATTGTTCGCTACTATTGGAGACCAGATTAATTCACTCTCTGTTAATAACTTCATTTGTCAGTTATGTCTCATACTATCTAATTATACCCATTAATCAGACTAACCACCACTTGCGCGATAATATCCTTTTCATCCGGCTTGCTTTCCGCAATCATCAATGTCAATGCGACCAGAGCATTATCAGCAATACGCTTGCTTCCGTCTTCATGATACAGGATGCGATTTTTTTCTAAAAACCACACGAATAAGAAAGCTGCAATCCTTTTGTTACCATCCGAAAACGAATGATTCTTTACTACAAAGTATAATAGATGCGCAGCTTTCTCTTCTATGCTTGGATAAAAATCATTGCCGCCAAATGATTGATATATTGTAGCAATAGAGCTTCTGAATGATTCGTCTTTTTCATTGCCGAACAGACTACTTCCTCCAAATTTATCCCTCAAGCCCCGGATAGCGCTCATGGCCTCATCATATGTAGCAATAAAAACCTGATCAGTATGTGTCGCTTCTATAGTTAGCTTGCGATGATCATATTTATCCAGGATATCCAGCGCATAGGTATAATCTGTAATAACTTTTAACAAACCACTTGCTTCATCGTTCGTTAAAGGGTTATTTTCAAGTACATTACCCAGTAAACGGACTGTTTGTTTTAGCGCGTTAAATTGTTGTCCTTGTTCCTTCAAATGTTTCTCATTGATAGAATACCCCTGGATAAGGTAATCCTTCAGGACTTTATTGGCCCATATACGGAACTGCGTCCCTCTTTTTGAACTTACCCGGTAGCCTACTGATAAGATAACGTCGAGGTTATAATGGGTTATATTCCGTCTGACGCTTCGTTTACCTTCTTGTTGAACTACCGAGTATTTCTCGGTAGTTGATTTTTCATCTAGTTCCCCTTCGTCATAGATATTTTTAATGTGAAGACCTATTGTATCGGAGTCTTTCTCAAAGAGTTCTGCCATAAGGCGTTGTGAGAGCCATAAGGTCTCATTCTCAAGTGTTACATCAACTGATGTCTGCCCATCTGCAGTTTGATAAATAATAATTTGACTGTTATTCATAAATTTTCTCTTATATGGTTGGTTGTTATTAAATAAAGTTCAGGCTTATCCAATTAATGACTTAGAACCTAATTCACCAGGAATTAGGTCAGAAAGTCTATTCTAATTCTATGATACCGTCGAATCACAGTAATACTGATCACCAGCATAACTCGCGGATTCAGTAAATAAAATTAGAACGTAATAAATTTAGGGGAGATGTTATAGCAAGTTACATAATCTTTTGATATGAGAGATTTTCTGTAATATTTTTTCTTCAACTTTAATAGCAAACGATCCGTCCCGTCGGGCGAGAAATATTGTGGCCTCCAATAACAACAAACAATAAAATTTCACAAGAATTTCATTTAATGCAAACGATTGCATAACTTAGATCAAGATTCCAGGTTTATGAAAAAGAAGGAGTAATACCCACTATCCATCCCTCTTTTTCTCAATAGAATATGTTGTCCATAACCGGCGTCATTACATTCAAAGTAATGAATCAAAAGACTGTTGCCTGTAATTATCGGCTGCTGATATTATAACACTTAATTCGCTATTAATAATGATCCGTTATCTGCTCCTAACAGGGCTTATCTTCTGTTTATTACAATTCACTGCCCGGGCACAGCAAAGTCAGCGTCTTACGCAGAACTGGGAATTTATACGACAAGACTTAGGCAGCGTATGGGAAGCAGTACGCCCGGCCGCAGAAGGTAGCCCGGAATCTGTTCCCCTCTGGGAAAAGGTCAGTCTGCCACATTGTTTTAATGCAAAAGACGCTGTAGATCCTGATGTGAATTATTACCAGGGACCAGGTTGGTACAGAACAGTATTAGATATTAAAAACCCATATACTCAGGGACGTACTCTGCTGCATTTCGAGGGCGCCGGACAAAAGACCGACGTCTATATTTACACTTCCCTCATAGCCCATCATACAGGCGGTTATGATGAATGGACGGTAGATATAACAGATGCTGTACAACAATTCCTGCAAAGTCCGGAAGCTAAACGGTATAAAGGTAAAGTGCCATTAGAAGTCCGCTGCAGTAATGCCAGGGACGTGGAGATGATTCCTTCCGATATGTCTGATTTTAATGTGTATGGTGGTTTATACCGGTATACAGATCTTGTATATACACCTGCTCTGTCTTTTGAACAATTGCATATCCAGGCGCAGGTAGATGCGCAGGGTAAAGCTGGAGTGGTGCAGCTACGTGCTGTTTTCCGTAACCCACTGCATACCGGTCAGGCTACATTGGATATCAATGTACTGGACCCACAACAAAAAATAGTGCATCACTTTACGCAGCAGATATCCCTGAAGGATAGCATACTGGTATTATCACCATTCACGGTAAAAAAAACTTTATTATGGTCGCCAGGGCAACCACAATTATATACTGTGCACGCCCGTCTTAAAAGTAATGCAGACGAAGCCTCCTGGAGCGGACATTTTGGCTTCCGGCATTTTGAATTTATAACGCATGGCCCTTTCATGCTCAACGGAAAACGCTTATTGCTTCAAGGTACACACCGGCATGAAGATGGTGCTGGTGTAGCCGCAGCACTCACAGAAGAGATGATACGCCATGAGATGAAAATGATCAAAGACATGGGCGCTAACTTTATACGTTTAGGGCATTACCAGCAATCGTCTTTGGTTCTGCAACTTTGTGACAGCCTCGGAATATTGGTTTGGGAAGAAATTCCCTGGTGTCGCGGCGGACTCGGTGGAGACGTATATAAAGAGCAGGCGCGCCGTATGCTCTCCAACATGATTGCGCAGCATAATAACCATCCCTCAGTGATCTTATGGGGCCTCGGTAACGAAAACGACTGGCCTGGCGATTTCCCGGAGTTTGATAAACAGAAGATCCGTGCATTCATGACCGAATTGAATATACTTGCCCATCATCTGGACAGTACGCGAAAGACAACTATCCGCCGATGTGATTTCTGTAAAGACATCGTGGACGTATATTCTCCTTCCATCTGGGCCGGCTGGTACAGAGGCCGTTATACCGAGTATAAAGATGAAACGCTGAAAGCTATTGCTGATGTACCGCATTTCTTTCACGCGGAATGGGGTGCAGACAGCCATCAGGGTAGACACGCTGAATATCCCGAAGCTGCGCTTAAAAAAGTAACTACAGGTAAAGGCGCTGATGAGCGCACCGGCGATTTTGCACTTACTGGTGGTAGCGCCCGTGCATCCAAAGACGGTGATTGGTCAGAGACTTACGCCTGCAATCTTATAGACTGGCATTTGAAAGAACAGGAAACTATCCCGCAACTTACCGGTAGCGCCTACTGGATATTCAAAGATTTTTCCACCCCTCTGCGTCCTGAAAACCCCGTACCATATGTTAACCAGAAAGGTGTTGTCGGTCGTGATCTTACTCCAAAGGAAGGGTATTACGTATTCCAATCCTACTGGACGCAACAGCCCATGGCACATATTTACGGGCATAACTGGCCGTTGCGTTGGGGGAAGGACGGCGAGGAAAAGATGATATGGGTATATTCCAATTGCCCGGAAGCCGAACTGTTTGTGAATGAGAAGAGTTATGGTGTCAAAAAACGTAACAGCCAGGACTTTCCAGCGGCTGGTCTTCGCTGGCAACTGCCTTTACATAAAGGGAACTATCGTGTCAGGGTGATTGCTCGTAATGGAAAGGAAGCTGTAACGGATGAAATTCTTTTTACTTACCAGACCGACCAATGGAATCAACCTGCGCGTGTGCAACTTGAAAAGACAATCACCGGCGATACGGCTGTAATAAAAGTAAAGCTGGTAGATGCCAATGGTGTACCCTGCCTGGATGCTGCAAACTATGTCAATTTTTCGATCGCTGGTAGTGGTGTACTTATAGATAATCAGGGCACAGCTGCTGGGTCCCGCAAAGTGCAACTGGCTAATGGGCAGGCACAGATCAGCGTACAATTAAAGAATGGGAAAAGCGTGATAGGTGCTACCGTAAAGGGAATACCGGATACTTTTATCACTTTATGACCTCCGGAAAAGACTACCAATTAACGTGCACACATAAAATATAATACTATGAGGAGCATATTTTTTAGTGTAATCATCATCACTATATCTTTAGGATTGCAGGCGCAAACATCATTGTCTGTCAGTGACAGGGGAGATGAGCAAGGGCTTCTATTACAGAAAGGTGCTGAGCGGGACCAGGCTGCTATTGATGAAGCATTGAATGGCTGGTGGAAACGTAGTATGGAGAACCATGAGACCCGTATTTCCTGGTGGCGGGAGGCTAAATTTGGTTGTTTTATTCACTGGGGAGTATATTCTGTTGCTGGTGGAGAATGGGATGGTAAAAAAGTGGATGGTTATGCAGAGCACCTCATGCGCAAAGAAAAAATATCCAGGGATGTCTATAAAGAAAAACTGTTGAAGGTATTCAATCCGGAGCAATTCGATGCAGATGCATGGGTGCGGTTTATAAAAGCATCTGGTATGCGTTACCTGATCATTACATCCAAACATCATGACGGGGTAGCGATGTATCCTTCTGAAATAAGCGATTTGGATATCAGTGCTTCTGCTTTTAAGCGTGATCCTATGCAGGAATTGTCTGCAGCGTGCAAAAAGTATGGTATACGTTTCGGGTTCTATTACTCTCACGCATATGATTGGGAACATCCGGATGCTCCGGGCAACGACTGGGACTATGATAATCCCGGTGGCGATAAACGCCTGTATGGCGGCCTCAATTGGTTTGATGTTCATCCTGAACGGTTTCCTAAAGCGGTAAAATATGTGAATGAAAAAGCAATACCACAGATCGTAGAATTGATCCGTAAATATCACCCGGATATATTATGGTTTGACACACCCAGTAAATTACCATTGAGTGAAAATATCCGGATCTTAAAAGCAATCCGTGAGGTCGATAATAACGTGGTCGTAAATGGCCGTCTGGCGCGTTCTGCCGCTATTTCATTTGGCGACTATATCAATACTTCAGATCGTCCCGCAGAATTTTACCCTGTTACCGGCGACTGGGAAGCAATTCCTACTACTAATGAATCTTACGGTTATTCAAAGTATGATAACAGCCACAAACCTGCTGGTTCTTTCATAAGGCTACAGGCAAAGGCTGCTGCCAGAGGTGGTAACCTGCTGATGAATATTGGCCCTATGGGCAACGGATTGATAGATCCGCGTGATACCGTCATCCTGCACAGCGTGGGCGCCTGGATGCAAACAAATGGAGAAAGCATATATGGTACTACCGCTTCTCCGTTGCCTCTACAGCCCTGGGGAGAAAGCACGCTGAAAGGGATGCGCCTTTATCTGCATGTATTCAACTGGCCGGAAAAAGGGCCGTTATATGTAGGCGGTTTAAAGAGTACTGTTCATAAAGCCTGGCTATTAGCAGATCCTCAAAAAAAGGCGCTGGCCGTAAAACGGGTGAACGATCGCGATGTAACGATTTCATTACCGGTTATGGCGCCTGATTCGATGAACAGTGTGATCGTATTGGATATGCAGGATCTGGTGACAGATAGCGTGCGTGTACTGGATACCCGCTCTCTTACCAATGTGTTGCGGGCCTTTGATGGAAAGCTCCATGGAGATGATTTACAATATGGAGATGGGAAAGCCCCCAAATATTACGTATACAACTGGACACGGCCAGAGCAATATATCAGCTGGACATTCCGCTTAATAACACCCGCAAAGTTTCAGGTGCATATAAAATATGCAGTTGATTCAACTTCCGGAGAGAATAGTTTCACAGTTAACGTAAGCGGAAAAACACTTACAGGAAAAACGCGGGCGGTGGCCTCGAAAGAAAAGATCCTGGTTCAGCCTTTAGGAGAATTGACTTTACCCGCCGGTGTACATACTTTAAGCATCCGGCCTGAAACTATTAACGGTAAAGAATTGTTGAAGTTATTTGAGATCACATTAGCGCCTTAATACATCGCAAAATTCAATTGTATGATATTCAGGAGACGTTTTTATACCTGTTTATTAGTAGCATTGCTTACAGGAGCAACGCTACATGCTGGTCCGGCAGATCAGTTTATACAGGCATTAAAGAACAGCAAAACCACAGTTGCTACAGCTGGTGGAGCCATTGCACCTGCTACAGTTCAGGTCATCCGTTCCTGGAACGGCGGGCTTTGTACTGCGAGGATCGTAAATACAGGCAATGCGCCGGTACGTATCAGCGAAGTAATACTGGCACAGGCAGGCAAAGTTTTACCTTCCAATACGCGTTTCTATGCAGAAGGTTTCCAAATGCTGACACAGACAAGTGGTACGCTTGAAAAGCCCGAGGTGTTAGGCCATTACACAGATGAAGGTCATTACAAAATGCCAAAGCCAGCAGGCTACCTGGCAGTGTACAACCTCTTACGGTTATACCCTTCGGGAGAGCCACAGTTGCTGATAGGGTTTACCAGTTGCAGGCGCTTCGCTGGTAAGTTCTACGTCAATGCTGACACTATCAAAGTAGTAATGGACCTGGAAGATCTTTCCCTCGCTCCGGGTGGGAGCTTCCAGCTGGAGGAATGGGCCTTGCTAAGTGGTAAGGACGGGAATGCGCTGCTGGAGAAATTTGCCGGCCGTATCAATCATCATCATCCTCGTCTGGCATTTAAGGAACCTCCCGCCGGTTGGTGCAGCTGGTATTGTTTTGGCCCCCGTGTAACAGCGCAGAATATCTATGATAACCTGTACTACATTAAAGCCAATATACCAGCATTGAGATATATACAGATCGATGATGGCTACCAACCGAATATGGGCGACTGGCTGTCAACAGGTAAATCATTTGGCGGCAATATTCAGCCGGTGCTGAATACCATACGTGACAAAGGTTTTGAACCGGCCATATGGGTGGCGCCTTTTATTTGCGACAGCAATTCAACAGTATATAAAGAGCATCCTGATTGGCTGGTAAAAGATATAAATGGTAAACCGCTGCGTAGTGATCTGGTAACATTTGGTGGATGGCGGCTCAAGCCCTGGTACGTACTGGATGGGACTAACCCTGCGGTGCAAAAACACCTTGAAGAAATGTTCCGTACGATGCGTGATCAGTGGGGATGTACCTATTTTAAGCTGGACGCGAACTTCTGGGGCGCTATACACGGTGGTTACTTCCATGATAAACAAGCGACACGTATTGAGGCTTATCGCCGTGGCATGGAAGCGATACTTAAAGGTACCAGGGATGCCTTTATACTGGGTTGTAATCACCCGCTATGGCCTTCGCTGGGCCTGATACACGGTTCCCGCAGCTCAATGGATATTCAACGTCAATGGTCCACCTTTGAACGTTCAGGCCGAGAAAACCTGTACCGCGCATGGCAGAATGGACGTTTATGGTGGAATGATCCCGATTGTTTACTGTTGACCGGAAAGATGCCAGATAATGAATTCCGTTTTCATACAGCGCTGATATATGCTACCGGCGGTATGCTGTTGAGCGGAGACGACCTGACGACCATTTCACCTGAACGTTTGAACATATTGAGAAAAACAGTTCCTCCTACCGGACAAGCTGCTGACTTTGAAAATGAAAAATTCGAAGTAGGTCGGCTATCCACTTCTGGAAGTAAGTATCTGGTATTGTTGAACTGGGATAGTACCGCCCGGACCATTACAACCAGGTTGGATCGCCCCTGTGAGATTGTGGATCACTGGACGGGGAAAAGCCTGGGTAAATTCTCAGGTAAGTATACAGTGGAATTGAGAGGGCATGATGGAAGTGTAGTTGAGTTAAGGGAGTAGGATTGCGTTGTCTGTTATATACTTCCCGGAATACAAGCTGATTAAATAGTCGACTATTAAAGCGGGTGTTCCTGGCTAAAGTGTATAATCAGCTCCGCTAATTCAGCATCTTCCGGCCTCACAAACTTTTCCCCTGGAAACGCCCTTACGACCTCAATTCCTCCTTGAATATCCTGGTTTAAAGCCTCCAGTTCTTCCGCAGGAACCCAAAGCTCATCATGACCAGTTCCTCCCACATTTTGAGGCTCATATTTCAAAAAAAGCGCTTCGCTTATACTAAATCGCGTAACAATGCCACAGTAGCCTGAAGCCTCATCGTTTGTGTTCCATTCAAATGCGATCTGCTCCGCATATTCCTGATTAAGTACAGGATAGAAAATTGGTTGCCAGGAAAGCCTTGGAGGAAAGCCCTTGAAGCCGGTTGCAGCTATCAGTATCAATTCTTTTAAACCTACTGGTCGATAGAGGGTAACAGTTTTCATATGATCGCAAATTAAGCAGTTTTCTCCGCTAGTCCATTTTGAGCGTAGAAATTATCGCTTCAGCTAGCACCATATCCCCCCTAAACCCTATCTTTATCCTGTGTCAACTCTGGTACAACCCATTTTTAACCAAGAAATAAATTCCAATGACGTCGAGAAGATCATTCCTTAAAGCAACCTCGTTGGCTTCGGCCGGTTTACTCATCAGACCTTCCTCATTATGGATGCCTCCGGCAACCAATATCGGATTACAATTATACACAGTACGGGATGCCATGCAGAAAGACCCTACAGCTGCCCTGAAAAAGGTCGCCGGACTGGGATTTAACACCGTAGAAGGGGCGACCTACACCGGTACGCAGAAATTTTATGGTATGGATGCCAAAGCATTCGCCATCTTGCTGAAACAACAAGGGCTTAAAATGCCCAGTAGCCACTATATGCTGGGTGAGGCAAAAATGAATGGCGCAGATATCAAAGGAACTGTATTACATGAATGGGAAAAAGCTGTGGATGATGCTGCAACTGTAGGCATTAAATACATGGTTTGCGCTTACCTGATGGAAGATGAACGCGGTACCCTGGACCATTATAAACAACTGGCTGAGCACTTCAATAAGGCGGGCGAGGTTTGTAAAAAGGCGGGCATACAATTCTGTTATCATAATCACGATTTTGAGTTCCAGCAGCAGGATGGACAATTGCCCTATGATATCCTTTTGAAGAATACAGACAAAGACCTGGTGAAAATGGAAATGGATATCTATTGGGTAAAGAAAGCAGGTCTGGACCCAGTAGCGCTGATGAAAGCAAATAAAGGCCGTTTCCCGCTCTGGCATGTGAAGGATATGGATAAAACACCTCAACAGGCATTTACAGAAGTAGGTAACGGGTCAATCGACTTCAAAGAAATATTTAAACATGCGGGTGACTCAGGCATGAAATATTTCTTCGTTGAACAGGACCAATGCCCGGGTGATCCCTTCGATAGTATTACAAAGAGCATAAAATATATCAAAAAGAACCTCGTATAATTTACTATCCTGTTTACAAAGGAAAACGCTATCATCCTGCCTTACATGCTATCCATGTGAAGCAGGATGATGTGTTTCAGGGAATTATCAGCAATAAAAAATTCCGTATTACTGGAAGAATTAGTAAATAGCAGCCAAAATAGCTAAGATGAAAGAAAAGGTGTCAGTGACAGATACAGGTATCCAGTCTTCCGGACTTCCGAAAGATTACATGGAGGCAGTAGCCGAGTATATCTGGAATGGATTTGATGCAGCCGCATCTGTGATCGATATCCATTTTGAATCTAATGAGATTGATACGATCTATAGTTTATCTATTACGGATAATGGCTCCGGTATTGATTATGACCTGCTGAAGGAAACTTTCGGTCATTTCAATGACTCCATTAAAAAAGCTTCCTTCCAGAAGTTCTCTTCCTTTATAAAAGGAAATAAAGGCCGCGGTCGTTTCTCCTTCTCTGCTTTCAGTGGGAAAGCCATGTGGCATACCGTATACAGGGATGGTCAGACGGGAGATATGATGGAATATGATATCACCATCAGCAGGAATGCCAAGGATTTTTATGATCCCGAAGGCAAGAAGAAGACAGTGAAGAAAGCAACCGGCACCACGGTTACCTTCTATGACCTGTTCGAAGTATCCGGTTTTTCTTTCCAGTCAGACGAGTTTAAAAGCTTCCTGGTACGCGAATTCGGCTGGTTCCTGATGTTAAACAGGGAAAAGGATTATCAGATCAGGATCAACGGAGTGCCAATTGAATACAAGCCATCTATCGCAGAAAGCGATACCGGAGTGTTATCCCTTAAGGATGCAGAAGGTATTGAATACTATTTCAGGATCACTTTTGTAAGGTGGACAGAAAGGATAGGGGACAGGTTCTTCTTTTACTTCTTGAACTCTAAACAGTCTGAAGTCTTCAAAGATCTGACCTCTTTCAATAATAACGCGATCGGTTTTTACCACAGCGTATATGTGGAATCCCGCTACTTTGATGCGTTCAACCCTGGCGATAACGAACAAACTCAGAACCTGTTCGAAAGGACCAGGCAACACGGTGTTTTCAAAGAGATAATGGGCCATCTCCATGAACTGGTGAGACTGAGACAGAAATCTTTTGTGGATGGAGAAGCCGCAGTGAAGCTGATAGACAACTATGAACGGAATGGCATATTGCCTGCTACCGGAAATAACAAGGAACTGAGACAATTCCTGAAGGGCATTTACTCTACAGAGCCAAGATTGTTTCAGGGACTGAACAAAGAACAACAACGCGTCTATCTGGGATTGATCGGTATACTGTTGCAAACAGGTAAAAAGGACGAACTGTTGGCATTGGTGAACCAGGGTAGCGCAACAGAAGCAAGTACTAATTAACGTTCATTGCTCCATTTGAATTCTCAGATAATGCCATCAAGAATGTATTATACATACCACTCCCGTATAACCGGAAGGGGAGAAGTTATGATATACTTCGCCCATTTTTTGTAACTGTCATGTCAGAATAAGTTCGTCGGCCAACGCTCTGAACGCTTCAAATTTATTAAGTAATTGGTTGTCAGTTGTATACAAGGTGGCAATCAAATTGGTCCCCTTATTATATTGCATAAGTATCCTGAATATTGGGAATCAAAATAAGGATTCCCGATGAATTATACCTGAAAACCGCTATTCCCCACCCTGGCAATTTGATCTACTTTTACATTGTAATTATCACACAACATACATGAAGCAAAAACCATCACTTGCCTTTATTGCTACCTCCTGGCTTGCATTATTTATAGGAGTGTTAGGTTACATCATTGGGCTGTGGAATGCCGAAATGCTGCTCAATGAGAAAGGCTATTATTTCGCCATACTGATGTATGGCCTGTTTGCGGGCGTATCTGTGCAGAAATGTGTAAGAGACCGCCTTGAAGGGGTACCGGTAACCGATATCTATTATGGTATCAGCTGGGTATCTACTATTTTATGTATCGTATTGCTGACAGTAGGCTTGTGGAATGCGACACTGTTGCCAAGTGAAAAAGGTTTCTATGCCTTCGCCTTCCTGCTGAGCATTTTCGGAGCTATCAGCGTACAAAAGAACACTCGTGATACACAGGCTGCAAAAGCCGGTATCGTAACCGGAGACACGACAACTGAAAGGTAACCCACCCAAATAATTGATGGCAAAGGGTAATGGCGGCGGTAGCTATACTGCAGCTTTATCCGGAAAAATTAAACCATATCTTTTATGAAAAACCAAACGTTGGCTATTATTGCCTACATCACATTGATTGGATGGATATATAGCTATGTCCAGTATAAAAATAGCCCGGATAAAAGCAGTTTGGTACGGTATCACCTCAACCAGGCACTGGGCATTTTTATCTTTACTGTGATTCTATGGACTGCCATTAAGATCATCTCAGTAATTGTTCCATCAATAGGCTCAATATTAGCGGTTGCCGGCCTTCTTCCATTGGTCTTAATGACCTTTGGCGCTGCTGCAGCGTCCAAAGACATTCTAAGCCCTGTCCCCGGAGTTGGAAAATTGTTTGAAAACAGCTTTGTTTCATGAAACGGGCTGTTGCGGTTTCGCACGACCGCTAAAAAATAACTATATCCTAATACCCTATACTGACATGAA
The DNA here is from genome assembly GCA_902168105.1 of uncultured Flavihumibacter sp. Taxonomy (GTDB): domain Bacteria; phylum Bacteroidota; class Bacteroidia; order Chitinophagales; family Chitinophagaceae; genus Chitinophaga. The sequence continues at coordinate 179,321 of CABHOY010000045.1, forward strand.
AATGTTAACCGGGAAACTCCGTCCTGGAGTTTCCCGGAACTATCCATCATTTGTAGATCTCAATCGTTATTTTTCCATCAGCAGTCACCATGCCCCTGTACATACCTTCGGTATTAAAAGGGAGTACAGCGTGGCCATTTTTGTCCAAAGCTATCAATCCACCATTACCACCAAGCGTACCTACTTTTTCAATCACAGCCTTGCCAGCTTCCTGCACCGTTAGTCCTTTGTAGGCCATGAGCGCCGAAAGATCATAAGCCACCACACTACGGATAAAAAACTCTCCCCAACCGGTGCAGGAAACGGCTACTGTATTATTATTAGCATAAGTTCCTGCGCCAATGATAGGTGCATCACCGATACGGCCATATTTTTTATTCGTCATACCGCCAGTAGAGGTCCCGGCGGCAAGATTACCTGCTTTATCGAGGGCTACAGCACCGACAGTACCGAACTTGTTATCGATGTTTTCAATGCCCAGTTTACCCGCCGGTCGATAGCTATGGTCCAGCTTACTCTTGATAGAATCTTCTCTTAACGCTTTTTGTAATCCATCCCAACGTTCCTGAGTACGGAAATAGGAGGGGGCCACAATTTCCAGACCTGCTTCTTTCGCAAACTGTTCCGCTCCGCGTCCCGCCATCATTACATGTTCTGACTTTTCCATTACCGCTCTCGCAGCAGAAATCGGATTGCGGATAGTAGACACGCCAGCCACAGATCCTGCTTCCAGTGTTTTACCATTCATGATCGCGGCATCCATCTCATTGCGTCCGTCATGTGTGAATACGGCACCTTTTCCGGCATTGAACAGCGGGTTATCTTCCAGTACCCTGATGGTAGCCTCCACTGCATCCAGGCTGCTTTTGCCTGCCTGGATAGCTTTATAACCAGTCTTCAGCGCTTCTTCCAGCCCTGCTTTGTAAGCGGCCTCTTTCTGCGCAGTCATATTCTTTTTAAGTATAGTGCCTGCACCGCCATGTATAACAAGGACATATTTTTCCTGCCGGGTACTATCGTCGGCAGATTGACCGGTGTTGGCACACACCTGCATACTGCTGCAAAAGATCAGCAGCCAGGTGGCGGATCGGAGAAGGGAAAATGTTTTCATACAGACTAAATTATAAAATCTGTCCCACTTGTCAGCAGGATAGATAGGACACTATAGGATACTTTCCTGAAGCAGATATTGCAAATTAATAATCCGTTTTTGCGCAAACGTTTCCATACATTTATTGAAATGTGTTCCACCATCATGAATAAAAGGATACAAACCCGGTTATACGCGCTATCATTTTGTATGTCACTGCTGCTCGTCAGTTCCGCTTCCCGGAGCCAGGAGCTTATTAACCGTATGGCGTTAGTACAACGGCATAACGTCGTTAATAATAAACCAGATTCACTTGCTTCCCTCACGCTTGGTAATGGTGGTTTTGCCTTCACTGTGGACGTCACCGGACTACAATCATTTCCCGAAGCTTATAGCCAGGGCGTGCCGTTGGGTACGCAGTCGGAATGGGGATGGCATAGCTTTACCGATACCGCCGGCTATCGCTTTGAAGAAAGTCTCAAAACATATCATCTGCACAACAGGGATATTACCTACGCCGTGCAATGGAATACGCCGGAACGTAACAAACAGGCTTCAGACTGGTTCCGTCAGAATATGCATCGTTTGCAGTTAGGTAATATCGGACTACAGATCCTGCTGAAGAATGGCACCGTCTGCCGTTTGTCCGACATCAAACAGATCAATCAGGAACTGGATCTCTGGAATGGCGTGATCCGCAGCCGCTTCACTATAGAAGGCACTCCTGTAGAAATACAGACTACTGTACATCCTGAAACAGACCTGGTCGCAGTTAGGATAGAATCACCTTTACTCAAAGAAGGGCGCATTAAACTCGAAGTACGTTTTCCTTATCCTACGGGTGCCTTTTCAGATGTGGGCGTGAACCGTCAGTCCCCTGAAAAACACATCTCCCGTGTTATAGAAGTTGGGCAGCGTTCCTTCACACTGGAACATAGGCTTGACAAAACACAATATTTCCTCCAGGTGACCGGTTCCGACGCCATGACGATGGCGCAGCAACAGCGGCACGATCACATCATTACCCCTTCAGCCAATGTGACCCGTTTTGATTGTGATTTCCGCTTTAGTGAAGAGCGGCCTTCTGGTGCCCGTTCCCTGCCCCCTTTTGAAACAGTGCGCACGCTCAGTGAAGAACATTGGCGGAACTTCTGGCAGCAGGGCGCCGCAGTAGATTTTCTCGGAAGTACCGACCCACGGGCCTTTGAGCTTGAACGTCGTATCATACTGTCACAATACCTGATGGCGGTTCAATGTGCAGGTAACATGCCGCCGCAGGAAACCGGGCTGACCTACAACAGTTGGTTCGGGAAACCTCATCTCGAGATGCACTGGTGGCATGCTGTTCACTTTGCACTGTGGAATCGTCCGGATATGCTTGAGAAAAGCCTTCAATGGTATGTCACCGTTGCAGGGAAAGCAAAAGCTATCGCTGAACGCCAGGGCTATGAAGGTATCCGCTGGCAGAAGATGACCGACCCGCAAGGCAATGAAAGCCCCTCTTCTATAGGCGCTTTCCTGTTATGGCAACAGCCTCACTTCATTTATATGACAGAACTGTTGTACCGGCACTATCATGACAAGGGAACATTGAACAAGTATAAAGATCTCGTATTCGCTACCGCGGATTTCATGGCTTCGTACGCCTCGTACGACAGCGCCACACGTCGCTATATACTGGGCAAGGGCATGATCCCTGCACAGGAACGTTTTAAGCCGGAAAGCACCTTTAACGCCACATTCGAGTTAGCTTATTGGCGTTGGGGCCTTACAACCGCACAGCAGTGGCGTACCCGCCTTGGTATGCCCCGCAATGCCCGTTGGGACAATATCCTGGATAGTCTTTCAGCGCTTCCGCAGAAAGATGGTTTATACCTCGCCGCAGAAAGCGTACCGGATTCGTACACCAATCCACCATACATGACTGACCATCCGGCTGTACTGGGCGCGCTTGGTATGTTACCTGCGGACCCCCATGTGGATTCCGCTGTTATGCATCGCACCTTCAATAAAATATGGGCCTCCTGGAACTGGCAGGAAACCTGGGGCTGGGATTTCCCTTTAACAGCGATGACTGCCACCCGCCTTGGCATGCCTGATAAAGCGATAGACGCCTTATTCATGCCCGTAAAAACGAACACCTGGTTACCCAACGGTCATAACTACCAGGACGAGCGACTGCGGCTCTACCTGCCCGGCAATGGCGGCCTCCTTACCGCTGTAGCCATGATGTGTGCAGGATACGACGGTTGCCTCGATCCATTGCCCGGCATCCCCGGCAACGGTAAATGGCATGTGATGTGGGAAGGGCTTCAGCCAATGCCGTAACGTACATGATATGGCGATTGCCTCGATGAATTACCCGGAATCCCTGGTAATAACCAAATGGGAAGTGATAACGCATGTTCAATCCACGTAAAAACTATATATAATGAAGATGCAACTTTTAGTCGCCACTATCTTACTGAGCTGCAGCAGTTATTTGCCTGTGAGGGCACAACAATCGCTTCCGCCAAAAAAAGAAGTGCTGAAAACCCTGACCCTCGTTAACCGTTACTTCATGGAAAAATGGCCGGATGCCGGTAAAGAGATCGTACTGCATAAAACATGGCCTTCCAATATCTGGACGCGTGCCGTCTACTACGAAGGTCTCATGGCATTGTACAAGGTCGATCCGCAGAAAAGTTATTATGACTACGCAGTACAATGGGGCGAGAAACATCATTGGGGCCTGCGTGGCGGTATCATTACGCGCAATGCAGATAACCAGGCTTGTGGCCAGACTTACATTGACCTCTACCAGATAGATAAACAACCTGATCGTATACACGATATCAAAGCTTCGATCGACAGCATGCTGGCAACGGACGTTATCGACGACTGGGACTGGATTGACGCCATTCAGATGGCGATGCCGGTAATGACACGTCTTGGCAAGCTTTATAACGACACTACCTATTTCCACCGCATGTACGAAATGTATGCCTTCACCAAATTCAAACATGGCGGCAATGGTTTGTACAATCAGCAGGAACACCTTTGGTGGCGTGATAAAGATTTCGTTCCTCCTTATAAAGAGCCTAATGGCGGTAACTGTTACTGGAGCCGTGGTAATGGCTGGGTATTAGCTTCGCTTGTACGTACTATGGAAGACTTGCCAAAGACATCTCCTTACTACAAAATATATCTTCAGGATTTCAAGGATATGTCTGCAGCTGTCCTCAAGCTTCAACGTGCTGACGGCTTCTGGAATGCCAGTTTGCATGATCCCACCAACTTTGGTGGCAAGGAACTGACAGGAACTTCTCTTTTTGTTTACAGCATGGCGTGGGGTGTTCGTAACGGCTATCTGGACAAGAAGGCTTACCAGCCAGCGGTGTTGAAAGCGTGGAATGCGCTTGTGAAGGATTGTGTTCATGACAACGGCATGCTGGGCTACGTTCAGAGCACTGGCAAACAACCTTCTGATGGGCAGCCGGTAACTTTCGATAAGATCCCTGACTTCGAAGATTATGGTCTTGGGTGTTTCCTGTTAGCAGGTTCAGAGATCTACAAGAGTAAATAGGATTACCGATAGCGTATTATTATGCATTAGACTCGAAAATGGGATGCTGCAATTCTAGCTCTGACCTTCTCACGGTTGGGGGTAAGGATCACTGTAATTCATTGTCGTGCTATTATACATTAGAAGCGAAAATGGGATGCTGCAATTCTAGCGCTGACCTTCTAGCTCACGGTTGCAGGTGGGATCACAGGCTGTAGTTCTTTGAAGTATACTAACTATTAAGCTTTGATTAGGCGGATGGGCTTTTGGAATTCTATTAACCCCCTATCTGTCGCATCAGCATACTTCAAACAACTAAGGCCAGTGATTCCCACCTGCACCGCTCGCTGCGGTCGGTCTCCAAAACAATAGTAATGCAACATATATTCGTGTACGTATTCGGACTCATATTCTTCCTCTCATTTACTGTTCCATTTACTATTGCATCTAACCCTTACAGAGTCCCGTTCATGGCAGCGTTTGCTATTGAACTTACAAGCAGTACTACGGCCACTTTTGCTTACATATGATCTTGTCTCTTCTCTATTGTATTTAACACATTTTCCATCAGGCTTGCGGGCATATTCGCCGCAATACTTATTGTAATCTTCATTGCAGCTATCAGTGGCTTTACCCGCAGTACTTCTCATTATTTTTGCCAGAGAACCAACTTCTGAAACAGTGGTTTCGCGATAGTCCTTACTGCATCTATCAGTGCCTTTAACCGCTGCATACTCGATTGTTTTAGGCAGATAGACCGCTTCTAACATAGTGATAACATTATCTGCATTAAACCCTTCTTTTAACAGTAACATGGCCTTTCCTGTAAGTTCACGATATCGTTTATACATACGTTTGTCGTCGGGTAACTGTCTGTATATACGGGAAGCGATACGTGACCCTTGCTTAAGCCATCCGGCATATTTCATTGTTTTCGCAAAAGCGGGATCACGTTTAACACGTTTACCAGTAAGCGAGCTCCTAGTACGAACGATATACGCTCCGTTCATAAAATATATTGTGAGATTATCTTGTGTGCCAATAAAGGGAGGCACACCGCCAACAATTTTCGGCATATGATTTTAGTTTATACGAATGTAGGATACTAAGGGTATACGTCGTAGTAACGTCGGGTTAACGCCATGTTTAAAGCGTACTTTATTGCCGCATATGCCATTTATGCCGTTTTTGCCGCTCAATGGAATCCCTACAATGGGGTTTTACAGACCCCAAGCCTGTTTGCTCTGTTCTGGCTGTCGTGCTCTTGAGCTAATTATACAGCTACTCCTATATCGTACGAAGCAAAGCTAAAATCACAATAGGCAATCACAATAGACAATCACAATAGACAATCACAATAGACAATCATAATAGACAATCACAATGAAGATCATAACCGGGATCACAATGGAATATAATAAGCATCATAATGCAAGTACTGCAACTGTGGCCACGCATGCGGGCAGCGTTCCTGCCATTGTTTTGGAGACCGGCCGCAGTGAGCGGTGCAGGTGGGAACCACTGGCCTTAGTTGTTTGAAGTATGCTTAATACGACCCTCCAGGGGTTTAAATAGAATTCCCAACGCCCAACCGCCCAATCAAAGCTAAATATCAAGGTAACTTCAAAGAACTACAGCCAGTGGTCCCAACCTGCATCCGTGAGCTAGAAGGTCAACGCAATAATCACTGTCAGCCCAAACTCGCGCACATCCGTGAGCTAGAAGGTCAACGCAATAATCACTGTCAGCCCAAACTCGCGCGCATCTGTGAGCTAGAAGGTCAACGCAATAATCACTGTCAGGCCAAACTCGCGCGCATCCGCGAGCTAGAAGGTCAACTCTATAGTCACTGTCAGCCCAAACTCGCGCGCATCCGTGAGCTAGAAGGTCAACGCAATAATCACTGTCAGGCCAAACTCGCGCGCATCCGCGAGCTGGAAGGTCAACGCTGGAATCACTGTCAGCCCAAACCCGCGCGCATCCGCGAGCTGGAAGGTCAACGCTAGGATCACTGTCAGCCCCATTCGCATCCCATGCATAATAGCTCTCCCCCTTAATAGCAACCGCCCGACCCTTGAATAAAAGCACCCCAAAAGAAATTCCGTTTTCGAGCAAACATTCACTACTAATTATAGCATCTTTACCCCGCACCCGGCGAATGCAATTGCTTATGACTGTTAAAAAACTTATCGGAAAAGTACACCTATGGCTCGGCTTCACCTCCGGCCTCGGCGTTTTCATAATAGCCGTTACAGGCTGTATCCTGGCATTCCAACAGGAAATAGAAAGTATTACGAAGCCGTATACATACACCGCCAGTCGCCCCGACGCAACACCACTATCACCATCGGAACTGAAAGCGATCGCAGTTAAACAAATTACAGATAAGCAACCCAATCTCGTTAGTTACCCCGGGAAGGATAAAAGCGCAACAGTGATGTTCTTCGGAGCAGATCCAGATTACTACTACCAGGTCTTCATGGACCCCTATACCGGTAAAGTTATCAAGGTATGGAGCGAAGAAGGCGATTTCTTCCATTTTATATTACACGGGCATTATTACCTGTGGCTGCCGGAAAAGATCGGTCAGCCGGTAACGGCATCAGTTACATTGATCTTCTTTGTAATGCTGATCACAGGACTGGTGTTATGGTGGCCTAAAAATAAGGCGGCAGCCAAACAAAGGTTCTCTGTGAAGTTGAATGCAAAGTGGAAGAGAGTGAATTACGACCTGCATAATGTCCTGGGATTTTATGTGATGGCGATAGGCTTGATCCTCGCTACTACTGGTCTGGTGTGGGGGTTCCAGTGGTTCAGCAATGCGTTGTACTTCGTAACATCAGGGGGAGAGCATTTGCCAGTAGATGCACCGCCATTGTCTGACAAGACCAAAACCGCATTGTACAAGATGCCCGAAGATCAGGTCTGGCAGGAGTTAAGAAAGAAAGCGCCGGCAGAAGCAAGCATTATGATCTCTTATCCGGCAGATGATTCTGCTGCTATTTCCGCATCAGTCAATTATAGGCCGGGTACATATTATAAGATGGACAATTATTACTTCGATCAGAATACATTAGCGATACTGCCAGCAAAAGGACCTTATACCGGCGAATATGCCAAAGCCGGGTTTGCAGATAAACTGCGGGATATGAACTACGATATCCATATCGGAGCGATAGCCGGTATACCGGGAAAGATCATCGTTTTTATGGCGAGCCTTGTTTGCGCCAGCCTGCCCGTTACCGGCGTGTATATATGGTGGGGAAGAAGGAATAAGAAGATAAAAAAGAGCCCGGCAACACGCGCTGCTTCCCGTATGACAGCTTAGACGTACAATGTGTAGATCTCCAATCCGGAAAAAATAAGCGTAAAGAATACGTTTCCCGAAAAAAATCTCTATTTTTCGCGGGTGACAGCGCCACTGTGTAGTTAAGTTTAATCCACGGGTATCATTTAAAACAGGTCCATGAGTCTCAACAACACTGCCATAGCCGCGGAGGTAGCGGTGCGTATCCACGTTTTCAATAATCATTATATAAAGCTCCACAAATCATGAAAAGAATTTTTGGTATTGCAGCCATATTGCTGTCACAACAGCTGTATGCGCAACAACAACAGGCGCCGGCCTATCCGTTGATCACGCACGATCCTTACTTTAGTGTCTGGTCGGCAACGGACAACCTTACCGCTTCCACTACCCGTCACTGGACAGGAACACAGCAATCCTTGACAGGTTTCGTAAAGGTGGACGGTGTAACCTACCGCGTATTAGGTTCCCCCGGACATGCTTATCGTGCACTGGCAGCAACTGCTGATATGGCGCCTTACCAGGTGCGGTATACAGAAACAGCGCCTGCAAAGGGTTGGGAAGCACCGGAATTTAATGACGCAGACTGGAAAACAGGGAATGCGCCATTTGAAAAAGAAAGGAAGACTGCCGGTACTCCATGGTTTACGGACGACGTATGGGCGCGCAGAACATTCACGGTAGATGATCCCAATGTGGATAACCTGCTGCTGAAGATCAACCACGACGATAACGCAGAAGTTTACCTGAACGGTGAACGCATTTATAGTTACGTGGGATGGTTAAACCATATGGAATATTTCCCTATCAGTGACGACGTAAGAAAGAAACTGCGTAAAGGCACCAATGTACTGGCCATGCATTGTACCAATACACGCGGTGGCGCTTATCTCGACGGTGGTATCGTAACAGAAGAAAAAGATAAACTGGCGGAAAAAATACTACAGGCGGAACAGAAGAATATTACAATTGAAGCGACACAGACCAGTTATGACTTTACTTGTGGGAAAGTGGACCTGAAACTAACCTTCACTTCTCCGTTATTGTTGAAAGATCTGGACCTGATGTCTCGTCCTGTTTCTTATGTATCTTATAAAGTAAAAGCAAACGACGGACGCAAGCATAAGGTAGAAGTGTACTTCGGTGCATCTTCCGATCTTGCTGTCAATACAGCAGCACAGGAAGTAACTACGCAGCAATACAATAGCGAGGGATTGTCTATCCTGAAAACCGGCTCTGTAGCACAATCAGTGCTGGCCAAAAAAGGAGACGACCTGCGTATCGACTGGGGATATCTCTATGTAGCCGTACCACAGTCTGCCGGCGCTAAACAATACGTTACAAAGGAAGGTGTGGCAGCAGGCGCATTTGCAGGCAAGCGTAGATCTGCTACTGTCGATAAAGGTACACAGCTGGTGTTGAATACAAGCGTATCTCTTGGAAAAGTGGATGGTACTGAAAAAGAACAGGTGTTCCTGGTAGGGTACGATGACATCTATTCTATACAGTATTTCGAAACCAACCTGAAACCATGGTGGAAGAAAGATGACAGCTACACAATAGAAAAGGAACTGAAAAAAGCACAGGATGGATATACATCCATTATTGCACGTTGTACGGCATTTGACAAAGAAATATATGATGCGGCACTGAAAGCGGGTGGAGAGAAATATGCAAAGCTTTGTGTATTGGGATACCGTCAGAGCATCTCTGCACACAAGCTGGTGAAGAGCCCGCAGGGAGAGATCCTGTTCCTTTCAAAAGAGAATTTCAGCAATGGTTGTATCAATACGGTGGATGTAACTTATCCTTCCGCACCGTTATACCTGGTGTATAACCCTGATCTGATGAAGGGAATGTTGAATGGCATTTTCTATTTCAGTGAAAGCGGTAAATATACGAAGCCTTATGCAGCGCATGATCTGGGAACATATCCGCTGGCAAATGGTCAGGCATATGGAGAAGGTATGCCGGTAGAAGAATCTGGTAACATGATCATTCTGACAGCAGCGATTGCGAAGGCAGAAGGAAATGCGAACTATGCAAAACAACATTGGAAAACATTGACCACCTGGGCGGAGTATCTGTTGAAGGAAGGCTTTGATCCCGCTAACCAGCTGTGTACAGACGATTTCGCGGGGCACCTGGCAAGGAATGCGAACCTTTCTGTAAAGGCGATCGTAGGACTTGGTTGTTACGCTATGCTGGCGGATATGTTGGGAGATAAGGCCGCAGCGCAGAAGTACAGAACCGCAGCAACAGAGATGGTACCTAAATGGATGACGCTGGCGGAAGATGGTGATCACTATACACTGGCGTTTGAAAACAAAGGTACCTGGAGCCAGAAGTACAACCTGGTTTGGGACAAGGTATTGAACCTCGGATTGTTCCCGAGATCTGTTTACCAAAAGGAAATAAAATACTATCTGGCGCATCAGTTGAAATATGGATTGCCACTGGATAGCCGTAAAAAATACACTAAATCCGACTGGATATTGTGGACTGCAACACTGACGGACAATCAGTCAGACTTCGCTGCCCTGGTGGATCCTGTGTATAAGTACGCACAGGAAACACAATCACGTGTACCATTGAGCGACTGGCATGAAACAGAAGATGGAAAGATGGTCGGCTTCCAGGCAAGAAGTGTAGTAGGTGGATATTTTATGCAGGTATTAGGTAATACATTGAAAAAATAATTAAATAACTCATCGGCTGAAATGCAGTGGGGTGGCTCTTTGTAGAAGAGTTGCCCCACTCTTTTTTAAGTGTAGTAATACTACTACAAAACAATATGAATGCGGATCATATATTTGTATCAGCAACGAAAGAAATTTGATACTGTCCTATACTATAAAAAAGGTCCCACCCTTTCCCTATACTAGATAAATACACAAGAAAAACATCTTATTCAAAATATTACACTTGATATGTTATCGCATATGAAGTAAAGAACTTGGTTTTTATTAGGATATGGTTAGAAAGGGTTGTCATTCTTGGCGACCTTCTTTTTTTTATATAAAAAGAGCCCGCAAATGTGACTTTGCAGGCTGCTTACTTTTTTGGGTAATGGACGATATTGAGGTTAGTCTTGTTTAATGGATGCTTGCCTTGGGAAACAATGAATGCCGGGGAAAGCACAATGAATGAAAACCCGTGGGGGAACAATGAATGATGGAGTTAAATGGATGAAACCGGGGCAATGGATGAACGGGAAACAATGAATGAACCTTCGGGGAAACAAAAGAATGAAAATCAGTTTTGACTGAACTCACTGAAAAAACGTCGCGCCACATGTTTGAACCTATTCACGTCTGCTTCATTTTCCAGCTGTATCTCAGGATGATTAGTTGCCGATTTATAATATTGTAAGGCTGCGGAAGCTATGTCCGTATTGCCGCTCGCATCTGCAGTAGCTTTGATATAACGGCTGTTACTATTTAGGTAGTGCAGTGCTTTTATGTCGAAGTCGAATGTTATGATACCGTTTATCATGATCTTATCGTTTTATGCAGATAGACTATAAAAATTTCGTGCCAAAAAGATACCCGGCCATAAAAAGGACAATAAAAGCCGCAACCTTGCATACTTTGTCCCAAAAGATGTTGCGCATCTATTCCCCATTTTGTACCTTGACCGGCAGAATAAAATTACCGTTCATGCAATTGACCACGTTATTAAAACCAATGCTGACAGGTCTCCTGTCAACTGCACTTATCCTCAATAGCTACGCTGATGTTCGTTTACCCGCTTTGGTCGGTAGCAACATGGTATTACAACGCAATAAACCCCTGAATATATGGGGATGGGCCGACAAGGGAGAGAAGGTGACCGTTAAGTTTAAACAAGGCTCCTATACTGCTGTTGCAACTGCGGATGGCAAGTGGAAAGTACAATTGCCTGCCCAAGTTGCAGGAGGTCCGTATACCATGACCATCGCCGGTCATAATACGATAACGCTGGACAACATACTGGTGGGAGATGTTTGGGTGGCTTCAGGCCAGTCCAACATGGAGATGCCTGTTAAAGGATGGGGAAAAGTGTTGAATTTCGAGCAGGAAATTGCTGCAGCCAATTATCCTCAGATCCGTTTCTTTCAGGCGAAACACGTGACAAGCACGTCGCCAAAAGACGATATTACGCCATGGGAAGGTGCCTGGGCGGTGTGTACTCCACAGAGTGTCCCTGAATTTTCTTCCGTGGGGTATTTTTTCGCACGTGAAATATATGGCCATGAACATATACCCGTAGGTGTTATCCACAGTTCATGGGGCGGAACGGTAGCAGAAGCATGGACAAGTGGGGAATCCCTGAAGAAGATGCCCGCTTTTGCAGATACTGTGAAAGCATTGGAACGCCTCGCTACACCACAATCACCATCCGATGCTAATAAGTCCACGCTGCTTTATAATGCAATGATCCATCCCTTACTGCCATATGCAATCCGTGGCGCTATCTGGTACCAGGGAGAAGCGAATGTGGGCAGAGCATACCAATATCGGGAATTATTTCCCCTGATGATCAAAGACTGGCGCAAACAGTGGAAGAATGGTGAGTTCCCGTTCTTCTTCGTACAACTGGCTAATTTCACAGAAAAGAAGACGCAACCAGTGGAATCTGATTGGGCAGAATTGCGTGAAGCGCAGTTAATGGCGTTATCCCTGCCGAATACAGGTATGGCTTCCGCTATTGATATTGGCAACGACAAAGATATTCACCCGAAGAACAAGCAGGAGGTAGCCCGTCGTTTATCTCTCATCGCGAGAGCAAAGGTATACGGAGAGAAGATCCCTTACTCCGGACCGATCTATCAATCCAAACAGATCGTGGGAAATAAGGTTGTTCTCACATTTAAATTTGCAGATGATGGGCTGACAGCAAAGAACGGAACATTGAAAGGATTCGAGATAGCAGGTGCAGATAAGAAATTCCATTGGGCAGATGCTACTATCAGCGGTAACCGTGTAACAGTTTCCAGCAGCGAAGTGGCCAAGCCTGTGGCAGTACGTTACAGCTGGTCGAATAATCCTGACGGTAACTTATACAATGGTGCCGGCTTACCGGCCAGTCCTTTCCGTACAGACAACTTCGAGGGAGTTACCTTCGGAAAACAATAGCGCTCATTTTGGAAGGAATATAGCAATAACGAGGACGCATCAAAAATAAACGCCTTTAAGAATAACTTATAAGATCACCTGTCCCGGCAGGTATCCAAATAAAACGAGCCTGTATCTTCTGGTACAGGCTCGTTTTATTCAATAATACTTTCTATCTGATATTAACATCATTACTTCTTCTCTGCTTTGTCTCTCCGTCTTCTCTGCAAGTTCTCTGCTGCTACCCTCAAGGACTTTTTGTTAAAATAACATCAGGAAATATCTACTTTTATATCCGATTACAAACCGACAGGAATAATAATGCGCCAGCTCGTAATAGGTCTTCTCTTTGCTTTACTGTGGGCATCAGCAGCAGTTGCCACAAAATTCGGCATCCATGCAGCCGATCCGCTCATCCTTGCTAATGTCAGGTTCTTACTGGCAGGAGGGGGGATGCTGATCTTCGCCTATCTGATACAAAAAGGAAAACATCCTTTACCCAAAGGAAAGGAATGGCTGTACCTGGCGATATTCGGCAGTTTGAACACCACTGTTTATCTGGGTTGCTTCGTGATCGCCATGAAAACAGTATCTGCTGGTATCGGCAGTTTATCCACAGCTACCAGTCCCTTATTTATTATGGTCATTTCAGCCCTCTGGATGAAGCGACAGTTGAAGTGGTATGAGGTCGTAGGTATGTTCCTGGGAATGACTGGTGTGGCCATCGCTACCTATCCATTACTGCAGGACAGCCATGCTACCGTAGGCGGCATCATTATCCTTATGTCAGGAATGTTCTCTGTCTCTGTGGCGACAGTATATTATGCGCGTATCAAATGGACGCTTCCTAACCTGGCCATCAATGGCTGGCAGGTCTTCCTGGGTGGGCTGCTGTTCATTCCTATCACCGCTATCTTCGCCAATTTTGAGACCACTCATTTCAATACAGAGTTCTGGCTCTCCGTCGGCTGGCTGATCGTTCCTGTTTCGGTTATTGCCTTGCAGTTATGGTTCTACCTTGTCCGTAAAGATGCAGTAAGGGCTTCCCTGTGGTTGTTCCTATGCCCTGTATTTGGCTTCCTGTACTCCTGGATGCTCCTCAATGAGCCTATCACATGGTTTACCTTCGCCGGTACAATATTGGTGATTGGTGGGCTTTATCTGGCCCAACAGGAGAAGTTCAGAAAACAGTCCACTATTCCTCAAAATCAATAGACTTGATCTTGTTGGCCAGGTTATCGATGCTTTGCAGCTCAATCTCCCGCATTTTCTTTCTTAGCATCACAGCTTCCTTTTCAGATATGATCCCGTTCTGTAGCGCATTCTCAATTTTCTGAAGCAGCAGTTTCTTTGATCTTTCCACTTTCTTCACTTTGAAGTATGCATTGGACTTACGGGAAATATATTTCCAGAACACGGATAATACAATGGATACGCTGGGCGCAAGGATGACCAGCCATGATTTAAGAGGATAATTCTCAGGCAGATTATTGGCCAGCAGCACCAGTAAAGTACCACCTCCCGCGCCGGCTATACTGGCAGATGTCGAATTAGGTTGCTGGGTATTGGAAGATTGCGTGGATGGGTTAGCAACCAGTGAATTTTCTTGTTCCAACGAATGAAAATGGTTTTATAGGATAATAGTTATTTATAAATAAATATAGTGGATGATGGTATTGACCAGGCGATAGTGATAAGTGAAATGAAATAATGAGAACTATTTCCCTAATAATACATCTATGGTACGGAGTATCTGTTGTGTATCATTCTGTTTTTCGAGATCAAGCACTACAACATGTCCTGATTTGTCTTCTACCACCATTGACTTTGGTGGAAATCGGCGGATTCTCTTGAGTCTGGCAGTCTCCCTGGACGCATTCAGGACTGTGATTGCCAAAGAAGACAACGAGGCGAACACCGCAATAATCACCAATATGGTAGTAAATGTAGATGACATCATATCTAGATTACGATTTTCTGGTTTTAGTCATAGCTATTAAAATTACGCAATTTCTGTCAAAAAAACACTTATATGTTCTTTCATATATAGTTACAGCGTGATTTAAAATTATTCTTAATCCAAGAGCCTCCAAATATTTTTTTTACTCCTGTAAGTAGTTTTCTAAAATTGCCTGTCCTAATAGAGATATAGGATCAACTTCCGGGCCAGCCGGTAAGGCAGACTGGACGGGAACCTGATAAGAAAGAATAGAGCAGCACGTGTCGAAAACTGATAATTAAAGATTTAACAGCCCAATGAGTATTATGCCAGCCTGGAAATTAAAGTGATACAAAAATAACAACGTTGTGAAGACTGATAAGATCTTGATCGGACGATTTATCAACTTCTCTTGATCGGGTTAATTTAGGACTATACCAACATAATAAAGGGGGATAATTCCGCGATAATGATCATTATATTTACCTCCGGGGGACTTTCCGTATGTAAACTAAGCTCAGTGCATACAGTATGAGTAACAGTGAAGATATCAGATATTGGCAGCGGCAGATTGCATGTGAAGGCGATGAAAAGGCTTTTTCAGAGCTCTTTCGCCATTTCTATGACCGCCTGTTACATTTCTCCATCCAATACGTTTACACCCGCGAAGCGGCAGAAGAAATAGTTTCAGATGTTTTTGTAAAGATCTGGAACCGTCGTAGCGAACTCGAAAAGATCGCCAATCTGGAAGTGTACCTTTTCGTGGCTGTTAAAAATCACTCGCTGAATTATCTCGAGCAATATTCCTCTTTACGTATCACCCCTCTCAATGACGACACCGGACTTTCCCAGTTGACCAACTCCGTCGATCCCGGTCGTGCAATGGAGTGGAAAGAAATACTTTTCAAAATGGACCAGGAAGTAGGCCGTCTGCCTGACCAGTGCCGCCGTGTGTTTAAACTCATCAAAGAAGAAGGATTTAAATATAAAGATGTGGCAGAGATCCTCAACATTTCTCCGCGCACTGTAGAAACACAATTATTCCGTGCTATGAAACGCCTGAATGAAGTGATAGGTCCATACATAACCAACAGGTTAAAAGAAAAAAATAAAAAACGGGATTCCCTGTAAGTAGTTTTTCAATTCTTTCTGTCCTTCTACTACAACCGCGTATGATAAACGAAGAATTATTTACCACGTTAGCCGCCAGGAAACTGGCAGGAGAAGCTACCACAGCAGAACAGCATGAGCTTGAGTTGATGTTGCAGGATTATCCTGAACTCCGCGAACGCTACCAGCTGCTGCAACAGTACTTCACAGTATCGGCATATCATTCTTCTGTCGAAACAGAGCAGGCTTTACAACGTACCATGTCCAGGATCAATATCAACGTAAACGTAACTCCTGTAAAAAGGGTGTTCTCCTGGAAATGGGCTGGCGTCGCTGCTGCTGCAATATTAATAACTGCTGTTGCCGTTGTGGTACTCAGGCCTAAACAACAGCGCATAGAAGTGGCCAGGCTGATTGAACGTCAGAACGGTAAAGCCACCAGGGCCGTGTTAGAACTGGCCGACGGTAGCAAGATCTGGCTGAATGCCGATAGTAAGTTGTCTTATCCGGAAATATTCAACAATCACTCCCGCGAGGTCTATCTTACCGGTGAAGCCTTCTTTGATATTGCTGCAGATCCGAAGAAACCATTCATCGTACATCTTTCCTCCGGAAGTATTCATGTACTCGGGACTTCCTTCAACATCCGCGCTTATGAAAATGAAGCTGTACAAACATCTGTAAAAACAGGTAAAGTAGCATTCATACCGGCCTATGAAGCAGGAAAGAAACCTGATACCATTTATATCACGCCAGATGAAAAAGTGACGTACCGCAAGGTTGTTGTTGACGAGGATGCCGATAAAGCTATCGTCAAAGAAGTTACCTCTGCAGAAGATGATAAAGCCTGGACAGAAGGAAGACTGATATTCCGCGACAGGACGCTGGAAGAAATAGCATTCGAACTGGAAAGAACATTTGGCAAAAAAGTCACTTTCGCCAGCGACGCTCCACGCTATTACAGGCTTACAGGGGCTTTCCAGAACAATAGCCTGCAGGATATCATGTACTATCTTGCCAGGTCCAAAGCGTTCCACTATACAATTACAGATAGCACATTACTGATCACAGAATAGGTCACATTCGTTTATTAAATCAATCAAATCAATTCATTCACAAACAGCTGCGTTATGAAAGAAAGACCGCTACCCATGCGTTTTTCGGGACTTTTCCGCTCGTTGTTCCTCCCGCTTTTTGTCTGCATGGCGTTATTGAACATGCTGGACCTGAAGGCGCAGAGTGCATTTGCCGCTGATGCAAATCACACTGTATACGGCCAGGGACAACAGGTAAAGAACACTGACATTCCACTTGAAAACCGTATTAGTCTCCAGGTAAACAATGAACTGCTCGGACAGGTGCTGGAGAAAATTGAACAGCAAACACCATATGTGTTTGTCTATTCTAATGATGAAATAAGAGCAGCACAGAAGATCTCCCTGTCCGTAAAAGACAAAACACTGAGAGAAGTGCTTGACATGGTGTTGTCCCCGCTCGACATCAAATTCGAAATGATCAACAACAAGATCATTCTCCGTCAGGCTGCAACTCCGCCTCCTCAACAGGCTGAAATCACGATCAATGGCCGGATCGTTACCAATAAGGGAGAAGGTATCCCGAATGTCAATGTTCGTTTGCAGGGTACCAATGTCGGTACCACTTCAAATGACGATGGTTTTTTTACGCTAAAGATCCCAGCTGGGCAAGCCAATGGTACCTTGGTCTGCTCTTCCGTTGGTTACATCCCATCGGAAGTAGGGATCAGCGGAAGAACTAATATTACCGTAATGCTCACTGCCGACTCTAAGGACCTGGGAGAGGTAGTGGTTACCGCTTACGGCTCACAAAAGAAAACGCAGGTAACGGCGGCTATCAATACTATCTCCACTAAAGATATTGAAGGCCGGCCTGTTGCCAATATGTTCCAGGCTTTGCAGGGAACAGCGCCGAACCTGATCTTGCAGCAGAACAATGCTGAACCAGGTGCACAGCTCACCCTCAACATCCGTGGCGTGGGTAGTCTCACAGGTAACTCGCCGCTCATCATCATCGATGGTGTACAGGCCGGCAAGGATGGTTTGCAGAACCTCAACCCCTATGACGTGGAAAGTATCTCCGTATTGAAAGATGCTGCTTCTTCCGCTATCTACGGTTCCCAGGCTGCGAACGGTGTTATTTATATCACTACTAAAAGAGGTGGTAAAGACGAGAAACCAAGTGTTACCTACAACGGTATATACGGCTGGCAAACACCAACCACGCTGCCGCGTAACGTGGAAGCATGGGAATACATGACACTGAAAAATGAAGCGCTGGTGAACTCTGGTAAAACTCCACAGTTCTCTCCTGATGATATCAACTTCTGGCATAAGCGCGGTTCTGAACCTGCTTACCTGAAAGAAATGCTGCGCGATCATACGCCTATGCAAAACCATAGCCTCAGTATGACCGGTGGTGGCAAAACCAGTAGCTACCTCGTTTCACTGGGATATGTGAACCAGGGCAATATGTTGCAGAACTCTTATGTAGACCAGGACTTTTTCTACAAACGTTACAACGCCAGGGCTAACCTCTCTGTTGATGTGAGCAAGTACGTGAAAGTAAACGTGAACCTCGCCTATACAAAAGGGATTAAACGCAGACAGCAGGCAGACATCGGCATCCTGATCAGGGATGCTATCCGTACGCCTCGTATCTACCCTGTACTTGATTCACTCGGCAATTTTGTCGTACCATCCCTGAACAGTAATAACGTACTGGCTCAGTTAAAATCACAGGGCTTCAACAAAGAAGAGAAAGATAACCTGCTGGGCGGTCTGGATATTACCATCAATCCCGTAAAGCATTTCAAACTTAATTTTAATGCTTCCGGTACCTACACGATCACTAACCAGACCGATCGTCAGAACAAATATAGTTACGCTCCTTATTATACCACGGCCAATCCTCCATTGTACAACAAGATGTATGAATACGAATTCAAAGATCTTGCCTCCAACGTATATGCTACAGCAGAGTATGAAAATACCTTCGGTAAACATTATGTGAAAGCACAGGTGGGCGGTCGTAGTGACGCTATCAACGAAGAGTATGGGTTGAAAGCTACCCGTTATGGTACCACCAACCTGGACCCCGACTGGAGCATCGGCGGTGGATACATTCCTAAACCTGATGGTACTTTTGACTATGCGAACATTGGTACTTACAACGAGTTCGTCAATCCTAACCTCTACGCCCTGAACTCGCTTTTCGGTAGAGTGAACTATGTGTATAACGATAAATATCTGGCAGAATTTACCTGGCGTTACGATGGGTCCTCGAAACTTGCTCCCGGTCATCAGTGGCAGTTCTTCCCTGCTTTCTCATTAGGCTGGAGGATCACTGACGAAGCCTTCTTCGAAGATTTCAAAGAAAAATATGGTAACGTGAAGTTCCGTTATTCCTGGGGACAGGTGGGTAACTCCAACATCGGCGGCTTCAACTACCTGGCAAGGGTAACACTGAATACAGGTAAATATCCGTTCAATAATACGCCGAACACCGGCGCCGATTTCTCCGCTTACAATGAAACATTGCAATGGGAGATCTCCACTATGAGCAACTATGGTGTGGATGTAGATCTCTTTAATAATAAGATCTCCGCATCATTCGACTACTTCAATAAAAATACTGATGGTATCTACCTGTTCCAGGTAGTGCCCGGTACAGCCGGTATCGGCGCGTCTCTGCAGAACGTAGGTAAAGTGCAGAACAAAGGCTGGGAGTTAACAGTGTCTTATCATGCAAAAACAGGGAATGTCAATCACACCATCTCTGGTAACCTGTCAGACAATCTGAATAAGATTGTGAAATACGGAGAACAATCCGTACAGGGCTCTGACTTCTCATTCATTATCAAGGAAGGTTTCCCGATCGCTTCCTACTATGGTTATAAGTCAAACGGCCTGTACCAGAACCTGGACGATATCAAGAACGCTCCTAAGGTGCCGTTTGCTTACAACCAGCAGGTAATGCCGGGCGATATCCGTTACATCGACCGTAATGGTGATGGCACCATCGATGCAGACGACCGTTATGTATTTGGCAATCCTTTCCCACGTTACACTTTCGGGTTCAATTATTCGGCTAACTGGAAGAACTGGGATTTCTCCATGTTCTGGCAGGGTGTGGGTAAAAGAAGCCAGTTCCTGCGTGGTGACATCGTAGAGGCTTTCCACAACAATGAAGACCATGCCTTCGAACAGCACCTGGACCGCTGGACGCCTACCAATCCGGATGCGTCCTATCCACGGCTCACCATCGGTACTGCCGATGCTAACAACTTTGCGTATTCCGATTACTGGATGTTTGATACCAAATATCTGCGCTTAAAGAACCTGCAGTTCGGTTATACACTGCCACGTAGTGTAAGTCAGACATTGCACATCCAGAGCGCAAGGGTTTATTTCACCAGCCAGAATCTGCTGACATTCACTCCCCGCCGTTTCCGCGAGTTGGGTGTGGACCCGGAATTCACACAGTTTGATGATAAACTGTCCTTTACCAATTACAATGCGATCGCAGGACGTAGCTATCCAAATGCAGCTACCTTCTCATTTGGTCTGGACCTGAAATTCTGATAATAGCGCTCAATGTTCATTAGTATGAAGAAATTATTATTACCAATACTTTGCGCCGTCGTGCTGTTCTCCTGCCGCAAGCTGGACCAGCCTATCACGCGCGACTATACAGACGCTGCTTATTGGCAGAACGCTGACGATGCACTGGCAGCGCTGGCAAGCTGTTATGAGAACCTGTCTGACGATACTTATTATTTCGGCGACGAAGCTCTCAGTGACAATGGTTTTGTAAACGGTACCGGTTATAAATCCGTATCCCGGATTGCATCCGGCGCTTACGACCCGTCCAACGACAGGCTTACACAGGAATGGCAATACAGGTTTACCTGCATCCGCAAGTGTAATATCGTAACGACAAATATTGACAGGGTGCCCGGAATGGACTCTACGCTGAAACACCGCATTCTGGCGGAAGCAAGGTTCATCCGCGCGTACTCTTACTTCCAGCTGGCAAGCTGGTTTGGAGATGTACCGTTCTACACTAACCTGATCTCCATCGAAGAGGCCAGGTCAATCTCCAGGACAAGTAAAAATGAAGTGCTCAATTTTGTCCAGTCTGAACTGACCGCTATCCGTCCCGAATTGCCGGTAAATAATTACTCCGGCGCCAATGGCGGATACCAGGAAAAAGATCGTGGCCGTATTACCCGTGGCGCTGCTATTGCCCTGAGTGCACGTGTGCATATGTTCAAAAGCGAATGGCAGTTAGCCATCGACGATTGCGAACTGCTCATAGGCAATACCACAAATGGTACTTATGCATTGCAGAGCAATTACAGCAATATCTTCACTACCGCTAATGAGTATAACAGCGAAGTGATCTTCGACATACAATATGGCGGTGGCCGTACCAACAGCTCACAACGTAACTTCCTGCCACAAACAGTAGCGCTGCTGAGAAGTACGCTGGTGCCTACGCAGGACCTGGTGGACGACTACATCATGCTGAACGGTAAGGGTATTAAGGAAGCCGGTTCAGGTTATAACGAGAACGATCCTTATACCAACCGCGATCCCCGTTTCAACGCTACGATCCTGCACGATGGTTCTACTGTTACAGACTTTGATGGTAAAGTACAGACCATTCTGACCAAACCAGGTTCCAATCCTGCTACTAACAGCGTGGACGATCAGGGTGCTTCTCCAACCGGTTATTATTTCTATAAATATTATGACCGTACTGCTACCAACTACAACTCAGGCTTAAACCTCATCGTGATCCGTTATGCCGATGTGTTGCTGATGTATGCAGAAGCGAAGAACGAACTCGGTCAGCTGGATGCAGGTATCTGGAATCAGACGATCCGTGCGTTGCGTGCACGCGCCGGCTTTACCGACGCTGGTGCACTGGAATTCCCTGGTGTAGCGCAGGCAGCACTGCAAACCATTGTACGCCGGGATAGAAGAGCAGAACTTGCATTTGAAGGTGTACGTGCGCTGGACATCCGTCGCTGGAAGATCGCTGACCAGGTAATGAGCAAGCCTGTAAGAGGTATTAAAGTTTCCGGAGGCTCCTTCAGAACAGATGCGAACGGCTACATCATTGTGGAAGACAGGACCTTTGTAAATCCAAAGCATTACCTGTGGCCGGTACCCACATTTGAACGCGATCAGAACACAAATCTTGGTCAGAACCAGGATTGGTAAATTCCCACATTAATATTTTCAAACTGATACGATATGAAAACATTTTTCGCCAATATACTACTCGCATTACCGGTTTCACTGGGACTTATACTGACCGGTTGCAGCAAAGACGATCATGAACTGAATACAAACCTGCAACCTGTAGCTCACCTGAATGCGCCTGTAGCTGATAAGTACATCAAGCTGCAACCAGCTACCAGTGCTAGTGTGAGCTTCGAATGGGATCAGGCGCGTGCTGAAGACGGATCACTGGTATTATATGAAGTAGTGATAGATAAAGATGGTGCGGACTTCTCCAATCCGATTGCGAAGATCACTTCAGATGGTGGTGGTGTGCAGAACAAACTGACGCTTTCCCACAAAGACCTGAACAGCATTGCGGGTAAAGCAGGCATCGCAGCACTGGCTACCGGTAAACTGAAATGGACGGTAAATGCTTCCAAAGGTTATAACATCCAGCCTGCGGCAGAATCCCGTACTATCGAAGTAGAAAGACCGAATGGCTTTGCTGAAATTCCTGTCGATGTTTTCCTGACAGGAGATGCTACCGAAGCTGGGGCTGACCTGGCGCAGGCTGTCAAGCTGAAGTCTACAGCTGCCGGTGTATTTGAGATCTATACTTCACTGAAAGATGGTAAATATAAATTCGTTGATAGGAATACCGGTACACCTACTACTTATTTCATCGACGAAGCTGCACTGAAAGAAGGAGGGGAAAGCACCCATTCCGGCGGTACTAAAGTATACCGTCTGCGTCTGGACTTCAACAACACAGCTGCTTCTATAACTGAGATCACCGCTATCGGCCTTTGGTTCGCTCCTGAGAATAGTATTATGTACGATCTCAATTATACGACCAATGGTATATGGACATTTGAAAATAAACTCATCAACTTCCACCAGGAATCATGGGGCCGTGACGAACGTTACAAATTCCGCGTAAGCGTAAAAGCTGCGGATGGTACTGCCGGTACAGAATGGTTCGGTAGTTCCAATGCGGACAATAACCGTCCAACAGCTGCTACACCGCTTTCTTTCTGGGAATTGAGACCTATCGCTAATAGCGATCAGTACAACTACTGCTACAAATTCGCCTCAGAAGTGGACACGAAAAACTGTGATGTGAAATTGTATTTCTCTCCGGACAAAACTTACACTCACGAAGTAATAGTGCGATAATCCGGTATAGACATCCATTTCATCTAAACGATCAATCAAAAGCTCATGCGTCGAATCTTTCTTTTATTCACTATAACAGCGGCCATGGCCACGACCTTCACAGCTTGTCTGAAAGAGCCTGTGGATGAAGGTCCGGGCCCAGGCGCCGGTAAAGCTACCTATAACTACAACTGGCCTTCTATTGCTGATTCATCTGCATCGTCACTGATCAGCGGTTTTTATAACCAGAGTGGTAAGTATTTCAACAAGAACAATGCAGGCGATCTCACTTTCAACTACTGGCCTAATGCACATGCGCTGGATGTACTGACAGATATTTATCTGCGTACCGGCGATGCCGCTATCAAGACCCGTATGGATGAATTGCTGGATGGCATGAAAACCAAGAACGGCAATACCTACATCAACCATTTCTATGATGATATGGAATGGATGGTACTGGCCTGCCTGCGTGCTTATGAAGCAACCAGCGACGATCGGTACAAGACAACTGCCGAGCTATTATGGAACGATATCAAAGGCGGTTGGGATGATACCTGGGGTGGTGGTATTTACTGGAATAAAGACCGCCAGAATAAGAACACACCGGCCAATGCTCCGGCATCCATCATTGCCTCCCGTATGTACCAGCTGAGCCACAACGGTGAAGATCTGGACTGGGCCAAAAAGATCTACCAATGGCAGAAAGATAACCTGGTAGACCCTGTAACCGGACTGGTATGGGACGGGCTGGATGGCAGTGGTACCAACAAAGCGTGGAAGTTCACTTACAACCAGGGTGTTTTCATCGGTGCTGGTGTGGAATTATACAAGATCACCGGCGAACAGGCTTACCTGACGGATGCCTTAAAAACGGCCAACAACTCTCTTGCAGGTGACTTCAGCAGCAATAACATCATGAAAGATGAAGGCGGCGGAGATGGTGGATTATTCAAAGGCATCCTGGTGCGCTACATGATGCTGCTGATCACAGACGGTAGCCTCAGTAGTACCGACGCCGCTAAATTTATCAGCTTCCTGCAACTGAATGCACAGACCATGTGGCTGCAGGGTACCAGCCGTCCGCAGGTGATTTATAACACCAACTGGACGAAGACAGCTACTACTACAGACCTGACTACTCAATTAAGTGGTGCCATGCTGATAGAGGCTGTGGCCAGGCTAAAAGAACTGGAGCTAATTGATTAACAAGTTATTGATCCTGAATAGGGTAGGCCGGTACTAAAGAATATACCCGGCCCGCCGTGATAAATTGAGTATCTTCGTTCTCCTATGAGATGAAGGCAAAAGAAAGGTTACCCCAATGGGTAACCTTTCCTTATTTCAGGAATAACATTATCTATGTATACCGTCTATGTCCTATTTTCCCGCAAGTTCCAGAAGATTTATACTGGTCATACCGCAAATTTGGTAAAGCGGTTCCATTTCCACAATGAACATGGCCGACAAATGGGTACGCTGCATTATCGTCCCTGGGAAGTTATTTACCTGGAACATTTTGATGATAAGCAGTCAGCACTACGGCGGGAATGGATCCTAAAATCAGGAAAGGGAAGGGCGTGGATATGGGGAAAGATTCAGGAGGAGTATTACCGGGATGGGTATATAGGGACAGTGTTGCCGGAGTAAAGGCTTTCTATGTGTATTTTAGTATCTCTTCCGCAAGCCTGAAGACGGTAGTAACAGATTGTTGTTCTGCAGGGCTTAAATGTGCTACTGCTTTATAGTTCCTTTTTGCGCGGGTTATTGCAAGTTCAATCCTTCTCACTCTGGTTGTATTATCGACAGCCATTAACAGGTCGAACAGGTCTTCTGATATGTGTTTATCAGCCTTGCCGTTATAGGTAACTCCTAAAGGACGGGTTTGCGCATTTATCGCCTGATTATAATCTCTCCTGCTCATTCTGCCTCCCTGATGATCTGTAAAATGCAGGATCAGCCAATATTCAAAAGCCTGATTCGAATAGCCGACCTTAATATTGTTAGCTGTTGCAAGTGTAATAGCACTATTAAAATCTCTGGCCGGAAAATTATCTTTATCAAATACGCACCAGACCTGTTCATAGTTCCGTTTTGACGATAATTCCATAGCCTGCTTTACCACGGCTACAGTATTTCGTCCATCTCCAACTGCTTTTATTGTGGCAGAAGAAAGTCTGAATTTTCTAAAATAAGATGGCTCGGTGTTTTCTCCTTCACATACAATCAGGATCGTCGGTTTTTCAGTAAGAAATGGAGAAGGTCTTTTTAATGATGGCGAAACTTTTTTATTTCTTATCATCAGGTTTTTTTTGGGATGTAAATGGCTCGGAGAAATCACCTAGAAACGGAATAGCTCCATATTTCCCCTGTATATAATTACTTTCAAAGTTCTCAGTTCTTCGTACTTCTGATTTAAAATCACTTAATGAATACAGCGTAGCTGCGCCATACCTGTCTTTTTCAGTAAACCATATCTGATCTCTTCTGAACAATCCGGAGCTTAACAGATTTGTATCGTGTGTATTAAATATCAGCTGTGCATTATGCGGATTAGATGTGGCTGAGTTGAACAGCTCTGTCAGTTTGCATACGAGATTCGGATGCAACTTGGAATCAAGTTCATCTACAAATAAAGGATAACCATGTTCCAATGCGTCTAAAACAGGGCCTGTCAGAGAAAAGAATTTGAAGGTGCCGGATGATTCATCATTATCCAGAGAAAACTTAACATCGCCGACATAGTTATTGTCAGCGTCATATTTGCGGTGTGTTGTGAGTATATCGGAGATGAATTCTGTATTTTCTTCGCTGATCTTTTTCCGGATAAGTTCTTTTAGACTTTGTGGCATATCTGCCGGTAAGTTCTCAGGGTCGAAACGCTCCAGTGTGATATCATGAATGCCCAGATCTGCAACAGCCAGCAATTCCAGGATCTTTTTCTTCAGGAAGGCATCCTCAGTTTTTTGCATGGTGAATCCCTGATAACGATCTTCCTGCAACCCGGAAATTACTTTGAGCTTCTTGAACCAGTCAATCACATCACTTGATAACTGATCGTTGAATTGAGCGGCGACTGAAAGTAAAAGCGCGTTTTCCCTGACCAGGTCCTGCTTTGCGAGCGTATGCCCCTTCGCAAATCTCTTGACGTGGAATTCAAATCGCTGTCCTTCCCTGTAAAAGATCTCGATTTCTTTTGTTTTGGGTCGATGATATAACCATTCGGCCAAAACAGCCTGCCGGGACACCATAAATCCGTATCTGTACATTTCGTTGTTGTGGAGGAAAAGTACCTCAAATTCAGTGGGGTTATTTTCAGAATCAGCAAGTCTGAAGGGATCAACATTAATGGGATCTCCTTTAAGCCTGTCTGTTGATGATCTCATCACGAAGTTTTTCATGAAGACCATCGCGTCCATAAACTTGCTTTTCCCGCTTGCATTCGCACCATATACTACAGCACTTTTTAAAATTCTGAGGCTGAACTCCGGGATTTGCATAACGTTCTCACTCTCGCGGGTTTCCTTATCATAATTCGAAGCAAGCAGGCTGAGAGTGGCCTTATCCTTAAAGGTCTTAAAGTTTGCTACAGAAAATTGAATAAGCATAATAAACCCGGTTTTTTGCTGAATTGTTACAAAAATCGGATTTATTATTCTAATAATCGAATATTAGACTCATTTTATCGCCAGAACGTGTCATTTTTCTCGTTTTGACCTTTTGGTAATAAAAATAACCGGGACAAAGCCCGGTTATATATCATCTGTAAGCTTATTTAAACATCATTTCCTCCCTCTCCCTATCAGCCACACAATAATAATCACCACAAACGCAACAGCCAGTACACCTACCCATACTCCCGCTTTAAAAATACCACCCACTACTTCACAGCTGCTTAATAACATAACGGCAAAGGCCAGCAGGCCCAGTTGTAAGTTTCTCATATACTCTTTTTACAAGAGTATATCATACGCTGTGCCAATACAGTTATCCTTTGCTATGCTTAAAATCCAGCAGCAACGAAACCATATGTGCCGACAACTGGTCTGAACGCTTATAAAACGCATACTTCAGCCCTATTTCCTGGAAAGAATAATGTCTGAACATTGGCTTGAATAACGCATAACGGGCGCTGATACCGGCTTTATAACTGTTGAACCGGCTTAAGTCATAGTCAGAAGTATAAAAGGCTTCCTTTATATCGTGTTCTTTATAAGGCTTGAAATACTTAGCCCCTGTTTGCGTGTAAAACCGCAGGAGAGGGGTTAAGGTCAGCTGCGGACTGGTCTTCACAGGGACTTCCAACTGTATCGTATGTCCTGTGATACCGAAATTGTCGTGGTAAAAACGATAGTAGGATCGGATGATCGTATTCCTGCCTACAAACATATTGAATTGTACGCCCAGGGGGAATTTCCACCGTTCCCGGGGAAGGTTTTCCACTCTTAGGGTATTATCATCATTAAAGTACACGCGGTGGAAAGGAGTGGAGAGCAGTCCTTTCTGGTACACCAGCTCCGGAAAGAACGCAAACTGCATACGCTGGTTGACCACCTGGTACAGGGCAAGGTTGAGGTTATACGATTGCCGTGTGTAAATATTGAACCAGGCGGTATCCCTTAACTCAATCGGGTATACCAGGGTCTCCGGACTATAATAATCAGGATCGAACCTTCCCCATCGAAGATCATCGTAGTAATACTGAAGGGAGGCAGACCATTGACGGCTATGATCAGCATTGTCATGCGATACAGAGATGCCAATGGGAACAGAGAGGTAGTCTGACTCGAGGGCGAGGCCACTACTGATACCTACACGTACGTTTGGTCTTTTTAATTGGCGGCTGTAACCGGCATTGATATGGAAGCGGTTGTCATGCCGGGAGGCGGAAGACAGTATCGTATCAATACGGTCGGTGGACGCAGATGTGATCATATCTATGCCCAGACCGAGTTCAAAGGTATTTACCGAATCCCGCCGGTGGGAAATAAAAATATCAGTAGAATAGACCTGCAGATTTTCAGTACCTGTTCCCCCGGTCACGGCTGAATGATTTCCATCCTGCGTGTAAAAGGAGAACAATGCCTGTATATCCGTCTGAGAGATCTTTTGTTTCTTATAAGCCGTGCTGTCGATTCCTTTTTGCGCAGATGCTGTGAAATAAGCAGCCAGCAGCCCTGCAGCAATAAATAGTCTTTTCATTTAAGATCAGTTACAACCACATCCTCCGCTGCTTTTCCCACTTCCTCCTCCACTGCTTCCTTCACGGTAAGTATGTACGTTTTCGTCAAATTTTTCCATTCCTGTTTTTCCCAGTTGCATACTCTCGTCGTTGAGATACATCCGTTGATATGGTTTAACTGCCACGCATGATTGCGTAAACAGCAATACCAGTAATGTACCGGTGGCGACAAGCAGGATACTACCGCTGTTAGCCTTTCGCATGTATTTGAATATTATCCGATTGAAATATTTTGTTCTTCCCGTCTATGATGATACAATGTACGTCCGGCAGCTGGTTCACCAGGTTAAGGCCTACTACAGGGCCCATTACTGTAATGGCGGTAGCCAGTGCGTCGGACAGTTCTGCGCTGGGACTGACAACGGTCACGCTTTTGATATAAGGTACCGGCCAGCCTTTACGGGGATCGATGTTATGAGAATAACGGATGCCCCCACGTTCCACATATTGTTCATAGTTCCCGGAGGTGGCTACGGATGCATTGTTCACAGGTAGCCATAATAGTGCCTTCGAAGGATCATCGGGATGTGCAATGCCGATCTTCCAGGGGCCGCCATCGGGTTGTGTGCCCCAGGCAGTAAGATCTCCGCTGGCATTGATCACACCACTGGTAGCGCCACCGGCTGTCCAGAGGGCTTTTACCCGGTCGGCTGCATAGCCTTTGCCGATACCGCCGAACTCAATGCGCATGCCATTGCGTTTCAGCTGTACACACTGATTGTTCAGGAGAGCAATATGCTGGAAGCCTATACATTGCATGGCGGCTTCTATTGCCGTTTTTTCAGGCCAGGCGAAATGATCATATTTAAAGTTGAACAGCTTTTTCAATACGCCGGCTGAAATATCGAAAGCTCCCTGGGTGATGGTGCTGATCTTATTACAGCGATGTATCAGCTGATACACCTCCGGCGGTACAGTAACAGGCGCTCCGCCTGCCTGCGCATTGATCTGTGCAGTAACAGAACTATCATTGAACACTGTTAGTAATGCTTCTATCCGTTTTATTTCCGATACGCCTTCTTCCAGCCGGCTCGCAGTGATCGCCTCGTTTGCTCCCGTAGCTATCAGCTCAAAATCAGAGCCCATTAACCTGGTATGAAGCTTACTGCTATGCATGATGTTTATTGAAGCAGGTGTTTAAGTGTGGAAATAAAACCGGCAGATGTTTCTTCCCGGTAAGGCACGTAAGCCAGCAGTTTCTTCTCCGGACTTAACAGTACCACCTGTGGAAAAGCGCCCTGTGGATTAAACGCTGCTGCCAAAGAATCATATTGTGACCTGAGAGGAGCGGCTATCTTTTTTCTCTGCGGAAAATCTGCTTCCAGTACTACCAGGTTCTCACCGGCGAAGCTCAGAAAGCTACTGTCTGATAATATCTGTTTATTGAACCGGATACAAGGTATACACCAATCCGATCCGGAAAATACCAGCATTATTTTTTTACCAGAGGCCTGGGCCAGTTCAAATGCTTTATCCGGGTATTGAAGGACCTGTGCATGAGCTGCAGGTCCACTTAAGGCTACAATTAGAAGCAGGGACAGAATACTTCGCATATCGCGACAAGTTTATGTTGTGGCATGGTTACCTGGTACAAATGTAGGTGAATTTCTATACATCACCGGCATCCTTCTGGCTGTCATCGGGCTGTGGCTTTTCAGGTGGCGTACCCTGCGGAGGTACTACAGGAGAGGGCTTCACAGCTGTAACCGGAGCTGACGGTGTTACCGGCGTGGGGGATGCAGATGGCTGTTTCCACATACCCGGCTCCATATTGATCTGTACCTGTTGCGGTCTGGGATAGGCGATACTGATATCTGCCTCCTGCAGTTTGATGTAGACATCTGTCAGTACCTGGCTTTTCACTATCCCCGCCTGTCCCAGATCACTGATCCAGAACATCGCCTGGATGTCTACACCAATGTCCCTGAAGTTTTGTAATAACACGACAGGTTCAGGGGTTTTGAGGATATCATCCTGACTTATCAGGTAATCTTTAACTACCGTTAGCGCCTTCTTTAGATCTGCGCCATAGGCTATGCCCACCAGTACGTCTACACGACGGGTCCTGTTGGTAAGTGTCCAGTTAACTAATTGCTGTGCTATCAGGTCGCCATTGGGCACAATTACTTCCGAACCATCGCCGGCAGATATCTTGCTGGAACGTATCCCGATCTCTTTTACCACACCTGTGCGTGCGCCCAGTTCGATAACATCGCCCACTTCAATGGGTTTTTCAAACGCAAGGATCACTCCTGATACGAGATTGTTCACAATGTTCTGAAGACCAAAACCGATACCCACACCCAATGCACCTATCACGATCGCCAGTTTATCCATAGGAATGCCTGACGCAGCAAAAGCTAACAGTGTACCTGCCGCCAGTATAGCCAGCCGTATCAGCAGCATGGCGGATCCCAGTTTTTTATGGCTCTGCGAGGTCTGGCCTGTATATCCCAGCAGGTAGGAAATGATCTGCGTAACAACGGTAGACAGCCAGATGATCAGCAGAAATATAATTACGCTACTGAAAGAAAATGCAAAGTTGCCGATCTTCCGTTCGGCGATCAGCATGTCGGTGATCTGTTCGTAAAGACCGTCATACAAATACAGGTTGCGCGCCATCAGGGCCAGCCAGCCCACAGAGGCTATAATATAAAAGATGGTCTTTAAGCGGGATTTGATGTTCTGGTAGTCGATCATCGAGATGAAGGTGCTGGAATCCTTCTTCGCTTCCACCTGGAGGTAGATGGCTTCCATCAATATCTCCACCATCAGAACAATGCCCAGTGCCATCGTAATGCTTACCACACTGGCTGCGCCGATGATCTTGGCCGCAGCAACGCGCGCCATTACCACCAGTACCACCGATAATGCACTGAGTATAATAAACAACCAGATCGCAGAACGTGAATATTTCGGTAAAGGCAAGGTCGTATTACGAAGCGTACGTAACAGATAACTGCCTAGTGAAATGGATACGATACCGCCGATAAAAACACCCCATTGCTCTGTAAATGTCACCTGGATCAACAGGTTATTGATACTGTACACTACCAGGAGCAATACCAGCAGTAACCATCTTTTGAAAAGGTTAGGCGGGATATTATGACGGATGATGAATGTAGTAGCTAACGCTGTGATCACCCAGCATATGCCCGTATACATAATAGGGTACTGGATGGAGATCAGGAAGGAAAGTGTTGATGCCAGCAGGATAGTACTCGCTACCGGATACCTGTACAGGTAGCGCGATTGCTGGAGAATAGTTTCCGCCTCACGTTCCTCATGTTTGCTTTTGACCTTCTTTGCATTAAAAAATACCCACCACAGGAACAGGCCTGCGCCCAGGAACCATAACAGGTAAATAGGCCCACGGACGGAGAAGAATATCTTGAGGATATTAATATTTTTATGAACAGAACGGTTCAGTACCTGCGGAAACTTAGGGCCTTTTTTCCCAGGCAGGGGAGGCTCCCACAGATAGCTGAAATCTTTATTAAACATACGCTGTGTAAACCGCGACAGCTGAAAGTCCATGTCTTCCAGCAGGTTCGTTACATCGATATAACGTTTGGCGACCTTATTCTGTAATAACCCGAGGTGTAGCAGATTAGTCTTATTGGCGCTGTCTACCTGCCGCCATTTCTGAATGAGGGTGGCCATTTGTCCGACGTAAATATCTCTCAGCTGATCTTCCGCAGGGAAATTACGCATGGTTGTATCCGACCTGAGTTGCAGCAGGGTATCGGTGATGTTCACTAGCCTGTCATGGAACCTGAACAGCACATCCTGCCAGCTGTCAAGTTTCCTTTCCAGCTGTACAAGCAATACACGGTTAGTATAGAGGTCATGAACGTTGTTGGTACTGCCAATAGCGGCCATATCCCGTATCACAACCTTCATGGAGGAATCTATCAGGGGAATGCTTTCGCTGATCTCTGCCGTATCCATTCCACGACGCAGGGTGCTCATTACCTGGTTCAGCATCAGGGTATAGGTTTCCAGGCGGGTGATAATAATGGCGACAGAAGTATCAGAAAGTTTGATCACTGATTTCCCGGAAGAAGTATCTTTTACCTGTTGGGAGATGATCTTACTCAGTGTTGCGCTGTCTAATGGTTTCGGAGAGGCGGGTTTATTTTGTGCGTGGAGATGGGCACAAAGCAACAATAAAAAAAGGGTGGAAAATATTTTCGGAAAGATATGGTTCCGCATGCTGTTAAAATTAGGATTAACGATCAGGGATCAGGTAGTGAAATATCCGTTGCCGGTCTTCAAGCCCTGATCCCTAATTAATCTACTTTTCCCATTTCACTTTCTCTTCTTTCGGCTTCAGTCTTCTGCCTTCAGGGATCTGTTCGTCAGTATATCCCAGGTAGAAGATGCCCAGCACTTTATCTTCTTCGCGTAAGGAAAGATATTCTTTCATGGCAGGGTGAAGCGTCATTCCACCGGAGCCCCAGTAACCTGCAAATCCTTTTTCTGTAGCGCCCAGCCATAAGTTCTGGGTAGCACATGCTACAGATGCGATTTCTTCTACTTCAGGAATAGCTGGTTTGTTACCTCTTTTCATGCAGATAGCGATAGCATGTGAAGCGAGGTCTCCCTGCTGCTGCAATTTTTCATAGCTACCCTGTGAAAATTTATCGGCAGGTGTGTTCGCTTTATAAAGATCTGCATGATCCTGGCAGAAGCGTTTTACGCCGTCACCACCGAATACTACAAAGTACCATGGTTCTGTGTAGCCGTGAGTAGGCGCCCAGTCAGCCAGTTCCAGTAATTCCTGTACCTGTTCGTCAGGTATCTTTTTCCCGTTCATGCTGGCCGGTTTGATATTACGGCGTTGTTTGATAATGCTCGTCAGAGTGGCTGTTCCCATTCTTTTTCCTGATTGTTTTATGTGTTTATTTTCCTTCGGATACGCTGTCCTGCGCGTATACCGCCAGTTTTTCTTTCCAGTCTTCCGGTAGTCTTGCCACCTTGCGTGCACTGTAATCAAAGAAGATCATACCTGATTTTGCTTCGGCGATAAGGATCGTTTTATCACCGCGTACAGTAGTAAGCCTGTAATAAAAGTCAAAGCCGAAAGGAGCAATATCTGCAGTACCGATAGCGATATCGAAGACATCCCCTGCAAAGCCTTCACCTTTATAAACCAGGGCGGCATCCGCCATGATCAGTCCTTTGTCGTCAGCACCTCTTTCTTCAAAGCCCAGTGATTTAAGAAAATCGATCCTGGCCTGATGGATAATGGACAAAATAGAATCGTTACCAACGTGTCCGCCGTGATTTATATCTGTTATTCTTACCGGTACCTGTGTAGTGAACTCCAGTTTTGCCGGCATATCGATTTTAACTCTTGCCATGTCTATCTATATAATACAGTTTCAATTAATAACGCTGAACAGCAGCATGATCTATGCCATTCAGGAAAGCGGTTTATTAACGGCGTCTTTCAGGAACGTGATCAGCTGCTGGAATGCTTTAGCGCGATGGCTGAACTGGTTTTTGCCTGCCATATCCATTTCTGCGAATGCTTTTTCCGACCCGTTCGGAACGAAGATGGGATCATAGCCAAAACCTTTACCACCACGTTTTTCAGTCAGGATAGTGCCTGGGCAAACGCCTGTAAACTGGTATTCCTGCCCGTTCAGAATCAGGGATATCACTGTTCTGAAATGAGCCTGCCGGTTTTCTTTACCTTCCATTTCCTGCAGTACCCGGGTGATGTTGTCATCCGACAGTTTTTGCTCGCCTGCATAACGGGCGGACAATACTCCGGGTGCGCCATCAAGGACGTCTATTTCCAGGCCGGTATCTTCAGAAAAGCAATCTTTACCAGTCATTTCATATATGACAGTTGATTTCTCCCTGGCATTATCTTCCAGTGTATCATGAGGTTCAGGAATATCGATGTCGATGCCCGCTTCTTTCAGTGTAATGATCGAGAAATGATCACCCAGCATGGAGCGGATCTCCTTTACCTTGTTTTCGTTGTTGGTAGCAAATACAAGTGTCATACGAAAAAGGTATTAATGTCTTTGATAATGATAGATAGATTATATCCCAAGCAACTGCTTTAGTCCCATCCACAATTTTCCTTTCAGGACCTTGTCTTGTGCGATGAGCTCCAGCGGGTCGGAACAAAGCAGCTGGCAACCGTTAACCTGTAACAGCTGGTAGTTGGAAATGGCTTCAAGTCCCATAGAAGCAGGAGGTATGCCAAATAGCACAGCCTGTTTCATAGGAACGGCAGCTTGCCAGGTTGTAAATGACATCGCACCATATTGGGCTACATTTATAAGAGCGATATCCAGCATGCCCAATTTGCATGCATTTAATATATTGGTAAGCAGGTTAAATAATTCTTCATTTAAGAATGCTTCGCTGTCGTTTTGTATGAACAGCGTTATGTTTTTTTGATTTTCGCCTAAAAATTTCACTTTAGGAGGTGCTTCCTGCACGGCTGCAACAGGCGCTTTTTTCCCCGGAATGATAGGCTGGGTGTATATCCTGGCCAATAAGTACGGATCCAGTTGCAATTTATCAAAAGACATGTATATGTATATTTAACTTAATGTATGGCTCCCCTTTGGGGAAAAAATCAGTTTATTTGCATTTGACAGTGAGCAAATGTAAGAGTATTCAATTTTAGATTCAGAATTTCCGACTTTAGATTTCACGGAAACAGGACCGGGAATTGAAATTCAGACACCAAAACGCAAATAAAAAATTTAATGGTCCTTATGATGGCAGTAGACAATCCAACAACAAACGCCGTACTTGAAGAGGCAGTTAAAAAGATCAAGGTGACCCGAACGACAGAAAGTCGGATCAACGAAATTGACTTTAACAACCTGGTATTCGGGAAAAAGTATGCCGACCATATGCTGGTGGCAGATTTTGATGGGAAGGAATGGAAAAATGCAGAGATCCTGCCGTTCCAGAAACTTTCAGTAAGTCCTTCGAATGCCGCCTGGCATTACGGACAAGCCATTTTCGAAGGTATTAAGGCGTACAAAGACCAGGAAGGAGAACCGCTGATCTTCCGTCCTTATGACAACTATGCTCGTTTTAACACATCTGCAGAGCGGATGGGGATGCCCGAGGTGCCGGAATGGCTATTTGTCGGCGGCATGGATATGCTGATCGATCTGGACCGTGACTGGGTACCTACAAATGATGGTTGCTCACTGTACCTGCGACCTTTCATGATCGCTTCGGATGAATTTATTGGTGTACGCCCTTCCGACACCTACAAGTTCGTGATCATTAATTCTCCTTCAGGTCCGTACTTTAATAAGCCTATCCGCTTATTGGTACAGGATAAATATATACGCGCCTTTCCCGGAGGCGTAGGTTATGCAAAAGCAGCGGGTAACTATGGCGGCGCCATGTATCCGACCATGCAGGCCCGTAAACAAGGGTTTGACCAGATCCTCTGGGTAGACGGACAGGAGCATAAATACTTACAGGAGTGCGGTACCATGAACGTTTTTGCCATCATCGGCAATAAAGCGATCACGCCAGATCTGACCCAGGGTACTATCCTGGCAGGGGTAACCCGTACAAGTGTAATGGACATACTTTCAGATATGGGACTGACCGTTGAAGAAAGACCGCTCTCTATAGACGAGATCGTTGCCGCCTGGAAGGCCGGTACGCTGCGGGAAGTGTTCGGTACAGGAACTGCGTCAAGCATAGCTTATGTGGAAGATCTGTTCTACAAGGAGCATGAGATCCGCCTGGATACCACAAAATATGCTGTTGGTGCGGAACTGCTGGAACGCCTGGACGCCATCCGTACAGGTAAGGCGGACGACACTCGTAACTGGAACTACAAAGTATCAAAACACTAAAAATAGTCTTAGTTGTGTTAGTAAGGGGCCATTTGCGAATGCGGATGGCCCCATTCGTTTATAGTACCAACTGCCCACCAATACCGGGACAGGTTCTCATTATACAAGGCTTATACAAGGTTCATACAAGGCTTAACTTACGTTCATCTTACGTTCAAAGACGTAGGATGAACGTAAGTTAAGCCTTGTATGAACCTTGTATAATGCAGTTTTGAATGAGGCCTGAAATAGTTTACAGTAGGAGGAAGGCGGTAAACTTATTTGGGAAAAGCGAGCTATGGCAAAGATACCATGAAACAAGAAATTATCACCTCCCGGGGGATAAAATAGACCTGATTACCAGCGGCAACAACCTTTTTTAGCGTGCATTGTACAGCGGACTAGGGATTCCGGGGGAAAAAATGCATCTTTGCAGGATGACACTTTCTGCTTTTCTGGGCTCCCTCGTCCAGGATACGCCTCCCACAGGCATTTCATCTTATCTGACCTCCCTCTGGTGGGAAGGTAAAGGAAACTGGCAAAAAGCACATGATATAATAGAGCATCTGGAGGACGATACGGCCGCCTGGGTGCATGCATATCTTCACCGGAAAGAGGGAGACCGCGGTAACGCCCGTTATTGGTATAACAGGGCAGGCCGCAGGATGCCGGAGGTGTCATTAGAGGAGGAATGGAAAGACATTGTGACCGTTCTGTCAGGTCGCTAGAGGGGCGCTCCAAAAAAATGTTTAAAACATTTTGTTATTAACATGGAGAAATGTACCTTTGCCCTCCCAAATTCCCATTCTGGGTGATTTGGATGTCATTGTAAACCGACAGAAAAAAAACTTAGGTAGAATGCCTACTATACAACAATTAGTAAGAAAAGGAAGAGAAAT
>CABHOY010000046.1 GCA_902168105.1 uncultured Flavihumibacter sp.
TATAAAAACTCTTGGTTGCCAATCAATGCATGAGGGTGTATGTGGCTTATTTATAAGACCACTCTTTTGAGTTTGCATGTGGCATCCTATAGAAAATAATACAAGAAATTGCAGCTTGCATGACAATGTCTGCTTAGAGAAGATTGTTTTTATAGGAAAAAATAAAGGCCGGTCCCATTAGACCAGCCCTTAAAGTTCTTTTTTTAACTTTTTTTATCCCGGGGCTTGTTTTTCAACATAGAATACACCCTCTTTTTTGTTTCTATTTCTTCACTACATCCATCCAGGAAGCGGCCATGAGTGAGGCCCCTGCAATTGCAGGATGCACGCCGTCTCCTGTCCAGTAGGACCCCGGAGCAGACTTCTCAGCCTTATCATAAATAGCCTGACATGGAATGAAGGCAGCTTCAAATTTTGTTGCGATCTCGCGCGCAGCTACACGATACTCATCGAACGCCGGGAACCATTTATCATTAACGGCACTCACACCATTTACTGCAAAAGGTTCACCAATGATCAGCTGTACGTCAGGCAGCTGTTGTTTGGTACGCTCCAGCAATGCGGTAAAATCGTCCCTGTAAGTCTTGACAGTACCCTTATAGTTACCTGACAGTGTATGCCAGAAATCATTTACACCAATAAGGATACTCAGCACATCCGGTTTTAACTGTAAACAATCGGCATCCCATCTTTCGGCTAACTGGTATACCTTGTTCCCACTGATCCCTTTGTTATAGATCTTCAGATTTTTATCGGGGAATTCTTTCAGGAGCGATGCAGCAGCGAGATAAGCGTAACCGTTTCCCAGCGCACCGGGGTTGTTCGCCTCACTGTTATCCCGTTTACGGCCCGCATCTGTAATAGAGTCTCCCTGAAAAAGGATCACTGCATCCTTCTTCAATGTTACCTTCTTAGCATGGGCTTTCTTCTCGCCAGTAGCCGCTGCAACAATATTAGGCAAACTCAGGGCGGCCAAACTGCCCAGGGATACGTTCCGGATAAAATTCCTCCGGTTGGAATTAGGTTGTTGTTCCATGGAATTATGATAGTTAAGTATGCACGTTGTGGTTATACCACGCTAATGGTGAAACCTGTAAGGGAATAAAACTAATAAATTATGTGAATAAAATAAAGATGCCGCCCAGGAATGAGCGGCAATTTAGTTATCTATCCTATGAAAACCTGTGTTTAAATTCTTCGCTTTGCCTGGCATACATTCTCATAATCAGCATACCAGGCTTTTGCGAAACCATGTGGCTTTATTATGGATATGGATATGGCAGTTTAATATTGTCAGATATGTCGAATAATCACATAAGTTTTATATCCCATTGATATTAATTTCTACTTCAAATGCTATTAATGCTAAATGATTTATGCATTTCTTGTGTAAAGATGTACAATTGTTGCTGCCGATTTCGTAAATTTCAGGGCCTAATATGGAAAATGAGTAAGGACACACATATTTCTAGGTGCTAACACTTATTTTCAACAGGGTAGCGGACTTGACGATAAAAGGCCCCAATATTTGACGCATATTTACGTCCAGCTCGCTGCTTTAACTGTTTTCACCCACCTATCTTCTCTGGAAAACCTCATTAAAAGTAAAATCCTGTATTGTCGGGTTACATTGCTGCTGACTATACGGGTGTGAATTGTTCACTGATCATTAAAAAGACTTATTTGAACACGAAACTTGATAAGCGACCTATAACTATGCGGATACAATCTTTTCCCACTGCCAATTTTAGCAGCAGTTATGCGTTTAATGGAAACAACATATGCGAATGTCCGGTAAACAGGTGTCATGGGAAAAGCACTAACGGGGACGAACAAACTACCTCAAACTAGAATTAGCCAATGAAAGAGCCAATTTACAGAATACTCGTTATTGAAGAAGATGCTGCTTTAATAAAGAAGGTTCAACAGTTATTGACCCTGCATCATTACGACGTTTATACCTCTACTACTCCGGAAGAAGGAATGTATATCTGCCGGCAATATCAGCCGGACCTCGTTGTTTGTGGCGTAAGACTACGCGGAGGAAGCGGCTATCATTTTCTCATGGAACTTAGAAATGATCCATCTCTCCAGCATATTCCCTTCATCTTCATCAGTGGAAAAGAAGGGAAAGAAGATATGCGCATGGGTATGAATCTCGGTGCTGACGACTTTCTTGCAAGGCCTTTTAAAAGCAAGGAATTACTGCTGAGCATTAAATCCAGGCTCACAAGGTTCACGGTATTCGGCGTACTGCAGAGAGAGAAAAAACATACTACCATCGTTTCTATGCCGGTTATTCCTCCGGAGGTACACCACAAATTAAGTAAGACGGAATTCAGGGTAATGCAGATGATCGCAGAAGGAATGAGCACAAGAGAAATTGCACAGACACTTAACATTAGTATTAAAACTGTCGAGAATCACAGGCATAATATATCCAAAAAACTAAATCTCACGGGACACAACTCACTGATCAAATATGCCATAAAACACCTTACTCAACAGTATAAGATACTCTCATAACGCGGCCGGCAAATGGGCCTGTCCGGTAAGTTTGCCGTTATGCCTATTTCAGATGTATGACGCCTTTCTCGTCATATCTGTAATGAACATCGCCGATCAGTTCCAGCGTTTCCAGGAAGTAGTCAAGGCGTTGCAATTTTTCGAGACCGCCGGTGAATCTTTTACCGGACAGCTCCTTATTGTCGAACACTACCTGCACGCCGTACCAACGTTCTATTACACGGGCGATTTCCAACAGGGAGGTATTATGAAAGACGTAAACACCCTTCATCCAGGCCAGGACCTCACTTTCGTCGAATGAGCGGACATCATAACCTTTGTCGGTTTTGTAAACTGCCTCCTGTCCGGGGCGCAGGCGTACTTCTTTCCCATCGGCGCTGGCTATGACAGTGCCGCTTACCAATGCTGTCTTTGTGATACCATCGTTATACGCGTTCACATTAAAGGAAGTGCCTAATACCTGGATATCGGTTTGTTCGGTATGTACAATGAAAGGTTTGGAATCATCTTTTGCTACCTGGAAGAAAGCTTCTCCATCCAGATATACTTCTCTTTTATTGCCGGGGAAACTAAACGGGAAGCGCAGTTTCGATGTAGCGTTCAGCCAAACTTCCGTTCCGTCGGATAACAACAGTTTATAATCCATTTTGGGAGGCACGGTAAGTGTATTAAATCCATTGCCCATAGCCGTACCACCTGTGTATTGCAGTTTCTTTGCACCTGCACTAAGTTGCACATCTCCGGCTTTAATATCCTGCTTTTCCTGATTGTAAGGCAATGCAATGGTTTCACCACCTGCCAGTTGTAACCGTAATCCATTTACAGCAACAGGCGTTGACGCAGCTACTGCAGGCGCCTGCTCAACTGTACGGCGGCTATTCTTCCATATCAGGCTGATACCGGTCAGGGCTACCGCTAATACGGCCGCTGCAAACAACCATTTCCTGATACCATAAACGCCGCTATTTTTGACGGAAAGTTCCTCCCGTACAGCGGTCCAGGCATTGGCCACATCTATTTGCTGCCAGAATTTTTCTTCTCCGGGCAATGAAAAACTATGCTTCAAAGCCCTCCACATTAATTCTATGTCCTCATGGCCATTAATTAATGCTGAAACATACTGATCGTCAGATTCATTAATAGTACCATTACGCTTTTTCAACAAGAGCTGGTAAATGTGTTCGTGATTTTCACTCATCTTTCTTGGCTGTTCGAATTTATGATAGATGGCTCCGCACGTGGAAGATGCAGCTTCAGTTGCTGCAATCTATTGCATGAAGCTACGCACATCCGTTCATTAAAACTGTTAATTACCAGTTAACGCATTTGCTAACAAATTGTTATGGAGGCGCAAGGTAAACGATTGCGCAGGAAATAGCACCGCAGTTAAAGGGAGATTCAGGGGTGTACAAAGGCTATAAATGTCAATGGCTGCCCTGTTCTGAACAAGGCAGCCATTGACGTCATATCAATATATGATCAATACTTTGAATCAGGGCGATTAACAGCCAGTTTTCCGAAGTCGTAGGCAGGTTTGTTACCCATCGTGATCTTCAGCGTACCACCTTTCAGAATGTCGGCATGACGGATAAAGCTATTGTCATAAGGTTTACCATTCAGCGTCACCTTCTGAATATAGATGTTCTCCGCGCTGTTGTTGACAGTTTCTACTGTAAAGGTTTTACCACCCTGCAGTTTCAGGCTGGCCTTTTCGAACAGCGGACTACCTAATACATAGATCCCTTTCGCTGGATTTACAGGATAGAAACCGAGAGAAGAGAATACATACCAGGAAGACATAGCGCCAACATCCTCATTACCAGCCAGACCTTCCGGGCTCTTTGTATAGAAATCCCTCATTACCTGTCTTACCTTTTCAGAAGTCTTCCACTGATTACCGGAGTACGCATACATGTAAGTCACGTGATGACTTGGTTCGTTACCATGTGCATACATGCCTATCAGACCGGAGATATCATTTGAAGCCTGTGCTCCCATATCACCTTTCGCTGTGAACAGGCTGTCCAGTTTCTTGGTGAAAGCGTCATCGCCACCCAGGAGACTGATCAGGCCTTCTACGTCCTGTGGTACCAGCCAGGTATACTGCCAGCCATTGCCCTCGGTAAAGTCGCCTTTCTCATGTATGGAATTGAAAGGATCGTAAGGCGTTTTGAAGCTGCCATCATCCATTCTTGGACGAACGAATCTGATACTACTGTCGAAATAGTTCTTATAATAACCAGCTCTTTTTGAGTAGTACTCGAAATCTGCCGTACGACCCAGCTTTTTAGCTACAGCTGCAATACACCAGTCGTCGATAGCATATTCCATAGCTTTGGATACGGACTCGTATTCTTTATCCGCAGGAATGTATCCTTTAGCCTTGATATCTTTCATGCCCAGGTCATCCCTTGTAGAAGATGCTTTCATTGCTTCAAAAGCAGCGTTGATGTCAAAGCCTTTGTATCCTTTCAGGTAAGCATCTGCAATTACGGGTACGGCGTGGTAACCCACCATACAGTTTGTTTCGCTACCCATCAGTGGCCAGATGGGTAATTTACCCTGTTGTTTGAAGATAGCCAGCATGGAGTTTACAAAACTGCTTACTCTTTCGGGCTGTGTCAATGTATACAGCGGTGCACAGGAACGGTAAATATCCCAGAGAGAGAAAACGGTATAATTATCAAAACCAGGATTGCTGTAAACTTTCTTATCCGTACCACGGTAAGCGCGGTTATGGTCATTGAAAAGAGCAGGTCCTATCATGGTATGATACAGTGCTGTGTAGAAGATGCTCCTGTTGGTCGCATCTTTGGTTTCCAGCTGTATCTTGGACAGTTCCTTATTCCATTTTGCCTGTGCAGTTTTCACTGTACCTGCAAAGTCCCATGAAGGGATCTCGCTGTTGATGTTGGCCATTGCGTTTTCGCTGCTGACAGGAGAAATGCCAACTTTCAGCATTGCCTGCGCCGGCGCTTTATCGAATGAAATAACACCTTTGATCGTCTTGCCTTTACCCTCAGTACCTGCAAGTTTCTCATCGCCATTGAACACCTGGAAATCTTTCATTGGCACGTTGCTGCGGATAGCGAACCAGAGACGTTGGTCTTCAGCCCAGCCTTTGGACATACGGTACCCTACCAGGGTATAATCATCCTTCTTCTGAATAAAGGTTTCTACAGGGGCATCCCATCCGATGCCTTCTTTCAGATCGATAATGATGTGGCCTTCTTCTCCCTGTGGGAAAGTATATTTATGAAAACCTACTCTTTCAGAAGCGGTCAGTTCTACTTTAATATTATAGTCTTCCAGCTGCACTGCATAATATCCTGGCGTAGCTGTTTCATGTGCATGTGTATAACGGGAGCCATATCCGCT
Organism: uncultured Flavihumibacter sp.; assembly: GCA_902168105.1. Taxonomy (GTDB): domain Bacteria; phylum Bacteroidota; class Bacteroidia; order Chitinophagales; family Chitinophagaceae; genus Chitinophaga. The sequence continues at coordinate 5,905 of CABHOY010000046.1, forward strand.
GGTAGGATTCTCCTGGCTACCATGATTGGTTCTGATCTTACCGGTATAAGGCATGATCAGGACATCGCCCAGATCACCGATACCCGTACCGCTGAGGTGCGTTTGCGGAAAACCTATTACGACACTGTCCGAATAATGATACCCGGAACACCAGTCCCACCCTTTTACAATGTTGGTCGGACCAACCTGCACAGCGCCAAATGGCACACTAGCTCCCACAAACACGTGACCATGACCACCCGAACCAATGTAAGGATCTACATATTCTACTGGTTTAAAATCTTTTGCTGCGGTGAAAGCTGTTTTTTTCTCTTGTCCCTTTACCTGCATGCCCGCTAATAACAGTGTAGCCGCCAGCACAGGATAATGCTTAAGTCCCAATTGCATATCTCAAAATTCCTTTAGACTGGCAATATACGGAGTGCAGGGCAGAAAATGAAGGAGCTATCTTTTTAAATACGCTAACACGTTTTGGGTAACCGGCCGGAATTCTGTGCGCATCTTCCCAAAATGCTAAAATATTCATGCCTGATAATCAACATATAACGGCCTCTTACTTTACATTTTCTTTTACTATATATACCACAGATGTGTTAATTAAACGCCTATTATCTAAAACAATAAAGACATACTTCCATCCTACTTCTGTGTGATTCGTGTAAATAATACATTAAAATAAGAATAAATAGAATATAAATCATATCTTTACTTTATTTATAATATAAGATATAATATAATATTATATACTTATAGCCTTATTACTGTTATAACTTGTATGAGATGAAAGCAATTCTACTCATTTTATTGATCCCTATCTTTGTCTGTTCGAGCTTTCTTGCAAAAGCACAATCTGGTTTGCGAGGTATTAACTATCAGGCAATAGCACGTGTTGACAACCAAAGAGGTGATGTCCTGGCCTTACAGGCGATACAGATTAAGTTCAGTATCCTTGACGGCGGCCCTGATGCAAATCCGGTGTATACGGAAAAACATCAGACCACTACCACCAGCCAGGGGCTTTTTTCTTTGATTATCGGTGCTGGTACACCTGAATTGGGCGACTTCTCCAATATTCCCTGGAGCAAAGGCAACCAATACCTGAAAGTGGAACTGGACAAAAACGGAACCAATGACTTCGTGCCTGTTGGTGTAATGCCTTTCATGGCGGTCCCTTATGCACTTTATGCCGCTAACGGTGGTTCAAGCGGCCCAGGTGGCGGCGGTGGTGGTACCGTTAACATAGTATGGCTGGGTACATTAGCAACCGCTCCTGCACTTCCAGCCGCAGGCCAGGCTTATTATAACAGTACAGATAAGCGTTCTTACATTTACGATTCTACCGGTGTAGGCACAGGCACATGGGAGATCATGGCGCAGGACGGTTTACCGGGCCAGTCACTCTCCTGGTTAGGTTCTTTTACTACCGAACCAGCTAGTCCGGGAGTAAACCAGGCCTACTACAACCTGACAGACCGTAAGGCATATATATATGATGGCAGCGCCTGGCAGGTTTTCTCCGAAAGCGGCCAAAACGGTGTTGGTACGGGCATCAGCTGGTTAGGGACACTGGCAACAGCTCCAACTGATCCTGTTGAAAATCAAGCGTATTACAATAGTACAGACAAGAAGTCTTATATCTACGATAACACCGGCGCCTGGCAAACCCTGACACAAGATGGTGTAAGTGGTACAAGTGGTGTTTCTATGAGCTGGTTAGGCACAATGGCGACTGCACCAGCTACCCCAATCTTAAATCAGGCCTATTATAACAGTACAGACAGAAAATCTTACATCTACGATAGTACCGGCACCTGGAAGATACTTGCCCAGGATGGTACAGGATGGAACCTGTCCACGCTGGAGTTCCGTGAAAATGGTGCTATCGGACTGACAACCACTGCAGCCGATACCGTGAATTCTTCCAGCAGGGCCTGGCTGATCAGGGGTAACAAGGATATCAATCCGGCAATTGATTTTATAGGCACTGTGGATGATAATCCTTTTATTATAAAGGCGGGTGGTACCGGACCTTCATTTGAAAGGTTGCGTACTTTCCCCGATAAGCCACAAACCATTATAAATGGTACGGACGACGCAGGAAGTTTAATAGGAAAAGCAGTACTGACAGTTTTTTCGAGTGAGGTTAATACTGGTATTATTAACAATAACGCGCTCTACGCAAATGGGGTGAACGGGTATGCTAACAGCAGTACTGGTGCAGGTCTGGCAGGGTACAACTACACAAACGGCCCTGGTATAAAAGGCAGTTCATCAAATGGAGCCGGTGTTTTAGCAACAGGTTCTACCCGTTTCAATAAAGCTTTAGTAGGAACTCATTCATCTACAAGCGGTGGCAGTGGTGTTGAAGGTACCACTAACTCGCCATACAAATCTACCACAAACTTTAGATCTGCGGGCGTATGGGGCTCATCAACTCACGCATCAGGTTATGGTCTCCTGGGTGTAGGTAACAACCTGAAACCAGAGATGTATGATAATCCACCTGTAATGGGCGGTGGTGCGTTGGGACTTGGTACAGGTGCAGGTGTGGTAGGTTTTGCAATAAACGCTTTTAACGGAATCGGCGTAATAGGTGGCGGTAATAATGAAACGGTTATGCTGCCTACAACCGGAGCTGGTGTAGCAGGTACTGCGGGTGGGAACTTTCCTGGAGCGGCTATATTCGGATTTGCAAAAGTTAACACTGGTGCACTTACTCCCGGTAACGACAATCGCTGGGGCGGTGCATTCCAGTTCGGTAACTATTCTGCTTCTGATATTTACACTTACCTGGCTGGTAGCTCTGGCGGTAGTCTTTACGGACTTATCTCAAACGGTACAAAGTCTACAGTTGTAAAAGACGAAAAAGGTGAAAACCGCCTGCTTTTCTGTACAGAAGCTCCTGAAGTACTCTTCCAGGATTTCGGAACAGGAGAACTGACAAACGGTGCTGCTCATATTGATCTTGAAGGCCTGCTTACAAAAGTGATTCGTGTAGACGCAAAACATCCTATGAAAGTATTCATTCAGCTGGAAGGCGAATGTAACGGTGTATATGTGACTAACAAATCTGCCAAAGGATTTGACGTAAAGGAATTACAGAGTGGTAAATCAAATGTTCCGTTCACCTGGCAGATCGTTGCTTCCCGCGCAGACGAAGTAATGTCTGACGGTACTGTTCAGAGCTACTCCGACAGACGTTTCCCTGTAGGTCCAGCTCCGATACCGGTGATCGCAGCTTCCACAGCAGCCGTTGATACAGTTGCAACAGTTACAGCTAAACCAGTACTGAAAGCAGTTACGCTTAAAACAACAGAAAAAGAAGTTATCAATAAAGCATTCTCCAACCTTCAGTTCTCCAGTGCAAAAGCCGATATCTCAGCTTCGTCACTGCCTTCCCTCGATAAAATGGCTGCCCTGCTGCAGGCGCATCCGGAATGGCAGTTATCTCTGAGCGGTCATACTGACAACGAAGGAACAGAGGCATTTAACCAGGCTTTATCAGAAAAAAGAAGCGAAGCAGTAAAACAATACCTGGTTAGCAAAGGTGTTGCCGAAAACAGGATCGCTACCAAAGGATACGGACAAACGAAACCACTTGCAGCGAACGATAGCAAAGCTGCCAAGGGCAAGAACAGAAGAGTGGAGATGGACATCCTTACTGAAGAAAAACCTTAATAATGACAGTTATCAGAAAAATATTAACTGCTAATGTTGTGTGTGCGTCCTTCCTGTTACCAGGAAAGACGTACGCGCAATATATAGAGAGACAGGTTATAGCCAGTACCGGACATTCCGTTACACTTCCTGCTTTACCCCTCGATTCATTCGGTACTCACATTGATTGCACTATAGGTGATGTCGCTGTAAGGACCATCAGATATCCGGATGAGGTCCTGGTCACTCAGGGATTTCAGCAACCAAACTTACAGGGCCTGCTGAGACTACAGAAAGATGAAATGCTGGTGTTCCCGAATCCTACGGTGGACAAGATCACCATCATGTACAAGCTGGAAGAGAATGTGAAGAAGGTTGACATCAGGGTTATTACCCTCGGCGGACATATGGTATACACAACTACCTTCATTCCGGTAGACGGGGAATTGATGCTCAAGACGGTGATGGATTGTACCCGCTTTATTCCTGGAATTTATGTGGTTACGCTTATTATGGATACGGGAATTAAGGTGAGCAGAAAATTTATAAAATTTGATTAGCAGTGAGTATATTGGAGTATGAAAAAACGGATTCCACAAAGCCTTTTACTGGTGGCTGTTATGATCATCTCCGGTATACCCACTTTCGCACAGCGGAAAAGCGCAATGTTAAATCATATTGCGCTTTATGTAGTTAACCTCGAAAAAAGCACTGCTTTCTACAGGGATATTATACAGATAGATACCATTCCTGAACCTTTTCATGACGGCCGTCATACCTGGTTTAAGGTAGCTGAGCACAGCCATCTGCACATTATATCCGGAGCAAAGGAGATCGTTACTCACGACAAGAACTCCCACCTTTGCTTCAGCGTTCAATCGGTAGACGAATTTATGGCCCGGTTGCGGCAGCATCACATTCCTTTCTTCAGCTGGCAGGGAGAAGCGGATAAGCCCACTCTCCGCGTAGACGGCATCAAACAGATCTATTTCACTGATCCTGACGGATACTGGGTGGAGATCAACGACGATCATCCATGATCTGGCAAGACCGGCAGGTCGTCAGACCTGCTTCTGTATCAGCGGGTGTTCTCCTTCTTCAATAGCGGCGCGTGTTTTTGGTAAACAATAAGCGTGATGTTCCTGAATGAAGGCCAGCATTTTCTCCCGCAGATAACAACGCAGGTCAAACGCTTTCCCTGAACTATTAGCGCTTACCAGCATCCTTACTTCTACTGTCCGTTCTGTAATATTGGTGACCTGTATCACCTGTACCCGCTTGTCCCATAACGGCTGGTCTTTTAACAGACGTTCGAATTCCACCCGCAGCAAGTCGATAGGGGCGGTATAATCCAGGTATAAGAATGCCGTGCCCAATATGGCAGAACCGGTCCGTGTCCAGTTCTGAAAGGGCTTCTCTATGAAATAATTGATCGGCAGGATCAGTTTCCGCTGGTCCCAGATGCCCAGTACAACATAGGTAAGTGTGATCTCTTCCACCCTGCCCCACTCACCTTCCACTACAAGCACGTCGTCAATACGGATAGGCTGGGTAAAAGCGATCTGCATCCCCGCCAGGAAATTAGCTAAAGAACGCTGCGCCGCAAAACCGATAATAATACCTCCAACACCGACACCTGTTAGCAACCCCGCCCCGATCTTACGCAGGTTCTCGAAGCTGAGCAAAATGGCGCACAACGTCAGCACCATAATCATACTGATAGCCAGTTTACGCACGAACTGCAATTGTGTGCGCATCTTTCTCTCCCGCAGGTTGTCTTCCTTTTTAAGATCGTAACTATGTGTTATAAAATCCTCAAAGACCTTTACTAAACCGGTTAATACGAAGCCGAAAGACATGATCAGGGATATTTCCACCAACTTGCTTAATACGGCCATTGACTTCTTATCCAGCTCCATAAATGGGAGCACCATGTTTAATACCAACATAGGTAGAAAATAGTTGATGGGTTTCCCCAACCTGCTCAGGACGGACCTTACAAGGGAATAATCAGTAACATTCCTTGACGTAAATTTCAACACGACGGCAACCAGGTATTTGATGACCAGACCACTGATAAGGGCTGCACAACCAAGTAAGATATTCCATAAAAACGGGGGAAGACGAAGATCCTGCTGTAAACTCTCGAGCATATCCGATGGGTTATTTGGTACCCCGCTCTTGCAGCAAAGAACATACCGTATGTGCTCTGCTTACAATTCCGTATCTTTAGCTAATATATTAACGAATCAAAACCATCTTGCACTTTGTATTTTGACGAATTTGACCTGGATGACCGGGTTTTGGATGGAATAGACGCGATGGGATACACCACTGCGACACCTGTTCAGGAAAAAGTTATCCCCCCAATTATTGACGGGAAGGACATTCTGGCTTGTGCACAAACCGGCACAGGTAAGACTGCTGCATTCCTGTTGCCAATAATGCACCGGTTAATCACAGAGCCACACGATACACATAAGATCAACTCACTGATCATAGTACCAACCCGTGAACTGGCAGTTCAGATTGCCCAGACGCTGGAAGGTATGTCCTATTTTACTTCTGTCAGCTCTATCGCCGTATACGGCGGCAGCAACGGCGCATTGTTCTCTGCAGAAAAGAAGGCGCTGACTTCAGGAGTGGATATTGTGATCTGTACGCCCGGACGTATGATAGCACATCTCAACATGGGCTATGTAAAACTGGACGCCGTAAAGTACCTGGTGCTGGACGAGGCAGACCGCATGCTGGACATGGGCTTTAATGACGATATCATCAAGATCACGTCCTTTCTGCCCAAAAAGAGGCAGAATCTCCTGTTTTCAGCTACCATGCCTGACAAGATCCGTAAACTGGCGCTGAAGATCCTGCACGAGCCGGAAGAGATCAATATTGCCATCTCTAAACCACCGGAAAAGATCGTACAGGAAGCTTTTATCGTGTTTGAAGAGCAAAAGATCGGGCTGATGAAGCACGTGCTGTCACAGAAGCAGTTCGGGAGTATTATCATCTTCTGTTCCCGCAAGCAGAACGTTAAACAGCTCTGCCATGAGCTCAAAAGGGCCCGTTTCTCCGTGGAAGAGATCCATTCTGACCTGGAGCAGGAAAAGCGCGAACAGGTGCTCATGGACTTTAAGAATAAGAAACTGAAAATGCTGGTCGCTACGGACATTCTGAGCCGGGGCATCGACATCGAGGATATTGACCTGGTTATCAACTATGACGTACCTAATGATGCGGAGGACTACATTCACCGTATCGGGCGTACGGCCAGAGCTGCCACAGATGGTACTGCCTATACGGTAGTAAGTGAAAAGGAACAGCGGAAATTTGCACGGATCGAAGAAGTACTGGGAAAACCGGTCGTAAAGGCTGAAGTACCTGCTGCACTTGGTCCGGTACCGGAATATACCCCAAAAACCGGTCGTTCCGGTGGCGGCAACCGGCAACATGGCAAAAAACGCCCAGGAGGGAACCGTAATAACAAACCATCCGGTAATAATAACAATAATCGTGGCGGCGGACATAACCCACAACCTCGTAGTAAGAGTAACAACAACGACAGCGGTGGTGGTCGCCCGAAGCCGTAACGCCCCTGATTGTTAAACACATATCATATTATTCGCAAACGTCCTGGTATTACCGGGGCGTTTTTTTATGACCCTGTCTCCTATTTTTCCATTTTCTGGAATTTTTTCCTGCAAATGGACGTTCCAGCCTCCCATGCCAATTAACACTTCCGCTACTGTGGCCCATTTCAAGGCTTTTCCCAAACTGGCACCTAAATGGATTCTATTATACCAAACCACGCATATGGCTAACAAATACGAAAGCAAGATTTATGTGGTGGATGACGACCCATTCTGTCTCGCCACTTACGATAAGCACCTCAGGGCACAGGGCTACCAGCACGTGACCTGCTTCTTATCAGGCGCAGACTTCCTGCTGCAGCTGTCGGACGAACCGGATATTGTACTGTTAGATCATGACCTGGGAGATATGACCGGACTCGACCTGCTGAAGGATATAAAGCGATTCAACTCGGATATCTTCGTCATATTCGCCAGCTCACGCCAGCAACCTGACATTGCTACAGAATCGTTGAAGAATGGTGCTTTTGACTATATCATTAAGGATGACAGTGTATTAGAACATATAACAGCTACACTTAATAAATTATTCGTAGTACAGGATTATCTAAAGAAGAAACGAAGGAACAACAGATTTTTCCTTTTTGCGGGGGTGGTGCTGGCCTCCTGTTCACTGTTCAGCTATTTATACGACGTATTGAGATCTTCATAACCTTGCTTGCCTGGCTAAAACCCACAATTGTTAAAGCGTGTTCTATTTATCCCTATCCCTATACCTATATCATCACATTTAACAATGCATCATCATGAACAAGATCATAGCGGTACATCTGCAAAATAACCGGAGCGGTAATACGCTTGTATTTCGCCAGTCACTGGAAACCTTATCAGAAAAAGGTATGGATGTGCATCTCATTACGAACCGGACAGATGAAGTACCTGGATTCCTGACAGGCATACCGGGGGGACAATATCATTATATAAATTATTCAGAACGGGGGAACAGATGGCGTTTATTCTTCAGCTTCCTGCTGGCGCAGGTGTTGATCTTCAGAAAAGTTTTGGGGCTGTATGAGCCGGAAGCAAAAGTGTACATCAATACGCTACTGCCTTTGGGTGCAGCATGGGCCGGCAGGCTGAAGAAGGCGCCGATAACTTATCACATTCATGAAATGGCGGTATCCGTGCCCTATCTCCGCTCCTTTTTGTACGGATCGGCAAGGCGGCTGGCTACACACGTAGTATTTGGTTCCCGATATCTGCAATCGCAAATGAACTTTCCAAAAGCAGAGAAACATATCATACATAGCTGCCTGCCACAATCATTCGTTCAGGAAGCAGTATTGCACGCCAATCACGGCTCCCGTAAAACGGTCCTGATGATCGCGCCACTGGATGATGAAAGCGGCCTGCGTGAACTACTTGAATTAGCAGCGCTCATGCCAGCTACAAAATTTGAACTTGTTATCAACGCGCATAAAAAAGATGTCGATGTTTATTTTGAAAACAGCCAGATACCTGACAACCTGATGGTATACGGTACGCAGATGAACCTGCATCCTTTCTACCAGCGTGCTGCAGTGGTGCTGAACCTCTCTCACGTTGACCAGCACAGAGATACATTTGACATCAGCATCTTACAGGCGATGAGTTACGGCAGACCCGTGATCGTGCCACTGACCGGAGGTGTTAATGAACTGGTGGCTCACGGATGGAATGGTTACCGCATCAGCGGACATTATATCGATAAGGTACGCAAACATGTAGAGCAACTGTTACAGAACAAACCTTTATATGCAGATATGAGCTGCGCCGCACAACTGGTCGCCTCTCAGTTTAAAGTAGAATTTTTCAAACAACAGGTGGAAGACGTTTTTGCAGAAGGAACTTACTTCACACCTGCTCATAAGAAGGAACAATTACCGGAAGTACTACTTTATCCCGCTGCCTTACAGGAATATATCAATAGCTCAAGAAATTAATAAAGGAGGAAGGTCCGGATCTAATTCAGGAGACCGAGACTAATTCAGGAGAAATTCAGGATACTAATTGGAGGTTTTGTGTTGAGTATGTGAACGTTCATCCCGGCCCCTGGTGTAGATAGGGCCAGTGAAGCAGAGGGGCCAGGCGATGAAAATGTCAGAAAATTGAAATGTATTAAGGATGTGGGTGTGTGTCGCCTTTGCCAACCTAAGAATGCGTCATCCCGGCCCCGGTGAAACTGAAATTGTCAAAGAGAGGGGCCAGGTGATGATAAACTAAAAAAGATCTTTAAAAATATTGTGTTGAGTATGTGGACTTTCATCCCGGCCCCTGGTGTTGTTGCTGTCAGTGGTTATAGAAGGGGCCAGGCGATGATCGTAGTTGAAAAAATTATTTGAGTGTGGACGTGGTCCTTGCCAGCTTTAAGAGTGCTTCATCAAGGCCCCGATGCAAATGGAATTGTGAGGCGGAGGGGCCCGCTGATGATGATCACAGCGGATCGAACAGTGAACCTTATATTATTTTTGCTTGTCTATTTCATAATACCCTTCGCAGGCCTCCGGCGCTATATCTGAAAAAGTGTAGCAAAGGAGGCCTGTTGATGATGGAAATTTTCCTAAATTAACAGAAAATTCCATGAATGCTCGATTTTAAGATCTTTATTGTTGAGGATGATAAGTGGTACGGAGGATTATTACATCATTATCTTAGTCAGAACCCCGACTACGAAATAACCTTGATCGGTTCAGGCAAAGAATGCCTTGCACAGCTACACCGGAAACCGGACCTCGTGACTATCGATTTCGGCCTGCCCGACATGAACGGGGAGGAACTTTACAAGAAGATCAAACAGGCACAGCCCAATCTGCCTGTGATCATTATCAGTGCACAGGAAAGGATCACCACCGCTGTCGACCTTCTCAAAATGGGAGCGGAAGATTACCTGGTAAAAGATGACAATACCCAACAATTGTTGTGGAAAGCCATCATCCGTTTACGGGAGAAAGTTTCCTTGAAAAATGAGATCTCCGAACTAAAGGCTGAACTGAAATCCAAATATGATTATTCCCGGTCCATTATAGGTAACGGCCCCTCATTACAGACCGTTTTCAAACTGATAGACAAAGCTGCAGGCTCACTGATCAACGTATCGGTATCCGGAGAAACCGGTACCGGTAAGGAATTAGTGGCGCGTGCCGTACATTATAATTCTGCCAGAAGCAGCCAGCCTTTCATTCCTGTGAATATGGCCGCTATTCCAAAGGAACTTGTGGAAAGTGAACTATTCGGTTACGAAAAAGGGGCATTCACAGGCGCGCAGAATAAAAAGACCGGGCGTTTTGAAGAAGCGAACGGTGGTACTCTCTTTCTTGACGAGATCGGAGAAATGGACCTTAACATCCAAAGTAAACTGTTACGGGTGTTGCAGGAAAAAGAGCTGACGCGACTTGGTGGTACCAGCAAGATCAAACTCGATTTTAGACTGGTTGTGGCCACCCATAAGAACCTGGCGGAGGAAGTGAAAAAAGGGAATTTCCGTGAAGACCTTTACTATCGCATAGTCGGACTTCCTATTACCCTCCCTCCTCTTCGGGACCGTAAGGAAGATATATTGCTGTTAACACAACACTTCCTGACAGGTTACTGTAAAGAGAACAAAGTAGCGGAAATAAAGGTATCACCTGCTTCGAGGGAGAAATTGCTGGGATACAGTTATCCTGGCAATGTGAGAGAACTTAAATCAGTAGTGGAACTGGCAGCGGTAATGTCGGAGAATAACCTCATTGAACCGGAGGACATCACTTTCCTTTCCGGCAATAATCATGATGTAGATACCGTTTTGAACACAGAACTTACTTTAAGAGAATATACAAGACTGATCATCCGCAACTATCTAAAAAGATATGATGACAATGTGCTGTTGGTTGCGGAAAAACTGGATATTGGCAAATCCACCATTTATAAAATGTTACAGACAGGTGAAATAGAGGGCGCCTGAAGATATTAGAAACCATGCAACCGGAACACAAACTATATACTTATACATACCTGTACAAGATAAGTAACTCGGGATCTTCTTTCATCCGGAAAATGATCTCACTCTTTGTGTCCTCACTGAGTGAATATGTGATAGAGCTGGAGGCTTTGCGGGCGCAAAAAAATCTCCCGGAACTTAAAAAAGTACTACACAAAATGAAGCCCAGTGTGATGAACCTGGAAGTAAAGGGCGCGGGAGATATTTTAAAATCACTCAGTAATGCAACCTCCTGGAATAGTGAAACTGATCAGAAAGTAAATCGTCTGAAAGAGATATTTATTACCATCAAGCCAATGATGGAAGAAGACCTGGCCAATCTGGGAGAGGATGATCAGTAAATAAAAAGAGGCTGCTCAGTAGATACTGAAACAACCTCTTTCAATCTATTTACCCGCCAGTAGTCTATCTGTTCTTATTGGCATCGCGTAATGCCTTGATCTGATCGTGAGAGCCTTTCAGGGTAGCCTGTTGTTCGGAAACCATTTCACGCAGATAAGCAGGCAGCTCTTCATCTTCCAAAGCTGTTCTGTATGCACGTTGCGCGGCATCTTCACCAGCTTCACAATTTGAGAGTACGGTATGGCGGTCGTTACCTGTAAACACTGCTTTTACATCCATCCATGCGCGGTATATCTTACCACTTGTAGTAGTAGACCTATCCATATCTCCACCCAGTGCATTTACTTCTGTACCTAATGCAAGACGGATCTCATGGCTTTCGCTAATCATGGAAGAGAATAACGCTTTCAGGTCGGCATCTTCTTCCTTTAATTCCTTTAAAGCTCTTTCATAACCTTCTATACGATCATTATTGATCTGGATCAGATCATTCAATACCTCAATAGTTTCAACTGTAGCTTGCATAAAATAATTTTTATTGGTTAACAGATAAGGCTGTTATTGCCCTTGTTGTTACGCAATAATGGTTACAAAATTGTGCCACAGCCGTTTCTCTTCTGTATGAATCATTTGATCCTGTAGAAGTTGGAGTAATGTCTCATCATTATGTGTAAAATAACGGACGGGCTCAAGCGGGAACCTTTACCGCTTGCCTGGCAAGTAGCTTCCACTGATTACCATCTTTGCTCCATACCAATAATACATAGAGCTTCACATGTCCGGCTACGCCACCGTCATTAGTGTCTGCAGTAAGTGTATGCCTTACAATAGCGGTATTGCCGCTGATGGCTACTTTTTGTTCAGAAAGATCTATTGCGGTGAAATCAGATTTCCCGCTTACGATGTTGGAAACAAAAGTGGCTTTATCTTCAATTTTGCCGCTGGAATGCCCATAAGACAATTTCTCGTCGGATAGTTTTTCGAGCACCGCCTTATCTGCATCCACCATGGCTTTTCTTAATGATTCCACGTGTGATGCTACGGCCTTTTCTTCTTTGGATTGTGCAAAGGAAATAGTTGACATCATGCAAAACGCTAGTAGTATGGAGTAAATTTTCATACAGATCTGTTATACAATAAAAATATAAAATAGGATTTAAAAAATTATCTTTTTACAGCAAAGGCGACACGGTAGAATTCATATCCTTTTTCTGCACGTTCGGGCAGATAGTAGTTCCGGTACTCTCCGGCGCTATAATCTTCCAGCAGTTCCATACCAAAGGTGTCAAGGTATCGTCTTGTCAGGAACGGTTCAAGCCCGAAGGTCCAGTTTTCCTCCAGCTGTTTAAGGTCTTCGAGCAGTTTTTCACCACCGAAAAAAGCTGCCGGATACCGGATGATCTTCTCATCGACATATGTAAAGATCACATAACTGCCAGCGGGAAACTGCTGCATAAAACCAAAGGTAGCTGCAACTGCATCCGCGGTGAGATAATTGGTCACTCCTTCCCAGATAAAAACAGTGGTAAGTGTAAGATCAATGTGCTGTTCGGCTGCCAGTTGTTCCAGGCGTTTTTCATTGAAGTCGACCTGAATATACCGGACATTCTCAGGTAATCTCCCCATGCTTTTTACTACCCGCTCCTGTTTGAGCTTTGCAGTGGCAGGATGGTCAATTTCAATAACGGGCAAGGCGCGCAGGAACCCAAGTCTTAAGGCCCGGGTATCATACCCTGCACCTAATATGATCACCTGTTTAACACCATTACGGACGGCCTGTTGCAATAATTCATCAATATAGCGGGTCCGTGCCACACCCGATGATAAGGCGCCTGGGATCTTTCGCCGGATAATACGATATACCAGGCTCCGGATAAAGGGAATAACTGATAACTGGGTGACAAATTTAAATCCTGCAGTAAGAAAAGAAACGGCATAAGGGTCAGTGAACAGTCTTTTTCCGGATGGACGATTTGTCTCCAAAGCACGGAACAGCGCCATATACTGCGCTGTACGACTGGCGGTATTTGTTTTCATAACGGGAGAAAATTGCGGTTTTTCTAAAGATAAGTAAAAAAAACTGCGGATAACACTATCATTAATAGTATTATCCGCAGCTAACTAATGCGTCTTCGTGCAAAAGTTCTATCCTAACTTAATGAGTATTCATTATTCTTCATGAACTCTGCAAACGCTTCCTGCGTCCATTGCCTGTAATCATCCAGGTTGATGCCTAATTTTTCATCACGCTGTACTTCCTTGCCCTCGCGACTATCCCAATATCCCCTGGCCAAAGATTGCACATTGGCAGCTGTATCCTTTGTTACACCGTAATCTTCAGGATAACTTCTATAGTTACCGATCGCTAATTCCTGGATTGCATGCTTAACGCCTTCTCTACTGTTCTTTGACATAGTTAAAAATTTTAGTTCAGTAGATATAAAACAACAACCGTTCCTCTATGCCAGATCCGGAAGACGTTTAGCGGAATTTTAACTTATTTTTTAGTTTTCTTTTCGGTGATATATCCGTTGAAAGTAATGGGCTGCCTGTTATTGCTGATCACCTGTAATGATGCATATCCATTCTCGGAAATACTGAATGATAATAATCTTGCGTCCTGGGTATCCTGTGGTTTGATGGCAATATCCCAACCTCCTTTTTTTCTGGCTGTTTGGGTATATTCAAACTTTGTCGATGTAAACTGGATTCCTCCTTTGGTAGGGTCCATCGGTGCATTAAAGGCCCGGCCGAAATAAGGCAGGAAACTGATAACCGTATCAGGAGATACCTTTACGTCATAATCAGACGTCAACTGTCTGTTGATCGTCGGACTGGCTGGTAAAACTGTTTCGGCTTTAAATACATAATTGCGGGCGGTGATCATTCTTTCTATTGCGGCCTGTTTATCGTTTGTTTTCTTCTGCGCGTATAAATAATTGGTAAACAGCATCATAACAAACATGATAGCCGCTATGCCTTTACATTGTACACTTCTCATAAAAATTGATTTACTGCAGAATGGGCTAAGATCATTCCAGTTTTTGTTATATAAACGTTATAACATGTATGTGTTATAAATATTCGCTTTTAATCTATGAACTTTGCGTAACTTATCTAATAATCAGCATTTACTCTAATAAAAACCAGCATTTGGATAAATTTGTACGTAAACTAGCCGACGTATGGGAAGAACTTGTAGGAGATCGTGCTACGTTCTCGCTTGAGAACCGGGCATTTAACTCTGTCAGCGTTGTGACCATGGTCTTGCTGTCGGTGCTGTTACCGTTCAATATGTGGCTGGGATTAACTGCCATATGGGTGCTGGTCGCCACACTACTGGCATTACAGGTCCTGTTCTTCTATCTATCCCGTTATAAGCGTGTCTACCATGCCAGTATGCTGGCCTATGTAATAGTCAGTTATATTACCCTGATCGCTACCTTTTACCTCAACTCGGGTAGCCATGGTCCTGCTCTCCTGCTCTTCTTCCTGACCTTCAACCTCCTGATCGCATTCAGTTCACGTGCTAAACACTGGATCTGGGCCCTGTTACATCTGCTGCTTCCGGTAATTCTGCTTACAAAAGAATACTTTGACCCTACCTGGATCACTGACAGCTACAGGAATGCATCTGATCGCTACATTGATATTCTTTCCAGCTATATAGTTACTTTGACATGTATCTACCTGATTACTAATTACCTAAGAAAGAATTACGAAAGAGAGAAACAAATTGCGGAAGAACGTGCCAACAAGATTGACATGCAGAATATCAATCTTGAACAGTTGAACCAGAAAAAGGACAAGCTATTCTCCATCATTGCGCACGACCTGCAGAGTCCTCTCAATTCAATTATCACTACCCTGCACCTTATTGCCGAATATGAGCTGGAGGAAGAAGAAAAGAAGATGCTGGGGGATGAACTGCTGACGTTGACTAAGAATACTTCCAATCTACTGACGAACCTGCTGACATGGTCAAAATTGCAGATGGACGGAAAAGGGGTCAGATTGTCATCGGAAAATGTCTATGAGGCAGTTGAACGTGTCTTGTCTATACAACGAATGCTGGCGGATAAAAAATCTGTCACTATCGTGTCCCGTGTTGATCCCGCTATTTTCATTACTGCCGATCATAATATGCTTGAGCTGGTTGTTCGTAACCTCATCAACAATGCTATAAAGTTCACTCCTTCCGGCGGACAGATCGATATCGGCGTTCAGCTAAACGAGAATAATTGTAACCTTCTCGTCGCCGATAACGGGATCGGAATTGATCCCAGTCAGCAGGACGAGATCTTCTCCCTTAAAACCCAATCCACCTTTGGCACGAATAACGAAAAAGGTATAGGCCTGGGCCTGGTACTATGCAAAGAACTACTGGCGCTGCAACAGGGCGAGCTCTGGTTCGAGAGCGCTCCTGGTAAGGGAACTACCTTTTATGCCAGTTTCCCGCTCAGCCAGGCCGATAGCGCCGACAAAAAGTTATCTGCATGATACCTTCCACATTAATTCCATTTATCTTATTAATTCTTACCTGCGGAGACATGCTTTGCACATGATGCATAATGTGCAAAGTACTGTTTGATGATATACGCTACGCGGATAAACAGGACATATTTCCTTGATATAGGTTGCATACAGCTTTCATATAACGTTCATGATCTTCCGTTCATCTTCCGTTCGGAACGGAAGATGAACGGAAGATCATGAACGTTATATGAAAGTTATATCCTGGATGTATCCAGGGTTATTAAGCGGTTCAGATTCGCTACAGTAGTACTTCGGCTATCCTTATCCTCCCTTTATCCTCCCTTCTGAAGGGAAGATAAAGGGAGGATAAGGATAGCCGAAGTACTACTGTAGCGAAGATCAGGCGGATCAGAGGCGATCTGCTGCCTTATCTGTCCCACCACAGATGATCGGCCAGCGAGCCAACCGCCGGCACATTTTCAGGATTCCGGCTGGTTTCTGATGTAGGGTATCCGACCCTTCTGATGAAAGTGGTCAACTGGGCATTCCTCGGCAGGATAAAGTCTTTGTATTTGTAGTCGAAACGACGGGCATCGGTCCAGGTTTCCGGTTGCAGGAAGGTAGCCACGTATTTTTCCTTGAAGATCAGGTCTTTAGTAAATGCAGCTACTCCAACGGCAACGACTGGATTACTGAGATACGCCTGTTTATCAGTTGTAGCAACCCCAACCTTATCCATGTTGGCGGCGATGCCATCGAGGTATGCCTGGTAAGATCTGGCCTTATCTGAGGCAAAAGAAGCCTCTGCTTCGATGAATTTCATCTCGGCGAAGGTTAGCATCAATAAGGGTGCACCGCCCCGGGAATAGGCCCCATTTGGCGATAATGCACATGCTGAGTTATCGGTACCCGAACCGGTACGTCCCACACCGTTCACCGTACCCCTGTAATCGCCGAAACGGGTTGTGTCGGTTATGAGGGGTAAACGGGGATCAAAAACTCCGAAAGTAGTACCATCCAGAGCATCTACGAAGGTGGCGCTTAACCATCCATCCAGCGAGCCACTGGCGTTATTTTTTGCCACTCCATTCCAGGAGCTCAGGCTTTCGAAACGGGTAACCTGTGCATCATCGGCATTGCTGGCATAGGCATTTCCCAGGGCCGACAGAACGGCTGCAGGGTCATAGTCAGGCAGCTTGCTTTTCCTGTTCAGCAGGCGGGCTTTCAGGGCATACGCCGTTTTGATCCAGGCTTCCTTTTTTGCACCGTGAATAAGGTCGTTGCTGGCGTCCAGGGTCACCTGCGGATCTGGTAGGTTCATGGCCGCCACGCCCTGATCTATCAGGGACAGGCAACTGTCGTAGATCATTCTTGCGGAATCGTATCCCGGTTTCAGGTTAAGGCCTTGCGACCATGCCTCACGGTAAGGGGCATTTCCAAAAAGATCTGTCAGCATACTCATATTGAATGCCTCCAGGATGTCAGCTACTGCCAGGTGCTCATAAGCATTACGCTCCAGGGCCAGTTTTTTCATCTGACGGATGTCGGTCACGTTCAGGTAAATAGCCCGCCAGGTTGCACTCCTGTCCACATTATCATAAACATCAGACCCGCTACCGGTATTAGGCGATGCAAGTTGCTGTACATAGTAAGAGGTAATATTTCCGGCAGAAAAAACATTAATGGCCGACTGGTAGGTAGCTCCTGCCAGCAGTCCGTTAATAGGCGGATTTTCTGTCTGATTGGGGTTCGTCTGATTCGCATCCAGGTACCCTTTCTCACATGCAGCCAGGGAGAACAGCAATCCTGCCGCCAAAGCCACTGTATATATTTTGCGATGTGTACGTTTCATTGATGGCTGTTTTAGAATTGAACGTTTAAGCTAAACAGGAAACTGCGTGTAGCCGGATAAGTGAATCCGGAGAAAGCATCCGACGCATTATTACCGGTAGAAGAAGAACTTGTTTCAGGGTCAAAGCCGGTATATTTTGTATTCAGCCAGAGATTGTTCCCTGTAAACGAAACGGTTGCTCCGCTAATGGTCTTCGAACCACTCAGCCAGTGCCCCGGCAATGTATAAGACAATGACGCCGACCGCAGTCTCACCCAGGAAGCATCTTCCAGGAAGGCCTCACTATTTCCCCTGTAATAGTTCCTATAAAAACCAGCGCCGTAGTCTACACCGTCAGGGCCGACGGCCTGTCCGAGGTAAACGGGCTTCGTATTAGCCGATCCATCCGCCAGCACACCATTGAAAACGATGGTCTGGTCGCGGTTCTCCGTCTCTTTAGATTCTCCGAATGCAGCCAGGAAGTTGGACAGCTGGTTGAATTTATAATTACCCCTGCGTACATCCAGCAACAGCGATAACGACAGCTGTTTGTAACGGAAGGTCTGCGTCGTACTACCGATCCATTTAGGTAAACTGTTGCCCAGATAACGCTGGTTAGACGCGTCGTCAAGTACCGGGAAACCATTTGCACCGATCAGCAGCGGCAGGTCCTTGCGTAGTGTAATCTTATCGTCTACCTCATTACCATAGTAACGTTTATAGGTCCTTCCATACAATGCCCCATAAGCCTGTCCCGGTACCAGTTTCGTCGTTACGCTGGAACTGAGATAACCGAACTGTGTGGAAAGAGCGATCTGTCCCAGGCCCTCATTCAGTTTTTCAACCCTGTTCCTGTTCGTTGAAAAGTTTACGCGGAAGTCCCAACTGAAATCTTTGGTATGTACTGGCATTGCAGATAAGGTAATTTCCAGGCCTTTGTTATTGATCTCGCCGGCATTAACATATGCCTTATCAAAACCTGTAGTAGGTGAAACATCCACGGGTACCAGCAGGTCTTTACTTTTCTGTTGGTAAACGGTCACTTCAACGCCAAGCCTGTTCTCAAGGAACCTTAGTTCAGTACCCGCTTCCAATGTCTGGGTAAATTCAGGACGAAGACCAGGGTTTCCTAAAGTCCTGCTTTGATAGAAAGGTACTGTAGAACCTATCTGGAGCCCGGTTTCAAAACCATTGGTGATGGCATAAGCATCTCCATCTTTACCAATTTTTGCATACGACATCTTTGCCTTACCATAACTCCACCAATTGGGCAATTTAAATTGATCACTGAACACATAGCTAACACTCACGGATGGATAAAAATAGCTGCGGTTCGACTTCGATAAAGTAGTGGTCAGGTCATTCCTGCCTGTCAGTTCGAGGAACAGGTAATTATTCAGTCCCAATGTCAGGTCGGCAAAGTAGCCGTAGTTCCTGTAGTCAAGGATATAAGAATCCGCAGTGATACGTTTCGCATTTCCTAATAAAAAGAGATCTGGCACCACAAGCGTATCCCCCATTACACTGCTCCTTCTGACACGCTGATCCCGGAGGTCATGCCCTAATTTCAGATCAATGGAATACTTCTCTTTGAACGTATGAGAGATATTGGCCAGGAAGGTGGATGTCAGGCTACGGCTGCGCAGATTATATTCGCTGATGAAACCGTATTCGTTGTCGTCCAGGTTAGGCGCCTCTCCTACTAAACCCTTTGGCCCTGGCGCCTGATGCGTTCTTCCGTCCGTATAGAAATCGTTCCCGATGCGGTAGGAAAAATTCAACCATTGCAGCGGTTTGTAGGTAATGAAAGTACTGGCGATAGTACGGTTCACATTATCCCTGAACTTATTGGTCGATAGTGTATAAATAGGATTGTTGGTACCTGAACTGTAGGTTTGCTGTGTGCCGTCAGGTTTTACATAGTCCTTCATATTCCAGCGGGGCGACCAGTAAATGATCTGCTCTCCATACCTGTCTGAGTTCACCCTGTTACCACCTGAATTAATATAGTTAAGGGAGGCTCCTGCACTGATCTTATCACTGATCTTGAACTGAGCGTTAATACGGGCGTTATAACTGGTATAATCGCTGAACGGAATGACGCCGTCCTGGTCAAAGTATGACATAGATCCCATTAGCTGGGCTCTTTCTGAACCACCGGTCATATTTACCGTATGACGTGTTTGTGTACCTGTCCTGAAAGCTTGCTTGTAATTATCATATAGCTTGTCAGGATGCGTATTATCCAGCTTTTTCGCCTCTTCTACAGTAGGGCCAAATGTCGGCCAGAAGCTGGCGGCGTCATATACTCCCAGGTATCCCTGTGAAAATTTTGATTGTATCTCGGGTGTTTTATTCACCTTATCAAAACCATACATTCCGCTATAACTTACTGTCAGCTTTCCGGCTTTACCTGATTTGGTTGTAATAAGGATTGCACCATTCGCTGCGCGGATACCATACAACGCAGTAGCTGCTCCGCCTCTTAATACGGATACACTTTCAATATCGTCAGGATTGATATCACTGGCGCGGTTACTCATGCCTCTCGTTTCTGCGTCACCGGTAGTATAGGTGCTGTTATCGATCTCTACTCCGTCTACAATGAACAGTGGCTGGCTATTCCTTTCGCTGGCAATGGAATTGATACCCCTGATAATGATACGGGAGCCCTGACCTGGGCCGCCACCAGCGCTGGAGATCTGTACACCGGCCACCTTACCCTGCAGCGCGTTCACCACATTGGACTGGTGGTTTACGTTCAGGTCTTTGCTTTCGACCTGTTGGATCGTATAACCCAATGCACGTTTCTCTTTCTTTACACCAAAGGCGGTCACCACGACCTCACTCAGGTCTTTCTGTGAAGACTGCATTGTAACGTTGAGCGTTTCACCGCTACCCACGGGCAGTTGCTGCGTTCCATAGCCTATGTAAGAAAAGATCAATGTGGCATTGTCACCACTTAACGTGATGGCATAATTGCCCGTAGCGCCGGTATAGACGTGGTTCTGCGTACCTTTTTCCAGTACGGCCACTCTCTCGAGCGCTTGCCCGTTTTCTCCGGCAACAACCTGTCCACGCACAAGCTTCCCCTTTTGGGCAAATGCGGGAGAACAGACAGCCAATAGCATGGCCAATGTCAGCCCTGTAAAAAATTTCATAAGCTGTTAAGTTTAAAATAAGTGATGTGAAAAAGCATGAGATATTCTGGCTGTCCCTTTTGTACAGCATGGTTTTGTCCAATAGATACTATAAATAGCTTCCTTTAATTCTTACGAACTTAGGGTGTCATCGACATAAGCAAATTGCCTTATTAGATTTTGATTTTTTTCCTGGTTAAAACAAGCAGTTTTATATTCCTAATGTGACAAAATATAAAATCAATAGTTCTTTTGCAAGAATTCAACATATGATTTTAATTATAATCTGATTGTCGGTAAATGTGAGCGTGGGAGTGGAAACAGGACACAAACATCACCGGGATTTCAAGGAACGGGTTCAATCAGGACTATAAAAAATAATGATCTCTACACGGCGGTTCTTTCTTCTTCCTTCAGCAGACTGATTATTGGCAATAGGCTGGCTTTCGCCTGCACCGTTGATCTGCCGGATATCGTTCCCCAAACCATGTTCCTGCATGTAATGAGCTACTGCGTTTGCACGTTTGATCGACAATGTATTGTTGTAGGCAGTAGTACCGGCATTGTCTGTATGTCCGCTCACCTGCAATTGTATACTCCCGTCGCGGGGTATTTTCTTCATCAGACTGTCCAGCGAGCCGTAAAACGCCGTATTCAATTCGCTGCTGTTGAATTTAAACAGAATATCCGGAATAATAAGCGTATCTGGACGATGGGCTAGCGGTTGTGGACGAAGGGTATCTTTCGTAACGGGAGGACGGCAAATGATCATCTCCACACGATTATTATCGCCGGCCGCATTCCCTGTAGTGTCATATCGCGGATATTTCTTACCAACGCCCTGCACATCGAAATCTTCAAAGCTGTAGCCTTCGTTGTAGACAAGGTAGTTGGCTACTGCTTTAGCCCTGTCTGCCGAGATGATCTTATTGAATTCGTCCGAGGCTGTTTGCCACGCGTGGCCAACGAGGAGTATACGGGTACGTTTATCGCTCCGGTAATCCTTCAAAGCGTCATCGATCTGTTGTTTATAACGGATATTCAAACTGTTTCTGTCGGCCGTGAACAGGTCATCTTTCAGAATGATGGTATCACAACCGGAGGGGCCGTTCAGATGATGAATAAGGCTGCCGGGGGGCATATACTTTTCAGGGATTGTGTGCCGGTGGCGTTCAGCATAAAGGTGAT
Source organism: uncultured Flavihumibacter sp. (assembly GCA_902168105.1). Lineage (GTDB taxonomy): Bacteria > Bacteroidota > Bacteroidia > Chitinophagales > Chitinophagaceae > Chitinophaga. The sequence continues at coordinate 28,150 of CABHOY010000046.1, forward strand.
GAAGGGTACTGTCTTGTCCCGGGCAAACCTGCTGACCATCTACCGGGGTCACACTGATACTGTCAATGAGTAGCTGCGCGTTCTTATAACCTCCGCCGCTTTTCTGATGTGGAGGTCTGAAATTGCCGACCAGCAGATGTGTGGCGGTGTTAGTCGCCACATAGGTCTTTTCCAGTATGTACCAGGGCTGATTAAGGCGGAACAATTTCTTCTGCACATCATTTTCAACCAGTTCTATACTGGCCGGAGATGTCAGGCAGACCGCGCTTTCTGTAAAAAGGAAAGCTGTATCGAAGCGGATACCGGCACGAAGGGGATAATTGTCTGTGTTCATGTAGATCCGTATCCGGTAAGCGCGGCCTTTTTCAAGGGGGCATGACAGGCGTGTCTGTATATACACCCTGGTATCGGGGTTGTCACGACCTTCCTGGAGCAAGGTAACATAGTGTTGCCCCTGAAGGGCGGCGCCATTGCACAGATATTTCATCCTGGCAGCCTCTGGGGCTACAGAGAGCCAGGCAGACGGGGCACAGGGTGCTGTATATTCCGTACAGATATTTACATCTTCGAAAGAGGCGTTTAGCACCAGGTTTTGGGCTATCAAAAGTGTTGTACAGCAACAGCTGATCAGTATCATTAAGATACTTTTTCTAACATAGGCCAGCATGCACGTGGAATTATTATATCTTAGTCCATCGAAAACCTACTCTAAATTACTACTTATGTTGCTCTTAATTAAATTTCTCATTGGCTTTTGCGCCCTTGAGCACCTTTATATCCTATGGCTGGAGATGTTTGCCTGGACTACACGGGCGCCCCGGGTCTTTAAGCAACTACCGGCACACCTCTTTCAACCAACTAAAACACTGGCCGCCAATCAGGGCCTTTACAATGGATTCCTGGCTGCAGGGCTGATCTGGTCGTTCTTTATTGATGATTATGAATGGTCATTGAAAATCGCCGCTTTCTTCCTGATCTGCATTGCAGTAGCAGGCATTTATGGAGCATTGACGGCCGGTAAGCGCATCTTCTTCGTACAGGCATTACCTGCATTGATAGCATTAGGGCTGATGTTATTTATCTAAGATACATTTTGAACAAAGAAGTGATCACTAACCTGATGACAGTTAATGTCATGTTAGTGATCACTTCTTTTTTGTTATCAGGCATTAAATCCGCCGTCAATAGTCAGTGAAGCGCCTGTAATGAAACCGCTACGGGGACTTGCCAGGAAGGTAACCAGGCTGGCGATATCGGCCGCATCGCCATAATGCTGCAAGGCCATCATGGAACGGGCCCTATCGGCATGCGCGCCAACGGCGGGGTTCATATCTGTATCGGTAGGACCGGGCTGTACCAGGTTAACCGTAATGCCTTTCGGCCCAAGTTCGCGGGACAAACCTTTGGTGAATCCGATCAAAGCAGATTTGCTCATCGCATAGAGGGTGGCACCGGGACCGGCCACACGATCGGCCATATTACTGCCGATGCTGATGATCCTCCCTCCTTCCGTCATATGTTTCATAGCTGCGATCGAGGCCACAAATACGGCTTTTACATTTATATCCATCATTTCATCATAGTCTGCCGCCGTTTGCTCTTCCAGTGGCTTTTTTTCATAGATACCGGCATTGTTCACCAGGATGTCTATTCCTCCAAGAGCGCTTACTACTTCCTCCACGGCAGCTGTTACAGCGGTATGAGAGGCGCTGTCGGCCGCCAGGGCAATAACGGTTTGTCCCGTTGCATCGCTAATGTCAGCGGCCAGTTCCCGGGCTTTTCCGGCAGAACGTACATATGTAAAAGCTACTTTCGCACCTGCTTCAGCGAGTTGCTTTACGATGGCGGCACCCATTCCGCGGCTACCACCGGTCACCAATGCGACCTTGTTTTCAAGATGTTTCATAATAACTATTTTTCTTAATTGTTTGTAAAAGTAAAGTGGTAGCGTTAATTTTACAGGTACTGACAAGATTATTAAGTACTGACAAAAATGTAAGTAATGAGAAAGGATAGCTCAACTAATACCTTGAACAGGAATAAGATACACGTAAATTGCGGGATGGCTTATACACTCGATCTGATCGGGGGAAGATGGAAACCAACCATTCTCTGGACATTACTTGGCGGCAAATTGAGATATAGTGAACTGAAAAAGAGTATTCCGGACGTATCTGAACGTATTCTTGTACTGCAATTGAGGGAGCTGGAAAAAGACGGGCTGATCAAACGGCTGGTGTATGCGGAAGTACCTCCAAGAGTGGAATATGAGCTTACAAATGACGGAGAATCAATGAAACATATGTTGCAGATCATTTCCGATTGGGGAGATCTGCATAGACCTAAAAAGGCAAATTAGTATTATCTTAAGAATCCTTAGTATAAATTAAGACACATCATACATGACGTTAGACATATTTTTCACCATCTTCCTGGTACTGCTGAACGGTTTTTTTGTGGCAGCAGAATTTGCGATCGTGAAAGTCCGGTCCTCGCAGATAGAAGTCAACTCCGGGCGAAGTAAGACAGTCACGGAGGTGGCCAAAAGTATTGTTAATAACCTTGACGGTTATCTTGCGGCCACGCAGCTGGGTATTACGCTTGCATCACTTGGATTGGGCTGGGTTGGAGAAAAAGTGACCACCACATTGATATTAAATCTTTTCCACGCACTTAATATTAATCTGCAGGAGGCTGTGGCGCATAAAATAGCCGTTCCTTTTGCATTCCTTAGTATTACGATCTTACACATCGTATTCGGAGAACTTGCGCCTAAGTCGCTGGCTATACGAAAACCAGTGCCTACCACTTTCACCGTTGCAATACCACTGAAATTATTCTATGCCGTATTCAGGCCTTTCATTTGGATACTGAACGGTCTTGCCAACGTGATACTACGAATGGTAGGTATTCGTCCGGTACATGAGCATGAAGATATCCATACGGAAGAAGAACTCCGGGTGATCATAGCTGAAAGCCACCAGGGAGGCGTAATTGAAGAAACTGAAAAAGCGCTGATCCAAAACGTATTCAACCTGGGCGACCGGCAGGTATCTGCCCTAATGACGCCTCGTAATGAGGTAGTATGGCTGGACGTTACAGATGATCCGGAAGTAAACAAGGCCAAGATCCTGACGCAGAAGCATACCGTGTACCCGTTGGCGAAAGGGGATCTGGACCATACTACAGGTTTCGTGTATTCCAAAGACCTGCTCAGCGATAATTTTAACGGGGTAGTCAATAACCTTGAAACTATCAGCCGTAAACTGCTGGTGGTAACAGTACATAACCGTACCTATCAGCTGCTGGAACTGTTCAAAAGGGAAAGGATCTACCAGGCGATGGTTGTGGATGAATTCGGGTCGATTAAAGGCCTGGTGACCATCAATGACATTGTGGATGCACTGGTAGGAAACATATCCGAAACGAACGAATTCGAGTATGAGGTACTTCGTAATGATGACGGCAGTATGCTGGTGGACGGGCAGTTGCCGTTTGTTGAATTCCTGGAACTGATGGGTATAGATGCAGATCCTACTAAAGTGAACATCGCGAACTTTGTGACGCTGGGAGGATTTATACTGGACAGAATGGGCAAGATCCCCACAACAGGCGATAGCATCAACTGGAGGAACCTGAAACTGGAGGTGATAAAAATGGACCAGCATCGTATTGCGAAAGTACATATCTGCAATATCGAAAAAGATAAACCAAAGGATAAGGATGAAGAGAAATAGTACATCCTTCAACGTATAAGTAAAGGAGTCCGGTATCGACATCGGGCTCCTTTGCAGTTTAGACACTCTCTGTATTTTACTGCCGAATTACAAGCACATTTTATGACGACCCGTTTGAGATCTTTACTACCGCATGCCGTTGCAATACTTGCATTGCTGATACTCAGCATTATCTACTGCAAACCAGCCCTGAACGGGAAAATACTTAGCCAGAGCGATAACGTGCAATGGCAGGCGATGGCCAGAGAAGCCATGCAGTTCAAAGAAGCACATGGCATTACACCGTTATGGACGACGAGTATGTTCGGAGGCATGCCCACCTATCAGATAGCGATGGAAACGCCATATAATTTTGCAAACTACATTCCAGCTATCCTGACGTTTGGACTACCCAAGCCGGTCAATGTGCTGTTTCTGTCCGCGTTATGTTTTTACCTGTTATGCATTGTACTCGGAACAAATCCCTGGATAGGATTTGCGGGAGCGGTGGCATATACCTATGCAAGTTATTCGCCTATCATCATAGTAACCGGCCACGAAACAAAGATGCTTGCGATGGCCTATCTGCCTGCTGTAATAGCGGGATTTGTGCTGATCATGCGCAGGAAATACCTGCTTGGAACAGGCATAATGGCGCTGTTCCTCACCTACCTGGTGGGCGCCAATCACCTGCAGATCACTTATTACTTCTTCCTGATACTGGCAGTTATTGCAATTACATACGCGGTATACTGTATTCTAGAAAAGGAATACAGGCATCTGATTATCAGTGGTCTGCTAACCGTGCTGGCGGTAGTACTTTCGCTAGGGTCAAATGCGGTGTCTTTATGGACGACTTATGAATATTCCAAAGAAAGTACGCGAGGGGGTGTATCAGAACTGACGCCGCTTCCAGGGACATCGGAAGATAAAAGTAAAGGAGGATTAGACAGAGAATATGCCTTCCGTTGGAGTTACGGTAAGTTTGAAACATTTACCATGCTGGTACCTGATATCTATGGAGGTAGTTCTTCCGGTTCGTTGAACGAGGACTCTGAGACATATAAAAAGTTGGCGTCGTTGGGCGTGCCGGAGGTGCAGGTACAGCAAATGACGAGACACTGGAATCTCTATTGGGGCGACCAATCTGTTCTTGGTACTTCCGGACCGGTATATATGGGTGCCGTGATCTGTTTGCTGGTGTTGCTGGGACTTTTTATCATCCGCTCATGGCATAAATGGTGGCTGCTCGCAATAAGCGTATTAGGCATTCTGCTGGCATGGGGCAGCAATTTCGCAGCATTCAACTATTTCATGTTCGACCACTTCCCGTTATATAACAAATTCCGGGCGCCATCGCAGGCATTGATCATTCCGCAGCTTTCGTTTGCCGTACTTGCGGCACTTACCTTGCAGGAGCTGATCAGCGGTCGGTTATCGCGTGAGGAATTGCAAAAGAAGCTGAAATGGACAGGAATGATTGTGGCGGGCGTATTGCTGTTGATCTATACAGCGTCATTTAATTTCAGGTATACCAATGCGACCAATAGTGCGGACAATCCCGGCGGAGATGATGTATTTCACTCAAAGCTGGTGCAAATGGGCCAGGGTAATACACAACTGGCCGATGAACTGATGACGGCCCTTTATGCCGACAGACAAGACCTGTATCATAATGACGTATTGCGGACCATCCTTTTTTGCGGTATTGCATTCGTGCTGTTGTGGCTATTCCTCAAGAACCGTTTCAATGCTACATGGCTGCTGGCAGGTATATCGTTACTGATCGTGATAGATCTTGTTCAGGTTGACAAGCGCTATCTGAATGAGGAAAGTTTTATGGATGAAAACAGTTACAGTCAGCCGTTCCAGGCTTCAGCATCAGATCAGCAGATATTGCAGGACAAAGACCCTTACTATAGAGTATTTAATCTGACAGCATCGCCATTCGATGATGCGATGACATCTTATTTCCATAAGAGTGTGGGAGGCTATCATGCGGCAAAACTGCAACTATATGCTGATCTTATTGAAAGGCAGATCAGTCATAATAATATTCGTGTGCTTAATATGCTGAATACAAAATATGTGATCGTACCCGGCCAAGACGGGCAGCCGGTAGTACAAAGAAATCCGGATGCGTTGGGTAACGCCTGGTTTGTAAAGCACATTCTGTGGGCGCCAAATGCTGATGCGGAGATGAAAGCACTGGACAATCTTGATACAAAGGATACGGTGGTAATAGATCAACGTTATAAACCTGTGGTTAAAGAAATTGCGGCGTACGATTCAACTGCTACTATCAGTTTGATTGCAAACAACCTGAATGAGATCAGTTATAATGCAGTTAGCAGCACGCAACAATTTGCGGTGTTTTCAGAAGTTTATTATGAACAGGGATGGAACGCGTTCATTGATGGAGCGCCTGTGCCTTATTGTCGTGCAGACTATGCATTACGTGGAATGTCAGTACCGGCGGGCAAACACACGATCACTTTTAAGTTTGAGCCATCATCTTATTACAGTGGAATTAAACTATCAATGACAAGTTATATCGTGATGTTATTATTACTGGCTGGAGGAGTGGCTGTGAATATTAGAATGAACAAAATGAATAAGGAAAAAACGAAAAGTGTTTAATACTTTTGAGTGTATTAAAGCCATTGTTTGATACAGAAGAGATAAGGATATAATAGTAGTGTCTCTGTTTATTTCTAGATTAGACAGAGATACTGCTTCCTGATCCGGGGCCAATCATTTTTCACGTAGAAAAACTGTTTTAGGATGACCAACAAATATCAATGTAAAGAAGGTACATCAATTCTTTTAAGGAAGATTATTTTTTCAGATCAATTGTCATCGGGGTAGCATGTCAATTTTAAACACGTAAAATGGCATTATTACCCGCCCGGGGTAGATGCTCCAATTGAATTGTTTGTAAGCTATCCAAAATATACATCGCCGCAATAAGTTCTTTGCTGGCATTATCGTAATCGGAAAATGAATATTGTCATAGTGTCTGTTTGTCATTAGATGAATGGGCAGGAAGCTTATTACCTGTCTTGTATATAGGTTCGATTTGATCTTCTTTGCGTATTGCTTTGAGCAGGAAGCCTATTGTCAGTCCTGTATATAGGCTTGATTTTGATCTGCCTTGCGTATTGCTTTGGGCGGGAGGCCTATTGTCTGTCCTGCGTATAGGTTTGATCTTGGTCTGCCTTGCGTATTGCTTTGGGCGGGAGGCCTATTGTCTGTCCTGTATATAGGTTTGATTTTGATCTGCCTTGCGTATTGCTTTGGGCGGGAGGCCTATTGTCTGTCCTGCGTATAGGTTTGATTTTGATCTGCCTTGCGTATTGCTTTGGGCGGGAGGCGACTTGTTTTCCGGGTAAGCGACTTAGCTTCTTGTAATGGGCTATAACATGACTAAAGTTAATCCGCCCATCGATGGATGGAGCTCAAAGGAGACTCATTTTCCGGGCAAATAGCATATAACATGTTCGAGGTCTGGTCTATTAACGTTCAATAAATAAACTCGCGTATTCATTTTCCTATGATTGCCGCGTCGATAATGTATTCGTAAGCAACGACCAATTGGATATAAAATCGGGGAATTAAGACACCAATTAGCATTACACATATTTCCTAACCATTTACTTATAATAAAATACTCTTTTTATGACAACATTTACAATTGATGCTGATGTGGCACAACAAATCTTAAGCGCAGTATTTGATTTAAAGGCGGAGGTAACAATCCTTCACAAAAAGGTAGATCTTCTCATTGAAAGAGTTGACGCGCTCGAAGTCAGGGTCGGAGCACTGGAGGCAAAGGTCGAATCACTCGAAGTAAGAATCGAATCACTCGAGGTAAGAGTAGGAGCACTCGAAGTAAGAATAGGATCACTAGAGGCAAGAGTCGAATCGCTCGAAGTAAGAATGGGAGCACTCGAAGCAAGCGTTGGAGCACTCGAGGTAAGAATGGGAGCACTCGAAGCAAGCGTTGGAGCACTCGAAGTAAGGATGGTAGCACTCGAAGCAAGCGTTGGAGCACTCGAAATAAGGATGGGATCACTCGAAGCAAGCGTTGGAGCACTCGAAGTAAGGATGGTAGCACTCGAAGTAAGGACGGGATCACTCGAAGCAAGCGTTGGAGCGCTCGAAGTAAAATTTGGTGCACTTACTGGAAGGGTCGACTCACTTGAGACGAACCTGAACGAATTCAGGAAAGAGACAACAACCGAATTTAGGTTGCTTGGAGAAAAGGTAATCGTTATAGAGAAAAAAGTTGTTATGATTGAATCAAGGCAGATCGACGTCGAACAGAAGCTCATCGCAATGGAGATTCAATCGGAAAGCCGGTTCTATTCACTGGAAGTATTGCTTGAAAGAAACGCAGGCCCGATATCTGTAAAAAACAAAAATACAGGTAGGTCTATGGCTGGAGGCCGTGTCAACGGCTAATAAGTGGCATGCCGAAACGAGTTATTCTCAGCAATACAAAATAAAAAGGTAAGAAGAAAAGAAGACGCCGCCCTGATTCTATGGCATTCGTCCAAAAAGTGTTTCAACTTTCGGGACCAGCCATTAACCGGGCGGCGCCTTTATGTTATTGTCTTTCAAATCGCCACTTCTGCTATCGCATGATTATAAGGGGCGTCTTCTTATGTTGTTGGTGTCTTGCATTGGCCATCCTCACTGGGATTGCGCTTTGCACTGGTCATGCCTGACATTATCTGTTTTTAGTCAGGTGATAAGTCTGACCTGATCATCAGTTTACTTACCCCATACAGCACTGAAGCGCTCGTTGTCATCATAGTTCTGCACCTTTACCAGACGTAATCCCTGGGATGAAAACTGGTTAAACTTGGATTGGTAATCTGCTGACGTCATGCCATAATAAGCGGCATAGTTGTTCTTTTTAGGACGCCATACCCCTCCTACCTGACTGCCGTTCACACAGATGCTTTTCAACTCCCAGTTAGGATATAATTCATTGAATTTATTATTGAAATCAGATGAATTCATACCATAGTAGAGATAGAACCCATTATCATTCGGTTTGTTTATGAAAACCGCCGCATGCAGCCTTTTACCGCTCACTGTGTAGTCAACGTGTTCCTGCACATGCCATTTCTTAGTGGTAACATATGTTTTCCAGGCGCTATTGAAAGCAGCATCATCCGCATTATGTACAGCATAAGACGATTGACCTCCAGGGTTCTTTTCCCATATCACAGAGAAACGGGGATTTCCACTACCGTCTTTCGTTACTGATATCTGGCGAGGGCGCATGTTCTTTGCACTATAGGTATTAAAATAAGTCTGATAAGCGGACCCTGTCATATAGAAATGGGTATACCATTCACCTGACAATCCCCACTGGAATGAACCAGCTGCATACAGATCACTGCCATTACGGTCAACGCTTACTGTCTGCAATGCCATACCCATGCCTGTGTAATATGACCAGAATTTATTCACGATGTTCAGTGGTACGTTGTGGAAGCTCGGATAAAACGGTGCAAACAAACGTGCATAAGGCGTTGTTGATTCCAGATCATAACAACTCACACCGCTGTGGTTATATGTGCCATATGGGTCTATATTTACCCATTCTCCGCTATGACCACTACGTGTATCCTGTACGCTCGTTTCAAAGTGGAGGTGTACATTGAATGACTTTGTATTTGCATTGGTCAGCGTACCGTCTTCATTAAGGATCACGCCGATACCACCTGAACCGGTATTACCTGAATAAGCCAGGAATTGTCCTGCCTGTACATAGTCATCTTTTTTCACTTTAATAGTCTGACTATTGGTTCCCCAGCATAGATTACTAGTGGTGCCATTTTTCGCAAATGCCTTATACTTAGCGGTTGGAGAGTTTTTTGCCAGAGATCTGTCATTATCGTATCCGTTGCGGAGATGAAGACAACGGCTACGGTATTTATATCCGTCAGGAGCTGTATGTTCGATAACCACAATATTGCCGCCACCATTTGACCAATATACATCGATAACCTTTCCCGGAGCGATGGCATACACACCAAAGGTAGGATCTTCGTTAGCATCTACAGAAGTTTTACCGTAATCTATTGCACGGTGTATGTCTTTGCTACCGTCATTGTTTTTATCCCAATTGTAGTAAAATCCCTGCCAGATCCCTACACTGCTGCTCTTGTAAGGCAGGTAGAGCGGCATATGAGGTTTTACTTCGCTATATACGGGGTCCAGACCTTCTTCTACAACAGGAGGTGCACAGCTGCCTCCGCTGCGTGCCATAGCAATACCCGGAGCGTCCTTTTCTGTAAAGATCACTTGTTTAGACACAATGATCCTTCTGGAGGGCGTAATGGTTTTTAACCTGTTGCTGATGGGCTTATTGCTGATCTCGTCTCCGTCGGGTCCATCAGGGATAGCCATGGATGGTTTTTTAACGCTTTGATAAAGGAGTTCCGGTTTATCCTTTTCTTCTTTTTGAGGATCCTGGGCAAATGCTTGTACGCCCAGCAGCATGACTAACGCTGTCATTGCGATTTTCATAATATGTAATTTTGGGGGTTAAAGATTATTACGGAGGCAAAGTAAGGGCATCCCACAAGAAAAGAAAACTGCCAGTTCCTATCTGGCAATAATTAACGGGTAAACGGCGTCTTTGACAAAATAAAAGGTAAATAATCTTCCGAAACGAGCCACCAATGCGGAAATACGCATTCAGTCACGTTGCGGGAACTACGTAAATATTGCGGGTTTTAAGGGAGAGCAAGAGATATATACGCAAAGGCGGGCGCTACGTTAGCGGAAACGGCCGTACAAACAAAGAGGGCAAATGCTGTTGCATCTGCCCTCTTTATCTTAAATGTAAATAGGATAATTAACCTCTTAGCAAATTACTCTTCACATAGCCGTAGCTCTTTTTAATGCTTTCAAAAGGATCGATAGAGATCTGGTCCTGTTCAACAAAAGCATACTTCACTCCTGCTACACTCGCATTTGCAAAGATATTTCTGAAGTCAACAACACCGGTACCTACTTCAGCAAATTTTACATGCGGAAGAATTTCTTTCGCGGTTTTGTGATCTGCATCTCCGCCCGCAATTTTCTCTATGGCTGATTTATCAATATCTTTTACATGCCACATGGAGAATCTGCCAGGATGTTTTTTAAACAGGGCTACCGGGTCAACATTCGCTTTGATGGCCCAGAAAAGATCCAGTTCGAATGTTACCAGTGATTTATCAGTACCGTTCAGCAATATTTCATAGCCAGAAGTTTTTGCGTCTGGTTGCTGGCGAAATTCCCAATAGTGATTATGATAGCCTATTAAGAGATCAGACTTCTGTGCCAACTCCCCGGCTTTGTTCAGCTGCTCTGCCATGAATTTATAGTCATCGGCAGTCAGTTTATCCCAGGTACCTGCGGGAGGAACTGGTACAACGAGGTATTTTTGTCCCAGATCTTTTGCAATTTCAATCTGCACTTTCAGTGCTTCATCTTTACCGTTACCACGGGTAAGGTAGTCACTTAACTGATAATGGCCGCTGTAAGTAGCAAGGTTATTGTCTTTCAGAAGAGATTTAAGGCCTTTCGGGTCCAGTCCCCAGAACTGTTCTTTTTGATCAGGTGCTTTATAGCCATAGAATGTCTCAACGTGGCTGTAACCCGTTTGGGCTACCTTTTGGATGGTACTTTTTACATCTTTCGCCAGCTGCTCACGCAGCGTGTATAATTGGATACCTATCCGGGTAACTGTATTTTCACGGCCTCTGCTGAAAATACCTGACGGGTTGATCATAGCGCCGGCGGCTATCAGGCCCGCCTGCTGCATAAATGTTCTCCTTGAATTCATGTTTTTTGTGTTTAACGTGGCATGGTAAGACAATGAAAATACGAAAAAACGATCACCACAAGAAAAGTATAGGAAGAACGGTTATATTCTTATTCGGGCCGGGTTAAAAAAACAAGAGGAAAACTCAAAAGTAAAATTAGGCGTTGAGAATTGTTTAAATGACTACCTAGCTCCATCAGGTACCTGAATAACAAGAGGGTGTATCGTACTTTTGAGTTCTTATGTTTGAAAGAAGAAACATGGCTTCGAGATGAAATGTAACTTTAATTACAAAATCTCTGAGCCATGTTTACAAAGTCACTTAAAGTTACCGATTTTT